>DASRBO010000176.1:0-102157 GCA_035653595.1 Acidimicrobiales bacterium | reverse complement strand
AGCTGTCCGCCACCGAGACCTTCGGCGCCGTGGCCGGGGCCTTCCTGGCCACCCACCGCTTCGACCTCGTCCACGCCCTCAGCGCCACCTCGGCCATCGCCGCCCGGATGAGCGGTCACCGGGTCGTGTTCACCACCCTCGGCCACCCCACCGTCGAGGACTTCGGGTACCGGGGCCACGGGTCCCGTCAGCTGTTCACCCTCGCCGCCCGCCTGTCGTCGGTAGCAACCGGGCTCAGCCGCTCCGCCGCCGCCCAGGTGGAGGCGATATCGGGCCGGCCGGCGGTGGTGCTGTCCCCGGGGGTGCGCACCGACAGCTTCCAGCCCGACCTCTCGCCCCGGGCCGGCCCGGTGCGCATCCTGTTCCCGTCCGACGCCTCCGAGCGGCGGAAGGGCCTCGACGTGCTCGTGGCCGCCGTGGGCCGCCTGCTCGACCGGCACCCCGACACCCGCCTGCAGCTGGCCGGCCCCGGGGAGCACGGTTGGGTGCTGGCCGGCGACGGGCCATTCCGGCTGCCGCCCCCCGATCCGGCGGCCACCGCCGCCATCGACGTGCTGGGCGTGGGCGAGCTCGGGGACATGCCGGCCCGGTACCGGGGAGCGACGGTGACGGTGCTGGTGTCGGCGGCCGAGGCGTTCGGGCTGGTGCTGGTGGAGTCGCTGGCCTGCGGCACCCCGGTGGTGGGTGGTGACGCCGGGGGCAGCACCGACATCCTCGAGGGGCATCCCGAGGTCGGTGAAGCCGTGCGCTACGGCGACGTCGACGGGCTGGTCTCCGGCCTCGACTCCGCCATCGCCCTGGCCCGTCGTCCCGACACCCCGGCCCGCTGCGTGGCCCACGCCGCCCGGTGGGACTGGCGGGCTGGTCCGGGCCCGGCGCACGAGGACCTGTACCGCTCCGTGGTCCGCCGCCCGCGGCGGTAGCGTCGCCGGCCCGAGGCGGTCGAACGGAGGGGCCTCACACCATGAGCGAGAGCCAGCGCCGGACGGCCAGGGCGGCCCTGCCGGCGGCCCTTCTCGCCGCCGCCCTCCGACCCGGGGCCGGGGCCCGCCAGCGGGCGGCCGCCGCCTTCGGCCTGGTGTCGCTGTGGTCGGTGGTGTACCTGCGCTACCGCCAGCGTGGCCGGCAGCAGACGGCAACCGAGCTCGAGCTGCTGCGCAGCGCCCACCAGGAGGCGTTCAAGCTCCACTACAACGAGCGCGTCCCCACCGTGCACGAGGAGTTCGAGCTGTGGGGTCCCTACCACCAGCACCGTCACGAGATGCGCTACGACCTGGTGGCGGCCGAGGTGCGCAGGCACCTGCCGGGCGGGGGCCTGATCCTCGACATCGGCTGCGGCGCCGGGCTGGTCGCCGAGCGCCTGGCCGACCGAGCGGCCCGGTACGTGGGCACGGACTTCGGCGGCCACCACATCGACTACGCCGCCAAGCGCATGGAGGAGCTGTCCGGGGCGGCGCTGTCAGCCGCCTTCGTGAGGGGCGACGCCGAGCGCCTCCCGTTCGGCGACGGGGTCGCGGACGTGGTCGTGCTGTCCGAGGTCATCGAGCACCTCCTGCGCCCGGAGCTGGCGGTGTGGGAGATCGCCCGGGTGCTCAGGCCCGGCGGGGTCATGGTCATGACCACGAACAACGCCTCAGAGGCCCCGCTGCGCTCGCCGCTCAGCCACCTGTTCGCCTGGGTGGAGAAGGCCCTCGGCGCCGACCACCCGGCGCTGATCTCGCTGCGGCCCTGGGTATGGCCCGAGCCGGTGGACCGCCGGCTGCTCGGCCTCGGTGAGGGCGACCCCGACGTGTACCTGCCCCATACCCACCACATCCAGGCCGAGACCAGGCGGCTCTTCGCCGCCGCCGGCCTGGAGACGGTCGCCTGGTCCAGTTTCGAGTTCCCTCCGCCCCAGGCGGCCACCTCGGCCTGGCTGGAGGCCAGGGGCGGGCCGGGGCGGCGGGCGGTGGACGTCCTCGAGGCGGTGGCCACCCGGACCCCGGGCATCCGCCGCCTCGGCTGCCACCTGTTAATGGTCGTACGCAAGGTCGGTGACCCAGTGGCGGCCTCCCCGCCTCCGGGCGTCTGGCCCGGGCCCTTCTCGCCGTAGAACCGCCGCCGGCTGCCGGCGGGCCACGGCCGGCGCCGGGCTGGCCTTCGACGCCTCGGGCCGTCGGTACGCTGGCCTGGTGTCGGCCGCCGGGTTCCAGCTCGAGGGCGAGCGCACGCCCCTCCGCGAGCTGATAGCCGACCTGTGGGCGTCGCGTCCGCTCATCGCCATACTGGCCCGCAAGGACTTCTACGTTCGCTACCGCCGGGCGGCATTCGGGCTGACCTGGGCCGTCGGCCTGCCGCTGCTGCAGGCGGTGATCATCGCGGTGGTGTTCTCGCGGGTGGTCCACATCCACGTCGGCACCAGCTTCGCCGTCTTCGTGCTGGCCGGCATGGTTGGGTGGTCGTACTTCAGCACCACCCTGGCCACGGCGGCCACGTCCATCGTCGACGGATCGACGATGTCGACCCGGGTCTACTTCCCCCGCGCCGTGCTGCCGCTGGTGCAGGTGGTGGCCAACCTGTACGGCTTCGCCATCGCCGTGGTCGTACTGCTCGTGCTGGCGCCGCTGCTGGGGGTCGGCCTGGGAGCACGCACCCTGCTCCTCCTGCCGGCGACCGTCGTCCTGGTCGTCCTCACCTCCGGTGTCTGCCTGGTCGCTGCCGCCCTGCACGTGTACTTCCGCGACGTGAGGTACCTGGTGACGGCGGCGACCCTGGGCTGGTTCTACCTGACCCCGGTCTTCTACCCCCGCCGGCTGGCCTCCGGGGTCCTGGGCTGGGTGGTCGACATCAACCCCCTCACCGGAGTGGTCGAGCTGTTTCGGGCCGCCACCGGGGGGGCCGACCCGCACTGGGCCGCCCTGGTGACGGTGAGCCTCGGCTGGTCGGTGGCGCTGGTGGGCCTCGCCGCCGTCCTGCACACCCGCTACAACCGCGTCTTCTCCGACCTGCTGTGACCGTGCCCACCGCCGATCGAGCCTCGCCGGCGGCATCGGCGGGCGGGCCCCCCATCGTTGAGCTGACGGGGGTGGGCAAGCGCTACGTCAAGTACGACGACGCCCCGATGCTGGTGACGGCCGCCCTCAGGCTGCGCACCAGGACGCGCCGCAGCACGTTGTGGGCGGTCCGCAACGTCGACCTGTCACTCCGGCGGGGTGAGTGCTTCGGCGTCATCGGTCGCAACGGTTCGGGCAAGACCACCATGCTCGGGATGCTGGCCGGGGTGACCGCGCCGACCGAGGGCCGGGTGACCGTGCGGGGGCGGGTGGCCCCGCTCATATCGGTCGGCGTCGGGTTCCACCCCGAGCTGACCGGACGGGAGAACGTCTATGTCAACGGCACCGTCCTCGGTCTGACCCGGCGGCAGATCGACGCCCGCTTCGACGAGATCGTGGACTTCGCCGAAATCTCCCGCTTCATCGACACGCCGGTGAAGTTCTACTCCTCCGGCATGTTCGTGCGGCTGGGCTTCGCCGTGGCCGTGCAGGCCGAGCCGGACGTGCTCCTTATCGACGAAATTCTGGCGGTCGGGGACCTGGGCTTCCAGGTGAAGTGCTTCGAGCGCATGATGGCGATCCGCGACTCCGGGGCGACCATCGTGGTGGTCAGCCACAATCTCAACGCCGTCCGCCAGATGTGCGACCGGACCGCCGTCCTCCACAACGGCGTGCTGCGCTTCGTCGGCGAAACCGCCGAGGCCATCTCCGTGTTCCACGACATCCTCGCCCTCCAGGATGAGCCCGACTTCGCCGCCACCCAGTCCGGTCCGGGCGCCGCCCTCCCCCACTCCCCTGGTGTGGCCCGGGTGGAGTCGGCCGAGCTGATCGGGGCCGACGGGCAGGTGACCAGGCACGTGCGCTCGGGCGAGCGGGTCAAGCTCAGGGTGACGGTAGGGGTGCTCGCCGACGTCGAGCACCCGATCGTGGGACTCGGCGTCCTCAGTGAGGAGGGCACGGGCGTCTACAGCGACGCCTCGCATGACCTGCGCATGCCGCCGCTGCGGGCAGGCACCACGGTCACCTACGAGATCGGCATGGTGGTGGCCCTGCTGACCGGCACCTACACCGCCGCGGTCAGCCTCACCGACGCCGGCCGCACCGTCCTCGCCACCACCGCCCCCCTGGCATTCTTCGTCTCCGGTCGCCCCACGGCCGCCGGAGTGGCCGAGCTGGAGGCCACCTTCGGCGTGGAGCAGCCATGATCCGTCCCCACGGCTGGCGGGACCTCCCGTGGTACCTCCGCTACCGGGTGGCGGCCGACGTGGCGTCGCGGGTCCGCCTCCTCGCCGTCAGGGCAACCCACCAGCACTGCCGGGTGGAATTCAAGGGACCGGTCCGCCTCGGCCCCGGCTTCAGCCTCGACATCCCCGGGCCCGGAGTCCTCATCGTCGGGTCGGGGGTCGACTTCAGGCGCGACTTCCGCTGCGAGATAGCCGGGGCGGGCGAGGTGGTGATCGGCGAC
This sequence comes from Acidimicrobiales bacterium, assembly GCA_035653595.1. Classification (GTDB taxonomy): domain Bacteria; phylum Actinomycetota; class Acidimicrobiia; order Acidimicrobiales; family JAJPHE01; genus DASRBO01. The sequence continues at coordinate 97,660 of DASRBO010000176.1, read as the reverse complement.
GGGTGCAACTTCACCTACGGCGTGACCATCCAGTGCTCGACCTCGGTCGAGATCGGCGACAACTGCACCTTCGCCCAGGGGACGCTGATCGTCGACGGCAGCCACCGCTTCCGCGACCCCGACCGCCCCCACCTGGCCCAGGGCTACGACTACCGGCCCATCCGCATCGGCGCCGGAGCCACCGTCATGTCCAAGTGCACGATCGCCGCCGACATCGGCGAGCACGCCATGGTGGGGGCCAACTCGGTGGTGACCAGGCCGGTTCCGCCCTACACCCTCGCCTTCGGCGCCCCCGCCCGTCCGGTCGAGTACTTCGGGCGGGGCACGCCGCCGCCGGGCGTGCCCCGATCCGAGGACCGGAGGCGTTGAGCGGCTTCCGGGCCGAGGACCTGGCGGTGGTGATCCCGACCCGCGACCGCTGGCCGATGCTCGACCGCTGCCTTCGGGCCCTGGCCGAGCAGCAACCGGCCGGCTTTGAGACGGTGGTGGTGGTCGACGGAGAGGACCAGGAGCAGGCTGTCACCGCCGCCGGGGTCACCGTGCTGCGCTCGCCCCGGGCGGGCCCGGGCGTCGCCCGCAACCTGGGGGTCGAGCGGACCGGGCGGCCCCTGGTGCTCCTCCTCGGCGACGACATCCTCGCCGAGCCCGGCCTGATCGCCGTCCATCTGGCGGCCCACAACCGCCGCCCGGCTCCCACCGAGGCGGTCCTCGGCCGGATCGCCTGGCATCCGGAGGCCGCCGCCGGCCGCATCCAGAGCTGGTTGGAGTGGTCGGCGACCCAGTTCGACTTCGGTGCCCTCGACCGGCAGGCGTCGGCCGGGTCGGACGAGGCCGGCTGGGCCCGCTTCTACTCGTCCAACGTGTCGCTCAAGGCGTCGCTGTTCCGGTCCGTCGGCGGCTTCGACCCCGACTTCCGCTTCCTGTACGAGGACATCGACCTTGGTTGGCGTCTGTCGCAGGCCGGCATGGTCCTGCGCTACCAGCCGGCGGCGGTCGGGCTGCACGTTCACCGCTACGACTGGCCGGACCTGCGCCGGCGGTTCGAGACCGCCGCCCGGGCGGAGCGGGTCATGGTGGCCAAGCACCCATGGTTCCGCCCCCACTTCGCCGACCGGGCCCGATCGGCCATCACCTCCTCGACCTCGTCGCTGTGGTCGTACCTGGCCGACGTCCCCCTGGCGCCGGTGCGGTCGGTGGCCCGACCCCGCGCCGACGCCTGGTACTACCAGCAGCTGGCCCCCTTCTTCCTCAACGCCTGGGACGCCGAGGACGACCTTGACGACCTGCGCCGGTACCTGGGCGACGACTACGACCCCGCCGCCCTGACGTCGCACGACCACCGCCTGCACGAGGAGGCCGGGGCGGCGGCGGACGAGGCCGACTTCTACCGCACCAGTCGGGCCTACCTGTACGACCTGACCGCCTTCGCCATGTGGCCGACCAAGATCCCGTACCGGCGCGACGTCATGCGGGTCCTTCCCGCCGGTGCCCGCCTGCTCGACTACGGCTGCGGCACCGGTACCGACGGCCTGCGGCTCCTCGCGCGCGGGTACCGGGTCGACTTCGCCGACTACGACAACCCCAGCACGCGCTTCCTGCGCTGGCGACTGGCCGACCGGGGCATCGAAGCGTCGGTGTTCGACATCGAGGGGGAGGTACCGGGCGGCTTCGACCTGGCCTTCAGCTTCGATGTCGCCGAGCATGTGCCCGACCCCTTCGAGCTGTTGCGGGCCCTCGAGGAGCGGGCCGCCCTGGTGGCGGTCAACCTCCTCGAGGAGGACGGGCATAGCCACGGCCACGATGGGAGCGAGCCGCTGCACCACAGCCTGCCGGTGCGCCGTCTGCTGGACCACGCCACCAGCGCCGGCCTGGTCCGCTACCGCCTGTACCACGGCCGCTCTCACTTCGTGATCTACCGCTCGCCCCGCGCCGCCGGCCCTCGACCCCGCTGGCGGTCGGTCACCGAGCGGATGGTGGGGCGGGCGGCGTCCCTGCCTCTGCCCGGTCGTCCCCCCCTCTCACCCGGGGGCCGGATCTGGCGCTGAGCGCGGCGGCGGCCGGCCGTCGGCGAAGCGGCGGGCGGCAGCCACGTGCCAGGCCTCGAGGCAGTCGGCCAGGGCGTCGACGCTGAGCGCGGCGGCGGTGCGCCGGCCCCCCGCCACCAGCCGCCGGCGCAGGGCCTCGTTGCCGGACAGCTCGATGACCGCCCGCGCCAGGTCCTCGGGGTCCTCCCGCCCGAAGGTCAGGCAGTTGACGCGGTCGCGGAGGACCTCGGCCGCCCCGCCCGTGGCGGTGGCCACCACCGGGGTGTCGCAGGCCATTGCCTCCACCGGAACCAGGCCGAAGGGCTCCTCCCACCGGCTGGGGAACACGAAGACGTCCGCCCGGCGGTAGCGGGCGGCGAGCTCGGAGCGGGCGACGGTGTCGAAGCTGACCCGGTCGGCCACCCCGGCGTCATCGGCGCTGCGCCGCACCCGCCGCCGCTCCTCCTCGCTGCCCGGTCCCACGACCTCGAGGGTGGCGTCGGCCGGCAGGTGGGCCAGGCACCGCACCGCCGTGTCGGCTCCCTTGTCCGCCTCCAGCCGCCCCACGAAGAGCAGGCGCCACCGCCAGGGGCGCGGAGGGGGCGAGGGGTCGATCGGGAAGCTGGACGGGTCGATCCCGCTGTAGACGACGGTCGAGTCGGGGAAGCTCCATGGGGAGTGGGACTCGGCCCACCGCCAGGTCCAGTGGCTGACCCAGCAGAACGTCCCCGTGGCCCCCAGATCGCCGAGGCCGGTGGGCAGGCCGGTGACGGCCTCCACCGCCCGGCCAAGGCGGGTCCGGCCGGCGAAGGTGTGGCTCCATCCGTCCATCCACCGGCCGAAGTCGAGCCAGTCGTTGCACACGGCGTAGACGATCGGCGTGGCCGCCCGGGCGAGGGTGGTGAGCAGGCCGAGCGACATGGCGGCCATGTTCCAGACCGAGGCCACCTCGGGGCGGAAGTCCGCCAGCGCCCGCCGCAGGACCTCCTGGTTGGCCCGCTCGGTGCGCCAGCGGCCGGCGATCCCCGGCCGGACGATGCGGTGGTCGTCCCAGTACATGCGCAGGGACCGCCGCACCATCACCGGCGCCGGTTCGGGTGCAGTGGCCCGGGCGGCGGTGGGCAGGTCGGGCCGACGGTAGGTGCTGGTGAGCACCAGGACCTCGTGGCCCCGGCCCGCCAGACGCTCCATCACGTCGCGGCAGGTCATCTCGTAGCCGCCCAGCTCGTGGGGCGGGTAGAAGTTGCTCAGCACCAGGATGCGGGTCATCGCCTTGTCACCCGCCCCGGCCTCGCCGCCAGGGACTGTCGGGTGTAGCCGGCGGCCCGGGCGACGGCGCCGGCGGCGTGCAGGGCCACCGAGGGATGCCACGGTCCCTGCCCGAGCAGCCCAGGCAGTTCGGCCCCGAGGCGGGAAAGGGCCGCCCGAGCCGACGCCGGCGGCCGCCGGGGACCTCCCGACTTGCGGTCCAGCGTCCAGTCCGAGCGACCCTGGGCGTACATCCGCCGCAGCAGGTAGGCGGGGCTGAGCCGGGTCGCGGGCAGGTCGTGGACCACCACGGCGCCGGGGACGTAGCGGATGACGGCGCCCGTCGCCATCACCCGCCGGCACAGGTCGACGTCGTCGTCGACCAGGGGCCGGCCGGCGTCAGGGCCGAGCTCGACGTCGAAGCCACCGACCGCGTCCAGCACGGCGGTGTCGAAGGCGGCGTTTGCCGTGAGCACGAAGTCTCCCCCGTCCAGGGTCGACTCGTCGGGGCCACGGTCGTACTCGGCCAGGTAGGCCAGCAGGGCGTCGCCCAGCCAGCGGGGGCGGTCCACCGCCGGGTCGGCCACCACTCTGCCCCCGGCGCCGGCGCAGACACCCTCGAGCACCGGGGCGGTGATCCGGTCCAGCCAGGTCGGCTCCGGACGGCAGTCGTCGTCGAGGAAGGCCACCACCGCCGCGCTCTCCCGCAGCCCCCGGTTGCGGGCCGCCGACGCCCCGGAGCGGGGCTCGGACACCACCGCCACCGCCACCGGCAGCCTTCGCCGTGCCGCCTCGACCACCGGCGCCACGCCGGGGTCGCCGGCGCTGGCCACCACCACCACGTCCCAGGCCGGCGGGGTGGGGGACTGGCGGGCCAGGCCGTCGAGGGCACGGCCGAGGCCCTCGGGCCGGTGCCAGCTGGGGACCACCACGGTCACGCCGGGACGGCGGGCTCCGGCGGTGGTCGTCGTGTCCCCCACCTACAGCACCACGCTGCGGGCCCGGGCCGAGCCGGCCACCAGGGACGCTGCGGTGGCCAGCTCCGAGGCGAGCTCCAGCGGCACCACCGCCAGGCGGCGCCTGTTCGACGGCTCGGCCGCCAACACGGCGGCGGCGCGCCAGAGAGCCCACCCGGTCGCCACCGCACCGGCGAGCCTGACCCGCCGGCCCAGCGCCAGCAGCGCCGCCGCGTACAGCGGGAGGCGGGAGCGGGAGCCGAGGAAGACCCCGTCCACCAGCAGGGTCCTTCGCAGCTCCGGCACCTCCCGCACCAGGGCCGGGAAGGCGCCAACGGCGTAGGCGCGCCGGGCCGTGTCGGCCGGCGATGGCGGGAAGACGTGATGGCGCACCACCGCCCGGGGCTCGAACACGGCCCGCCCGGCCCGGCGCACCGCCCATCCCAGGAGGGTGTCCTCGCCGAAGCCGGTGCCCCCGAGGACCCGGCCGGGGCGGAAGCCCAAGCGCCGTCCGGCGTCCTCGTCGAAGCCCCCGGCCCGTTCGAACGCTTCCCGCCGGCAGAAGAGGTTGCAGGTGGCGTACAGGCCGTCCTCCCGTCCCACGGCCACGCTGCGCTCGCGGGGTCGCACCGCCCGGATCGGGTAGGTCGCCCCCTGCACCAGGTCGGCGCCGGCGGCGATCGCCTCCATGCCAGCGGCCAGCCAAGCCGGCTCGGGGACGCAGTCGCTGTCGGTGAAGGCGAGGACGGGCGCCCTGGCCGCCTGCACCCCGATGCGGCGGGCGGCCACCGCCCCGACCCCGGGCGTGCGCAGGACCCTCACCCCCGGTCGTCCCTCCGCCGCCCGGGCCGAGCCGTCGGTGGAGCCGTCGTCGACGACGATGAGCTCGGCGCCGGCGAAGGACTGGACGGCGAGGGCGTCGAGCAGCCCCACGAGCAGCGCCCGCCGGTCCCGAACCGGCACGACGACCGAAACCGGCGGCCGGTCGCCTCCCGTCCCGGTGCCCGGAACCGGACCGGTCACCGTCGACGGGCCCACACCCACGAGAAGAGGCTGCCGCCGCCGCGGGTGCCGGCCACGGCCAGGCCGGCCCGCTCGACCATGCCGGTCATGCGGGCGACCGGGATGCTGGTGCCGAAGAACTCGGCCGTGTCCCGTCCGCGGGGATCGCCGCCGAGCCCGCTGCGCTGGCGCAGGTCCCGCACCAGCCGGCGGGCGGCCCAGCGCCAGGTGGGGGCCGAGCTGTTCCACTGGATGACGGCCAGGCCGTCCGGGCGCAACACCCGGGCCGTCTCCTCCAGATAGCCTCGGATCACCGCGACGCTGGTGATGTGCTGGAACACCGTGAACGACAGGACCAGGTCGGCGGTGGCGTCTCTGACCGGCCGAAGCGACCGGCCGTCGCCCACCAGCAGCGCCACGTTTGGCGCCGCCACCAGCTGGCGCCCCCTCGCCACCATCCCCTCGGCCACGTCGAGGCCGACCACGCGGTCGAACCGGTCGGCGAGGGCCAGGCACACCCGGCCCAACCCGCAGCCGATCTCCACCGCCAGCCCGGTGCCCGGCGGCCGGGCCGGGGCGTCGTCGAGCGCCTCGGCCACGATGAGTCGCCCGGTGGCGAAGAACGCGTCCATGTCGGGGTGGTCGAAGTCGAGGCTGGTGTCCACGTAGTAGGCGGCGTTGAGGCGCGAGCGCTCCTCCCAGTAGCGCCGCATCCCCCTGACCCGGCGCTCGCTCACCGGACGGTCGCCGGCCCCGGCTCAGGCCTCCGGCCGGGGCGGCCGTGTCCGCCGCCCGCCGCCCTCGTCTGCATGGGTGCAGCATGGCAGGGGGCGCGGCCCGGCCAGAATTGGGGGGTGGGCCCCGACGACGAACTCTACTCGGCCGGCCCGCCCGTCCCGGCGCCGCCCGACCGCGACCCGTGGTGGATGGATGCCGTCGAGGCCGTACGCACGGCCGCTCCCAGCCCTCTTACGGCCTTCTTCGACGGCGCCGTGTGCGCCGCCGTGGCCTGGAGCATCGACGGGGTCCGCCGGGGGGGCACGCAGGCCGCCACCCTGTTCGTTCTGGCCGGGGTGATCAGCGACCTGTACCGCCGGCGCAGCCGGGCCGAGTCGGCCGGGGTCGGCTGGTATGCCGCCCGGGCGGCCGTGCCCGCCGCCGCCCTTTTCTTCGTCGCCTGGGCGGCGCCGCCGGTGCTGCGGGGGGGCTGGACCGCTCCGATGGCCCTGGCCTCGGCGCTGGCCTGCTGGTCGGCGGTGGTCGGTTGCCGCTGGGCCATGTGGCGCCTGGTGGCGTGGATGCGCCGCGGTGGCGCCGGCACCCCCCATCCGACCCTGCTGGTGGGCTCAGCCGGCGGAGTGGCCGCCGCCGCCCGCCTGCTTGCCGACCCGGCCTACGGCCTGTCCCACGCCGGCACCCACCTGTGCTCGGCGGCCGACGCCCTCCTCGCCGGCGCGGCGCCGCCCGCACTGGGCCGCTACCGCCAGGTGCTGGTCGCCGGGGGCGAGGAGGCGGTGGGCGCCTACCTCCGCATGTCCCGAGCCGGCGGGCCACCGGTGGCGCTGGTCGTCCCCCGGGCCAGGCTGAGGCCGGACGCCTTCCGGGCGAGGATGGGACCGCTGGCGGTGTTCCCCCTGCGGGGCCAGCCGGCGGTGCAGCGGCGGGCTGCCAAGCGGGCCCTCGACCTGGTCGGGGCCACTGTCGCCCTGGTGGTCGGCCTGCCGGTCATGGCGGCGGTGGCCGGGGCGGTGTGGCTCGACGACCGGGCCCCGGTGCTGTTCCGCCAGCCCCGGGTGGGCGCCGCCGGCCGGATGTTCGCCATGGTCAAGTTCCGCACCATGCAGCGCGGCGCCGAGGAGCAGGCCTGGGTTGGGGCGGCCCGCCGGGCGGCCGACGGACTGCTGTTCAAGCCGTCCGATGACCCCCGGGTCCTGGCCGTGGGGGCGGTGCTGCGCCGGCTCGCCCTCGACGAGCTGCCGCAGCTGGTCAACGTGCTGAGGGGCCAGATGAGCCTGGTGGGGCCCCGCCCCCTGCCGGTCGAGCCGGAGCGGTTCAGCCCCGCTGCCTCCGCCCGCCACCGGGTCCGGCCCGGCATAACCGGGCTGTGGCAGGTCGAGGGGGGCAACGCCCTGTCGTATGCCGAGATGATCGAGCTAGACATCGCCTACCTCGCCGGCTGGTCGGTGAGCCTCGACCTCTGGCTGCTGGTACGCACCCCGCTGGCCCTGGTCTTCCCCCGCCCGAGCCGGGCCCAGGCGGCGGAGGTCGGGTGGGAGCGGGAGGCCCTCGGGGTGGCGACCGGTCCCGCCTCCTAGTGGGAGCGGCGGCAGGCCTCCAGCTCGTCAAGCACCTCGTCGGGCACGACGAGATCCCCCCGTCCCGTCCCCACGGTCAGGTCCGGCTTGTAGGACCCGTGATGGTCCGAGCCGCCGGTGGCCACCAGTCCGTGGCGCCGGGCCAGGTCGGCCACCAGGGCCCGCTCCTCGGGGGAGTAGCGCCCGTAGTGGGCCTCCAGCCCCCCCAGCCCGGCCTCGGCCAGCCCGGCCACCTCCCGCTCGAGGGCGTCCGGCTCGAGCTCGAGGCTCAGGGGGTGGGCGATGACCGGCACCCCTCCGCACCGCCGGGCCAGCTCGACGGCGACAACCGGGGCGAGCCGCTCCTTGGCCACGTAGCCCGGCCGGCCCTTGGCCAGGTAGCGCTGGAAGGCCTCGTTGATCGACCCGACCACCCCCTTGGCCATGAGGACGGCGGCCACGTGGGGACGGCCGACCACGTCGCCCCCGGCTTCGGCGGCCGCTTCCTCGAGGGTGACCGGCAGGCCCGTCTCCGCCAGGCGCTCGATCATCACCTCGTTGCGCCGGGCCCGGGCCTCCTGCAGGCGCCCCAGGGTGGCCTCCAGCTCACCGCAGCCCGGCCCCACGAAGTACACCAGCAGGTGCATGGTGCCTGGGTCCCACTCGCAGGAGATCTCGCACCCCGGAACCAGCCTGAGCCCGAGCTCGGCGGCCCTCCGCCCGGCCTCCTCCAGTCCGCCGAAGCCGTCGTGGTCGGTGAGGGCGAAGGCGCCGCAACCGTTGCCTGCGGCCAGCTCCGCCACCCGGGCGGGGGAGTCCGAGCCGTCGGAGGCGGTCGAGTGGGTGTGGAGGTCGATCATGCCGGGGCGCAGGTTAGGGGGCGGCCCGCAATTCCGGCCCTTCTCTTCCGGGGTGGCGGCCGTCCCTGTGGGAAGATGAACGGGTGACCTCTCCTCGGGAGGCCTGCGGCGTATTCGGGGTCTACGCCCCCGGCCTCCCCGTCGCATTCCTCACCTTCGACGGGCTCTACTCGCTGCAGCACCGGGGTCAGGAGTCCGCCGGCATGGCTGTCAGCGACGGCGACACCATCACCGTCGTCAAGGACATGGGCCTGGTCACCAACGTCTTCGAGGAGCGGACTCTCCGCTCGCTCGAGGGTCACCTGGCCATCGGCCACACCCGCTACTCGACCACCGGCTCGTCCAACTGGCGCAACGCCCAGCCCGTCTACCGCTCGGTGGGCGAGGCCGGATTCGCCCTCGGTCACAACGGCAACCTGACCAACACCGAGGCGCTGGCAGCGGGGATCGGCATGCTGCCGGGCATGAGCGAGATCAACAGCGACAGCGACCTGGTCGCCGAGCTGGTGGCCCGCCGCTTCCCGGGCGAGGGTCACGGCCGCAGCGACGGGCGCGACCTCGAGGCGGCCCTGATGGAGGTCCTGCCCGAGCTGGAGGGGGCCTTCTCCTTCGTCGTCATGGACACCGCCCACCTCATCGGGGCCCGCGACCCCAACGGCTTCCGCCCGCTGTGCCTGGGCCGGCTGGACAGCGGCTGGGTGCTGGCCTCCGAGAGCCCGGCCCTCGACGTGATCGGGGCGCACTTCGTGCGGGAGCTCGACCCCGGCGAGATGGTGGTCATCGACGCCACCGGCTGCCGGACGCTGCGACCGTTCCCCCCCGAGCGGGTCCAGCCGAAGCTGTGCGTGTTCGAGTTCGTCTACATCGCCCGTCCGGACTCCCATCTCTACGGCAAGGAGGTGCACGGCGCCCGCCGGCGGATGGGGGAGCTGCTGGCCGAGCAGGCCCCGGTTGAGGCCGACCTGGTCATGGGCGTGCCCGAGTCGGGCGTGCCGGCGGCGGAGGGCTTCAGCCGCCGCAGCGGCATCCCCTACGGCCAGGGTCTGGTGAAGAACCGCTACATCGGGCGGACCTTCATCTCCCCCAACCAGGAGCTGAGGGCGGCAGGGGTGAGGCGCAAGCTCAACCCCCTGCGGGAGAACATCGCAGGCAAGCGCCTGGTCGTGGTGGACGACTCGGTGGTGCGGGGCACCACCCAGCGGGCGGTGACCAAGATGCTGCGGGAGGCGGGCGCCAGCGAGGTGCACCTGCGCATCTCGTCCCCACCCTGGCGCTGGCCCTGCTTCTACGGCATCGACGCCGGCACCCGCTCGGAGCTGCTGGCGGCCAACCTGACCGTGGAGGAGATCCGCGAGTACCTGGGCGTCGACTCGGTCGCCTACCTGAGCCTCGAGAACGTTGTGCGGGCCATCGAGGCGCCGCGGGCCGGCTTCTGCACCGCCTGCCTGACCGGCGACTACCCGGTTCCCGTGCCGGTGAACCTGTCCAAGGCGGTGCTCGAGGGCGCGCCGGGCGACCGGGTGCTCGAAGGGGCGTCGGAGGGTGGCTGAGGACGCCGGGGGGCGGAGCACCGCCGGCTCCCGTCGTCCACTCACCTATGCCGACTCGGGGGTGGACATCGCCGCCGGCGACGACGCCGTGGACCGCATCCGCTCGGTGGTGGCCTCCACCGCCCGCCCCGAGGTGCTCGGCGGCATCGGAGGCTTCGGGGGCATGTTCTCCTTCGACCCCTCGCGCTACCGCTCCCCGGTGCTGGTGAGCTCGACGGACGGGGTGGGGACCAAGGCCATGGTCGCCGCCGCCGCCGGCCGCTACGAAACCATCGGGATCGACCTGGTGGCCATGTGCGTGGACGACATCGCCTGCTCGGGGGCCGAGCCCCTCTTCCTCCTCGACTACCTGGTCGTCGGCAAGCTGGAGCCCGACCTGGCCGCCGCCCTGGTGGCCGGCGTGGCCGAGGGGTGCCGGCGGGCCGGCTGCGCCCTTCTGGGCGGCGAGATGGCCGAGCACCCCGGGGCCATGGAGCCGGGCCAGTTCGACCTGGCCGGCTTCGCCGTCGGCGTGGTCGAGCGCGACGCCATCCTCGGGCCCGACCGGGTCCGACCGGGGGACGTGCTGATCGGCCTGCTCTCCCCGGGCCTGCGAAGCAACGGCTACTCGCTGGCCCGGCGGGTGCTGCTGGAGGCGCCGGGGCTGGCCTTCGACCGCCCGGTGCGCCCGGGCTCGAACCGGACCCTGGCCGACGAGCTGCTGGAGCCTTCGGTCATCTACGCGCCGGGCGTGCTGGCGGCGGCCAGCTCCCTCCACGCCGCCGCCCACATCACCGGAGGCGGCCTGCCGGGCAACCTGGTGCGGGCCCTCCCCCCGGGCTGCGACGCGGTGGTGGAGCGGCACAGCTGGGAGGTGCCGGCCATATTCGGCGACATCGCCCGTCTGGGCGCGATAGACGAGGACGAGATGCTGCGGGTCTTCAACCTCGGCGTCGGCATGGTGCTGGTCGTCCCCGACGAGCACGCCGGCCGGGTGCTGGAGACCGTCGGGGAGGCGGGGTACCGGGCGGCCGTCATCGGGGCGGTGGTCGAGGGAGGAGGAGAAGTGCGCTTCGCTGGAGAGGGGCGTTGAGCGCCGCTGTGGTCGCCGACGGGACCAGGCAGGCCCTGCGGGACCACATCCTGGCCTGGTCGGTGCGCACCGGGGACTTCGTGCTCAAGTCGGGCCGGCGCAGCTCCTGGTTCATCGACTCCAAGCAGACGATCTGCCGACCCGACGGGATGCTCCTCGTGGCCGAGGCCATCGCCGCCGTCCTGCCGGCGGACGCCACCGCCATCGGCGGGCTGACCATGGGGGCCGACCCGGTGGCCTTCTGCACCGCTGGCGTGCTCTCCGCCCGCGGCCGCCCGCTCAAGGCCTTCAGCGTGCGCAAGGAGGTCAAGGACCACGGCGCCGGCGGCCGCATCGCCGGGGCCCTGGAGGCCGGCGACCGGGTGGTGATCACCGAGGACACCGTCACCCGGGGCACCTCGCTGCTCGAGGCCCTCGACGTGGCCAGGGAGGTCGGTGCCGAGCCGGCCCTGGTGGTGGCGGTGGTCGACCGGGGCGGCACCGCCGAGGCCATGGTGGCCGAGCGGGGTGTGCCGTTCGTAGCCCTGGTCACCGCCCCCGACCTCGGCTTCGACTACGGCTCCTGACCGGTGCCCCTTGCATGAGCCGGAGCGGGCCTCGCCGCGCCCCCCTGGCCGGCTATGCGCAGGGCCCCGCCACCGGCGGTGGCGGGCAGCAGCCGGGGTGCGGTGGCCACTCTCCCCACCGCGCATAACTAGCCAATCGGGGTCCCACAGATGACGCGTGTGGGCTATCGACCCCAAATGGGGGGTGCCGTACCTTCTAGGTACCAAACGGACGCGGCGCCACAAGCGACCCGGCCAGACGCAGGAGCAAATTACGACATGGCCGACCAGAACCCCAAAGACGCACTGCTGACTCCCGCTGAGGTGGCGGCGATGTTCCGCGTGAACCCCAAGACCGTCACCCGTTGGGCCCGGGCCGGCAAGATCACCGCCATCCGGACCCTCGGCGGCCATCGCCGCTTCCGGGCCTCGGAGATCAGCCGCTGCCTCGAGCAGATGGAGCACGAAGAGGTCTGAGCGTCCGCCGTCCCGCCTCCCGATCACGTGATTGGGCGGCGGGCGGCAGCGCCGCGTAGCGTCTGCCGATGGCATCGACGCCAAACGCGGCATTCTCGGTCCGGCTGCGCGTCCAGATCCCGAACAAGCCGGGTGAGCTGGGGCGGATAGCCACCGCCATCGGCCAGGCGGGCGGAAACATCGCCGGCCTCGACATCGTCGAGGTGGCCGGCGGCAGCATGGTGCGCGACGTGACCGTGCTGGCCTCCGACGAGGACCACGTGGGCCGCATCCGGGCCGCCCTGGAGGGCCTCGAGAACGTGACCCTGGTGTCGGCGACCGACCGGACCTTCGAGCTGCACGAGGGGGGCAAGATCGAGGTGGGCCTCCGTTCGTCGCTGCTCAGCCGCGACGACCTCTCTATGGCCTACACGCCCGGCGTGGCCCGGGTGTGCACCGCCATCCAGAAGGACCCCGACCTCGCCCACCGCTACACCATCCGCTCCAACACGGTGGCGGTGGTGACCGACGGGACGGCCGTGCTTGGCCTGGGCGACATCGGCCCCCTGGCCGCCCTGCCGGTGATGGAGGGCAAGGCCATGCTGTTCAAGGAGTTCGGGGGCATCGACGCCTTCCCGGTCTGCCTCGACGTCTCCTCCAGCGACCAGCTGGTCGAGGCGGTGACCCGTATCGCCCCCGTCTACGGCGGGATAAACCTCGAGGACGTGGCCGCCCCCCGCTGCTTCGAGGTGGAGGAGCGGCTCAAGGCGGTGCTGGACATTCCGGTCTTCCACGACGACCAGCACGGGACGGCGGTGGTGGTGCTGGCCGCCCTGCGCAACGCCCTCAAGGTGGTGGACCGCAAGATCGAGGACCTGTCCGTGGTCATCGCCGGGGCCGGGGCCGCCGGGGTGGCCATCGCCAAGATCCTGCTGGAGGCCGGAGTGGGGTCCATCGTGGGGGTGGACCGCCGGGGGGCCATCCACCGGGGACGGCAGGGCCTCGACCTGTCCAAGCAGTGGCTGGCCGACCACACCAACGTCGAGGGCAGGCAGGGGAGCCTGACCGAGGTCCTTGCCGGCGCCGACCTCTTCGTCGGGGTCAGCGGGCCCGGCCTGCTCAACGGGGGCGACCTCGCCGTCATGCGGCCCGATCCCATCGTGTTCGCCCTGGCCAATCCCGACCCCGAGGTGGCCCCCGAGGAGGCCGAGGGGGTCGCCGCCGTGGTGGCCACCGGCCGCAGCGACTACCCCAACCAGATCAACAACGTGCTGTGCTTCCCGGGCATCTTCCGGGGGGCCCTCGACGCCGGAGCCACCGACATCACCGAGAACATGAAGCTGGCCGCCGCCGAGGCCATCGCCTCGGTGGTCGACGAGGACCAGCTGTCGCCCAGCTACATCGTGCCCAGCGTGTTCGACAAGCGGGTGGCCCCGGCGGTGGCCGAGGCGGTGGCGGCGGCGGCCCGCGCCGACCGGGTGACCCGGCCGGAGCCCCTCCGCCCGGCATGACCCGGGCCATCGAGGCGGTCACCTTCGACTACTGGAACACGCTGGTCTACGAGGACCGCGGCCAGCTGCGGGGCCACCGGCTGGACGCCTGGGCCGGCATCCTCGAGGAGGCCGGCTTCGCCGTGGAGCGCCAGCACATCGGCGCCGTCTTCGACGCCTCGTGGGAGCGCTTCACCGCCGCCTGGACGGCCAACCAGCAGCTGCTGGCGGCGGAGGCGGCCGAGTCGCTCGTGGAGGAGCTGGGCTTCGAGGTGCCGGTCGAGGTGCGGGCGGCGCTGGTGGAGGCGTTCGGCCGGGTGGGCGAGCAGGCCGAGCTGCACATCACCGAGGGCATCGGGGAGTGCCTGCGGGGCCTCAAGGAGAGCGGAGTCCGCATCGGGATCATCTGCGACGTGGGCTTCACCGGCTCGGTCATCCTGCGGTCCCACCTCGAGCGGAACGGCCTGCTGTCCTTTTTCGACCACTGGTCCTTCTCCGACGAGGTGGGGGTCTACAAGCCCGATCCCGCCATATTCCGCCACGCCCTCGAGGGCCTGGGCGGCGTGGCTCCGGACCGTGCCGCGCACGTGGGCGACCTGAGGCGGACCGACATCGCCGGCGCCCTGGCCATGGGGATGACGGCGGTCCGCTACGTCGGGGTCAACGACGACGACAGCCAGCCCGACCCCGAGGGCCACCACGTCGTCGACCACCACGGGAAGCTGGCCGGGGTCCTCGGCCTATAGCCCCACCGATCGGCTCGGTGCGGCCGAAGCGGTGGGTTCCCTGGTCCGGGGCGCTGCGCGTCAGTCGGCCGGAAGGTCAGAGGACGAGCGAGCGCCGCCGGCGGAGGAGCCAGACGGCGCCCAGCCCCATCAGTACCGGCGCGGTCACGAAGGACAGCACCACCGCCAGGGTCGAGGCCGGACGGGCCGCCGGGATGCTCAGGAAGCCGCCCGCCTTGAGCGTCTTGCCGCCGAGGCCCAGGACCGAGCCCAGGTTCACGCTGGACAGGGCCGCCAGGGCCGGGTTGGGGCCGCCCGGGGCGACGTTGAAGGTGGGCAGGGGTATCCCGATGGCCGAGGCCGACGGCAGGTTTGGGGTGGCCTCCGGCCCGCTGGCCGGAGGGTTGTAGGAGGTGCCCTGGTCGGTCGGGTTGGCGGTCAACGGGGCTGAGGTCCCGCCCCCGCCGTTGTCCGAGCCCGGACAGGCCGGGGCCCCGGCGCCGCCGCACACCGGCGGCCCGGACCCGGGCCCCGATCCCACGTCGACCAGGCTGATGGTGAGGGTGAACGTGTTGGCGGTTCCGGTGATCTGATCGGCGACCAGGCTGAACTTGTTGGTGTCGGGCGAAGCCTCGTTCATGACACAGGGGTCGCCGGCACAGGAAGCGTCCTGGCCGTTGGCGTGGGGGCCCTTGGTCGGGATGGGGTTGTCCCACAACGACCCTTGGATCGTGTTGACCGTCTCGCCGCCCAATGGGGTATTGGCGCCGGGGCCGCCCTGGTAGGTGAAGGAGACCTTGAGCAGGTAGTTGTTGTTCGGGGTCAGGGCCGACTTGGGCACCTGCAGGGTGATCGGGATGTCGTCGCAGGACGGCTGGGGGTCGCAGTCCGGCGGGTCCTGGGCGTTGGAGGTGTAGTTGGGGTTCCCGTCCTCGAAGTCCACGTCGCCCTCGCCGTCGTCACCCGCCAGGTCGGAATACGTCCTGGTGATGCTCTGGCCCACGCCGATGTTGAAGGCCTTCTCCGTGTTGGCCCAAGCCGGGGCGGGGCGGACGGCGCTCGTGGTCAGAAGGCTGGCCGCCGCCAGCAGCCCACCCGCCAGTAGCAGGTGGATCGGACGGGCGCGGCCGCGCCGCACCCTAGGCGGATGGTGGCGCCGCATCTTCCTGGATCTCCTCGCCGAAGCCGTTGCAGACGTCGGATGGGCTGTTCTGGGCGTTCAGGTTGCCGTTGGGGAACTGCCCGTCGAGGAAGCGGTTCCCGTTCTCGACCATGCGCCAGCAGCCCTTGTTGGAGGAGTTGGGGTCCTGGCCGGTGGGATCCCACCACTCGAGGGCGGCGTCCTTGATGCAGGTGTAGTCGTTGGGTTTGTAGTAGCAGGCCGGCACCTGCGGGTTGTTGCTCGCCACCGGCGGGATGGCATGGAACCCCTGGTCGATGGTGTGCGGGTTCAGCCTCGGCCCCGCGACCTGGATGCCGTCGAAGATCTGGCGCAGGTCGTTGTAGTCGGCACAGGCGTAGAACTGGACGTCGGAGTCCGCCGCCTGGTTGTCGACGGTGCGGTACTGCTGGTAGCAGATCAGCTCAGGGACCTGGGGCGTATAGACGGCGCTGGTCATCACCATGGCGTGTGTCCAGGTCACCTGGTTCTGGAACGAGGTGCAGAAGTTGCATGCCTGGTTCGGGTCGTCGCCGAGCACCCACTCCGGCTGGTAGCCGATCTGCTGGGCGGCCTGGGACTGCTTCGTCTCGAAGCCGGCAGGCCACAGGATGGTTGTCACCCCGTCGCCGGACAGCTTGGCCATGTTCTGGGTGGAGTAGGCGGGCAGTTGGCTGTTGTCGATGGCGTAGCCGTCATGGGGGAAGCTGACCGTGTCGCTGGGCACCAGTCCGCAGGTGGACTTGAGGTCGGCCAGGACCTCCTGGTCCTCCTTCTGGTAGTTGACCGAGGAAGAGTCGCCGTCGGCCATGAAGGCGAACTTGCGCGGCTTGCCGTTCAGGCCGCCGCCGGCGTAGCTGGTCGGCTGGCCCTTGAGCTTGGTGCACGCGAGGTTGGCGAAGAACTGGGCCGCCTGCTCGATGGGGGGCAGGTAGCCCCACTGCAGGGCCGGGTACTTCTGGTAGAAGGACTCGGTCCGCCCGTACTGGGAGCCGAAGATCAGCACCCCGTGGGTCACCATGTAGTTGTTGTAGACGTCCTGGAACCCGCCGAACACGCCGTAGTCGATGGCGGCAAAGGGGTGCACCGTGCTGTAGCCGAAGGCGGCGTCGGCAGCACGGGTGTTGGCGTCTGCCTCGCCGGCGCTGTTGAGCGAGCCGTACTGGATCCAGAACTGCACGTGGCGGTTGTAGGTCTGGTAGTGCAGGTTGAAGTAGTGCTCCCAGGCCCGGTTGACGAAGGTGGAGCCGACCTCGTTGGGCTGGGGCGGGTCGTCGAGGTTGATGATCGTGTTCGGCGTGGGCGAGTCCGCGCCCCGGGCGGTGTTCAGGGTGCCGTTGGCGTCGAAGTAGATGAGGATTTTGATCAGGCCGCCGGTCACGCCCTGGTAGGTGCTCCCTCCGTTGTCGCCCTGGTAGCGGTAGGCAGAGCACGGCGGCGCCAGGGGGTCGGCGGTCTGGCGGCCGTCGACGCACTGGTAGACCTCGGGCGGCAGCGACCCGCTGCCCGGCCCGAGGCCGGAGGGAAGTGACGGCAGCGCCGCCCCCCCGCCCGGGCCGTTGCCTCCAGTGCCCAGGGTGGACGAACCGGCCAGCGACAGGGAGGAGAAGTTCGCCGCTGGGGCGTTGACCTTCTGCCCGGTCGGAGGCACCGGTGCCAGCTCCAGCGTCGTCGAGGGGTTGGCCTGGGGCAGCGTCAGCGAAGAGGGGAGCACGAAGAACGCCAGCAGCAGCGCGACCACGATCCCGCCCAGGGGCGCGTACCGACGAGCCGCCTCTCTGCCCGAGGGAGCGGTGGGCCCAGCCATCAGCCAATCATCTCATTCATCAACCCAAAATCCGTTCCGCCCTGTCCGCCGTACGTATTCGTCCTGCCTGCCTGTCCAGACAACCGCAGGGGCGGGCCGCTACAGTTTCGCCCGAAGCCACGGCACTCTCAAGGCGGGAAGAAGCAGGAACCTGAGCCCGGTAAGCGGAAACTCCCCCGCCGAAGGCCGGATCGAGGCCCGATTTAACAGTTCGGGCCGAGGACCGGAAACCCTGTCGAAACCAGTGAAGCCCATCTTGTCAGAAGAAGGGAATTGATATGCCTCGGAGCGCCACCGCGACCCGTCCGGCGGCTCGGTCGCGGGCCGCCTCGGCGGGCAGCACCCTCGATGGGCCCACCTTCCGCAAGGAGTTCGACGAGATCGTCGCCAACGTCGAGACGGTCATCAAGGGCAAGACCGACATCGTCCGGTTGGCCCTGATCGCCATCCTTTGCGAAGGCCACGTCCTCTTCGAGGATCTGCCTGGGACAGGCAAGTCGATGCTGGCCCGGGCCCTGGCCGAGTCGATGCAGGAGGCCAGCTGGCAGCGGGTCCAGTGCACCCCCGACATGCTGCCGGGCGACATCACCGGATCGGCCATGCTGGACCAGCGCAGCGGGAACCTCGAGTTCCGGCCCGGCCCTGTCTTCACCAACGTCCTCCTGGCCGACGAGGTCAACCGGGCGACCCCCAAGACGCAGTCCGCCCTCCTCGAGGCCATGGCCGAGCGCCAGGTGTCCGCCGACGGGGTGACCTATCCCCTGCCCCGGCCGTTCCTCGTCCTGGCCACCCAGAACCCGATCGAGACGGCCGGCACCTTCCCCCTGCCCGAGGCCCAGCTGGACCGGTTCCTCTTCAAGCTCTCGATGGGCTACCTCTCCCGCGAGCACGAGCTCGAGGTGATGTTCGACAACGCCCTCTCGCTCTCCATCGAGGGCATCACCCCGGTGACCACCACGGCCAGGGTGCAGGAGATGATCCGCTGGGCCGCCAGCACCGTCGAGGTCTCCGACCAGGTCGGCCTCTACATCGTCGACCTGGTGCAGGCCACCAGGACCGATCCGGCCATCGTCATCGGTGGTTCGCCCCGGGCCTGCATCGCCCTGCTCAAGGCGGGCAAGGTGATGGCCGCCTCCGACGGCCGCACCGAGGTCTACCCCGACGACATCCGGGCGGTGATGAGCTCGGTGCTCGCCCACAGGGTGGTGCTCCATCCCGATGCCATCCTCCGGGGGGAGTCGGTCAGCGTCGCCCTCGACCGGGTGTCCAACACGATCAAGCCCCCGGTCACCGGACGCCGCTAGGAGGCACCGGTGGCAGTGACCTCGGCCGAAGCGCCGGCGCAGTCCCAGGCGAGAGCGCGCCCGGCCCCGGCCGGCGGCCCCCGCCGCAGCGGCGCGGGCCCGTGGCGCCGACTGCTCGCCCGCCTCGACCGCTGGCGCGACGCCGCCGAGTCGGGTTCGTGGCTGCAGGCGCTGGGGCGTCTCCAGCGCCGGGTTGGTCTGACCGCCACTGGCATCGCTGCCCTGGGGGCGGGGGTGGTGATCTGGATAGTGGCCAAGGTGGTGGCCGGCACGGCCATGTACCTGTTTGCCTATGGCGCCCTGCTGATCGTGATCCTGGCCCTGGCCATCGCTCCCCGACGGCTCCGCCTCGAGGGGGAGCGCACGGGGCTCTACCCCCGGGCGCACGAGGGGGACCGCCTCGACGTGGAGGTGCGCCTGACGGCCCAGCGCAGGGTCACGACCTTCATGCTCGAGGAACGGGTCCCCGAACGCCTGGGCAACCCGGTCCGGGTGCCGATAACCCAGCTCTCGCCCGGTTCGGAGGTGACCCACCACTACGGGCTCCGCTGCACCAGGCGGGGCGTGTACCAGGTGGGCCCGCTGGTGGCGGTGGCCGGCGACCCCCTCGGGATGGCCGAGCGGGAGACGGTGGTGGCCGAGCCCTTCGAGCTGCTGGTCCACCCCCGGGTCGAGCTGGTCTCCGACCGGCCCCTGACCAGGCAGTTCGAGGACCCCCCCATCCGGCCGCCGGTGTCCAAGCCCTGGCCCTCGGGCCTTGAGTTCTACGGGATGCGGGAGTACGTCCCCGGTGACGACCTCCGCCGCATCGTGTGGCGGGCGTCCGCCCGGGTAGGCCGGGTCATGGTCCGCGAGGCCGAGCAGGGCATCACCGACCGCATCACGCTGATCCTCGACACCGACCGCACCCACCACTCCCGCGACGGCCAGGGGCTGTCGGAGAGCTTCGAGACCGGCATCCGGGCGGTCGCCTCCCTCGGAGTGCGCCACTTGCGGGAGGGCTACGAGGTGCGCACCGAGGCCAACGGGGGACCGCTCACCCGGCCGCTCCGGGGAGGCACCGCCCAGCTGTCCCTTCTGGACGCGTTGGCGCGCATCGAGCTCGACCGCGAGCCGCTCTCCAAGTGCCTGCGCCGGCTGCTGGCCAACGGCCAGCGCGACGCCCACAACATCCTCGTCACCCCCCACCTGGGACAGAACGAGGCCGCCACCCTCCGGCTGCTGCTCAACACGGGGGTGTCGGTGCTTGTCGTCGCCCTCCTCTGGGACGAGGAGTCGGACAACACCCTCGCCACGGCCGCCTCGCTGGGGTGCCAGGTCGCGGGCATGCGCCCGGGCGACGACCTGGCCACCGCCCTGGCCCACGACATCGGGGCGGGGAACCGGCTGTGAGCATCACCGACGTCGAGGCGGCGGCCCGGGACTCCTTGGGGGCCGAAGCGGGACAGCTGGGGGCCGACCTCGATGCGGTCGCCGTCGCCGCCGATGCGGAGCCCGAGTCAGAGCGCCCGGCCTTCCGGGTCGCTGCCGCCTGCGCCGTCTCAAGCCTGGCGGCGGCGATCATGGTCGGCGGCATCTTCCAGGGCGCCGGGGGCCGGATCTACTCGGCGCTGTTCGCCATCGTCGGGGTTGCGGCGGGCCTCGGGATAAGCCGCATCCGGAGGGCCTCCACCGCCATCACCCTGATGGTGCTGGTCATGTTCGCCGCCGGGCTGGTGGCCCTGCTGCCCACCGGGTTCGGCAACGTTCTCCACGTCAAGGCCCTGGTTTCCACCGCCGCGCACGAGGGGAGCCTCCTCCGCCCACCCGTCCAGTTCCTGCCCGGCTGGCACGCCGTGGTGGGATGGCTGCTCGGGATCGTCGGCCTGGTGTCGGTGTGGGCGGCGGTCGTCGTCGGCCGCCCCGCCCTCGGGGTCCTGCTGCCGCTGCCTCTGGCCGCCGTCGCCGGGGTGTCGGTGCCCAAGAGCGCCCAGGTGGCCAGCGGCATCGTCGTGGTGGTCCTCTTCGCCGTCGCCCTCGGGCTGCTTTCGGGCGCTGGCTCGGGACCGGAGGAGGAGAAGCGCCCCCTCGGCTACGAGCTCCGGCGGGCGGCCAAGTCGCTCGTCTTCCTCGCCGTCATCTCGGGCGCCCTGGTGGGACTCTCCCGCACCCATCTGCTCTTCCCTGCCCCCATCATCGATCCGGCCCACCAGGCCCAGCTGCCCAAGACCGCTCCGCTCACCGCCGCCCCCGACCGGGTGCTGTTCCAGGTCAAGTCCAAGGTGACCGGGCCATGGCGCATCGGAAGCCTCGACGTCTACGACGGGACCTACTGGCGCCTGCCCCCGTTCGCCGAGGCCCAGATCAAGGCGGTCCCCAGGAGCGGTGTCGTCGATCCGACCCGGCCGACCGGAGAGACGGCCACCTTCATCATCAAGGGCCTGAGCGGGGCGGTGCTCCCGACCCTGCCCAACACCGTCGGCATAGTGGCCTCCGGGCCGCAGCTCGCCTACGACGCCAGGAGCGGCAACATCCGCCTGATCGAGGGCCAGGTGAACCCCGGCTTCACCTACACCGTCGCGGCGGCCCCCCTTCCCAAGGTGACCGACCTCGAGAAGGACGACGCCCCCCTGCCGCCGGCGTTCCGACAGTTCGTCCAGGTCCCGCCCGCACCTGAGGCGGTGAAGAACCTCATCAGCCAGCTCAGGGGCTCGAACAAGTGGGACACGTTCGATGCCCTCCGCCAGTGGGTGCTGCAGAACGTCACGGTATCCGGGGCCGGACAGCCTTCGGCGGTGCCGCCGTCGCGCATCGCCGACATGATCGACGGCTCCAAGCAGGGCACCCCGTTCGAGATCGTCGCCGCCCAGGCCCTGCTCGCCCGCTGGGTCGGAGTCCCCAGCCGGATCGGCTACGGGTTCGACGGTGGAGCGGTGGTCAACGGGGTGAGGCAGGTCTCTCCGAGGGACGCGGCCAGCTTCGTCGAGGTCTACTTCCCCGGCTTCGAGTGGCTGCCGGTGATCGGCACGCCGGCCCACGCCAAGGCGACCTCAGGCAGCAACCTCAAGCAGGCCAGCAACGCCCAGGCGGCCCAGGTCTTCGGGACCAACGTCTATCTGCCGGTGCCCACCCCGCCCGGCAGCGCCTTCGCCGCCCAGCTGGGCGAGGGCATCGGCCTGGTGGTGGCGCTGATCCTGCTGGTGCTGCTGGTGTACTTCCTGCTGCCGGGCATCCGGAAGTCGGTCGTGCGCTCCCGCCGCCGCCGGGCGGCCGTCGAGGCCGGTCCCAACGCCCGGATAGCCCTCGCCTACGGCGAGTGGCGTGACTACTGCACCGACCTGGGTTACCGGTTCCCGAGCGACACGCCGCTGGGCTTTCTACTGCGGGTGACGGCGGACGACGAGCACACCGAGCTGGCCTGGTTGGTCACCCGGGTCATCTGGGGTGATCTCCGAGGTTCCGCCACGGAAGAGATGGCGGTGGCGGCCGAGGAGCTGTCGCGGGCCCTGCGGCGGCGCCTGGGCGGGGCCCACACCCTGACGGCGCGGTTCCTTGCCACCCTCTCCCGCCTGTCGGAGCGCCAGCCGTGGGCCCCGGATCTGGTCGCCAGCCTCAGTGGCGGGGACGAGAAGGGGGACACGCCGGCGACAGACGAGCGGGTGCCGGTCGACGTGGGGGCGGAAGGCGGGGTCATCCATGGCTGAGCGGACGCGTCGACCCTCCTCCGTGGTGGCCGCCCTGCTGGCCCTCGGGGTGGTCGCCGGAGGCTGCGCCCACGCCGCCGGGCCCGGGGTGGCGGTGCAGAGGGTGGAGTCGGACATCTCCTTCGGCCTTCCGAACAGCGGCAAGCCCCAGGCGGCGGTGCCGCCGAGCCTGGCCACCCCCAACCTGACCGGCCCGACTCAGTCCCTGCCGGCCTTCGTCTACACCACGACCACCACGTTCAACTACGGCAGCCCGTCCTACGGGGGCACGTCTGAGGCCCCGACCTGTCCCCAGCCGCCCTACGGGGCGTCCCCGGACAAGGCGGCCAGCATCACTGTCCAGGGCAAGCCCAAGCCCGGGGTCTACAAGTGGCAGATCGTCACATCCCAACCGGTCGCCGGCACAAACCAGACCCTGACGGATCACGCTTACGTCACCTACAAGATCGAGCACGTGAGCGCCACCACCCAGGCACCCAACCCGGCCGGTGGGACCACCGATACCTTCACCTACGACGTGGTGTCCCCCGGACCCCAGGGCGGGACGATCACCACGACCTACGAGGTCAAGGAGAACGCCGTCCAGGTCAGCGGCACGGCCGGCAACTTCGGCCAGGCCCAGCACGCCGGGGCGCCGGACCGGGGCATATCGCTGGTGAGCGTCGTCGACCGCAATGGTGGAGGAACGGTGACGGCGACGTTCAACCCGTCGCCGCCGGTGCTGCTGTTCCCGCTGGACGTCCAGTCGCCCCAGTCGTTCCAGGCCGTCGGGGTCGATCCCGCCACCGGCGCCAGCTTCTCCAACTCGGCGACGGTGAGCGGAGCTACCAAGCGGGTGAACGCCTGTGGGCAGCTGGTTGACGGGTGGGACGTGACGGGTACCCAGACCTTCTCCGGTTCGGGGGGCAGCTCGGGGACCACCACGGGCTCGGTCGACTACGCCGTGGCCACCCAGTACGGAGGCATCCTGATCTATCAGGCGACCACCCCGACGGGTTCGAACAAGACCGAAACCGACATCATCGGCCAGCTGGATCCCGATCCTCTCCCGCCGTCATGACCGTGACCGAAGCAACCGAGGCGACCGCTGAGCCGGCGACATCCACCAAGTCGTCCGAGGCCAGCCTGATCAAGCGGCTGCCGCCACCCGTCGTCACCGCCGGCCTCAGCCTGGTCCTCGTCGGCGTGGTCCTGATCATCACCCAGTTCATCCTGCCCCATGGCACGCCGGCGGCGGTCCTGTTCAACGGGCTGGTGGACGGAGCGGCCTCGGCCCTGGCGGCTGCCGCTCTGGTCCTCGTCTACCGCACCACCCGCATCATCAACTTCGCCCAACTGGCGATCGGGGGCTTCGGCGCCCAGGTCGCCTTCGAGCTGATCCGCTACGAGCGGTCGATTCCCTTCGTGGTCGACCTACTCCTGGCGCTGCTGGTCTCAGCCGGCATCGGAGCGGTGTTCGACCTGACTATGCGCCGCTTCACCTCTGCCCCGCGGCTCCTGGTCATGGCCTTCACCGTGTTGCTGGCCTACTTCGTGGCGACGGTCGGCACGGCCGCCGCCGTGAACCTCCCGTTCCTGCCGCCAGCGGGCGAGCGTCCCCTAGGCCAGATACTGGGCGTCAACGCCCTGCAGCCGTTCCTTCCGTTCTCCGGCCTGCGGTTCCGCGTCGGGCATCTCGCCGTCCCGTTCGGCTTCCCGCAGTTGGCCGTGCTCGAGATCGCCTTCGTGAGCCTGGTGCTGGTCGGCGGCTTCCTGGTCCTGACCCGGAGAGGCGTGGCCATCCGGGCCGCCACCGAGAACACCGAGCGGGCCGTGCTGCTCGGGATCTCGGTCGCAGGGTTGGGCACCCTGGTCTGGGCCATCGCTGGCGCCCTGTCCGCCGCTTCCAGCCTGTCAGCCGGGATCGCCGGGAACGCCGGCGCCGCCTTCACCTTCGATCCGACCAACCTCCTGGCCCCTTTGGCCGCCGCCTCCATCGGCCGGTTCCGCAGCCTTCCGCGAACCGTCCTGGCGGCGATCGGGATAAGCGTCCTGTCCGACGCCGTCGGCTTCGCCGAGCCGACCCACCTGCAGAGCTGGCTCTTCGGCGGGCTCTTCGTCGTCGTGGCGGTCGCCCTCTTCCTTCAGCGGCGGGAGTCGCTACGGGTCGAGCGGGCATCGGTCTCGTGGCGCCTGGTCGCCGAGCCGCGGCCCATCCCGCGAGAGCTGGCCGGGCTGGCAGCCGTCCGGGGCACCAGGCTCGTCGTCATCGCGGTCCTGCTGGCGGCGATCGGCTTCTACCCCTTCCTGGTCAGCACCCGTCTGGTTGTGATCGGCAGCGACGTCGCCGTGTTCGGCATCGTTGCGCTGTCCCTCGTGGTGTTGACCGGCTGGGCGGGTCAGGTCAGCCTCGGGCAGTACGGGTTCGTAGCCATCGGAGCGGTTGTCGCATCCGGCCTGGTCGTCCATGCCGGCATACCCTTCTGGTTCGCCGTCCCGATCACTGTCGTGGTCGTGGGCCTGATAGCGGCAGCAGTAGGCCTACCTGCCCTCCGCCTCCCCGGGCTGTACCTGGCCGTCGTCAGCCTGGCCTTCGCCACCGCGGTCTACTTCGTCCTGTTCGACCACAGCGTGTTCGGGTGGCTCCTCACCACCAATGTGGCCCGTCCAACGTTGTTCTTCCTGAACTTCGACGACGAGCGGAGCATGTACTACCTGTGCCTGCTCGCCTTCGTCCTGGCGGTGGTGGTTTGCGCCAACGTGCGGCGAGGACGCGTCGGACGCCTTCTGATAGCGCTCAGGGACAACGACGCGGACGTGCAGGCCGTCGGCATCCCGGTGGTGCGCAACAAGCTGCTCGCCTTCGCCCTGTCGGGCGCCCTCGCCGGGTTCGCCGGCGCCCTGGTGGCCTTCGTCCTTCGTGGCGCTCCCCAAGGCGACTTCACCCCGACGATCAGCATCCAGATATTCGTCTACGCCCTGCTCGGGGGTATCAGCTCGGTGACCGGTGGTCTGCTCGGCGCCGCCATCCTCGAGGTGATCTTCTACTTCCTCAGCAACAACCCCGTGCTCACCTACCTGGCCGAGACGGTGCCGCTGATACTTCTGTACTTCGCGCCGTCCGGTCTGTTGGCGGTAGTCACGGCCGTCCGCGATTCCACCCTCCGGGTCATCGCCCACCGGCGCCAGATCGTGGTGTCCGCCTGGGCTGACCAGACTGCCGAGCAGGATGAAGCCCGACCGGTGCCACTCAGCGCGCCATTGGCGAGCGCCGGGTTGGCGACCCTGGGCGAGACGGGCCGGTTCAAACTGCGGTCGCGGCTGTTCGGGACCGAGACCGACCAAGCCGATTCGCTCACCGCCGCGCCCGGTGAGCCGCTGGCCTCGGGAGGGGGCGCATGAGGCTTCCCCGCTTCATCACGCAGTTCTACGACGATCTCAAGGGCATCGGCGAGCTACGCGGGACCCCATATGGCATGACGCCGGTGCTGGTCCTGGCGATCCTGGGGATGTTCGGCTCGTTCGACAGCACCCTGTTCAATATCGGCGGCCCGCAGTTCCTGCGTCGAGGTGACATCTCGGTCAACGAGATCATCCTGATCGTGCAGTACGTGGGCTTC
This sequence comes from Acidimicrobiales bacterium, assembly GCA_035653595.1. Classification (GTDB taxonomy): domain Bacteria; phylum Actinomycetota; class Acidimicrobiia; order Acidimicrobiales; family JAJPHE01; genus DASRBO01. The sequence goes on along the minus strand of DASRBO010000176.1, from coordinate 71,886 downwards.
GTCGCCCTGTTCAGCAACCTGGCCGTGGGCTGGTACGCCGACCGTCATCGCCGGGTTCCCTTTGTCGGCATCGGCACGATCCTGAGCGCCATACCAACCGCCTTCACCGGTTTCGGGCGGAGCACCGTCTCGGTGGGGGCGCCGCGGGTTGCCGCCGCTGGAGCAGGATCAGCGGTTGCATCCGTCCCGCAGTTCTCGCTTCTGACCGACTATTACCCCGTCGATGCCCGAGGCCGGGCGTTCGCAGGGGTGAACTTCTTCTTCCTGCTCGGCACCATCGCCGCCCCGGCGGCGGCCGGCCTCATGTTCGCGAGCTTCGGGTTGCCGAAGACCTTCGTCATCGACGCCATCCTGATCGGGCTCTCCGGCGTGATGGCACTTCTGTTCTTGCGCGAGCCGATCCGGGGTTACTTCGACAAGCGCTTCGCCGGGGCCAATGAGGAGGTCGCCCGGTTGGAGAATCCCCCCCAGTCGATGGGTGAGGGATTCCGGTCGGCGTTCTCCATCCGAACGCTGCGCCGCATATTCATCGCCCAGTCCTTCGGCAGCTTCACGGGCCCGGTCGGCTTCTTCTACGTCCTTCTCCTCGCTGACAAGTACTCCCTCGGGCCCGTTCAGATCGGCTTGTCGTTCATCCCCGCCAGCATTGGAGCGGCCATCGGTTCCGTCTATGGCGGCACCCTTGTCGACCGCTTCATGCGCCGCGAACCCGGCCGGGTCATGTATGTCTACGGCGCCTTCAGCGCAATCGCCGGCCTGGCTCTGGTGGGTTATGCCCTTCATCCACCCCTGGTGATCCTGCTCGCGGTCAACTTCCTCGTAAGCCTCGGCTCCTCCCTCATCGGCCCTGCCATCAACACGGTGGTCGGGACCGTTTTGCCGGCCAATGTGCGCACCCAGGGCATCCAGGCGATAGGTCTGTCGGCTCTGCCGGGACTGCTGTTCGGCTTCCCGCTGGCCAACATCGTCTTCTACAAGTACGGCTATGGAGTGGTGTTCTACGGCGCCCTTCCGTTCTTCGTGGTCGCCGCCGTTATCTACGCATCCGCCGCGCCCCTGTTCGAACTGGACCGCCGATCGGCCGCCGCCGCTCTCATAGCGGCCGAGGAGTGGCGGCGCAACGAGCAGGCTGGGCAATCGAAGATGCTGGTCTGCCGCGACCTCAGCGTCGAATACGACGGGGTCCGCGTCCTCTTCGGAGTCGACTTCGACGTCACCGAGGGTGAGATGGTCGCCCTCCTTGGGACCAACGGCGCCGGCAAGTCGACGGTGTTGCGGGCGATCAGTGGCACGCAGCAGGCGTCGGGGGGCGCCATCGTGTTCGAGGGACGCGACATCACCCATATGCCCCCCCATGAGATCTCCGGGCGCCGACTGATTCACATGCCCGGAGGTCGGGGACTGTTCCCGACCCTGTCTGTCCGCGAGAACCTCCTGCTGGCAACCTGGCTCGAAGAGGACCCGGCGGCGGCCCATGAGGCGGTCGAGGAGGCCCTCACGATCTTCCCGGCGCTGCGCGACCGCACGGATGCCATCGCCGGCACCCTCTCCGGCGGCCAGCAGCAGATGCTGTCCCTGGCCCAGGCCTTCATGATGAAGCCCCGCCTGCTGATGATCGACGAGCTCTCGCTCGGCCTGTCCCCGGCGGTCGTCGGCGAGCTGATGGAGATCGTCCGCGAGATCAATCGCCGGGGCGTGACCATCATCCTGGTCGAGCAGTCGGTCAACGTCGCTCTCGAGCTCGCCGACCGGGCGGTATTCCTCGAGAAGGGCGAGGTCCGCTTCGTTGGGCGCACCGCTGACCTCATGCGTCGCCCCGACATCCTTCGTGCGGTCTACGTCCGGGGAACCCGTGGCGCAGGCGGCGGCAGTGGGGGCGGCGCTTCGACCCTGGACCGCCGCGACGGCGCCGAATGGCGCCGCCGGCAGGCAGCTCTGTCCGAGGCGCCCCCGGTGCTCGAGGCCGACGGCATCGCCAAGAGCTTCGGGGGAATCCGGGCCATCGACGGGGTCAGCCTCGCCCTCCGGGATGGCGAGATTCTCGGTCTCATCGGTCCCAACGGGTCGGGGAAGACCACGCTCTTCGACGTGTTGTCCGGCTTCATCACTCCCGACGAAGGGGTAGTCCGGCTCGAGAGCGTCGACGTCACCCATCTATCGCCCGACCAGCGCTCGGCTCGGGGCCTGCTGCGCCGGTTCCAGGACGCCCGCCTCTATCCCTCGCTGACCGTGCTCGAGGTGATCCTGATCGCCCTCGACCGTCACCTCGATGTGCGCAACGTCGCCCTGTCCGCCCTGGCTTGGCCGGGTGCGCTGAGGTCGGAGCGGCGGGCGCGGGCCAGGGCAGAACGGCTCATCGAGCTCCTCGGCCTCCTTCCCTATCGGGACAAGTTCGTGCGCGAGCTGTCCACCGGTCTGCGGCGCATCGTGGATCTGGCTTGCGTCCTGGCGGCTGAGCCCCGGGTGGTGCTGCTCGACGAACCGTCCTCGGGCATCGCCCAGGCCGAAGCAGAGGCATTGGGGCCCCTGCTGCGCCAGGTACGCCACGAGACGGGATGTTCGTTGCTCATCATCGAGCACGACATGCCTCTCATCACCGGGGTGGCCGATGAGCTGATCGCCATGGACATGGGCCGGGTGTTGGTGAGGGGCCTGCCCGACGAGGTGCTGGCCGACGAGCGAGTGGTTGCGTCCTACCTCGGTTCGAGCGAGGCGGCCGTACAGAGATCCGGGAGCAGAACATGAGAACCAGAACGGCGATCGTCGCCCTGATCGCCCTTCCGACCCTGCTGGCCGCGTGCGGAGGGAGCAACTCCGTCGGCTCAGGGGTGAACCTGAACAACAAGGGAGGCGGCGGCGCCCTCAGCCTGGGCTCCACCACGACGACCTCCGGTGGAGGGGCCGCGCCAACCACGACCAGGCCCGTGGCCACCACCGAGGCCCCGGCGGTCACCCGTGCGCCTGCCACCACCGCCCCGCCGACGACGGCGCCGCAGGCGCAGACCTTCACCATCACCATCGAGTCGGACACGTCCGGCCAGCCTCCCTTCAACCCGCCCGACGCCGCGGTCTACGCCGGGACGCCGGTCAAGTGGGTGAACGCCGACTCCAAGCCGCACACCGTGACGGCCAACGACGGGGCATTCAGCTCGCCTTCCATCGCCCCGGGGGCGTCCTTCACCTGGGTGGCCAACTCGGTCGGCAAGCACAACTACGCCGACGGGACCCGTCCGTACGCCGTCGGGACGCTGGAGGTAGCGGCGCGGTGAGCTGGCGGGGCGGCGGCGGCACCGCCGTCCTCGTGCTGACCCTGGCCGTGGCCGGGGCCGGATGTGGCGGTGGGAAGGCGCCGTCCAGCGCCCAGTCGCGGTCCCACGTCGCTTCCCTGCCCTCCGGCACCCTTCCTTCCAGCCTCGGTGACCTCACCGTCCAGCAGGAGCAGCTCCCGTCGCAGATCCGCTCCGCGACCTCCAGCTACGCCAAGGCGGTCGGCTTCTACAGCCTGCGCAAGAACAAGCTGGTGGAGGGGACGCTGGAGGTGGTGGAGTTCAACTCCTCGGCCGACTGGGCCTCGCCGACCTTCCGCACCGCGGTGGCCGACCAGGTGTCGGGCGGTGTGCCGGACGAGCTGACGCTGGCCGGTCACGCCGTCTACCAGTCGCCGGGGACCGGTGCCACTCTCGACGCCTGGTTCTCGGGGCGCTACCTGTTCGTCCTCACCATTCGCAGCAGCTACTCCCAGCCCCGCTCCCTCACCGAGAGCGCCCTGGAGATGCAGCTCGGATGACGTCGACGCGCTCTTCGTTCAGGGCAAGGCGCCGGGGCCTGCGGGTCTCCGCCGCCCTGGTCGCCTGCATCGGGGCGTCCAGCCTGCTGACCGCCTGCCAGTCCAACGACGCCGACTACCGTCTGATCCAGAGCGATCTCACCCGTACTGCGGGCGCCCCCAAGCAGTTCGTCTGGGTCCGCCAGACACTGGCCGGGACCCACTCGGTCAGCGGGATTTACCAGGACCCCTACCGCTACGACGTCCTCTACAGCCAGGGTGACCAGTCCGCCTGGGAGGAGGTCGTGAAGGACGACGCCGTCGCCGACCGGTTCCTCGACGCCAACGCTGTGGTCAGCTTCTTCCAGAGCGGCGGCCAGCAGGGTCAGCCTCCCACCTCGCCGTCCGGCGCCACCGCTGCCCTGACCGGTCAGGGCACTCCCAACACGGCGGTGGCGGCGCTGTTGGCCAGGCATTGGGTGCTCGACCCCGGGGGCGCCCCGCAGCTGCCCTCGGTGGGCCAGGAGCTGCAGGCGGAGAAGACCGACCCCTTCTACGCCTCTCTGATCTTCCTGACCGATATCGGAAAGCTCGTCGAGGCCGCCCCGTCCCCGCAGGTTCGGAGGTGGCACAAGGACGACGTCCAGCCGGTGTACAAGCCGGCCTACGATCCGTTCCCCCCGCCCGGTCCGGGCGTCGAGCGCTACGACGTCTTCCAGCAGCCGCTTCCGGTGCTGACCAGCAACTCCCCGGGGGCCACGCCGGCGCCACCCACCCTGTCCAACCTGGTGAAGATCGCCATCTACGTGAAGGGCAGCTACGTCGTCCAGATCCGCGAGGTGGTCGACCCCATCGACCACCTGCAGGATCTGGTCAACAACTACCACCTGAGCCTGCCGAAGCACCTCAGCCGTCAGGGCGAGGAGCAGTTCGCCCAGCAGGTGCTGGACCGGCTCTCCCGTGGTCAGACCGGGCCGCCCATCACCATCGGTCAGACCATCTGGCAGGCGACCGGCATCGGTAGCCCCCAGCAGGTCTCGCTGCCGACCGACTTCGTGCAGGCCAACCTGTCGGTGCTGCCTGGCCGGGGCTCCAAGGCCAGCTCCACCTGAGCCGGCCACACCCCATGACCGCTCGCCGATCAATCACCCCGGCCGACGTCGCCCGGGCGCCCGCCCCCGGACTGGATGCCCCGAGCCGGTTCGCCTTCAGCCCCGACGACCGGTGGCTGGCCTACCTCTGGAGTCCGGAGGGGACGCTGACCCAGCGCCTCTTCGTGCGCGACATGGGCTCCGGCGTCGTGCGGCAGGCGTTCAGCACCCCCGCCGCGGACGAGCAGGAGCTGTCGCTGGAGGAGAGGCTGCGCAAGGAGCGGGCAAGGGAGCTGGGTTCGGGGGTGACCCGGTTCTGGTGGGCCCGGCGGGCGCCGGTGCTGGCCGTCCCCACTCCCAGCGGCGTGCACCTGGTCGACCCGTCGACGGGTGAGGACCGCCTGGCCCTCGCCGCGGGTGAAGGACCGGTGGTCGACCCCCGGTTGAGCCCGGACGGGTCGACCGTCGCCTTCGTCCGGGGCGGTGAGGTCCACCTCGCCGATCTCGGGTCTGGGGAGGTCCGCCGCCTGACCGAGGGGGCCGATCCCGCCTCCGGCATCACCCATGGCGTTGCCGAGTACATCGCCCAGGAGGAGATGGACCGGGCCCATGGGATGTGGTGGTCCCCGGCGGGACGCTGGCTGGCCTGGACGGAGGTCGACGAGTCCGGCGTGACCCCCCTCCGGATCGCCCACCTCGGAACCGAGCCTGGCGGACCGCCACCGGAGGAGGTGCACCGCTACCCGTTCCCGGGCGAGGCCAACGCAGTGGTGCGGCTGGCCGTCACTCCCCTCGCCGGCGGGAAGCCGGTCTGGCTGGACCTGGGTGACGAGGACGGTTACCTCGCCTGGGTGCACTGGCTCTGCGACGACGTCGTGGTGGCGGCGGTCGAGCGGCGCGACCAGCGCCGGCTGGATCTGTGGCGCTTCGAAGCTGCCACGGGGGAGCGCAGGCACCTGTGGGCCGAGGAGTCCGAGCCCTGGTTGAACCTCCACGACCTGTTCGAGCCCCTGGGCCAGGGTGGCTTCGTCTGGGCCAGCGAGAGGAGCGGCTTCCGCCACCTGTGGCTCCACGGCGCCGACGGTCGGCCGGAGCGAGCCCTCACCGGCGGAGACTGGGTGGTGGACTCCCTGGTGACGGTGGACGAGGAGCGCGGCCAGGTGTGGTTCTGCGCCAACCGCGACGATGCCCGCCAGCGTCAGCTCTACCGGACCGACCTGGACGGCGCCGAGCCGGTCCGGGTGACCCCCGAGCAGGGCACCCATCAGGTGGTGATCGACCACCAGAGGCACCGGTTCGTCGACACCTGGTCGAACCTGGGCCAGCCTCCGCTGGTGACCCTGCGCCACCCCGAGGACGGGCGGGTGCTCGAGGTGCTCTACGAAGGGGTGGATCCCCGCGTCGACGAGCTCGGCCTGGAGCCGCCCCGGTTCTTCACGGTGCCGGCGCCGGACGGGACGGAGCTCTTCGGGGCCTGCTATCAGCCGGAGGTGACACCGGCACCCACGGTTGTCAGTGTCTACGGCGGACCCCATGTTCAGCGGGTGGTCGACGACTGGGCCATGACCGCCAACCTTCGGGCCCAGTACCTCCGCTCGCTCGGGTTCTGCGTGCTGGTCCTCGACAACCGTGGCTCGGCGAGGAGGGGGGTCGCCTTCGAGGCGGCCATCGCGAAGGACATGGGCAATGTCGAGGTGTCGGACCAGGCCTCAGCGGTGGAGTGGGCGGTGGCGGCCGGTCTCACCGAGGCCGGGCGGGTGGGCATCACCGGCTGGAGCTACGGCGGCTACATGTCGGCCATGTGTCTGGCACGGGCGCCGGAGACCTTTCGCTGTGCGGTGGCCGGTGCCCCGGTGACGGCCTGGGACGGCTACGACACCCACTACACCGAGCGCTACCTGGGCACGCCCCAGTCCAATCCCGACGGCTACCGGTCCAGCGCGGTCATGACCCACGTCCGGGGAATCAAGGGCCGCCTCATGCTCGTCCACGGCCTGGTGGACGAGAACGTGCACTTCCGCCACACCGCCCGTCTGGTTCAGGCTCTGGTGTCCGCCGGGGTGGACCACGACCTGCTGGTGTTCCCGGAGGAGCGGCACATGCCGCGCCGCGAGGAGGACCGCGCCTTCCTGGAGTCGAAGGTGGCCGAGTTCTTCGTCGAGAACCTCCTCGGCGCCGGCGGCCCCGGCGTCGCGGGCCGGTCAGGCGGGGAGGAAGTCCAGCAGTAGGCGGTTTACCTCCTCGGGTGCCTCCAGCTGCATCCAGTGGCCGGGCCCGTCGAGGCGCTCGTATCGCCAGGACCCGGAGACCGCCTTGGCCGAGTCGGTCATCTGCACCTCGGTCAGGGCCATGTCACCCGAACTCCAGAGTCCCATGGTGGGCGCCTGCACCGGGGGAAGGGCCATGGGGGGATCGACCCAGGACTGGGGTGGGAGGTTGGCCCGGTACCAGTTGAGGCCCGGCGTCAGGGAGCCGTTGGCCTCGAGCTCGGCGACGACCGCGTCGGCGTCGGGATGCCGGGACCAGCTGCGGAAGTTGCGCCAGCCGTCCTGGGACAGCCAGTCCTCGGCGATGCCGGCGAACTGGAACAGGAGCATGTACCAGGACTTCTCCATCTGCTCGTAGTGGGCCCGGAAGGTCGATGGGTGCCCGACCGACAGGGCTACCAGGTGATCCACGCGGTCGGGGACCAGGGATGCGGTCAGCCAGGCGACCGCCGCCCCCCAGTCGTGCCCGACGATGTGCGCCTTCTCGACGCCCAGGGCGCCGAGCACCCCGAGGAGGTCGCCCACCAGGCTGGGGATGGCGTAGGCGTCGACCGAGGCCGGCTTGTCAGAGGCCCCGTATCCCCGCTGGTCCGGGACGATCACCTGGAGGCCGGCGGCCGCCAGCGGCTCGACCTGGTTCCGCCACAGCCGCCCGGAGTCCGGGAAGCCGTGGAGGAGCACAACGGGCCGGCCCCTGCCGGTGACCTCGTAGCTGATGCCAACTCCGTTGACGTCGACCCTCATGTCGAGTCCTCCTGATCAGGCGCCGGCCAATGAGACGAGCTCGGCCCGGTCTGGCCCGAGCACGGGGCGGTTCCGCCAGTCGGCGCCGTTGGTCCTGATCTTGTCCAGCAGGTCGGGACGGCCCTCCAGATCGGCCTGGCGCTCTAGGACGAAGGCGACCGCCAGGGCGGCCCGGATGCAGTCGCCGTCGGAGCCCTGGGCGGCGGCGATCTGGTGGGAGAGCTCCCAGTCGGCCCGGCCCGGGTTGTAGACCTCGCCACGCCCGGCGGCCTCGATCTCCGCCAGGCGGTCGCGGTCGCCCTGGAGGGTGTCGCGGTACCACGGCTCCACCTGCACGGCCGTGGCCCGGTGGAACTCGTTGGCGAACGTCAACGGGTCGTTGAGGCCGACCGAGCGGAGCTGATCGCGCAGGAGCTGGCCGTGAAGCATCCCGATCGAGGCACCGCGGCCCACCGACGGGTTCGAACACGCCCAGGCGTCGGCCACGTTGACCAGTCCGGTGACCACGGGGCGACCCTGGGGGGCCAGGCTCCGGTAGCGGTCCTCGATCTTGGCCATGACCGTGATGTTGTCCTCGAGTGGGGTGCCGTCCAGCCAGTGGGCCACCAACGGGAAGCGCCTGAATGTCGCCGCCCACCGGTCGGGGTCGCGCAGGCCGAGCAGGGCCTTGTCCTTGGCGCTGACGATGAGAGCGACGGCCCAGGTGCCGTTGTCTGCGGGCAGGCTGAGGGTGCTGACGGTGCCGTAGTGCTGCAGGCCACCTCCGAGCATCGGGGGGATCGATCCGTCGGCCGAGCGGAAGTGGCGGCCGAAGTAGATGAAGCCGCTGTCGTCCAGCTCCTCATGCGCCGGGCCGGCGCCTATCGCCTCCAGCCATCGGGGGAGCGCGGAGCGCCGTCCGCTCATGTCCACGACGAGGTCAGCAGGAATGGTTTCGCCCGCTTCGGTCACCACGCCGTCGACGTGGGGGACTCCGGCCGAGGTCGCCGGACCGGTGCTCAGCCCGGCGACCGCCGTCCCCCTCCTGAGGTCCAGATTGGGCTGGTCCCGGACGATGGCCGCCAGCGCCGCTTCCATCACCGGACGCCGGGCGGTCAGCACCGCATAGGCCTCGTCCCCATCGCGCCAGCCCCCGGTCATCGACTCGGGAATGACATCGGAGATCATGTTGAGGCGGAGGGCACCCGCCTTCTCAAGGGCCGCCGCCAGCTCGGGTAGCTCCGTGTCGACGATCTGGCGGAAGCGGGCCAGGAAGAAGTGAGGCAGGCGGAACTGGTTCACCCCTCTACGGTTCCAGTCCTCCCAGGCGCGCTCCGGATCGGTCGGGGCGGGCTCCGGATCCCGCTCCAGCGCTGTCACGGTGTGTCCGTCCTTGGCCAGGAGGAGGCCGGTTCCGAGGCCGACCACGCCGGCTCCGATGATCACGATTCTGGCCACGGCCGACCTCCCTGGGACCTAACCCGCTCGACGGTAACGGCTCCGGGGCCTCCGCACCCGGGCGGGCCATCCCACGGGCCGGTCTGCCTGCGGGCGCCGAGTCGGCCCGGCCCTTAGCATCGAGGTCATGGCGGTCGTGTTGGTGACGGGAGGCAGCGGCACCCTTGGCTCCCACCTGGCCCCGCTGCTCCGGGGGTCGGGTCACGAGGTGCGGGTGCTGAGCCGACGGGCCGGCCGGGGCACCCATGTCGGCGATCTGAACGACGGTGCTGGAGTAGCTGAGGCGGCGACCGGAGCCGAGGTAGTGGTGCACCTGGCCTCCGACACCCGCCGTCTGGGCCGGAAGGACCAGCTCCAGACCGGCAACCTCCTGAGCGCGGTGAAACAGGCCCGCCTCCTCGTGTACATCTCGATCGTCGGCATCGACCGGATTCCGTACGCCTATTACCGTCGCAAGCTCGCCTGCGAGGCGACGATCGCCTCATCCGGAGTGCCGTTCACCATCCTGCGGGCGACCCAGTTCCACGAACTGATCGCCCTGGGGCTCAGGGCGGTCGAGCGCCTGCCCGTGGCCCCCCTACCGGTCGACTTCCGCTTCCAGCCGGTGGCCGCCGCCGAGGTTGCGGCCCGGCTGAGCGAGCTGGTCGACTCCGCCCCCGGAGGTCGAGTGGAGGACATGGGCGGCCCTCAGGTCCTGTCCCTGGGCGACCTGGCCCAGACGTGGTCCCGCCGGCGCGGGCGGCCCCGCCGAGTGGTCCGCCTGCCCCTGCCGGGCCGGGCGGCCGCCGCCTTCCGCCAGGGCCTCAACACCTGCCCTGAGCACATGACCAGCGGGCAGACCTGGGACGAATACGTGTCTTCGACCGTGCCCTGAAGATCAGGACCTGACGGTCAGGGCCTGACGGTCAGGGCCTGATGGTCAGGGCCTGATGGTCAGGGCCTCACCTCGTAGTAGAGATTGGCCGGGTCGTCGAAGTCGTGCCGGAGGAACCGGGTGAAGCCGGCCTGCCGGCACAGCGCCTCCAGCCGCGAAGGAGGTAGTCCGAGGGTGCCCAGGCCGGCGCCGCCGGGCTCGGACAGCGCCGAGGACATGCAGGACAGCAGCGACGTGCCGTACATCATGGCCAGTACGGGATTGCGGCGGTTTTCCTCCCAGCTCTCGCCGGCCCTGATCTCCTTGATCAGCCAGGTCCCGTCCTCCCGCACAGCCCGGCGTATGGCGGCGGCGGCCTCGTCGGGCCGGGGCATGTCGTGCAGGCAGTCGAGGGTGAGCACCAGGTCGTACCGACCGTCCCTCGGAAGATCGGCGGCCCCGTCGATGTGGAACGAGACGTTGCCGGCGCCAGCCTCCGCGGCCCGCTGGCGGGCGAGCCGGATGGCGTGCTCCGACGGATCGAAGCCATCGAAGGACGACCGGGGGAAGGCGCGGGCCATGGTGATGACCGCCACGCCGGCACCACAGCCGACATCGGCGACGTGGGCCCCGTCGTTCAACCAGCGGGCGACGCCATCGAGGGCCGGGAGCACCGTCGGGACCAGAGCGAGGCGGGTCCACGGGCCCAGCATGCGCTCGACGGCGTGGGCTACCGACGGGCCCTGGTCGTCATAGGTCAGGCCACGGCCGGTGGCGAACGCCTCGGCCAGCCGATCCACCACCTCGGGGGCGGCGGCCGCCCCCCGGAAGGCCCCAGCGGCGAACCACAGGCTGGAGCCCTCGTCCACCAGCACCGGCTCGGCTTCGACGGGGAGCTCGAAGTGCGCCCCGTCCTCGGAGCGCAGGAGCCCGGCCGCGGCTTGGCTTCTGAGCCACTCCTGCAGCCAGCGCTCGTGGAACCCGGTACGGCTGCTCAACTCAGCCGGGGTTACCGGGCCGGCTCCCGCCAGGGACCGGTACAGACCGAGCCGGTCTCCGAGGTGAATCATCAGGGCGACCACCTCGCCCTGCTTGTAGGTCCACACCTGAAAGGCGTAGAGACCTACTTGCTCATCGATGCTGCTATCGAAGAATGACGACATGGCATCTGCCTAGTCGCCGGGAGCGGTCCTCCGCATCTCCGGGAGTTGAATCCCGGTACCGAGAGGTTCACCGGGCAGCGACCACCAACGCGGTACGGACGATCGCCGCCCGGTGAACCCCTGCGTCAGGTCACCAGCGATACCAGCGAGCGTCCGCCCCGCGGGCGAAGAACCCGATGATCCAGAACAGAGCGCAGATGACGGCCACAATCCACAGAAAGTGGACGGCAAACCCGAGGCCACCGAAAAGAAGGGCCAACAGAAGAACCGCCAGGACCAAACCCATAGCTGTGCCTCCTAGTCCGCCGTTTGTGCGGAGTTTGTCTCGCTTACCGGACGGTGCGAGCACCCCAATGATTCCCCCCTTCAGGCGTCTCTAATCCGGGCGACGCCCGCCTGCGGATGCCACCGGTAAGTACGGGCGTCAGGCCGCTTGCCGCAGAAGCTGGTCCGTGAGGATGCCCCTCAGCCAGGTCTCGTAGCGGTCGGCGCTCCATCCCCGGTCGAGGACGAGAAGGCCGTAGACCTCGGGGGAGGCGAGAGCGTGGATGATGTCAGCGGCGTCGCGTTCTCGCAACGGGTGCCGGAGCGCGCCCGAACGAGCGAGGGAGCGGGCGAGCCGCCGCTGGCCCTCATGGCGTTGCCGAGCCAGCTCATTGAGCAGGGCGGCAGCTTCCTGATCGGAACGAGCAGCGTCGGCGAGGATGCGATGGACCGGAGCAGCGCGGGCCATGAGATCGGCGACCATGGCCGCGAAGCCAGCCAGTTGGCTCCCCGGGTCTGGCTCCGACAGAAGGTTGTGGACATGCGGGCGGTCGAGCATGGCGACAGCCCGGTCGTCACCCGCGATCGAGACGTCCAGGATTGCCTTGAGGATCCCGAGCTTCGACGAGAACAGCCGGTACACGGTGGCCTGCGGCGTGTCCGAGGCTTCGCTGATCGCCTCGATGGTGGTTCGGCCGTACCCGCGCTCGAGGAACAGGGCCCTGGCGGCCGCGATGACGGTGGCCCGGGCCCGCCGGGTGCGGGCCTGCCCGGCGTCCCTCGGGGGTCGGCGCCCCTTGACATCCTGGTCCACGAATGTGAGAGCAACACTCTCAAAGTGGGAGTAGAACTCTCACTTCATGTCCCACAACCAAGCACTGCGCGAGTCCCAGGAGGTGCGTCATGTCCTACACCGTGGAGTTCGACACCGTCTCGACCGTCGGTCTGGAGTCATCACCGGTTGCCACCGCCCTCGCTGGCCTACGGGCCAACGAGGCCCGCTACTTCAAGAACAAGTACGACCACGACCTGACGGTGCACCCGGCGAGCGAGGCCGGCGCCACCATCGACTGGGTGCACCGGATACTCAAGGAGGAGCGTGGCATCGTCGTCTCCTCGCCGCCTCTCGAGGCAGCGGAGGTCGCGGCCGAGGCGAACGTCCGCTGGGCGTATGTCTTCTATGAGAGCGGCCTGTCGATCAACGTTCTGTACAGCCTCGACGATCCCAAGAGACGCGCCGTCGGGTTCAAGCTCTCAGAGGGAATGGAGGTCCCACCGGAGCTCGCCTCGTTCAAGTTCGCCAGACAGAAGTCGAAGCTCGCCGGGACGATCCGCGGTTCGTACTTCGTGATCAAGGACGAGTATTGAAGACGAGGATCCCAGGGCCAGGATGTCGAGCCCGTCCTGAGAGAGCCTTGACGAGTGGCGTCACCGGCTGGGTGATGGTGCGTCCGTAGTTCTTCTCTGCGGTGACTGACTGGATTGCGGATCCACTTCCCTCGCTCGGGGCGCCGCCACGGCCGGGACTCGACCGTGTCGGAACAGGACTTCTCGCGTACTCTCCGATTGATGGTTGAGACTGACGAACTGCGGTCGACCGACTTGCCTGCCGCCGCCGCTTTGTTGTCCAGATGCCACTCAGGGACGGCCCAGTGGGCGGGGGCCGAGTCGGCTGTAGCCCATGCCCAGGCGGCCCAGCAGAGCATCGCCGCCAGCCTGCCGGGGGCCCTCCCGGTGGCCGCCCGCATCCAGGGGGAATTGGTCGGCTTCCTGGTGGCACCCATGCCGGTGACCCCGGGCGCCCGGACTGCGAACATGGCGTTGGCCAGCCATGCCGCCGAGCCCGATGTCGTCCGCGAGGTCTATCGAGCGTTGTACATGGCCGTCGCTGGGCCGCTGGCCCAGGCCGGCTTTCTCCGTCACCAGGTGGGGGTGCTGGTCGAGCCGGACTCAGTAGTTGCCAGTTGGTTCCAGCTCGGTTTTGGAGTCGACCAAATCCACGGGTTGCAGAGTCTCAAGACTGTCACCCTGTCACCGAACCGGGTCGTCGAGACCCGCCGGGCCACCGCAGATGACCTTGCCAACCTCACGGACCTCGCCGTAGAGCTCATCAAATTCCACACCCGCCCGCCCATGTTCCATTCCGGACGGTTCCTGGACCACGTCACCGACCCCGCGCGCGATTCGTACCCGGCGGATCTGCTTGACCGTGATCAGCTGCGCCGCGACCTCGAGTCATCGATCGCGGGGAGCACCTCCGCTGTCTTCGTAGCCGATGACGGGGATCGCCTTTCGGGCTTTATGCAGGTTCAGCCCGACGGCCGGTTCCGCAGGACCGCGAGCATTGGGCAGGCAGTGGTGGCCGAAACTGAGCGATCGACCGGCATCGGCACGGCCCTACTGGCGGCTGCGGTGACCTGGAGCGCTCAACAGGGGTTCGACCGGTGCTCGGTCGGCTGGACGTCCACCAACCCCATCAGTGATCCGTTCTGGCGTAACCGAGGCTTCCAACCGGTTCGATACCGACTGGCCCGCGAGATCGATCCGTGGGCGGCCGGCGTGAGCGAGCGCGATCGTTCTCGCCCAACAACTTGAGGTCCGCCGCTTGGGAGGAGTCCGACGAGGATGTCATCGGCGGCGAGCAGGCGTTGAGAGAGCGTTCGTTGGAGAAGCCTCGACCGCTGGAGGGACGTCTCGCCAGTAGCTCCGGAGGAGCAGCAACGGGCGGAATCCAAGGGAGGCATAGAGGTGCTTAGGGGTCTCGTCGGGGTCTGCGCCGATGAGGATGCGATCGGCACCCCGGCTCCGGGCATCGGCGACGGCATGGCAGATGAGGGCGGTCGCTAGGCCCCGGCATCGGTAATCGGGCAGGGTGAAGAGGTCCTCGACCACTCCGGTGCCATTCTGGCCGGGCCAGGACGAGAAGAAGGCGCAGTCCTTACCTTCCGCCCGGGCGAGGAAGTAGGTGAGGTCGGGGGACTTGGCCCGCTTGGACTCGTACATCTGGGTGCTGACCTCGGCCGAGCGATGCCCCCCGACCGAGAGACCTTCGGCAAGGTCAGCTCTCTTGAGTTCCCGGATACCGTCCCAGTCCGAGTCGGAGACGACCGGCCGGATCTCGACTGCCGGCGGCGCGGCACGGAGCGGACCATCGAGGATCATCTCCAAGTCCGTGCTGAAGCGGTACCCCTCCAGAAGGAGCCGAGCCTCGAAGGCTGGAGGCGTGCCTGGCGTCACCTTGAAGGCGCGATGGGCGCTGGCCCCCAGGATCTCCTCCGCTTGTCCCAGGAGGCGGTCGAAATCAGTCTCAGTTTCGGCTCTGACGGCAGAGCCGTGGTTGGCGTCGGTGACTCGGGACCAGCTCGGGTTGCGCACGAAGGTGGCCAGGTCGGTGGCGATGACCTCGTTGCCCAGGCGCAGGTAGCCGAGGAGGCTGGCCACCGCGGCCCCGAGCACCTCGTCCATCCAGGCCAGTCAAGCCCGGACTGTGGCAGCTTTCAGCTGAATGTTCGCCGCGTCAGCTGGGGCCGGTGGCTGCGTTGGGCCAGATGACCGCCGTGGGCGTCGAGCCGATCGTCGCGATCTCGTAGCTGCGGAATTGGCGCCCCTGCCTACCAGAGGGAGCTCCGAGCGTGAGGGTTACCTCAGGCCGCCGCGCTCTGCGACCCCCGTCTACCTAGCGCTGCTTCCCCTGTCGAAATAGGGAAATCGCCTTCTCGATCCGCCGGCGCCGAGTCTCATCGGTCTTGGCGCCAGCGATGTTGTCTACGTGGTAGCGCTGGAGGCTGTTCGAGAGCCCGGCGAAGAATGCGGCTGCCTTCTCGTCGCCTTCCAGTGCCGCAGCAAAGTCCGTCGGAAGGTTGACCTCGCGTGGGCCCTCCGCCAGAGTCAATCTGACCCTGACGGGGTCGCCCCCTTTGAGACCGGTCGTCTTGCGGACCGCAGCACTGACGCTGACCATGTGCTTGCCCCCCATAGCGCCCACAGTGTTGCGGTACTGGTAGCCATTGAGGTCGACGACAACGGGAGGACGACTTCCGGCACCGAGTCGCTCGATCACCTCGATTGGAACGACGATGCCGGTGTTGGTTCCATTTGCTGCCAGAGTGGTCTCGAAGCTCACGCTCCGCTGATCGGATGCCACCGTTCATCTCCTCTTGTGAGGGCCGCTGCCGACCCTGCCGACGCCACTACCGCCATTACGACGGCGGACCAGCGGGATAATCATCGCGGGCCGCTCGGCGCCGGTCGACGATCCTCAGCCGAGGGCGGCCCCGGCTGCCGGACCGACAGCGTCACCGCAGCAGGGCGGGAGTCTCCGCCCGGGCGGTGTCGATCCCCATGCCCAGCTCGGATCCGCCGTGGGGTCCCCCGCCAGGCAGCGGGCCCCGCTCGGTGTCAGCCGGCCGCCCTCGCCGAAGAAGACAGCGGCCGAGCTCGATTCGGTCCCTGACGGCGAAGGCTGCGGCCTTGGCCCGGCGTCCTCGGCGAGCCCGCCCTCCGCGGCGGAGGCGCCGGCGGTCGATCGCGGCAGAGCCGGGCGCTCGATCAGCCGTTGGTGGAACATCCCCGCCAAGCAGCGGCCGGCCGCGCCGGCCCCTTAGTGCCTCCGGTCGTGGCGGAGAGCCAATGGCGCCACCGCCACAAACTTTGGACCGGAGGACCGTCGCGGTTCACACCTCAGGACAGGCATCGCTGCCCTCTCCTGTCGGCGGCTGGCTAGGCCGCCCGCGGGCCGACCGCACGAGCGAGTTCGGCCAGCTCCTGGTTCACCTGGCGCTCGTGCTCCTCTTCGTCGCGCCTGGCCCGGCCCGGCCGCCACCGACCCTTGAGCAGGAAGATCAACGGCAGGAACGCCGCCTGGCATCCGAGCCCGACCCGCCACCACCGCCGCCACTCGGCGGGTGCAGTCGCCTGCGCCTTCTGGGCCGCTGGCCCGTAGGCCTGGAGATAGCGAGGTCAGCCTTGCCCTGGGTGGTGGCCGCCACCTTGCTCACTGCCACCAGACGCTGCACCGCCACAGGGGTGGTTACGCTCAGCCTGGCGGATATCTCCGTGGATACTACGGGCCGCGGTGTCCATATCGTTCCTCGTCCGGCCCTTCGTGGTCACCTCGATGAGCCCCCTGGTCGAGCACGGCACCCAGCTGCAGGGAATCCAGGCCCGCTACCCCGCCTCAGTGGCCACACTGCAGGCCATCGATGCGCGGACGGCGGCGACCCTGGCGGCCACCCCCGCCAACGCCGCGGCCATCACCAGCGCGGTGACGGAACTCGACCAACCGGGGATCCTCGTAGGCGGGCCTGGACCCGCCTCGCCGTCTCCCTTGGGATCGTCGCCAGATTGAGGGCCATCGAGGGCCTTCCCGGTGGCTGCCCGAAGGGCGCCCTACCCGCATGGGATCGTAAGAGGGGGCCGTCGCAGCCTCTAGGGCCGAACGTCACGAAAGCCGGCCGGCGCTATGGACGCAACGTGCCCGGCCATCCAGTCCCGGAGCCGCTTTCCCGTGGCTCTCGCCGAGCGGATGGCCGCTGCGCAACGAGGGTCTACTCCGCGACGGGGCCCATAACAGACAGAAGCGGCCGACCGCCGGCGAGAGAGCCGGGCGCGGCCGTCTACCATTCCTGGAGATGCCAGTACGAGCCGCCGCCCCGGCGGAGCGTGGCCCGGGTTACAGGGCGCCGTCCCCGCTGCTCATCGGGATGGAACTTCCGCGTGCCGGGCTCGATGCCGCCATGCTCGGCCCTGCCTGGCCACTGCTGCGGCGGGCACCAGCTGGTGACGGGCATCCAGTTCTCGTTCTTCCGGGGCTGGGTGCCTCTGACCTGTCGACCCGCATCCTGCGCGGTTTCCTTCGCGACCGTGGCTACCACGTCCACGCATGGAAGTTGGGTCGCAACCTCGGTCCGCGCCCAACCACCATTGAGGGCCTGCGCGCTCGAGTCGCCGACATAGCTGAACGGCACGGACGGCGGATGAGCATCGTTGGGTGGAGTCTCGGCGGCATCTATGCCCGCGAGATCGCCAGGGCGGCCGCCCCGCTGGTACGCCAAGTGATCACCCTAGGCAGCCCCTACCGGCTGAGCGACCCCAGGGCCACGAAGGCGCGACTCCTCTACGAGGTCGGAACTACAGGTCACCGCACAGAGGCCGGCCGCGATACGCGAACCACCACCTTCAACCCACCCAGGCCCCTGCCCGTACCGGCTACATCCATCTACACCAGATCCGACGGTGTGGTCCCATGGGAAGCCTGTGTCGAGGGGCGATCGGCGACCTGCGAGAGCATCGAGGTCTTCGGGAGTCACAGCGGTCTCGGTCACAACCCTGCCGTCCTTTGGATCATCGCCGACCGGCTGGCGCAGTCCGAGGGCACATGGAGGCCCTTCCGACCCAACGGCCCAATCCGTTTCGTTCTCGCCGGTCGCCGCACCACCCCCCTCTGACCGCCGCGCTGACGGGGCAGGACCCTCGGCCCTACCTGGATCCGGGCCGCCCTGGTTCGATGATCACGGAACTGAGCGACCGCGGGCGAGCCGGGTGACGAAAGCGGAAGTCGCTCAGAACCGGGCCTCAGGTCCTCTCTCCCCTCGGTCCGGTCCAGACTGATTCGAGCAGGCCAAGCCATCGCCATCCAGGGCGCTCTCGCCACGTGTGGGGCCCGAGCACCCGCGTCTGGGGCAGCCGGTGGGGCGGTAACCGTCATTGACGGACCCCGAGAAAATCGTTAGCATACTGGGTATGCTCACGGTGCTAGAGGTATGAGCGTCCGTCATGCCCTGCTCGGCTTACTGAGCGAGGGCCCCAAGTACGGCCATCAGCTTCGCCAGGAGTTCGAAGCGAGGACCGCCGACGTGTGGCCGTTGAATGTGGGCCAGGTGTACACCACCCTCCAGCGGCTGGAGCGGGACGGCTTGGTCGAATCGGACGACGAGGCAGCTGAAGGTCCCCAGAAGGCGTTCCGCATCACCGCGGCGGGCGCCGAGGAGCTAACCAGCTGGCTGCGCACCCCCCCGGATCTGACCCCGCCCCCGCGCGACGAGCTGGTGATCAAGATTCTGGTGGCCCTGGCCGTGCCCGGCGTGGATGTGCACGAGGTCATCCAATTGCACCGGCGCTACCTCGTCGAGCTGATGCAACAGTGGACCCAGCTCAAGGAGGACGAGGCCGAGTTCGACCTGGCTCTGGCCCTGGTCGTCGACGCTGAGCTCGGTCGCCTCGACTCGGTGATCCGCTGGCTCGATACGGCCGACGGCCGCCTCAAGCGAGCTTCGGTCGACACGCCCTCTTCGGATCCCAACCTTCCCCGCCTGCGGCGGCGAGTGGCGGTGCGGCGATGAGTCTCCTGCAGCTGCGGAACGTGACCAAGGTCTACGGCGACGGACCGAGCCAGGTGCGCGCCATCGACAACGTGAGCCTTTCGGTCGAGCGGGGAGCGCTGGTCGCCGTCATGGGACCGAGCGGATCCGGTAAATCGACGCTGCTGACGATCGCCGGCAGCCTCGAGGTCCCCACCGAGGGAGAGGTGCTCATTGACGGGATATCGCTCTCGAACATGAGCGGGAACGACAAGGCCCGGCTGCGCCGCCGGAGTATCGGCTACGTCTTCCAGGACTTCAACCTCCTGCCGGGGCTGACCGCCGCCGAGAACGTCTCGTTGCCGCTCGAGCTCGACGGCATCGGCTCGCGCAAGGCAGGGACGATCGCGATGGACGTGCTCGGGGAGCTCGGCCTGGCCGATCGTGCGGCCCACTTCCCCGACGAGCTGTCCGGGGGGGAGCGTCAGCGCGTTGCCATCGCCCGTGCGGTGGTGGGCGAGCGCCACCTCGTCCTAGCCGACGAGCCGTCCGGGGCGTTGGACTCGGTTCACGGCGAGGCGGTGATGCGACTGATCCTGGCCGCCTGCCGACGGGGCGTGGCGGCGGTGGTCGTCACCCACGACGCCCAGCTGGCTGCCTGGGCCGAGCGGGTGGTGTTCTTGCGCGACGGCCGGGTGGTTGACCAGACCGCGCCACCCCCGAGCCCCGAGTCGCTCCTCCAGTCCTCGCCCCAACAGTGAGCGGGACCCTCACCCCGCCGACGGATACCGCGTCCACGCGCGACAGCAGGTCCGACGGTGGCTCCGCCGCCCGCCGGGCCGTAGTGCGCTGGGCCTGGAGGCTGTTCCGTCGCGAGTGGCGTCAACAGCTGCTGGTGCTTGGGCTGGTCGTGGTGGCGGTGGCCGCCACCGTCATTGGGGCGGGGGTGTCGATCAACACGCCGGTGCCGCTGGCGGCCACCTTTGGCACGGCCCAAGACCTCGCGACGCCCTCGGGCTCAGGCTCGAGGCTGGCCGCCCAGATCGCATCGCTCGAGCAGCGTTATGGGCCGGTCGACGTTATCGAGGACCAGACCCTCAGCGTGCCCGGCTCCGTCAACACCTTCCTGCTCCGGGCCCAGGATCCCCATGGCCGCTTCGGGGGCCCGTTGTTGTCACTGGTCGCCGGCCGCTATCCGGCCGGTGCGAACGAGGTGGCCGTCACGGCCGGGTTGGCCGCGACCCTCCGGATCCGCATCGGGTCGACCATGGCCCTGCCCGGGGCAAACCGGAGGGTGGTAGGGGTGGTCGAGAACCCCCAGGAGCTGTCGGCCAACTTCGCCCTGGTGGCCCTCGGTCAGGTGACCGCGCCCAGCCAGACCAGAGTCCTCTTCGACGCTCCTGGGCTGGCGGCGACCAGGAGATCGGGCCCGACCGGTCCGACCAGCCAGATCACGTCGTCATCCGGGCAGGCAATCGACGTGCAGATCCGTGACGAGGCAACCGTCAACGGCTTCAGCCCGGAGACCATCTCGCTGGCCGGCCTGACCCTCGGAATGCTGCTGATAGCGCTGGTGGCGGTCGGAGGCTTCACCGTCCTGGCGCATCGCCGGCTCCGTTCGCTCGGCATGCTCGCCGCCCAGGGAGCCACCCCCCGCAACGTCGGCTTAGTCGTCAAGGCCAACGGCATTGTCGTCGGCGGCGTCGGAGCGGTCGCTGGCATCGGGTTGGCGGTGGCCGCCTGGCTCGCCTACCGGCCCCGCCTCGAGTCCAGCGTCGGCCATGTGATCGGGGTGTGGGCGCTGCCGTGGCGGGTGATCGTCCTGGCGGTGGCGCTAGCCCTGGTGGCCACCTACGTGGCGGCGACCCGCCCGGCCCGATCGATCAGCCGGACCCCGATCGTGGCCGCCCTGTCGGGCCGGCCGACGCCACCCCGGCAGCTCCGACGGTCCGCACTCCCCGGCCTCGCCTTCCTGGCGGTCGCGTTTCTGCTGCTGGGCTACTCGGGAAGTCAGGCGCAGTGGGGAAGGACAGGCGGGGCCATGAGGGTGATGGTCCTTGGCCTAGTGGCGCTCGTCCCAGCCATCATCCTGCTGTCCCCCTTCTGCCTGTCGGTGCTGGCCCTGCTGGGGCGCCGGGCGCCGGTCGCCATCCGGCTTGCCCTGCGTGACCTGGACCGCTACCGGGCCCGGTCCGGCTCGGCCCTGGCGGCAATCAGCCTCGGGGTGCTGATCGCCGTCATCGTCGCCATCGTGGCCGCCGCCCGCTACGCCAACGCCCTCGACTACGTCGGTCCCAACCTGGAGCCGAACCAGCTGGCGCTCTACACCACCAACGGCCCTGACTACATACCGCCGGACATGGTCGCAGCCAAGGGCGACGGTCCCAGCCCCTCAATACCGACCGCCCCGCAGCTGCAGGCGATGGACAACGCCGCGCACAACCTGGCCGCACTCCTCGGAGCCCGCCAGATCGTCGAACTGGACACGACCAGCGCGCAGTTGCGCCACGCCGCCGCCGGGCGCAACTGGAACGGACCGATGTTCATCGCCACGCCGGCCCTGCTGCATGCCTTCGGGGTTCATGCCGCCCAGATCAACCCTGACGCCGACGTCCTCACCCACCGGCCGGGGATCTCCGGGCTCTCCAACATGCAGCTGCTCTACAACCCGACCGCGTCGTTGTACCAGCGGGGGCCGGGACCGTCCGCCGGTGCCAGCCAATCGGACTTTCCCTGTCCCCCCGGCCAATGCCTGACCAACCCGGTCATCCAGGAAGTGCCGGCCCTGCCCTCCGGTACGTCGGCGCCCAACACAGTCATCACCGAACACGCAGTGGAACGACTGGGCCTTCCCATGGAGACCTCCGGCTGGCTCATCGAGACACCCAAGCCCCTGACCAGCACGCAGATCGGCGACGCCCGACGCGTCGCGGTGTCGGCCGGATTGGTCGTCGAGACCAAGAACGACGAGCCTTCCTCGGACCAGGTGATCAACCTGGCGACCCTCTTCGGCATCGGTCTCGCCTTGGCCATCCTGGCCATGAGCGTCGGCCTCATCCGTAGTGAGACCGCCACCGACCTGCGCGCCCTCACCGCCACGGGGGCGAGCAGCAGCACCCGGCGGACACTCACGGCGGCCACCGCCGGCGGCCTTGCGCTGTCCGGGGCGGTCCTCGGCACACTCACCGGCTACATCGGGGTGATCGGCTGGCTGCGGGGCAACTCCCTCAACGGGGGCATCGCCGCCCTCGCCAACGTACCGGTGGCGAATCTCTTGGCCATCCTCATCGGTATGCCGTTGGTGGCTACCGCCATCGGCTGGCTCCTGGCGGGGCGGGAGCCGCGGGCCATCGCGCACCAGCCGATCGAGTAGCCCACGCCGCCGGTTCGCTCTTCCGGCGTCAGGAGCCGAGAGCCCGTCGGCCCGGGTCGGGTCCGCACTGGGCCGCGTGCACCTGAGCGGCGGCGACCCACGCTGCGCGTGGGCGCATCGTGGAAGAGTCAGAGGCAGGGCACCCGAGCAGTCGAAATTCGTCATCCAACTCCGGCCTCGTGTCGAATAGCCGGTGATGGAGGAGGAGAGCACCGAAGTCCAGAGCCTGGGAGACGCCGCCCTCGTTGTGGCGATCGGGCGGTGGCGCCCCGAAGCCCTGGCCGAGGCCTACCGCCGCCACGGTGGTGCGGTCTTCTCTCTGGCTGTCCGAGTGCTGGGGGACCGTGGCCGAGCCGAGGACGTGACCCAGACGGCCTTCACCGTCCTGTGGGAGCACCCCGACCGCTTCGACTCGGAACGGGGCTCGCTGCGCTCTTACCTCCTGACCATCGTCCACCGGCGCTCGGTGGACCTGCTCCGCTCCGAGGGCCGGCGCCGGGACAGGGAGGCCCGCCTGGCCGGCCTGGCCCAGTCTCCTTACGACCTCGAGCGCGAGGTGTGGGACCTGGCGGTGGGGGAGCGGGTGAGGACAGCCCTCGGCACCCTGGCCGAGGGAGAGCGCCAGGCCATCGAGATGGCCTACTTCGGGGGCCATACCTACCGCGAGGTCGCGGCCCTGCTGGGAGAGGCCGAGGGCACGATCAAGAGCCGGATCCGCTACGGCCTGCGCCGCCTGCGAACGGCCCTGGTAGACGTGGGGGCGATGGAGCAATGAGCGTGGACCACGAGGAGATGGCCGCCCTGGTGGCCGCCTACGCGCTCGATGCCGTCGATGCCGACGAGGCCGTCCTGGTGGAGGACCACCTCCGGGGTTGTCCCCGCTGCCGGGCCGAGCTGGCCGATCACCGCGATACCGCTGGTTTCCTCGCCTATGCCGGGGAGGACGCCCCCGCCGGGGTGTGGGAGCGCATCGCCGAGGGGATCGAGGCCGGCACCTCTCCGCCAGCCCTTCGGATGGTGGTGGGAGGCGCAACCCCGCCGGCGGAGCATCGCCGGTGGCGCCGTTGGTCTGTAGGCGTGGCCGGTGTGGCGGCTGCCGCCGTCGGGCTGCTCGGGGTGGGTTACGTGCACACCGACCATCAGGTCGGCCAGCTGCGCTCGGCCCTGGCCTCGAGTCGTGCGTTGGAGCAGGCGACGGCTGCCGCCCTGGATCCCCGGGCGCGCCGAGTGGCGCTCACCTCGTGGAACGGGACGGTGATGGCGGCTGCTGCCGTGTTGCCCGGGGGTCAGGCCTACCTCGCCTCCGAGGGCCTTTCTGACCTACCCGGGTCGCGGACCTACCAGCTGTGGTCGATAGTGGACGGCCATCCCGTCTCCGCCGGAGTGCTGGGGGCCGAGCCTGGTGTCTCGTCCTTCCGGGTGGCCCCGGGGGCGTCCGTGCTGGCCATCACCGACGAGCCGGCGGGAGGCAGTCCGCAGCCAACTGGGGCTCCGGTCGCCTCGGCCCCCATCTAGGCCCCGGCGCCAGTCCCGGCCCGGACCTTCATCCAGACGAGGCGCCGGCGGCGAAGACCCCTGTGTGAGCAAGCACAAGCTTCTTCGGTCCTTGGCCGTTGGCGCCGCCGGGCTGGGCACGGTGCTCGGCGCCTCCGCCTGCGGGGCTTCGTCGGCCTCGGCGAACGCGCCGGCATCGTCCGGAGGCGGCACCGACACCATCGTGATCAAGAACTTCGCCTTCGTGCCGGCGAGCCTCACCGTGGCGGCGGGGGCAACGGTGACGGTGCACAACCAGGACGATTCGACCCACACCGTGACCGCCGATGACGGTCGGTTCGGCACCGGCAACATCAAGGCGGGACAGACGGTGACCTTCCAGGTCCCCTCGTCAGGGGCCTTCTCGTACCACTGCGCCATCCACCAGTTCATGCATGGCGCCCTCACGGTCAAGAGATGAGGCCGTTCGCCCGCCTGGGTGCCAGCCGTCTCAGCCCGGCCTTCCGACTGGTGGGCACTGCGGCACTGGGAACCACGGCAGTGGTCCATGCCTGGCTTTACGTGCACGCCGGTTATCGCCAGATCCCGACAATCGGGCCGTCGTTCGTCGCCACCGTGATCGCCGCCACGGTGCTGGGACTTCTCGTCCTCTCCTACGGCGGAGGCTTCCTGGTCGCGGCGGCCGGAGGCTTCCTCCTTTCCGTGTTCGGGGGCTATGTCCTGTCAGCCACCGTCGGCCTCTTCGGATTCACCGAGACGGGCCAGGCCATTCCCGCCGTCATCGGCGGGGTGGCCGAGGTTGGCGGAGCGCTGCTTTTCGGGGTCGGAGCCATCAGGGCGGCGGCGCCGGTGCGGCAGCAGCCGGACAGATCTTCATCCAGATTTGCTCCCGTGGCGAAGGACGTCACATGAACCCGCAAACGATCAGGAGATACGCCACGTGAGCCTTGACGATGCCTCCCTACGGGGGCTGATGGAGGAATCGGCGGACACCCACGCCGACGCCATGCGCGAATCGCGCCCTGGGCTGGCCGAGGTGGTCGAGCACCACCGAGACACCCAAACCGACCCCGACGCCAACCGGGCCTTTGCTGCCGGTCGGCGCGAGGTGCTGCGCAAGAGCCTCGTCGGAGTGGGCGGCGTCGTCGCCGCCGGCTTCGGGGCCGCCCTCCTCGCCCTGTTCGACTCGCCCGCCTTCGCCGACCAGAACACCGACATCCAGATGATGCAGACGGCGGCTTCGATCGAGGCCCTGGCTGTGGCGACCTACAAGACCGCCCTCACCCTGCCCTTCATCGGAGGCTCGTCGGCCAACTCGGTGGTCAAGGCCTTCGCAACCATGACCATGGATCAGCACAGCCAGCATCTCCAGGCCTTCAATGCGACGGCCACCCGCCTGGGCGGCAAGCCCCAGAACAATCCCGATCCGAAGTACGCCGCGGTGGTACAGGCTGCCCTGCCTGGCATCAAGGGACCGGGCGACGTGGTGGGGCTGGCCATCAAGCTCGAAACGGTGGCGGCCCAGACCTATGTGGCCGACGTCGGAGCCTTGTCCGATCAGCAGGCCCGCAAGGTGACCGCCTCGATCATGGGCGTCGAGGCCCAGCACGTCTCGATCCTGCTGGCCGTCCAGGCGTTGCTCAACGGCGGCGCCCCCCAGCTGATCGCCCTTCCTCCCAACGCCGCCGCCCTTCCTGGTGCCGCCGGTTCGGTGGGGTTCCCCGACTCGTTCTACAAGACCGACCAGGCCAGTCCGGCCGCTGAAGGAGCCGTCGCGTGAGGATCGTCCGCCGCAACAAAGAAGTCATGGCCATCTCCGAGGCCGAGCTGCTGTCCCTGACGGCGGACATGGAAGAACGCCACCGCGAGACGCTGCCCCAGATGCGGGAGTCGGTGGCCGAGTGGATCGAGACCCACGGGGCCGCGCCCTCGGCCGGGACCGTCTCCCGCCGGGGCTTTCTAGCCGGGGGTGGCCTGTTGGTGGTTGGCGGAGCGGTGCTGGCCGCCTGTGGGTCCTCGGGCTCCCCGGCGGCATCGTCGACCACGACCACGGCCGGGTCCACGGGGGCGAATCTCGATGTCCAAGTGGGGGCCATGGCCGCCAGCCTGGAGAACCTGGCCGTGTTCGCCTACGACGCCGGGATCCAGGCGGCCAAGGCCGGCAAGCTCGGCGCCGTCCCCCCGGCCGTGGTCACGTTCGCCACCACGGCCAAGGCTCAGCACCAGGACCACGCCGATGCCTGGAACGCCATCGTCACCGGCGCCGGCTACCAGAAGGTGACCGTCACCGACCCCGCCGTGACCCCGACGGTGCAGTCGGGCTTCACCCAGGTGAAAGACGTGGGAGGTCTGGCCAAGCTGGCCTTGGAGCTCGAGAACATCGCCTCGGCCACGTACTTGAACGGGATCGGGGTGGCCCAGAGCCACCAGGCCATCTCGACCGCCGCCGCCATCCAGCCCGTCGAGATGCAACACGCTGCCATCTTGAACTTCGTGCTCGGCCAGTACCCCGTGCCTGTTGCCTTCGCCAAGACCGACGGGGCCCGACCCCCCACCGATTACTCGGTCAAGAAGGCCTGAGGGAGCAACGCCGCTCCCCTCGCCCCCACCTCCTCCAGTCTCCTCAAGGTCGCATCACAACCCGGGGACGGCGGAGGTGGTCGGACGGGCTCGCCCGTCGGCTTCCCGCCAAAGCCGGCGGGCCGCCTGTCCAGCTCCTGGCCCCCCGCCACCCGACCACCAATCCATCACCACTCATGGGCCGTCCGAAGGGCGGCAGAAAGGAACCCCAATGGTTCTCGGCAACATTCTCGGACCCGACATCGCCATCGTTCTCCTCGTCCTCGTTCTGCTCTTCGGGGGCAGCCAACTGCCCAAGCTCGCTCGCTCGCTGGGCTCGGCCTCCCATGAGTTCAAGAAGGGCGTCGAGGACGGCTCTTCCGAGGCCACCGCGCCAGTCCCGGGCCCCCCGGCCTGACCGACGATATGGACCTGTTCTCGGCGAAATTCCTCCTCCTGGCCGTAGTCGTCCTCGTCGTGCTGGGCCCGGACAAGCTCCCGTCGGCGCTGCGTACGGCGGGGCGCCTCCTGTCCGAGCTCCGTGGGATCTCGGCCGGGATCCAGGCCCAGTCCCGCTCGGTCATGAGCGAGGCAGGCCTCGCCGAACCAATCGAGGAACTGCGCTCGGCGGCGCGCTCCCTGCGCCATCCCACCCTCCCCGCCGGGCCGCGGGCCGAGCCGTCCGTGGCCGTTGTGCCCCAGATTCAGGTGCCAGCCGCCGAGTCGTACCGGGTCGCTGCGTCGGATGTTCCGACAGTCGCTGAGCACCCCGGCGTCGCTTCGGTAGGCGCTGAGTCGACATGGCGCTGAGGCTGCCGCTCCGCCGCTCGGCGGTGGTGGAGTTGACTCTGGCCGGTCACCTGGCCGAGCTGCGCCGACGGGTAATCCTCTCGGTCGTGGCTGTTGGCGCCGGCGGGATAGTGGCCTTCGCGCTCTACGAGTCGATCCTGTCCTTCTTCGTCGCTCCCTACTGTCACATAGTCCCGGCCGGCCACCGCTGCGCCTTATACGTGACCGGGCCTCTCGACGGGCTCAGCATCAGGTTCCGCATCGCCGTCTGGGGCGGCATCGTCCTGGCCCTTCCCGTGCTGTTTTGGCACCTGTGGCGCTTCGTGACCCCGGGCCTGCACGGCCACGAGAAGCGCTACGCCGTTCCTTTCGTAGGCGCATCGTTGGTCTTCTTCAGCCTCGGCGGCGGTGTCGCCTGGCTCACCTTCCCACACGCCCTGCGCTGGTTGTCGTCCATAGGTGGGCCGAGCCTGCAGAGCATCTACGACCCGTCGGCTTATCTGCGCCTGATCGTCCTTCTCATCGTGGTCTTCGGGGTGGCCTTCGAGTTCCCCGTGCTCCTGGTGGCTCTCCAGGCGGCGGGGGTGGTCCGCTCGTCCACGCTGGCCGCCCGGAGGCGGTGGGCCATCGTGGCCGTGTTCGGCTTCGCCGCCATTGCCACCCCGAGCTCGGACCCGTTCTCGATGCTGGTGTTGGCCCTTCCCCTTTGCCTGTTCTACGAGTTGGCCATCCTGGTGGGCCGACTGATCCGGCGGTAGAGAGCGACTGTCATACAGGACGGCGCCGGCAACGAAGTAGAGGCATGGAGTTCGACATCACCGCCTACAAGGCCCGGACCGACCGGTTGCGTTGGGACGACCTGGACCTGAACGCGTTCCGGCGCCATCCCCTGCCTGAATGGTCACTGCGCTGCCTGCGTTACATGCACGACGTGGAGTTCCACACCGCCTGCTATCTACGCGACCTCCTGGTCACCCAGGCGCATGCAGATCCCGAAGTGACGGCATTTCTGTCCTTCTGGGTCTACGAGGAGTTCTGGCACGGCGAGGCCCTGGCCGCCGTGCTGGCCGCCCACGACGAGCCGGCCGGTTCGGCCCGGGTGGGCCCGATGCGGGCACGTCTCGGGGCCAGGGAGAAGTTCCGGCCGATGGGCATGGCGGCAGCCTCTTGGGCCCTCGGAGCCGACTTCGTGGCCGTGCACATGGCCTGGGGGGCAGTCAACGAATGGACAACCCAGGCCGGTTACTCGCAGTTGGGGCGCCGGTCCTCCCACCCGGTGCTCTCCAGCCTGGTGGGTCGGATCATGCGACAGGAGGGCCGCCATATCGACTTTTATGCCTCGCAGGCTGAGAGGCGCCTCGCCGCCAGCTCGCGGGCTCGGGGCCTGACCCGCCTCGCCCTGCGCAGGCTCTGGGCCCCGGTGGGTTCAGGGGTCATGCCTCCAGACGAGAGCGCCCATCTGGCGCAAGCGCTGTTCTCCGGACCAGACGGTCTGGGCGTCGCCCGTCGAATCGATCGCCGGGTTGACCGCCTCCCCGGGCTGGGAGGCCTCGGCTTGGTCGAAGGAGCCCTCTCCGCCTTTCACGCCAGGCAGCCGGTGGGAGGAGGCCCCCTCCTGTCCCTTTCCGCCTGAGGCGGGGTCGGTGCGACCCTGGCCGGGGCCCCGGCTGGTCGGACGGACGACCCTCCGGCGGCTCCTCGGCGCGGCCTGGGTGATCGACGCCCTCCTGCAGTCGGAGCCTGCCAAGTGGCACGCCCGGTTCCTCACCGACGGTCTGTCCCAGGCGGCCATGGGGCAGCCGCCCTGGGCCAATCACCTCGTCTTGACCGCCCTGCGACCCTTGTCCGCCCACTGGGCGGCGGCCAACGCGGCCATTGTCCTCATCGAGGCGACGGTGGGGATAGCCCTTCTGGCCGGCCGCGGCTCCCGGGCGTGGTTGGGCGCCTCCATTGCGTTCGCCGCCGTCATCTGGACCGTCGGCGAGGGATTCGGCTTCCTGGCCAGTGGGCAGGCGCTCGTACTCGGGGGGGCACCGGGGCCGGCTCTGCTCTACGCCGCCGTCGCCATCCTGGCCTGGCCCAGTGCCGGCCGGGTCGATCTCGATCGGCGGCTGTGGTCCCTCCTGTGGGCGGGGATCTGGGTCGGCGGGTCGATCCTGCAGCTGTCAGGCAGCTGGTCGCCCGCCCAGGTCATGATCGCCAACCTGACAGAGCACTCCGCCGGTCAGCCGGCGGCGTTGAGAGCGGCGGCCCGGGGAGTCGTCGATCTGACCGGCGCCCACCCCTTTGCCCTTCCCGTGGCGCTGGCGGTCGTGCAGGGATCGATCGGGGCAGGGGCAGTTCTGCTCAGGCGGTGGTCGGGAGCCTTCCTGGCCGCCGGGGCCGTTGCGGCGATGGCCTTCTGGGTGGTCGGGGAGCAGCTGGGCGGGATCCTCACCTCTGGCGCCACCGACATCGGCCTCGGCCCCCTCCTCGTCCTCTTGGCGGCGGCCGGGGCAGATCGCCCCTCGCCGGCACGGGTCGAGGGATGGGTCATCGGGATACGGCGGTTCCTCATCGTCGCCGCCCTGGGCACCCTCGTGCCCGTTGCCGCGGCGGTCGGGTCGGTTCGGCCTCGGTGGGGGCGGGCCGTGCTCCGCGTCGGCTGCCGGTCCACGGCGCGCTTGGTGGGACTCCGCGTAGAGGTTGTCGGGGCCGAGCGGCTGGCCGCCATGGACGCAGTCCTGCTCTGCGCCAACCACTCGAGCCCACTCGACATCCCGGCTCTGATCATCGCCATTCCCGATTTGCGGCTCGTCATGGCGGCCGACCTCCTGCCCGGCGCGCTCCGACGTGTGGCCCGCCGGGCCTTCGGGCTTGAGAGCGTCGACCGTCGCCACCCCATTCAGGGCGTCCGCGAGCTCGCTGCCTTAGCCGACCGGTTCGGGACGGGACCGTTGGCGATCTTCCCCGAGGGGGCGATCGCGCCGGCTGGGCAGCGGCTGGAGTTCAAGACCGGGGCCTTCAGCTTGGCTGTCGGCGCCGGCGTCGCCGTGGTACCCGTCGCCATCCACCACACTGCCGAGCGCCTCCCACCTCGGGGCGCCCTCCGGCTCACCAGCGGCGCCATCGTCGTCGAGATTCTGGAGCCCATCGAACCGGGGTGCACCGGACGTCTCGACCGTCGTCGGATGCGGGACCTGGCCGAGGCGCAGATCTTCCACGCCCTCGGGCCATCTTCGGCTCCTCAGGTGACGGTGCCCAGTGCCGTCGAAACCACCGATTCCGTGGTCAAAGCGCAGTTATGAGTGGTCGGGACCGGCGTCGATCCGGTGACCTCACGCTTTTCAGGCGCGCGCTCTGCCAACTGAGCTACCCGACCCCGCACCACCCGAGGGTGGTGGGCGGACCTGACGGGATTTGAACCCGCGACCTCCGGCTTGACAGGCCGGCGTGCACTCCAAACTGCACCACAGGTCCCAGTTGCACCCCCAACGGGATTCGAACCCGTGCTACCACCTTGAAAGGGTGGCGTCCTAGGCCGCTAGACGATGGGGGCCCGCTTCCACGCTAAGGGTGCCGACACAGTATCAGGGCCTTTCCGGAGCCCCTCCGGGCCGGGCCAGCTCCCAGGCGGTCCCCTCCGGGGTGTCCATGACCTCGACGCCCAGGCTCACCAGGGCGTCGCGCAGGGCGTCGGCCTGGGCGTAACGGCGGTCGTGGCGGGCATCGGTCCTGGCCCGAAGGACGATCTCCACGAACGGGCCCAGGCTCTGGCGCGGGTCGGCCAGGCCCCGGCGGGCCCGGTCACCCAGGGCCACCACCATCGAGCGCAGGGCCGCCCGGGCCCGGTCCATCTCGTCGGACTGCAGGGTGTCTGCCGCCCACGACACCAGCTCCTCCTCGAGGTCGAGGATCGCCCGCACGGCGGAGTCGGCGTCGCCTGCCGCCAGGGCCCGGTCGAAGTCGGTCTGGCGTTGTCGGACCGCCTCCAGCAGGGGCGAGCGGGCGGTGCCGCCGCTGGCGGGCTCATGCCGGGCGGTGGCCGGCGCCGCCGGCGGTCCGGCTCCGGCCTGCGAACCCCGGGCCAGCTCCCCCAACTGGGAGATGGCCACGCTCTGGCCCGCTTCGAGCTGCCGGCTGGCGCCCCGGTAGCGCAGGGTCATCACCCCCAGCCCGACCACCTCGGCGGTGTCGGCGTCGAGATCCATGACCACCCCGGTGTGCTCGTCGATCCCGAGCACGAAGGCATCCTCGGGCATCAGGGCCTCCATTGCTGCCAGGCGCCGCTCGCCCAGGTAGCAGAACCGGGTGTCGTGGTTGCCGCCCTCGGCGTTGTTGTAGTGGGGGATGACCGCCGCCCGGAGCCCGGCCCGGCCGAGCAGGTCGAGGCCCTCGAGCCAGTGGGGCGATGAGCCCACCTTGTAGATCTCATAGACGGGTACGGTGAGCAGTCCGAGGGTCAGGGCTGCCGCGCTGGCGAAGCTGACGCAGCCCCCGAGCTCGAGCTTGTCGCCGAGTATCGCCGGGACTTCGGACGCCGACCACTGCTCGAGGGCATAGGACGGAGACCCGGGTCCGGCGAAGACGTAGCCGGCCCGGCGGAGCGCCTCCATGCTGCGGCCGTAGGCGACGGGATCGACGCGGTCGGCCGATGACCGGTAGCGGGCCACCTCGAGGCGGACCCCGACGCTGTCTTCGAAGTAGGCCAGGGCTCGGCCGGTGATGTCGTCGGCGTTCTCCTGGAACCCGAACGGCGTGTCGAGCAGAACGGCCGGGCCCCGACCCGGGCTCAGCCGGTCGAGGACGGCCCGGTGGGTCTTGACCATGGTGGGGCTGGTCTCGCCCGATCCCATCACCACCAGCAGTCGGGGCAGGTCGACGGTCACGGCCCCGACAGCACCCCGTGGCGGCACTCCTCGTCCAGGGCGGCGGCCAGCTCGGCCGGGAACTGGGCGTGCAGGTCATGGTCGGCGCCATCGAACCAGCGAACGCCCGCCCGGGGCAGGGCGCCGAGGGCCGCCTCCACCCCGTCCCGCTTGCCCGGACGGCCGTTGCCGGCCGGCACCAGCAGGACCGTAACCTTCATCTCCGGGTAGCGCCGGCTGGGCCGGTGCTCCCACAGGGCCCGCAGCAGCTCCATGTGGTGGTCGTAGGACAGCCACGGGGCGACGGTGCCGTCGGGGCGCACCTCGAAGTTGGCCAGCGCCCCCCGGATGCCCGACTCGGGCCAGTCCCCATGGGCCTGGCGGCTGAATGCCTCTATCCGGGCCAGCGGGGTGCCGGCCAGCCGCGGCGGGGCGAGGGCCTTGGCGCAGTCCTCCCAAAGGGGGAAGTGCCCGGCCAGGTCGCTGGTGGCACCGTCGACGCACACCACTCCGCCCACCCGCTCGGGATGGCGCCAGCCGACCTCGAGGGCGACGTTGGCTCCCCACGACTGGCCAGCGACGACAGGCATGCGGCCCCGGAAGCCTTCGAGCCCGTCGAGGTGGTCGAGCACCGAAACCAGGTCGGCGCAGGCCGTGTCGAGGTCGTAGCCGGTGTCCGCCTGCTCCGAGCGACCGTGGCCCCGCTGGTCCATGGCCGCCGCCGGGTGACCGAGCCGGTGCAGCTCGTCGGCCGCCCCCCACCACAGCTGGGCGTTGGAGGCCAGGCCGTGGACGAGCAGGAACGGCACGTCCCCGCCCCCGGGCCAGAGGTCCACCGCCAGGCGGGAGCCGTCCCCGGCGGCCACGGTGACGGTGTCGACCGGCATCAGCTCATGCTGCCAGAGCGAACGGGCCTCAGAGCCCGGCGGCCAGGGCCTCGACCACCTGCTCCTGCAGCCAGCTCAGGTAGCCGTAGAGGGCATGGGCCGGCGCCCGGGGGTCGTCGGGGTCGGGAGGTTGCATGTCCTCGCTCACGTCGAGCCTGGTCCCGAGGACGAGGCGCAGGTCGTTGAGGGCACTGGCCCACGCCGCCATCTGGTCCTGGTCGAGGCGGGACGCGTCGACGGTCGCCGCCATGGTCTCCAGTGCCACCCGGTGGCGGGTGGTCAGCTCCTCCTCCATAAGGCGCCGGTACTCCCGTTCGGCCTGGTCGTCCTCGACGTAGGCCGGGGGGAAGATCCGGCGCAGGTCGGGGGATGAGGGGTCGGACAGCAGCTCCACCAGCTGTCCGGGCAGCGAGCGCAGCAGCTCCCGCTCGTCGGGCGGCAGGTTGATGAGGTACTCCCCCCGGCGGTTGCGCCGGACCCGGCGGTGGGGGCTCGGCATCAGCTCTCCTGCTCCATGGTCGCCCACAGCCCGTGCTCGTGGAGGCGGAACACGTCGAGCTCGGCCCGCTCGCGCGTGCCGCTGGAGACGATGGCCCGGCCCTCGTGGTGCACCTGCAGCATCAGCCGGGTGGCCTTCTCGTGGCTGTAGCCGAACAGCTTCTGGAACACGTAGGTCACGTAGGACATCAGGTTGATGGGGTCGTTCCAGACGATGACGATCCAGGGACGGTCGGGTCGGACGTCCTCGTCCCCGGCGGGAACGCGCTCGCGTACCGGTGCCGTCAGTGGGGCGGTCATCCCGAACCGGTCGCCCCGGCCGCCACCGTCAACTCGGGGCGCCGGCCTGGGCGGGCGCGCCGCCGAGGGCCGCCACCACCTGCTCGGCGCTGGCCACGACCGGGTCGGAGGCGGACGCCACCGACGGAGCCGGCTCGTCGCCGCCCGTCGGCGTCCGGCGGAGCGACCAGTGGAAGCGCAGGACGGCGAGCCACACCGCCAGGGCGCCGGCGACGTGGATCTCCACCAGGGCTGCCGGCACGCCGGTGAGGTACTGGGTGTAGCCGACCGCACCCTGGGCGACCATCACGTAGAGGAGAACCCGCCCCCGAGCCTCGACCGCCGCCGGCGCCCCCGCCGGCCTGAGCAGCAGCAGGACCCCCAGGGTGAGACCGACCAGCAGCACGACGGCGGTGCTGTGCAGCTCGGCGGCGTCGCGGGCCGGCAGGGGCAGCCGGGCCACGTCGACCCCGCCGGAGTGGGGCCCGGAGCCGGTCACCACCGTGCCGAGGCCGAGCACGACGGCGCTGAGGGCGACCATCGCCCGGCTGGTCATCAGAAGACGGCCGGTGACCACCGGTTGGCGCCGTCCGGCGGGACGGCGGGAGCGGTCGACCAGGGCGGCCCCCACGGCCACCACCGCCATCGAGAGGAGGAAGTGGGCCATCACCCACGGAGGCGAGAGCTTGGCCAGCACGGTGATGCCGCCGAGGACGGCCTGGGCCACCACCCCGGCCACGGTGCCCGCCGACAGCCACAGCAGGTCCGCCCGGCGGGGGACCTGCAGCCAGGCGGCGCCGAGGGCGGCCAGCACGGCCAGGGTCACCGCCACGGTCACCACCCGGTTCCCGAACTCGATGGCGGCGTGGTACTGCCACGCCGCCACCAGCCGGTGGGCGGTGCACGTCGGCCAGTCGGGACAGCCCAGACCGGACTGGGTGAGGCGCACGGCGGCGCCGGTGAGGACGATCAGGCACAGGGCGACCAGGGCCACCAGATAGGCGCGGCGGGCGGCGCGAGGCGTCAGCCGGGGCCTCTTCATGGCTGCCCATGCTACGGGTCCCCCGGCGCCGTCTTGCCAGGCGACCCGGGGGCGTCGGTAACGTGGGAAGCCCATGTCCGTCACCGTGGCCGCCGTCGACACCGCCTCCGATCGTGGGCTCATGGCCCGGGTGAAGGGCTACGTGGCCCTGACCAAGCCCCGCATCATCGAGCTCCTGCTGGTCACGACCGTGCCGACCATGGTGGTCGCCGCCCGGGGGCTGCCCTCGGGCTGGTTGGTGCTGGCGACCATGGTCGGCGGGACACTGGCCGCCGGCGGCGCCAACGCCATCAACATGTACGTCGACCGCGACATCGACCGCATCATGCGCCGCACCCGCAACCGGCCCCTGGTCACCGGGGTGGTCAGCCCGTCCGGCGCCCTCGTCTTCGCCGTGGTGCTGGAGGTGCTGGCCTTCGCCGAGCTGTGGTGGGCGGTCAACCTGTTGAGCGCGGTCCTGGCGGTGAGCGCCACCTTGTTCTACGTGTTCGTCTACACGCTCTGGCTGAAGCGGACCTCGACCCAGAACATCGTCATCGGCGGGGCGGCCGGGGCGGTGCCGGTGCTGGTGGGATGGGCGGCGGTCACCGACCACCTCGCCCTGGCCCCCCTGGTGATGTTCGGGATCATCTTCGTCTGGACCCCGCCCCACTTCTGGGCCCTGGCCGTGCGCTACCGCGAGGACTACGCCGCCGCCGAGGTGCCCATGCTGCCTGCGGTGCGCTCGCTGGCCGACACCTCCCGCCGGATCGTCGCCTACACCGCCGTGCTGGGGGCCCTGTCGCTGGTGCTGGCCCCGGTGGCCCATCTGGGCCTGCTCTACCTGGTGGCCGCCACCTTGGTGGGGGCGGTGTTCATGGTGCGGGCGGTGCAGCTGCTCCGGTCGGAGTCGGCCGCCGCCGCCATGCGGTTGTTCGGCTGGTCGATCACCTACCTCACCGTGCTGTTCGTGGCCATGGCCGGCGACGTCCTGGTCCGCCGGTTCTGGCCCTGACCGGTCCGGGGGCCGGCGCCGAGCCTGCTCCCGCCGCCCGGCGCCGGCGGCCCTACCTCTCCACCCGCCTGCGGGTGGCCATCGGCGCCGCCACGGTCGGCTTCATCGTGACCGTCGGCCTGTACTCCGGGCTCACCCGCACCCCGGCCCCGGTCGACGTGGTCAGGGTCCAGGGCCCGGCACCCGACTTCAGCCTCCCCTACGTCGGGGACACCTCGGTGAGCTTCCGGCTGAGCGGGCTGATCAGGGGCAGGCCGGCGGTGCTCAACTTCTTCGGCGCCTGGTGCCCGCCCTGCCGCCAGGAGCTTCCCCTGCTGGCGGGGGCCGCCCGGTCCTCGGGCCGGCGGGTGGCGTTCGTGGGCGTCGACCTGGAGGACCAGCTGGGCCCGGCCCGCCGGCTGCTGGCCACCGCCGGGGTCAGCTACCCGGCCGGCTTCGATCCCGACGACAAGGTGGCCAACCTGTACCGGCTGGGCGGCACCCCGACCACGGTGTTCATCGACACCCGGGGTCGCGTGGTGGGCAAGGTCGACGGGGAGCTCAGCCGGGCCAGGTTGGACTGGTGGCTGGCCCGGATCATTCCCAGCGGAAGGTGACGGCGGCGGCGACCGGCGCCGCCACCGCCCAGACCGCCAGCACCACCCAGTCGTGGATGCCCACCCGGTGCGCCGGGCCCAGGGCCCCCGACAGGGCCTGGGAGAGGGCGGCGGCCGGCAGGGCCCGGGCCACCCCGGCCAGGGCCGAGGGGAGCTTGGTCAGGGGGATGACCATTCCTCCCAGGAGAAGGAGCACAAGATAAAGGCCGTTGGCGGCGGACAGGGTCGTTTCCGCCTTGAGGGAACCGGCCATGAGCAGGCCAAGTCCGGCGAAGGCGACCGTGCCCACGACCACCGCCACCACGGCCAGGCCGGCCGCCGTTCCCGCCGGCCGCCAGCCCAGCCCCACCGCCACCGGAACCAGCACGACCAGCTGGACCGCCTCCAGCCCGACCACGGCGACGGTCTTCGCCACCAGCAGGCCCGGCCGACCGAGCGGGGTGGTCCCCAGCCGCTTGAGGACCCCGTAGCTGCGCTCGAACCCGGTGGCGATGCCCAGGCTCACCATGCCGGTGGACATCACCGCCAGGGCGATGATGCCGGGCCCGAGGAAGTTGACGGGCGCCCCCGGCCCGGTGGGCAGCACCCGCACCAGGGAGAAGAAGACCAGCAGCATCACCGGTATCCCCAGGGCCAGCAGCACCGACTCTCCCCGGCGCAGGGTCATGGCCAGCTCGGCGCGGGCCTGGGCCGCCACCCGGCGGGCGGGCGGAGCCGGCGCGCTCATAACTCCTCGCGGTCGGAGGTGAGGCGGAGGAAGACGTCCTCGAGGCGGTGGCGGCCGGCCTGCAGGTCGGCCAGGGGCAGGTTGCGCTCGGCCAGCCAGGCGGTGAGGGAGGCGATGGCGCTCGGTGTTGGGGCGGTGTCGACCGTGTACTCACCCGGGCGCTCCTCGGCCACCGGGGCGCCCAGGGTCGCCCCCAGCCCGGCCACGTCGAGGCCGGGCGGGGCACCGAAGCGGATCGGACCGCCGGCACCGGCCCGGCGCAGTTCGGTGGGCGATCCCGCCGCCACCACCCGGCCGTGGTCGACGATCACGATGCGGTCGGCCAGCCGCTCGGCCTCGTCGAGGTCGTGGGTCGTCATGAGCACGCACACCCCCTCACCCCGGAGTCCGGCGACCGTGTCGCGGATGCCGATGCGTCCGGCGGGATCGACCCCGGCGGTGGGCTCGTCGAGGAAGGCCACCTCGGGCCGGCCCACCAGCGCCAGAGCCAGCGACAGCCGCTGCTGCTCGCCCCCGGACAGGCGTCGCCACGGGATGTCGGCCACCGC
The DNA here is from genome assembly GCA_035653595.1 of Acidimicrobiales bacterium. Classification (GTDB taxonomy): domain Bacteria; phylum Actinomycetota; class Acidimicrobiia; order Acidimicrobiales; family JAJPHE01; genus DASRBO01. The sequence continues at coordinate 34,370 of DASRBO010000176.1, read as the reverse complement.
CCCCAGCCCCAGCTGCTCGATCAGGGCGGCGGGGTCGGCGGGATCCTCGTAGAACGAGGCGAACAAGCCAAGCACCCGCCGGGCGCCCATCGACGGGTAGACGCCGCCCCGCTGCAGCATCACCCCCAGCCGGGGGACCAGGGCGGCCCGGTCGGCGACGGGATCGAGGCCGAGGATCCGCACCGTTCCGGCGTCGGGGCGCCGGTAGCCCTCGAGGGTCTCGACGGTGGTGGTCTTGCCCGCACCGTTGGGACCGAGCAGGACGGTGATCTCGCCCGCCTCGGCCTGGAGGTCGAGGCGGTCGACCGCGGTGAGGTCCCCGTAGCGCACCACCAGCGAGGAAACGTCGATGGCGGGCACCGGGGCGAGAGTAGTTTCGACATTTCAATGCTCGACATCCACCGACTGCGTCGCGAGCCCGAAGTCGTGCGCGCCGCCCTCGCCCGCCGGGGGATCGACGGGGCCGAGGTGGACCGTCTGGCCGAGCTCGACCGCCGCCACCGCCAGCTCAGCGGCGAGCGCGACGAGCTCCGGGCCAGGGTCAAGGTGCTCTCACGCGAGGTGGGCGAGGCGCGCCGGTCGGGGCGGGGCGCCGACGCCGAGCTGGCGGCTACGGAGAGCCGGGCCCTCGGCGAGCAGGAGCGGACGCTGGAGGCCGAGGTGGACCGGGTGGCCGCCGAGCTGCGCGACCTGCTGCTCAGGCTTCCGAACCTGCCCGACGCCGCCGCTCCGGACGGGACCACCGAGGAGGACAACGTGGTCCTGCGCCGGTGGATGCCGCCGGGGGTCGAGCTCGACGAGGAGGGCAACCCCTCCTATCCCGAGCACGCCCAGATCCCGCACTGGGACGTCGGGTCCGCCCTCGGCATCCTCGACCTCGAGCGGGGGGCCAAGCTGTCGGGCTCGATGTTCCCGATGTTCCGGGGCATGGGCGCTTCGCTGCTGCGGGCCCTCACCAGCTTCGCCCTCGACCGCCACCGGCCCGACTTCGAGGAGATCAGGCCGCCGACGTTGGTGCGGACCGACACCATGGTCGCCACCGGCCACCTGCCCAAGTTCGCCGACGACGCCTATCACATCGAGCGCGACGACCTCTGGGGCATCCCCACCGCCGAGGTGCCCCTGACATCGCTGGCCCGAAACGAGATCCTCGACGGGGCCGATCTGCCCATGCGCTTCACCGCCGCCACCCCGTGCTACCGGCGGGAAGCCGGTTCGGCCGGACGCGACACCAGGGGCCTGCTGCGGGTCCACGAGTTCGACAAGGTCGAGATCCTCGCCTACGCCACCGCCGAGCAGGCGGCCGAGGTCCACGCCGACCTTCTGGCCCGGGCGGAGCGGCTGCTGCAGGAGCTGGAGCTGGCCTACCGGGTGGTGGATCTGTGCGCAGGCGATCTGGGCCAGTCCTCGTCGCGCACCTTCGACCTCGAGGCCTACGCGCCGGGCTGCGGCATGTGGCTGGAGGTGTCGTCGGTCTCGTGGTTCACCGACTACCAGGCCCGGCGGGCCAACGTCCGGTACCGGCCGGTGGGTGGGGAGGGGACCGCCTTCGTGCATACCCTCAACGGGTCGGCCCTGGCCTGGCCGCGGGTGTGGGCCGCCCTGGTCGAGAGCCACCGGCGCCCCGACGGCACCGTCGAGCTGCCTGCCGCCCTGCGGCCCTACCTGGGCGGCGCCGAGCTGATCAGCTGACCAGCCGGGCGGCGGCCAGCGGCAGCCGGATGACGGCGGTGGTGCCCTCGCCCGGGCGGCTGTCGACCAGCACCGTCCCGCCGTGGCTGTGGGCCACGGCGCGAGCGACCGTCAGGCCCAGGCCCGCCCCGGCCGGCTCGCCGGAGCCCGCTCCCCGGTAGAACGCCTCGAACGACCGGCTGAGGTCGGGATCGTCCATGCCGGCGCCGGCGTCCCGCACCACCAGGTCGACCCGGTTTCCCACCGCCACCGAGTCGACGGTGACCGACTGGCCCGGGCCGGAGTGGTTGACGGCGTTCTCGATCAAGCGGGCCAGCGCGTCGACCAGCGACCGGCCCTCGCCGGCCACGGCGCAGCCCATGTCGGCCGGGGCCACCTCGAGGCCCACCTGGCGGCGGCGGGCCAGCGGCCGCACGGCGGCTGCCGCCTCGTCCATTACCACCGCCACCGGGGTCCGTTCGAAGCGGCGGGCCTGGTCCCGTTCCGCCCGGGCCAGCTCCACCAGGTCCTCGACGACCCCGGACAGGCGGGCGGCGTCGTCGGCCAGCCGGCGGGCCAGGTGGCTCTCCCCGCCGGGGCAGCGGCCGGGGGGCGGGACGGGGCCGGCACCCAGGCCGTCCGCCAGCACCCGGGCCAGGGCGGCCATGGCGGTCACCGGTCTCAGCAGCCGCTCCCCGGCGTTGGCGGCGAAGTCGCGGCTGACCACCTCGAGGCGCCTGGCCTCGGTGGCGTCCTCGATGAGCGCCATGGCCCCCACCGGGCGCTGGCCGTCGTCGATGGCGACCGAGCGCAGGTTGAGCACCGCCGGCGGGGGGCCGGCCAGCTCGATCGTGCGGGCCACCGGGTGGCCGGCACCGGCCGAGGCCAGCAGCCGGGCCACGGCGTCGGACAGCTCGGCCGTGCTGCGGCCGTCGCCGGCCGTCTCGAGCAGGGCGGCCGCCCGCAGGTTGTGGAACCGCACCACCCCGGCCTCGTCGGCCACCACCACCCCGACCGGCACGGCGTCGAGGGCCCCCGCCAGGCGCGACACCCGGTACTCGCCCTCGCTGGAGCGCTCCAGGGACCGCTGGGCGGCGTGCTCGAGGTGGCTCAGGGCGGCCTCCAGGCTGTGACCCTCGGCGGCGGCCGGGTCGTCGGAGAGGCGCAGGGCGAGCGACCCGATCCGCCGACGCAGGCTGCGGCGGGTGAGGAGCGAGCGCAAGAGGCTGGCCAACCCGATCAGGCCGGCGGCGACGGCACCGGCCAGGTAGGGAAGCTGGGGGTGCTGGGCGAGGAGCTGCGATGCGGACACCGCTGGTCACGGTACGCCGGTGCCCCGCCGATCGGTTGCATCTCCGGTATCACCCGCCGTAGGCGAGGGAGTAGGCGGCAGCCAGGGCCATGACCCGGTCCACGTAGGCGGCGGAGTGGTTGTAGTCCCACACCGCCAGGCGCACGGTGGCGGGATCGCCGGCGCCGTCGACGCACAGCATGCGGGCGGCGCTGAACACGGCGTCGGCCGGGTCGGTTATGTCCGCCACCCCGTCGCCATCGGCGTCGGTCCCGTAGGCGGCCCACGTCGCCGGCATGAACTGCATGGGGCCCTCGGCCCCGGCGGAGGACACCGCCACCGCCCGCCCGTGGTCGGTCTCGACCTTGCCGATGCCGGCCAGCACGACCCAGTCCAAGCCCGGGCAGGTGGCCGCCGCCCGCTCGTACAGCCCGAGCATGGGCGCCGGGATGTCCCGACCGGGTGCGACGCTGGCGCCGGCCGATCCCGCCGTTCCGACCGCTGGGGTCGGGTTGCGGGCGCCGCCGCCGGCCAGACCCGAGGCCAGCGATCCGAGGGACCCGGCCAGGGCCAGGGCCGCCCACGCCGGCACGCTGGCCAGCCCCACCACCCCGAGCACCTTCGCCGTCCCCATGCCGGCACCGTAGAACATGAAATACATTGAAACAACATAGAAGGGGCTCTAAAGTGGGGACCGGCCCGGGCCCACCGGGTCAGGAGAGGGAGGTCCGGCCCATGCCGTACTCGGGGGTGCTCTATCTGGCCAGCGACCCGGTCTACCGGCCGACGCCCAACATCGGGGCGCTGCCGGGGGGTCACCTGCTGCAGGTGCTGGCCGACGGGATATCGGGCTGGGCCCTGATGCTGGCCATCCTGGGCCTGCTGGTGGGGGCGGCCACCTGGGCCATCGGCTCCCACTCCCAGAACTACCAGCACTCCACCGCCGGCCGGCGGGCGGTGGTGGTGTCCGGGCTGGCCGCCCTGCTCATCGGGGCCGCCCCTGCCATCGTCAGCTTCTTCTTCGCCGCCGGCCACGACGTGCCCAACAACTGCGGCTCGGCCACGGCGACCGCCGCCGCCACCCCCACCACCGAGCACCTGTGCTGACCATGGCCCCGGCGGTGCTGGGCCCCCTGTCCTCGGCGGCCTCGGGAGCGGCCGGGCTCGGGATCGCCGCCCTGCTGGGGGCGCTGGCCTCGGCGGTGGCCGGGGCGGCGGGGCGGATCCTGTCCGAGCTGGCCGGGCTGCTTGGCCGGGCCGCCACCACCTCGACGACCCCGGACCTGGGAGCGGGGTGGTTCCTCCAGAACTACCGGGCCATGGTGATGGTGGCGGCCACCGTCCTCGGTCCGGTGCTGGTGCTGGCGGCGGTGCAGGCGGTCCTCCGCCAGGACGCCGGCATGCTCGCCCGGGTGCTGGTGGTGCAGGTGCCCCTGGCCGTGCTCCTCACCTACGTGGCGGTGCAGGTGGTCAGCCTGGGTCTGGGGGCCACCGACGAGCTGTGCTCGTGGTTCGTCGGCCAGGACGGCGGCGACGCCGCCGCCTTCCTGCGCCGGCTGGACTCCGACCTGGGCGCCATGGGCACCTCGCCGTCGCAGGCCGGCGCCGCCTTCCTGCTCATCTTCATGGCCGTCTTCGTCCTGGTGGGCGGGTTCCTGCTGTGGCTGGAGCTGGTGGTGCGCTCGGCCGCCATCTACGCCAGCGTCTTCTTCCTGCCCCTGGCCCTGGCCACCATGGCCTGGCCGGCCGCCACCCGCTGGGCCCGCCGCCTGGGCGAGACCCTGGGGGCCCTGGTCTTCTCCAAGCTGGTGGTGGTGGCGGTGCTGTGCCTCGCCGCCGAGGCCGTCACCTCCGACGCCGGCCTGTCGGCGGTGGTCGGGGGACTGGCCCTGCTGGTCATCGCCGTGGCCGCCCCCTACGTGCTGCTGCGGCTGGTGCCGGTGGCCGAGGTGGCCCTGGCCACCCAGCTGGAGGGCCTGGGCCGGCGGGCCGCCTCGGGCGGGATCGCCACCGGTCGGGAGCTGCTGGCCGTGGTGGCCGCCGCCGGCGGGGGCTCCGGCCTCGAGGTGGCCGGCCCGGTGGCAGGGGCCAAGCCGCTCATCGCCATGATGCCCCCTACGACCACCGAGGACCCCAGGCCGGTCATTCCGGCCTTGGCGGCGCCGGCCCCGGACACCGACCGCCGTCCTGGCGCCGGATCCGCCGAGGCCGCCGGGGCGGCCGGGGCCTGAGGTGTCCATCCCGCCGGCGGAGGGGGCCCGCTACCGCTTCGGACCACTGGAGAGGAAGGCGACGGTGGCCGGCCTGGCCCCCGGCCAGGTGGTGGCGCTGGCCGCCTCGCTGGTGGCGGCGGTGATGCTGCTTCGGGCCCTACCCCCAGTGCCCGGGGCATCGGCCGCCGCCGGGGCCGGCCTGGTCGGGGCGGCGGTTGCCTTCGTGTCGGTCCAGGGACGACGCCTGGAGGAGTGGGTGCCGGTGGTGGCGGGCTGGACGGTCCGAGGGTGGCGGCCCCGGCGCGCTCGCCGGTGGCTCTGTCCCGACCCGGCCTCGGGCCACCTGGTGGCGGCGGGGCGGCCGTCGGTGGGCGGCGCCCGGCCGGAGCGGCGCTCGGCGCCTCCCTTCCTGAGCGGCTGCCGGTTCCACGCTGCGGCGACCTCGCTGGCCCCAACCGAGGCCGGGCTGGTCGAGGACCGGGGCACCCTCTCCGTGGCTCTGGCGGTGTCGGGAGGCGGGTTCGCCCTCCTCGACCCGGTGGACAAGGAGCGGCGCCTGGCGGCGTGGGCCTCGGTCCTCACCGGCCTGGCCCGCGAGGGCGCCGTCGTCCGGCGGCTGCAGTGGATCGAGCGCTGCACCGGCCGGCCCGGCCCCTACCGATCCGAGGCCATGGACCTCGTCCCCGACGCCCCGGCCGGAGCGGCCGACTCCTACCGCCAGCTGCTGTCGGGGGCCGGGCCGCCCACCCCCCAGCACGAGACCCTGCTGGTTGTGACGGTCGGCCTGCGGGCCGGGCGGACGGCCCCGGCGGTGGCGGCCCTGGAGCGGGAGGTCGCCGCCCTGGTGCCCAACCTGCGCGCCGCCGAGCTGGAGGTGGGCGGGGCCCTCGGACCGGCCGCCCTGCGGGCGGCCCTGGCCGCCGGGTTCTGCGCCGCCGACCGCTGGGACGCCGCCGGCCCGTGGCCGGTGGCCACCGAGGTGGGCTGGGCCTGGCTGCGGGCCGACGGCTGGTGGCACGCCACCTACTGGGTGGCCGAATGGCCCCGGGCCGAGGTGGGCCCGGACTTCCTGGTCCCCCTGCTGATGCTGGGGCCGGGGGTGCGGGCGGTGGGCCTGACCATGGAGCCGGTGCCACCGGCCCGGGCCGCCCGCGAGGTGGAGGCGGCCCGGACCGCCGGGGTGGCCGACGACGAGCTGCGGCGCCGGGGTGGCTTCCTGTCCACCGCCCGCCAGCGCCGGCTGCGGGAGGGGGTGGCCCAGCGGGAGGCGGAGCTGGCCGACGGGCACGGGGAGTACCGCTTCAGCGGCTACGTCACCGTCAGCGCCACCTCGATGGCCGAGCTGGAGGCCAACTGCTCCGAGGTGGAGCACGCCGCCGGCCAGGCCCGGCTCAGCCTGCGCCGCCTGTACGGCCAGCAGGACGAGGCCTTCACCTACACCCTGCCCCTGGGGCGGGGGCTGCGCTGACAGGCGATGGGCGCACCGCCGGCCCACCGGGCCACCACCGCCAACCTGGGTGCCCTCTACCCGTTCGTGGCCGAGCCGGCCCTGGGCTGCGCCGGCCCCTACATCGGTCGGGACCTGCTCGGCGGCTCGTTCAGCTACGACCCCTTCGAGCTCTACGCCCAGGGTGTGGTCACCAGCCCCAACATGGTGGTGGTCGGCCAGATCGGGCGGGGCAAGAGCGCCCTCGTCAAGACCTACCTGTGGCGCCAGTCCCTGCGGGGCTGCCAGGCCTGGGTGGTGGACCCCAAGGGGGAGTACGGGCCGCTCGCCCGGGCGTGGGGGGTGGAGCCGTTGCGACTGCACCCCGGCGGCCCCCTGCGCCTCAACCCGCTGGAGCGGCGGGGACGCCCGGGGACCGCCTCGGAGGCGGCCGAGCGGCGCCGGTCGGGCCTGCTGGCCTCGCTGGCCGAGGCCTGCCTCGAGCGCCCGCTGGGCCCGGCGGAGGCGGCGGCGGTCGATCTGGCCCTGTCCACCGCCGAGGCCCGCACCGGGGGCAGGCCGTTGATCGGCCACGTGGTCGAGGCCCTGCTGCGGCCCGACCAGCGGCGGGCGGCCGAGGTCGCCACCGGGGCGGCGGAGCTGGCCGCCGACGGCCGCCCGGTGGCCCTGGTGCTGCGCCGGCTGGTGGCCGGCGACCTCAAGGGGATGTTCGACGCCCCCACCACCAGGGGCCTCGACCTCGAGGCGCCCCTGGTGGTGCTGGACCTGTCGGCGGTGTACGGCTCCGCCGCCCTGGGGGTGCTGATGGCCTGCGCCATGGCCTGGGTGCAGGCGGCGGTGGAGCGGCCGGGCCGGCGGCGGTTGCTGGTGGTCGACGAGGCCTGGGCGGTGCTGGCCCAGCTGGGCACCGCCCGGTGGCTGCAGGCGAGCTGGAAGCTGTCCCGCTCCTACGGTCTGTCCAACCTGGCGGTGCTGCACCGCCTGTCCGACCTGCGGGCGGCCGGCCCGGCCGGCTCCGAGCAGGCGATGCTGGCCCAGGGCCTGCTGTCGGACTCGGAGACCAGGGTGGTCTACGCCCAGCCCCCGGGTGAGGCGGCCGACAGCCGGGCCGCCCTCGGCCTGACCGGCACGGAGGTCGAGCTGCTGCCCCGCCTCGGCCGGGGGGTCGCCCTTTGGAAGGTGGGGGGCCGGGCGTTCCTGGTCGAGCACCGCCTCTCGCCGGCCGAGGCCGCCCTCATCGACACCGACGCCGTCATGCGCGGCGGCCTCGGGTGAGGCCGCCCCCGCCCCCGGGCTCCGGGCTGGGCGCCCGTATGGGGATGGTCCTGCTGGGGGCGGCCGGGTGCGCCTGGCTGGGCGCCCGCCTGGGCACGGCGGTGGCCGGCTGCCCCCCACCGGCACCGGCCGCGGCCGGGGCTCTGTTGTGGAGGCTGGCCACCCAGCCGGCCAGTCCCCTGGGCGGCACGCCCGCCTCCCCCGCCTGTCCCGCCGGCCGGCCGTGGTTCTGGGCCGGCTCGGCGCTGAGCGCCACGGTGGCGGTCGTCCTGGTCGCCGCCGTGCTCAGGCGCCGGCCCCCGCCGGGCGGGAGGGGCCGCCGGGCCGCTCCACCGACCGGGTCGAGGGGTGCCGGGGCCCGCCGTAGGGGCGGTTCGGGCCGGCGGAGCGGTCGGGGCCGCCCCCGGTCGCCGGGGCGCTGGGGGACGGCGCACCCCGGCTGGGCCCGGCCGGCCGACCTCGAACCGCTGGTGGTGCGCCGGGTTCCGCCGGGCCGGCTGGTGCTGGGCCGGGCCGGGCGGCGGCTGCTGGCGGCGGAGGCCCGCCAGTCGCTGCTGGTGGTGGGACCGACCCAGACCCTCAAGACCAGCGGCCTGGCCGTGCCCGCCCTGCTGGAGTGGCAGGGGCCGGTGCTGGCCACCAGCGTGAAGACCGACCTGGTGCGCGACACCATGGCCTGGCGCCGGCGGGCCGGGCGGGTGTCGGTGTTCGACCCCGCCGGCTGCACCGGTCTGCCGGCGGTGCCGTGGTCCCCGCTGGCCGCCGCCGGCACCTGGGCCGGCGCCCGCCGGGTGGCCAGCGCCCTGGTGGCCGGGGCCCGCTCCAGCGCCGGGGGGTTGAACGAGTCCGACTTCTGGCTGGCCACGGCGTCCAAGCTGCTGGCGCCCCTGCTCTTCGCCGCCGCCACCTCCGGGCGCACCATGGCCGACGTGGTCCGCTGGGTCGACACCCAGGAGACCGGCGAGGTGGCCGCCGCCCTGGCCGCCGCCGGGGTGGAGGAGGCACTGGTGGCGGCGGAGGCCAGCTGGGGGCGGGAGGAGCGCCAGCGCAGCTCGGTCTACACCACCGCCGAGGTGGTCCTCGACCCCTTCGCCGATCCCGCCGGCGGGAGCCTGGCGCCCCCGCTGGACACGGCCGGGCTGCTGGCCGGAGGCCACGACACCGTCTACCTGTGCGCCCCCGCCCACGAGCAGCGCCGGCTGCGGCCCCTCTTCGCCGCCCTGGTCAACGAGGTGGTGGCCGGCGTCTACGCCCGGGTGACCGCCACCGGCCGGCCGCTGGACCCCCCGCTGCTGGTCGTGCTGGACGAGGCCGCCGCCATCGCCCCGGTGGACGACCTCGACGAGCTGGCCGCCACCGGCGCCGGCCAGGGCATCCAGCTGGTGACGGTGTGGCAGGACCTGGCCCAGGTGGCCGCCCGCTACGGGCCCCGGGCGGCGTCGGTGGTGAACAACCACCGGGCCAAGCTCCTTCTCTCCGGGGTCTCCGACGGATCGACCCTGGAGGCGGTTTCGGCCCTGGTGGGCGAGGCGGCCGAGGAGGTGAGCTCGTTCACCTCGGGGGCCGGCGGAGGTCGCTCGCGCACCGACACCGTGGCCCACCGCCGGCTGGCCCCGGCCGACGCCCTGCGCCGGATCCCCCCGGGCCAGGCCGTCCTCGTCTACGGCCACCTGCCCCCGGCCCTGGTCAGCCTCCGGCCGTGGTTCGAGGAGCCCGAGCTGGGCCGGCGGGTGAGGGGGTGAGGGTGCCCTGGCTACCCTCGGAGCCGTGGACGGGGCGAGCGAGGTCCGGCGGGCCGGCTCGCTCCTGCGGACCCGCCGCCCGCTCGTCGCCATCTGCGTGCTGGCGGCGGTGGCCGAGGCCTCCGTCATCCAGCTCAGCGGGGCCACCTGGGCCACCAGGCTGGCCCCCCAGGTGGTGGCGGCCGCCCCCTGGGGGCTGTTCCACGACCTGCGCTGGCTGGTCGTCTACCACGACTCGTGGTGGGGCTTCGGCCTCGAGTTGGCCGGGCTGCTGGGGTTTCGCAGCACCCTCGACGCCCTGATCATCCGGGCCGCCTGGCCCGACGGCGAGGAGCCGCCCCGGTTCGCCACCGCCTGGCGCCGCACCTTCGGGTTCACGGTGGCCGCCGCCGTCCTGCTCGCCCCGTGGGTGACCCTGCTGTTCGGGATGGCGGTGGTCTCGCTCTCCTGGCTCTTCTTCGCCGCCGTCCCCCCGGTGGTCGTCATGGCCGTGCTCATCCACCCGGGTGCGGTGGCGCCGGGATGGTGGCGGCGGACCGTCCCCCTCCGGGCCGTGGGCTGGGTGGCGCTCACCTTCGTGGTCATGACCCTGTGCGCTGCGGTCGTGTCGGCCGACCGGGCCGTGCTCGGGGTCCCGGTGGCCGCCGCCGGGGGGCTGTTCAACGCCTGGGCCTGGCGGGGCATGGTCGGGTCGGTGGCCTCGGTCCGGCGGTCGCAGCGGTTCGTGCCTTTGGTGCCGGCCGGCATCGCCTTCATGCTGGCCGTGGTCGCGGTGGGCACCGATATCGGCTTCGGGGTGGCCAGCTCCGACGCCACCGCCGCCCGCGCCACCCAGGCCCGCCTGGCGGCCGCCGGGGGCTCGGCCCCGGCGGTCCGGGGGGGCCGGCCGGTGCTGGTGGCGGCCGGGTTCGGGACCTCCTGGGACGGGGTGAGCGGGCCATGGCTGCCGGGGCCCTTCGACGAGGCCCGCTTCTCCTACGCCGGGCTGGGGCCGGGCTCGGCGCCCCTGGCCTACCGGGCCACCGACACCTACCGGAGCCTCGGCCGGCTCGACACCCTCATGGCCGCCCAGGTCGACTCCCTGCACCGGAGCGACCACCGCCGGGTCAGCATCATCGCCGCCAGCGAGGGGGCGCTGGTGGCCGAGACCTACCTGGCCCGCCACCCGACGGCCCCCGTGGACCAGCTCATACTGCTCTCGCCCCTGGTCGAGCCGGGCCGGGTCTACTACCCGCCGGCGGGCGGGACCGGCTGGGGCATGGTGACCTCCCTCGGCCTCGACGCCCTCACCCGGACCATCGGCGACCTGTCGCCGCTGCGGCTCTCCCCTGCCACCCCCCTCCTGCGCTCGATCGTGGCTGAGGCGCCGGCCATCCGCTCCCTGGGCGGGTGCCCGCCGGCGGGCGTGCGCCAGGTGCTGGTGGTGCCGGTGGCCGACGCCGTGGCCGCCCCGGCCGACGGCACCGTCTCCCTGCCTGCGGTGGTCATCCCGGCGTTCCACAGCGGCGCCCTCGACGACCCCGGGGTTGAGCCGACCCTGCTGGCCCTCCTGGGGGACCGGGCCGTCCCCGGTACGGGCACCTGGTCGTTCCTCGACTCGGTTATCCAGGGCGCCTCGACGGCCTGGCAGGTGCCCGAGCTCGCCCTGACCGTCAACCGGGCCTGGGTGCTGCCGAGCGGCGCCAGCCCGACCGACGGGGTCCTGTCGTGCCGCGACGCCAGGCTGGATCTGAGCCAGGGCCTGGGCAGTTAGAGGCGGTGGGGCAGTTAGAGGCGGCGGGGCGGCGCCGGCTCAGCTCGGCTCAGCCCCGGTGGGGCCGGCTCAGCCCTGGTCGGCGGAGGCCCGGTAGCTGCGGTAGACGGCCAGCAGGGCCTCCTTCTGGGCATCGGAGAGGTAGGGGTCGGCCTTGATCGCGGCCTCTGTCGCCGGCACCTCCGTCGGCGTCGACGCCTCCTCCAGCAGGCCGGCCTGGGCCAGCAGAGTCTCGGCCGACACGTTGAGGGCCCGGGCGATCGAGCGCAGCACCCGCACGGAGGGCTCGTGCAGGCCGCGCTCGATCTGGCTCAGGTAGGGGTTGGAGACGTTGGTCCGCTCGGCCAGCTCCCGCAGGGAGAGGTTGGCCAGGGTGCGCTGGCTGCGGATGAAGCGTCCCAGACCCTCCAGCTGAGCCCGCCACGGGTCCTTGGGGGGCTGGCCTGCGCTCAGGCGGCCTCCGCCTTCGGGGTGTAGGCCTCTACCAGGCGGTGGGCGAACTGGCGCTGGGCGTCCAGCAGCTTCTCGGCGAAGCCGAAGGCATTGTCCACCAGGGCGACGGCCCGGGGGAGTCCCTCGGCCAGCCGGCCGCGGGGCTGCTCCGGCAGCACACCGACGACGGCTCCGCTCCAGTTGCTCACCGAGCTCACCACCATGTCCTGGCCGGCGCGGACCGCTTCGAGGATCTGCTCCTGGACGGTGTTGGCCACATCGACGATCGACATCTGATCTCCTTGTCTGCCGCCGGCCGGGGCCGGGCGGTTTAGTTGGGGGGTTCGACCTGCGGGGCCCGCTCCGCCGCAGTCACTTCTTCGGCTTCTTGGTCCGGGCGCCTCGCTAACTATATACAGCAACCGCTAGCGAAGTCAATCGAGAGGTTGGGACCTCACGACGACGGGGCGGTGGTGGACGTGGTCGATCCCGATGACGAGCCCCCCGAGGACGAGCCGCCCGAGGACGAGCCGCCCGAAGGGGAGCCGCCCGAGGAGGAGCCAGTGGTGGTGGAGGTGGTCGAGCCGGACGAGCCGCCCGAGGCCCCTCCCGAGCCCGAGGCGTTGGGCGAGGACGTGCTGGTCGTGGTGCTGGAGGTCGTGGTGGAGGTCCCTGTCTGGTCCGCCGGCGTGGCCGCCGGGCCGGGGCTGACGGCGGTGGAGGTGGTCGACGCCGGCCCGGGGACCCCGCCGGCGCCGGGCGAGGTGGCGGGGGGAAGGCTCGACCAGGTGGACCAGGTCGACCAGTAGCGGCTGGGGTCGTAGCTGCCGTCGGCCGACGGCACCGACGCGTAGGGCATCAGGGCGAGCGTGTCCGGGCTGGCGGTGGTGAGCGGGAGGGCCGGGAGGCCGGCCAGGGCGGGGCCCATCACCGAGGAGAAGATGGCCGCCGGGAAGGTCCCGCCGGTGACGGCCACGCCGTGGACGTCGGTCATGGGCCGGGCACCTTGGGTGTAGCCCACCCACACCGCCGTGGACAGCTGGGGCACGAAGCCGATGAACCAGGCGTTGGTGTAGTTGTCGGTGGTGCCGGTCTTGCCGGCGAGCGGGCGGCCGATGCCTGCGGCCACCCCGGTGCCGTGCTGGACCACGCCCTCCATGGCGCCGGTGAGCACGGCGACCTCGGCCGGGTCGAGGACCGGCCTGGCGTCGGGGGCGTGCTGGTAGACGACCCGGCCGTGGCGGTCGACGATCCGGGTGATCGAGTACGGGGCCGCCCACACCCCGCGGGCGGCGATGGTGGCGTAGGCGGTGGCCATCTGCAGCGGGCTGACCCCGTGGGTCAGCGCCCCCAGGGCGATGGAGGGGTTGCCGGCGTCGGCTTCGACGCTCGGGGGCAGCCCGGCGGCCTCGGCCGCCCGGGCCACGTTGTCGGGACCGACCTTGGCCGCCAGCTGCACGAAGACGGTGTTGATGGACTGGGCCAGGGCGTCGTCGATGCTGGCGGCGGCCGCCCCCGGCTCGTAGTTGTGCACCGTGTAGCGGCTGCCCCGGTAGGTGACGGCCATGGGCGAGTAGGCCGGCAGAACCGATCGGGGGTCGATGCCGTCCTGCAGGGCGGCCAGGTAGACGAAGGGCTTGAAGGCCGATCCGGCCTGCATGGCGCCCTCGATGGCGGGGTCGAAGCCTCCGCTGCGGTAGCCCAGCCCACCGAAGAGGATGCGCACCGCCCCGTCGCCCGGGGCCACGCTGGCGACCGCCACATCGGGGTCCGACGGCCCTCCCAGGCTGGAGCGGGCCGCCGCCACCGCCGCCCGGTAGCCGGCGGGGTCGAGGGTCGTGTCCACCGTGTACCCGCCGGTGGCGAAGGCGCGGTCGCGGGCGGCCGGATCGGGCCCCAGGGCGGGGAGGGTGGCCGCCTCGGCTCGCACGTAGTCGACGAACTCGGGGGCCACGGTGGGGGCGGCCGCCGGCGGGTGCCGGGCGGCGAGGGGGGCGGCCAGGGCCGCCCCGAGTTCACTGCGGGGGAGCCACCCGTGGGCCGCCATGGCGGTCAGAACCTGGTTGCGCCGGGCGGTGACCGCCGCCGGACGGGTGAAGGGGTCGAGGGCCTCGGGGGCCCGGATCTTCCCGGCCAGGGTGGCGGCCTGGTCCACGGTGAGCTGCTGGGGTGACTCGGCGAAGAAGGTGCGGGCGGCGGCGGAGATGCCGTAGGCGCCGTCGCCGAAGTACACCTGGTTGAGGTAGCGCTCCAGCAGCTGGTCCTTGCTGTAGCGCCGGGCCAGCTCGCCGGCGTAGAGGACCTCCTCCAGCTTGCGGCCGAGGCTGCGCCGGCTGCCGAGGTAGTTGATCTTGGCCAGCTGCTGGGTGATGGTGCTGCCGCCCTCCAGCCCTCCGCCGGTGACATCGGCCGAGGCGGCCCGCACGATGCTGATCGGGTTGACGGCGGCCTCGCGGTAGAACTCGGCGTCCTCGGCTGCCAGCACGGCCCGAGGCACGTCGGGAGGCAGGGCCCCCAGCCGGACGGGCTGGCTGTCCTCGGGGCCGTCGAGGCGGGCGAGAACCGTCCCGTCGGCCGCCCGCACCGTGGTGGTCGCCGGCAGGGCGGCGAAGCCGGCGATGGAGGGCTCGAAGGGCTGGACCAGGAACAGCAGCGCCCGGGTGAGGCCGGCGGTGACCCCCAGGCGCACCGGGGCGATCAGTGCCATGGAGGCGGCGAGGAGGACCACCCCCACCGCCAGCACCCGCCGGGCGGACAGGGCCGTGGCCGGCCACGCCAGCCGCACCTGACCGGGCCACCCGCCCTCCGGGTCGTGGCGGTTCGGGGACCGGCGCCGGCGCCCGCCCGGGCGCAGGCCGGCGGCGGCCGGGGTGGGCAGGTGGGTGGCCACGGCCGGAGTTCTGCCCCCGCCCGTCGGCCACGAACCGTGGTCGCCGTCCCGCCCCCCTCTGCGTTCAGGAGGCCGCTCCCGCCCGGGGACGCCGCGGTCCTGGCCGCGCTCCCGGAGCCGGGGGACCGGCCCCCTGCTCTCGCCCTACCGGGGACTCAGCGCCGGCGCAGGAGCCTGGTGGCCCGGCCCGGGTCGGGGCTGAAGGCGTCCGCCGCCTCCCCCAGCTCGGCGACCTGGTCGGCGGTCAGCTCCAGATCGGCCGCCTCGACGTTGGACTCCAGCTGCGACACGCTCGACGCCCCCGGGATGGCGACCACGTTCGGATGGCGCACCGCCCAGGCCAGGGCGACCTGGGCCGGCTTGGCCCCGTGGGCCGCCGCCACCCGGCGCAGGGTGTCGAAGAGGGGTTGGGCCCGCTCGAGGCTGGTCGCCGAGAACAGCGGGTTCACCGCCCGCATGCCCCCGGGGCGAGCTCCGGGGCCGTGGCGGGCGGAGAGGAACCCCTGGGCCAGCGGGCTGTAGGCGATGACCACCCGGCCGCGCTCGGCGGCGAAGGGGATCAGGTCGGCCTCAGGCTGGCGGCGGACCAGGCTGTACTGCACCTGGTTGGACAGCACCCGGCCGCCCAGGCGCTCCTCGGCCTCCTTCCACTGGGCCAGGGAGAAGTTGCTCACCCCGACGTGGTCGACCACGCCGTCGCGGCGCAGCGACCTCATCCCCTCCATGGCCATGCGAATGGGCACAACCGGGTTGGGCCAGTGCACCTGGTACAGGTCGATGGTGTCGACCCCCAGGCGGCGGGCGCTGGCCCGGCCCCGCTGCTCGACCACCGGGGCGATGGGCAGCACCGGGAACACCTTGGTGGCCACGAAGGCCTCCTTGCGCCGGCCGGCGATGCCCCTTCCCACGATCCGTTCCGACCGGCCGAAGGCGTAGATTTCGGCCGTGTCGATGAGGTTGATGCCCAGGTCAAGGGCCCGGGCGAGGATCTCACCCGCTTCCCGCTCGGCGTAGTCGGTGCCGTATCCCCACTCCCGGGAACCGAACTGCCAGGTCCCCAGGCCGATGACCGACAGCCGCACGCCGTCGATGTCGACGTAGCGCACCGGCCCACCCTAACCCGGTCGCGCCGGCCCGTCGCCGGTCCTGTCCCGCGGCCGCCCGGTTGACCAGAAACCGGCCGATCAGACAGGCAGCCGATCAGACACGCAGCACCGCCATGACCGGGCGGTGGTCGGACCGGCCGGCCCGGGGCACGGAGGAGCCGACCACCTGCACGGCCGGGTTGACCATCACGTGGTCGATCTGGCTGTGCGCCATGCGGGCCGGCCAGGTCCGCCCCACCACCGCCCGCCGCCAGCCGGGCAGCAGGGCGGTGATCACCGGGCCCCACATGTTCATGTCCCCGGCCACGGCGGTGGGGTGGTCGGGTCCGGGCAGGTGCCTGGCCAGGCGGCGCACCAGCAGCGGCGAGCCGTGGCTGAGGTGGGACAGGTGGGTGCCGAACACGGTGAAGGCCCGGCCGGCCACGACGGCATCCAGGCGCACGGCCGCCCGGCGGGGGGCCTGGTCCATCGGCAGGCTCCCGAGCTCGACGGCGGCGAAGGACGTCTCAGGCAGCCGGCACAGCACCGACACCCCCCAGCTGCCCTGGGCCGGGCCGGGCCGGTGGGCCAGCCGGGGCCGCCGCTCGACATAGCCCTGGCCCAGCTCCAGGTGCTCGACCGTGTAGCCGAGCAGCCGGGCGGCCCGGTCGGCGTCGCCCTCCCCGCCGTGGGGGCGCCACGACTCCTGCAGGACGACAACGTCGCAGTCCAGCCGCCGGCACACCTCGACCACGTCGAAGGGCCGCCCGCGCATGTCGCGCCCCCAGTGGGTGTTGTAGGACGCCACGGTGACCAGTGCCACCGGCGCACGGTAGCGGTAGGCCAGGATGGCCCCGGTGGGCGGGGATCAGCCGCGGGAGCTGGGTCGGGGCGATGCCGACTACCCCGCCGCCCTGGCCGGGCTGGGCTCACCCCCGCCCCGGCTGTGGCTGCGGGGAGCGCCCCCGGTCGAGCCGGCCGTGGCCGTGGTCGGCACCCGCCACCCCGACCACACCGGGCGGAGGTTGGCCCGGGCCATCGGCGCCGATCTGGCCGCTAGGGGGGTGGCGGTGGTCTCCGGGCTGGCCGACGGCATCGACCCTGCGCCCAGCGCGGTGCCGTCGAGGCCGGCGGGCGCACGTGGGCGGTGATCGGCGGCGGGGTCGACCTGGCTTCGTCGCCCGAGGACCCAGCCCTCGTCGAGGACCTGATCGAGGCCGGCGGCGGAATCCTGGCCGAGGTGGCCCCAGGCACCCCGGTGCGAGCGCAGTCCCTGGTCGCCCGCGACCGCCTGCAGTCGGGCCTGTCGGTGGCGGTGGTGGTGGTCCAGACCGACCTGGCCTCGGGCACGATGCACACCGTCCGCTTCACCGTGGTGCAGGGACGCCTGCTGGCGGCGGTGCGCCCGCCCACCGGTGAGCGGCGCTGGGCGGGCAACGCCGCCCTGTGCTCGCCGGAGGGGTGCCCGCCGGAGGCCGTCCACGCCGGCGGAGCGGCTGCTGCCGCGGTGGCCGCCCGCCGTCCTCTGGCCGACCTGGTGCTGGACGGATCGGATCTCTCCCCCCTCTACCGGCGCCTGGGCCTCTGAGCGCCCTCCCCCGGAGCCGAGCCCGGAGCGGAGGACGGCCGCCAGGAGCCGTCAGTGGAAGCCCGGCGGCTCAGCCGCCGTGGGTCAGGCGGAAGGCCGATTCGATCATCATCGAGTGCACGAAGGCCTGGGGCAGGTTGCCGCGCAGCTGGCTCTCGACCACGTCGAACTCCTCGGCCAGGAGGCGGGGCGGACCGCAGGCGCAGCGGTTGCGCTCGAACCAGCGGGCCGCCTCCACCGGCCTGCCGGCCTGCAGCTGGGCCATCGAGACCAGGAAGCCGCACAGCAGGAAGGCGCCCTCGGCCTCGCCCAGGGGACGCTGGTCGGGGCGGTAGCGGTAGGCGTAGCCGTCGTCGGTGAGCTCGGTCAGCACCGCCTCGAGGGTGGCGACCGAGCGGGCGTCGTCGGCGGGGACCGCCCCCCGCACCGACGCCAGCAGCAGGGCGGCGTCGACCCGCTCGTCCTCGGGGGCGCGCTGCCAGCGCCCGCTGCGATGCACCGACCTCGAGGCCACCTCCGCCAGCAGGCGGTCGGCCAGGGCGCTCCACGGGCCCACCGACGGGCGGGGGGCCCCGGCCCCGGCCATGGCCCGCAACCCGGCCGAGCAGATCAGGCGGCTGTGGGCCCACCACCGGGGCTCGAGCTCCCAGATGCCGGCGTCGGGCTCGTTCCACCGCCTCTCGATGGTGTCGGCCGCCACCTGGGCCGCCTTCCAGCCCTCACCGTCCAGGCGATTGAGGCGGGCGGCGTCGGCGAACAGCAGCAGCGCCTCGCCGAACATGTCGAGCTGGAACTGGGAGCGCACCTGGTTGCCTACGAGGTCGGTGCCGCCCGGGTAGCCGGGCAGGTCGAGGGAGCGCTGGTCCGGCACCGGGGTGCCTTCGTGGGTGTAGGCCGGCGCCGTTCCGGGCCCGTCGTCGAGCAGCCGGGCGGTCAGGAAGCTGACGGCGTCGTCGAGCAGGCCGAGCCCCCCTCCGGCGGCCGCCGCCTGGCCGATGAAGGCCTGGTCGCGCAGCCACACGTAGCGGTAGTCGTAGCTGCGGCCCTCGCGGGCCCGCTCGGGCAGGGACGTGGTGGCCGCCGCCACCGTCCCACCGCCCGGCGCGGTGAGGCCCTGCAGGACGCAGTAGGAGTGGCGCACGTCGCGCCGGGCCACCACCCCCTCGAGGGTGGGGGCGTTGGACCCCCACCAGTCCGAGGTGTGGTCCCAGGCCACCCGGGGATCGGGCGCCGGGCCGTCGAAGTTCCGCTCGGAGATCTCCAGCAGCAGGTCGCATACAGCGCCGCGGGCGATGTCGGCGGTCCACAGCAGCTCGCGACCCCGGTGGCCGTCGGGCAGGTCGACCGCCGCGGGCGCCCCCGACCACCGGATCCACAGATCCCCCGTGCGCCCGATCCAGTTGCCGTCCTCGTCGCGGTGCACCACCCGGAACGGGTGCTCCCCGAAGCCGGCCCGGGGCTGCAGGGTGGCCCCGACGCGCCCGCTGCCGGCCACGCCGGTGATCCGCCGGGCGATGACGGCGGTGTCGGGGCGCGACGGCTGGACCAGGCAGTCGCGGCACTCGATGATCCCCTCGGTCGTCACCCAGCGGTTGCGCCAGATGAGCGAGCCGTCCTCGTAGTAGCCGCCCCAGACCCAGCGCCCGTAGGGGGTGACGGTGTAGCGGCCCAGGCCCCCGATCAGGTCGCTGAAGACGGCCTCGTCGTCCCAGTGGGGGAAGCACAGCCACTGCACCGACCCGGCCGGACCGATCAGCGCCCCCCGCCGGCCGTCGGCGACCAGCGCGTAGTCGCGCAACTCGTGCGGTCCCCAGCCGCTGGGCTCCAGCCGGCGCCGGTCCTCGCTGGCCCGGCGGGCGGCAGGGTTCGAGCGCGAGGGGCGCCGTTCAGCCATCAGAGGAACGGGGTGATGCCCCAGCTGCCGGCGAACGCCTCCCCCGGCTGGAGGACGACCAGCGCCTCGCCGGTGGCGAAGGCGTTCGGCGGGCAGGTCATCGGCTCGACCGCCACCGCCCGGCGCCGGCGCTCGCCGGCGAGGGTGTCAGCGGTGAACACCATGAGGTAGTCGAAGCCGCCGTCCGCCCACAGCTCGGTGGTGCCCTGGTCGTCGCCCAGCCGGACGGTCGCCCGTCCCTGCTCGTCCCGTGAGAGGCGGGTGAAGGCGGTGTCCATGGCGAGGCTGCCGATGGGTCGGGGCGAGCGGAAGTCGAACCCCGTGCCCTCGACCGGCGCCGACCCCACCGGTATGCCGCGCTCGTCGGTCACGAGCACGGTGTCGGCGGGGACGGTGAGACGGGCCCGGTCGACGCTGCCGCCCGGCGGGATCAGGTACGGGTGGGCGCCGGCGCCGAAGGGGGCCGGGGTCGCCCCCTCGTTCAGCGCCGTCATGGTGACCGTCATGCCCGCCTCGCCCAGGCGGTACTCGACCCCGAGCTGCAGGCCGAACGGATAGCCGTCCTGGGCCATGAGCCGGCAGGACAGGCGCACGGCGTCCTCCGAGGCCGAGTCGGTCCGCCAGCTCAGCCAGCGGGCCAGGCCGTGGATGGCGTTGCCGCGCGCCGGCTCGTTGAGCGCCAGCTGGTGCGAGCTGCCGCCGAAGGAGTACCTGCCGTCTCGTATCCGGTTGGGCCAGGGCATGAGGATCTGGCCCGCGCCGGCCTCGGAGCGGTGGTCCTCGGCGAAGCCGTCGACCACCGGCCGCCCGGCCCGGCGGTAGAGGCGCAGGGTGGCGCCTGACTCGGTGATCACCGCCTCCTGGTCGCCGACGGCCAGACGATGCTGGCGGCCCGAGGGGGGCCGGGCTCCGGCTGCGGATGGATCCAGCCGATGGCCGGTCAAGGCGCCGGGTTCCTCGGGGGTGCGCCGTAGAGGGCGGTCAGCTCGGCGGCCAGCCGGCCAAGCTGGCCGCGGGCCTCGGGTGGTCCGGTTATCTCCAGCCGCCGGCCGAATCCGGCCACCTGGCTGGCCAGGCCCTCCACGCTCTGGCCCCGCACGACCACCGGCACCCGTCCGTCGTCCTCCGCTTCGCCCACCTCCACCTGGCTCTCGAACATCCACCGGAGGATCTCCACCACCGCCGGGTCCGCCCGGGCGGTTATCGACACCGGCGAGCGGAGCCGGTCCACCCGCTCGACGACGTGCTGCCAGGTTTCGGCCAGGTCGAAGCCCTCCGGGCGCTCCACCGGCTCGCCGGTCTGCTCCACCGAGCTGACGCGGTTGATGCGGAAGGTGCGCAATCCTTCCCCGGTCCCCGCCACCAGGTACCAGACGTTGCCCTTCATGGCCACCCCGAGGGGATGGACCACGCGCTCGGTCGCCTTGCCGCCCCGGTCGCGATAGCCCAGGCGGACCTGCACGCCGTCGGCCGCCGCCGCCTGCAGGGCGTCGAGGTGGACGGGCCGGTAGGGGCGACGGCCCCGTCCCCAGCCGCCCGGGTCGATCACGACCGAGGCGGCGCTGGCCTCGGCCCGCTGCCGGAACGGCTCGGGCAGGGCCCGCACCAGCTTGCGCAGGGCCGCCTTCAGCTCGGGGCTGGCCGCCGCCGGACCGGCCACCAGGAACAGGGCCCGGGTTTCGGCCTCGGTCAGGCCGGACAGGTCGGTGCGCCCGCCGCCGAGGAGCCGCCAGCCCCCGCCCCGGCCGCGCTCGGCGTAGACCGGCAGCCCGGCCACGGTCAGGGCCTCGAGATCCCGCCGCGCCGTGCGCTCGGACACCTCGAGCTCGGCCGCCACCTCGGCCGCGGTCACCCGCTGGCGCTGCTGGAGCAGCAGCAGCAGTGAGACCAGCCGGTCGGCCCGCATGGGCTCATCATCGCATCCAAAGTGGCCACCAGATGACCGGTTTGCTGGCGGAGGATGACCCACGTACGCAGATGAGCGTGCGCCGATGAGTTGCCCGGCGGCCCCCCGTCTGATCAGGCGACCGGAAAGGACCGATGCCATGACCGCCAAGCCCGACCCCCGCCGCTGGAAGGCGCTCGCCGTCCTCGGCCTCATCCAGTTCATGCTGGTGCTCGACATCACCGTCGTGAACGTCGCCCTGCCCCGGATCCAGTCCGATCTGGGCTTCACCCGTTCGGGCCTGGCCTGGGTCGTCAACGGCTACGTGCTGGCCGCCGGCGGCCTGCTGCTGCTCGGGGGCAGGATGGCCGACCTGGTCGGCCGGCGCCGCCTGTTCCTCGCCGGGGTGGGGACCTTCGCCGCCGCCTCGGCCGTCTGCGGGGTCGCTGTCGACCCCGGCATGCTGGTCGTCGCCCGCTTCGTCCAGGGCGCCGGCGAGGCCATGGCGGCCCCGGCGTCCCTGGGCCTTATCGCCCTGCTGTTCCCCGACCCCCTCGAGCGCATGAAGGCGCTCGGCATGTGGGGCGGCATCGCCGGTCTGGGCGGCACGACCGGCACGGTCATCTCCGGCGCCCTCACCGATCTGGCCTCGTGGCGCTGGATCTTCCTGATCAACCTGCCGGTGGCTGTCTTCGCCCTGGTTGCGGTTCCCCGGCTGGTGGACGAGAGCAGGATGGTGCGCGAGGAGCGCACGCCCCGGGTCGCCGGAGCGCTGGTCGGCACGGTGGGGCTGGTCTCGCTGGTCGACGGCCTGCTGGCGGCGTCGTCGCACCCGTGGGGCAGCCCGGCGGTGGCGCTGTCCCTGGCCGCCGGGCTGGCGCTGCTGGTCGCCATGGTGGCGGTGGAGGCCCGCTCGAGCGCCCCGCTGATCCCCCTCCAGTTCTTCGCCAACCGGACCAGGGTGGTCACCAACTTCGTGACGCTCTTCTTCGCTTCCGCCTTCTTCAGCTACTTCTTCCTCCTGACCCTGTTCGAGCAGCAGATCCGCGGCTTCTCCCCGCTGGCGGGAGGCCTGTCCTACCTGCCGTTCGGCCTGAGCATCGGGGCCGGCATCGGGGTGGGCACGGCGCTCATGCCCAGGGTCGGGGTGAAGGCCCTGCTGGGCCTCGGGTTCATCGGGGGCGCCGTCGGCCTCGGCCTGACCAGCGGCATCGGCCCGCACTCGTCCTATGTGGCCAGTGTCCTGCCTGGCATGGTGGTGATGGGGCTGTTCTCGGGCTTCAGCTTCCCGGCCATCGGCAACGCCGCCCTCCACCAGGTGACCGGGCAGGACTCCTCCCTGGCCTCGGGCGTGCAGAGCGCCATGCAGCAGGTCGGCGGGGCGCTGGGGCTGTCGTGCCTGGTGACCCTGGCCCTGCGCCATGCCGCGTCCCAGATCCACGCCGGGGTGGCGCCGGCCTCCGCCCTCGTCCACGGCTACGTGCTCTCCTTCCGGATCGGCACCGCCCTGCTGGCCACCGGCGGGGTCCTGGTGCTGGCCCTGCTCGAGCGAGTTCCCGTGCGGGGTTCCGAGGTGGACGTCGTCGGGGTCGAGCTTCCTGC
Organism: Acidimicrobiales bacterium; assembly: GCA_035653595.1. Taxonomy (GTDB): domain Bacteria; phylum Actinomycetota; class Acidimicrobiia; order Acidimicrobiales; family JAJPHE01; genus DASRBO01. The sequence continues at coordinate 11,602 of DASRBO010000176.1, read as the reverse complement.
AACCGACGCCGAGCCGGTCGCGGTGGCCGCCGCCGTCTGAGACGCAAGCTGGGGCCACAGGGGTGGGCCGGGTCCCCGCCAGGGGCCCGGCCCGCCACCGCGCCCTCAGCGCGAGCGAGGCCCGGTGGTCAGGTAGCGCCCGCCGTAGTGGACGAGCGGGCGGCCGCTGCCGGCGAACTCGACGTTGGCGACGACCCCCCGCACCAGCAGGAAGTAGCCCGCCTCCACGTAGCCGGCCAGCTCGCAGCCGGCGCGGGTTCCGACCTCGTCGAGGACGGGACCGAACCCGCCGTCGCTGGCGGCCACGCCTTCGAAGGGGTCGCCCGGGTAGCGGCCGGCGAACTGGTCGGCCAGGCGGACCTGGTGCTCGGCCATGAGATGCACGGTGAAGCGACCGCTGTCCTGCACGGCGTCCCACAGGGCCGTCTCCGGCCCGATCAGCCCGAGCACCATCGGGGGCTCCCCTTCGACCACCAGGACCGACGACACCGTCAGCCCGGAGCGGACACCTCGGCGGTCGGCAGCGGTCCAGACGGTCACCGGCGCAGGCAGCCTCCCGCGCAGCCGTCTGGTCGGGTCCCGCTCCTCCTCCGGCGTGGCGAACGGATCGTCGCCGATCCGGCGGTAGCCGTCGTCGACCAAGCCTGCCTCCCACGGCCTCGAACGGGTCGACGTTAGGAACGGGCCGGCTCGCCGGCAAGGGTCGGCCCGAAGGCGAGGGCCCTTCGGCCGAGGCGGCCGCCGGCCGAGGGGCCGCCCGAGGCAGGATGGCGCGGTGACCACCCCCGTGCCCGGCCTCGTCACCCGGTGGGGCGATCTCCCGTGACGGCGGTGGAGCGGAGCTGGCCGAGCACGGTGGAGACCGAGCGGCTGATCCTTCGCCCCTGGGAGGAGGCGGACCTCTACGACCTCGCCGCCGTCTTCGCCCGGCCCGAGGTGTGGCGGTTCCCGTTCGGGCGGGGGTTCACCCGCGACGAGGCGGCCACCTTCATGGCGGCGCGGATGGAGGAGTGGCGCGACCGGGGCTGGTCCCATTGGGCCGTGGTGGTGCGCTCGGATCAGCGCCTGATCGGCTTCCTCGGCCTAAACCCCCCCGGCTTCCTGCCCGAGGTCATGCCGGCGGTGGAGGTCGGCTGGCGCATCCATCCCGACTACTGGGGCCGGGGCCTGGCCACCGAGGGCGGGAGGGCGGCCCTGCGCTTCGGCTTCGAGGAGCTGGGCCTGCCCGCCATCGTGAGCGTCTGCCAGCCGGAGAATGTCGCCTCGTGGAAGGTGATGGAGCACCTCGGGATGGCCCGCCACCTCGAGACCGTCCATCCCACCATGGGACTGGCGCTATGGGTGTACCGGATCGGCGCCGAGCAGTGGAGGGCCGGGCGGTGAGGTGGGCCGCCAGGGTCTCGAACCCTGCACCTTGGGATTAAAAGTCCCCTGCTCTACCCGATGAGCTAGCGGCCCGGTCGATCGAGGTTAGACAGCCTCGGCCTCGATCTCCTCCCAGCCGCGGCCGACCCCGGTGCTCCACGCCCACCACACCAGCACGAACAGCAGGAAGGTCATCACGTGGACCGAGGTGCACCACAGGCAGATGGCATGCACCCGGAACAGCTCGGCGTAGAGGAGGTAGATGATCATCGCCACCCCGCTGGCCGAAAGGAGAGTGCGCACCAGGTGCACCGACCGCTTGGCGCTGTGCCAGGCGGCGGGCAGGCACAGCCCGAGCATGGGGACGAAGAAGGCCAGGCCCAGCACCGCCACCGGTATGCCGAAGATGCGCGACGAGCTGCTGGTGGTGACCTTGGCGCAGTTGATGACCCCGGTGTCGCTGCAGGCCAGCGTGCTGTTTCCGGTGTAGTGCTCGTAGGTGAGATACAGCGACACCGCCAGGCCGGCCAGGCACAGGATGAGCGAGCCGACCACGATCAGCGCCGGGACGGCAGAGTCCTCGCCGACGGGCTCGGCGGCCGTCACATCCGGCCTGGCAACGGACTCGGTGGCCTCCATGGCGGGGACTACTTGAGCTGGGCGGCGGCGGCCTTGACCCCGGCGCTGGTGCACACCGAGCCGGGCTGGCCGTTGGTGAGCTTGCAGATGGCGGCCGATATGGCGTTGGCCGTGCCGAGGATCGACTGGCCGACCTGGCCGGTCGGCTCGGAGAGGGCGCCGGAGATCTGGAACCAGCTCTGGCCCTGGAGGGTGGCGGGGTCGTAGGCCGAGCCGGACACGATGTAGCGGTTGCCGAAGTCGATGAACGGTATGCCGCCGCTGCTGTTGGTGAAGGGCGGCTTGTCGTAGGTCTGGACCAGCTTCTCCTGGGCCGCCGTGGGCGTCTCCAGCGTTGCGTAGGTGTCGCCCTGGGGCTGGTTGGTCTGCTCCTCCACCGACTGGAACGTGATGTAAGGGCTGGTGTAGGTGGCGCCGTGGAAGCTGAGGGTCTGGGTGCCCGGATCGATGTCGCTGGTGGACGACTCGGTCACCTTGAGCCCGGTGAACTGACCGAAGCGGCTGAGGGCGACCACCATCGGCCAGCGTTCGGCGGCGCAGTAGGGGCAGTACTCGGCGCCGACGTAGAGGACGAGGGGCTTGCCGGCGCTGGTGAGAGGCGAGCCCGAGCCGGGCTTGAGGCTGGCCACCAGCGACGAGGGCGCCCCGGCGGCGTCGAAGGCAGAGGTGGGCACCGAGGTCAGCCGGTCCATGACCGCCGCCGGGACCGGGTTCTCCGGGGTGGCGGCCGGAGTCTTGCTGTTGCCGGTGGTCAGCTTTACGACCACCAGACCGACGACGATGGCGATGATGACCAGCACTGGCACCAGGATCCGCGTCCAGTTGCGCCCGGGCGGCTGGCCTCTCGTGCCGGTGGGGCGCCGGCCGCCCCGGGGCGGGCCCCCGGCACTCCGGCGCTGCTGCTGTTGCTGACGGCTTCGGGCGGTCTGGGCCACGGCGCGAGCCTACAGGCGGCCCTGGAGGCCTCCGGGGTCGGCCTCCGAAGTCTCAGGGCCGCCCCAGGCGGGTCCCAACGCCTCCACAGCGGGCGGTCCGGCCTCGGCACCGGCTCCCGCCCGGGCGCCCCGCCAGCGCCGGGGCCTCCGGGCAGCGACGGCGGCGACCAGGGCGCCGACCACCGCACCGCCGCCGGCGACGGCCGCCCACCAGGCAGGTGTGGCCGCCCGCTGCGGCGGCAGGCGGTAATCCAGCAGGCCGTTGTCCGTCGCCGCCACCAGCCACCCGCTGGCGGGAACCACCCGCCACACCACCCCGCGGCCGCCCAGGTCCGACCATGGCAGCGACCAGCTGGCGCCGCCGTCGTGGCTGACGGCCGCCCCCTCGAGCATGGACCCGGCGTAAAGGGTGGGTCCGCCCGTCTCGACCGACACCACGTGGGTCCCCCGCACGGCGCCGTGGTCGTGGGCGGCGAGACCGGCCTGGCTGCGACGCCAGCCTCCACCCGGCCCGAGGACGGCGAGGCCGTCACCCATGGAGGAGGCGAACAGGCTGCGCCGGGCCGGGTCGCCGTCGAGCTGGACCACGGCCCGCTGGGCCGAGCTGCGCCGCCATGCTCCGCCGCCCCACCGGTAGACCTCGGTCTCGTCGCTTGCGTAGAGCGACCCGGCGAAGGCCGCCATCGCCCAGGCGGTGGTGGGCCGGGACAGGCCGGCGCTCGCCGGGTTCCAGGTGGTGCCGCCGTCGCCCGAACGCCACACACCTCTGTCGGAGGTCGCCCACAGGCCGCCCGCGAACCAGACCACGTCCCTGACGTCGCCGGCGGGAAGGGCGAGGCGCCGGTAGGGCCCCTGCACCGTCGGGGCCGCCCACAGGCCGTCGGTCGCGCCGACGGCGAAGCCCAGCGGGCCGACCCGACCGGGCAGCCCCAGCACCAGCCGGTGGTCGTCGAAGGGTCCGACCCTTCTCCAGCCCGTCGGGGGCGCCGGCGAGCCCCCCCCGGCCGGGCCGGACACGTAGAGGCCCGCGCCTCCGGCCACCAGGCGGTCGCCGTCGCCGACGAGTGCGTCGAGGAACACCGACGGCCCGGCCCGTTCCCAGGCCGCCCCGGCCCCGTCGTAGGCGAGCGGCGAGGCCACCCGGCCCTCGGGGGCGATCAGGACCCCGGCGGCCGCCGCCGCCAGACCCAGGCCGACCCAGCCGGCCGGGCGAGCCAGGCGCTGGCGGGCGCGGTGGCGGTGGCCCCACACGTGGGCGGTGGCGGGCACGGCCGCCCACACGGCGGCGACCAGGTGGGCATGGGCCAGGTCGGTCGCCAGTGGCTGGCGGCGGACCACCGCCGCAGCAGCGCCGGTCGCCCCCACGGCGGCGACGAGGATGCCCGTGGCCCCCGACAGCCAGCGCTGTGCCAGGGTGACCCCGGCGACGCCGGCCACCGCCGGCCTCAGCCCGAGCCGGCGGGTCTTGACCAGCACCGCCGCCAGCAGGGCGCAGCCTGAATAGGCATGGACGCCGTCGACGACGGCCAGCCGCACCGGCGAGGAGGCCCCCGCCCGCACGGCCAGGTAGGGCACCGCCGTCAGCCACGCCCCCGCCAGCAGGCCGGAGAGGACCAGGCCCATCTGCACCGGTCGGGAGGGCGGCGCCGGACCGGCCATCGAGGGAGTATGTCGGCCCCGCCGGTTGTTGACGCGTCGGGAGGTGCTGATTTCGGGGGAAGGCTTGTGGCCCAGGGCCCAGGGAGAGGGCGACTCAGGTGTCGGACCCCGGCGCCTCGGGGCATAGTCCGGGGAACGGCGCCGTCTAGGGTCAGCCCGCCTATGGTCAATTCGGGTCAACCACCAAAAATCTCCGCCAATCCCTGAAGACAACGGCGCCAGCGACCGAAGGAAAGGACATGACGAGCACCCAGGACCGGGCGAAGGAGCTGATCGAGGCCACCGAGGAGCTGCGTGGCCGTTTCGACGACGGCGTCCCCGTCAGCACCAGCCGGCTGGTCAACCCCCTCCTCGACCTGTGGGCCATCGCCGCCTCCCTGGGTGACGATGTCACCGGCCCGATCGAGCGGCTGCTCACCGTCTATGCCGGCCCCCGCGACCTCGCCATGCCCTCGGAGCTGGACGAGCTTCTGGGCGACCTTCGCTCCGTCCTCGAGCCGGCCCTCGTATAGCGGGCTCCTCCGGGAACGCCGGTGGGACGGCGTCCGGGGTGCGGTCCCCCCTCCGAATGCGAAGCGCCCGGTAACCTCGGGTTCGCGCGGGTGACGGGAGGCGATGTCCGGCTGATGTCCGGGGCCACCACCGAAGTGTCCACTGGGGCCCTACGGGTGCTGCTCATCGACGACGTCGACGAGGTCCGCACCGTGCTGCGGGTCGTCCTCGAGGGCGACCCCCGCTTCTCGGTGGTCGGCGAGGCGGCCGACGGACTGCAGGGGATCGAGGAGGCCCGCCGGCTGCACCCCGACCTGGTGCTGCTCGACCTGGTCATGCCCCGCCTCGACGGCCTGCGGGCGCTGCCTGAGATCAAGGCGGTCGCCCCCGACACCCGGGTCGTCGTGCTGTCCAGCATGGAGGGGGTCGATCTCGAGGACCAGGCCCGGTCGTTGGGAGCGGTGGGCTACCTCGACAAGGGCTTGCCCGCCGAGGAGATGGTGGAGACCCTCCACGCCCTCGCCGGCGCCCTCGAGGCGGTCGAGCAGGCGGTGGCCGAGGCCCGATCCCGCCTGGCCCCGGAGGTGTTCAGCGCCCGCTCGGCCCGCAGCTTCGTGGAGGAGACCCTCCAGGGCTGGGACTGCTCGCACCCGCTGGAGGTGGTCAAGCTCCTGGTGAGCGAGTTGGTGACCAACGCCGTCGTCCATGCCGGCTCCGAGGCCGAGGTGGTCGTGCAGCTCACCCCGACGGTGGTGAGGGTCGAGGTCCTCGACCGCAGCTCGGAGATGCCGGTCGTGCGGGAGGCGGCCCCGGAGGATCTTTCCGGCCGCGGCCTGTCCCTGGTGCAGACCTACTCCGGGGCCTGGGGGATCCGGCCCCTGCCGCACGGCAAAGCGGTGTGGTTCGAGGTGGCCCGCGAGGCCTGAATGCGTCGGCGCGCCTGACACGACGGCGCCGACGGCGGGGTCCGGGCGGGGCCCCGGGCCGCTTTCGTTAGCATTCGCAGGATGGACCACGACCTGGCGGCCCGCCGCCTCGAGGAGGAGCGCCAGCGTCTGGGTGACCTGCGTTCTTCGTTCGAGAGCGAGCATCTGCAGACCGAGTCGGAGCAGGAGAACCTGTCCGAGCTCTCGGGAGCCGATCAGCACCAGGCCGACGTGGGCACCGAAACCTTCGACCGCGAGCGGGATCTCTCGATCCTCGAGCAGATCGAAGCCGAGCTGAGCGACGTGGAGCACGCCCTCGAGCGGCTGGAGAACGGCACCTACGGGCTGTGCGAGGCGTGCGGCCGGCCGATCAACGATGCCCGGCTGGAGGCGCTGCCCGCCAGCCGCTTCTGCGTCGACGACCAGGCCGCCGCCGAGCGGGAGACGCGCCCGTCGGGCGCCTGACGGCCATGCGTCGACTGATCGCGGGAGCCTCGCTGGGGGCCATCGGCGCCGCCGGGGCGGTGGCCGGTGGAATAGCCCTGTCCGACCCCGACCGCCGCCACCGCGTCGAGCGGCAGGTCCGGGTGTGGCGCCTCACCGCCCGGAGGGGCGTGCACTGGGCGCTGGTCAAGGTGAAGGGCAGGTGGGCCGACGAAGAGGCGCGGGCCAAGCTGGAGGAGAGCTTCGCCATCCGCACGGCCGAGGACGTGGCCGAGGTCCTCGGAGGGATGAAGGGCGCCATCATGAAGGCTGGTCAGATGATCTCCTTCATCGCCGAGGGCCTGCCCCCCGAGGCCCAGGCCGCCCTGGCCACCCTGCAGGCCGACGTGCCCCCGATGGCGCCCAGCCTGGCCGAGGGGGTCGTGCGGGACGAGCTGGGCGCCGATCCGGACCGGCTGTTCCTCGACTGGGATCCGGTGCCGGTGGCGGCGGCGTCCATCGGGCAGGTGCACCGGGCGGTCATGCCCGACGGGCGGGTGGTGGCGGTCAAGGTCCAGTATCCGGGGGTCGACAAGGCCATCCGCAGCGACCTCGACAACGCCGAGCTGCTCTACGGCCTGTTCGCCTCCTTCGCCCTCAAGAACCTCGACGTCAAGGCCCTGGTCGACGAGCTGCGCAAGCGGATGGCCGACGAGCTCGACTACCGCCTGGAGGCCTCCTGCCAGGCGGCCTTCGCCCAGCGCTACCGGGGCCATCCCTTCATCAGGATCCCTGACGTGGTGCCCGAGCGCAGCGCGGCCCGGGTGCTCACCTCGGAGTGGGTCGACGGCCAGCGCTGGGACGAGTTCCTGCCCGCCGCTGACGAGGACCGGCGCCAGCGGGCGGCCGAGGTGCTCTTCCGCTTCGCCCAGGGCTCGGTCCACCGCCACCGCGTCTTCAACGGCGATCCGCACCCAGGCAACTACCGCTTCCATCCCGACGGGTCGGTGACGTTCCTGGACTTCGGTCTGGTCAAGCGCTGGGACCAGGGCGAGTTCGAGCAGCTGACCCCGATCCTCGACGCCATCCTCGCCGGCGACCCGAAGCTCACGGTGGAGCAAGCCATCAGGGCGGGGTTCCTGCCTGCCGACCACGGCTTCGACCCCGCCTTCGTCTACGAGTACGTCAGCGGCCCCTACGAGCCGTATCTGACCGACTCCTTCACCTTCAGCCGCCAGTGGGTGGGACAGGCCCTGGAGAAGGTGATCGACATCCAGGGCCGCTACGGCGAGCTGATCCGCAAGCTCAACATGCCGACGTCCTACGTGATCCTCGACCGGGTGGTCTGGGGCATGAGCGCCCTGTTCGGCCACCTCGGCGCGACCGGCAACTGGCGGGCCATGCTCGACGAGTACCGCCACGGGGCGCCCCCCTCCACCGAGCTCGGCCGCCAGGAGGCCGAGTGGGCGGCGGCCCGGACGGGATAGGGGGCCCGGTGCCGACCCTGCGGCTCTTCGCCGCCGCCCGGGTGGCGGCGGGGACGGCCAGCGCCACCGTGGCCGGCACCACCGTCGGGGAGGTGCTTGACCGGGCCGGGGACCGGTTCGGTGCCGAGTTCAAGGCGGTGCTGGCCCGCAGCCGGGTCTGGCTCAACGGATCGCCGGCATCCGGGCCGGAGCCGGTGGCCGACGGTGACGAGGTGGCCGTGCTGCCCCCCGTCTCGGGCGGATGAGCACCGTCGCCGTCCCCCGGCCGGCCCGGCCGGCCCGTCCGCCGCTGCGGGTGATGGCCTCGCCGCCACCCCACGGCCGGCTGGGCGTGGCCTGGACGGCCGTCACCGTCGGAGCCATCGCCGGGGGTCGTTGGTCCCTGGCGGCCTGGCTGGGAGTCGTCGGGTTCGTGGCCGCCGCCGGGGCGGTGAGGGCGATTCCGGTGCTGGACCGGCCCCGGCTGTGGTCGGCCGCGCTCGGCGCGGTGGCGATTCCGCTGGCCGCCGCCGCCGGTCCCCTGGCCTTCTCCGTGGCGGTGGCCGCCGCCGGGGCCGCCGCCGTCCTGGCCAACCGGCCCGCAGCCGGCGACGGGCTGCGGGGCCTTCTGCGGGCCGGGCCGGTCGAGGCCGGGTGGGTCCGGTTGAGGCCGATGGCCATGGCGGTGATGGTGTCGGTCGGCCTCGGCGTCGGCGGGGCCGGAGTGGTGCTGCTGCGCCAGCGCTCGCTGACCTCGGTCGCCCTCCTGCTGGCCCTGGTCTGCTGCCACGACGCCAGCCGCTACCTGGTCGGTTGGGGCGCGCCCGCCCCGTGGGAAGGGGTGGCCGCCGGGGTGGCCTCCGTCGGGGCCGCCACCCTCGGCGTCGCCGTCATCCAGCCCTCACCGGTGACCGGCTGGCTGGTCTGGGTGCTGGGGGCCGTCGTGGCCCTCGGTGGTGTGGCCGGGCCAGCGGTGTCGGACCTGGTCGCCCCCGGCCGGCCGGCTCCGGGTCTGCGGAGGGTCGACTCGCTCGTGGTCACCGCCCCGCTGTGGCTGGTGGTCAGCGTCCTCGCCGGCCACTGACCCGGCCGGGGGAGCGTTGGCTTCCCCGGCGGCACCGGCCGCCACCTCATCGAGGTGGCGTTCAGGCTCTGTTGCGACCCGGTGACAACCGCACCGTGGGTCGGAGCTTCCGCTCAGGTGCGAATGAACTGTCAGCCCCGTCGCAGGAACACGGCATGGTCAGGAGCGTCTATGAGGTGACGGTCCATGACCCAGCCGGAGCCGTCAACGAGCGAGCGCATCTCGCGGACGGGGATGTTGCGTTGCGACCACCACGGCGTGGCTTCCCCCTTGTAGCGGATGCGTAGGCGGACGTCGGGATCTCCGCCCGGGTCGACCGTGTCGCCGACGAGAACAGCGTCGGGGGCGGCGACTTCGGCGAGACGGGCGAGTAGGCGGCGGTTGCCTTCGAAGGAGCCGCCCAGGCCGAGGTTGCCGCACAGCAGCAGGATGAGGCGCCACGGCTTGTCGTCGGGCGGGTGGTTGAGGTCACCGAGGCGGGCGTCGCGCACACCCCGGGCGCGGCAGACCCGGACGGCGCCGGGTGACGAGTCGACAGCCGTTACCTCAGCACCACGGTCTTGCAGCCACAGGGATGCCCGCCCGGCGCCCGCGCCCAGATCGAGAGCGGGGGCGGCAATCGCCAGCGGCAGCAGCTCACGCTCCCACCAGTCCCACTCGGCGAAGCCGCGGAAGAACCAAGAAGGGGGCATGGCCTCGCCGACGTCGCCGCCGTCGACCTCCAGCTCCGGGGTCGGTGTCCACGCTCCGAGGAGATGATCTCGCAGGGCGTTGCCCCAGGCGTCTCCTTCAGGCCACTTCTCCGCCGAGATGGTCCAGTGCCATCCGAGGTGGCGCAGGCCGAGGCGCCGAGCGACCCCACGGCTGGCGTCGTTCCTCCAGTCGTGGCTGTAGATCAAGTGGCGGCCCGGCGCTGCCGCCAGCCGAGCCCACGTTGCCGTCACCGCCGAGGCGAGACGGCGGCCGCGGTGGGCGGTCGCCGTCCATACTCCGCACTCGGCCGCGGCGGCGAGGACGGGCCTGGGTGTGTGGCACAGGGAGACGACTGCGCCGCCGTCGACCGCCGCCGCCCATGGCCCCATTTCTCCTGCGATCAGCCGGGGCCATTCCTCACTCGACCAGCCCGCCGGACGAGCGTCGATGAGGAGGCCGGCGGTCGAGTCCTCCGAGGTCACGATCCGCACGCCGAACGGGACACTCAAATCGGTGTTGGGCGGGAACATGTACACGCGCTGGCCCTCCACGCGGGGCGGACGGCGGCCGTCGACTGCGGCTCGGACTGCGGCGACCGCTTCGGCCGGCGGATGGTCTGCTGGCCCCACCGCAGCCAGGGCGTCGTCGATCCCTGCGCGCAACTCCGCCGAGAGGCTTGAGCCCGGCATCACACGCCAACCCCCACTGACGGAGGCCACGAGGCCGACGCCCCGGAAGCGTTCCTCGTCAGCGGGCGGCGCGTCGAGGTCGTTGGTCCAACGGCGGGCCAGAGTCAGTAGGTCAAGGTTGTCGGCAGAGTTGAGAACGGCCACGGTATCCCCACATCCGTGGGGGCCCTCACCGGCGGCGATCAGTTCCGGCTGCAGGGGGCACCCTTGCCAGCAGATCGTTCACGGCGCCTCCTTCCCCTGTGTCGCTCCGGACGTTGTACAGCGATTATCGCCCAACACGTGGCCCCTCGAGCGCCTCGGTCCGCTGCGGGCCCCTCGGTGACGCGCTCCCTTGGAGGGCCCCGGTCCCCAAGCGCGTCCAGACGATCTGATCAGTCCGAGTCTGCGCGGTTGCGGGCGCCTCGAGCCCGGCAGGTGAGCGCTGACCTGTGTGCCGCGAAGTCGGGGCAAGGCCGTCTCCTCCACCGGCCACCAGACGGTGGTTGACAGGTCGCCTGCTCGGATGGGGTTTGGCCCGCGGCGGCCGGACCAGGCCGCCCACGGAGCCCTAACCCAGGGGCCGCGAACGGCGTGGTCCTGGGCGTCCCGCTTCGGGCAAGCCGGCAATGAGGCCGACCGCTGGCCGGCCTCCCACGGCGTAGGCGACGCGGCCAGTTCCGAGCTCAGCCGGCCGCCACCGCCTGGGCGGCTACCCCTTCTTGGTCTCCCAGAAGATCTTGTCGATCTCGCCGATGTCGTCGAGCAGGCGCTGGGCGACGGCCACCTCGGTCGTCTTCTTGGAGTCGCCGGCGGCCTTGGTGGCCCGCCAGAAGAGGTCGTGCAGCTGCGGGTACTTGGCCAGGTGGTCGGGCTTGAAGTAGTCGGTCCACAGCACCCACAGGTGGTGCTTGACCAGGTCGGCCCGCTCCTCCTTGATGGCGATGGCGCGGGTCTTGAAGTCGGCGTCGTCCGAGCCGTGGTACTTCTCCATGATCGCCTTGACCGACTCGGCCTCGATGCGGGCCTGGGCGGGGTCGTAGACGCCGCACGGCAGGTCACAGTGGGCGTACACGGTGGTCTTAGGTTCGAGGAGACGTGCGAGCCTCATCGCTCCCCTTCTTTCGTGTCGGATCATTGGGTGCAGGTACCGACCCTACCCCCGGGCGGCCCCGACTCACTTGGGAGGGACCATGCGCTGGCCGCTGCTGCGCGTCGCCGTGGCCGAGCGGTCCATGGAGCCCGCGCTGCG
>DASRBO010000175.1:0-5458 GCA_035653595.1 Acidimicrobiales bacterium | reverse complement strand
CGACTGGCCCCAGCCTGGGTGTTCCAGGCCGGTGCCTTCGGCATGTTGTCGGGCGCCTCGACGTACTCCTTCGAAGCCGCCCCCATCGTCGTGGACGGCGTCATGTTCGTCTCCGGCTGGGACGGCTGGGTCTGGGCCCTCGACGCCCGCACCGGCCAGGAGCTGTGGCGATACAAGCACGCCATCCCCTTCGACACCTCGCTGTGCTGCGGCAACGTGAACCGCGGGGTTGCCGTGGCCAAGGGGAAGGTGTTCGTCGTCACCCTGAACGCCCACGTGCTCGCGCTCGACGCCGAGACCGGTCAGTGCGTTTGGGACCGGGCCTACGGCGACGTGCGGGCCGGCGAGAGCGGCACAGTCGCCCCCCTGGTGGTGAAGGACCTGGTCATCGTGGGGAGCTCCGGAGGGGAGTTCGGGGTGCGCGGTCACCTCGACGCCTTCGAGATCGAGACCGGACGGCACGTCTGGCGCACCTACACCGTGCCCAAGCCGGGCGAGCCGGGCTCCGAGACCTGGCCGGCGAACAGCGATGCCTGGGCGCGGGGTGGGGCCAACTGCTGGGTGACGGGGACCTACGACCCCGAGCTGAACCTCCTCTACTGGGGGACCGGCAACCCGGCGCCCGATTTCGACGGGAGCGTGCGCGAGGGCGACAACCTCTACACCGACTCCGTGATCGCCGTCGACCCCGACAACGGCACCATCCGCTGGCACTACCAGTACACGCCCCACGACCTGTGGGACTACGACAGCGTGATGGAGAACATCCTCTTCGACCAGGACGGGCGCAAGCTGCTGGCGCACTTCGACAAGAACGGCTACTTCTTCGTCCTGGATCGCACCAACGGCGAGCTGGTCAGGGTGGCTCCCTTCGTCGACCGCATCACCTGGGGCGAGATCGACGCCAGCGGCAAGGTGACGCCCAAGGTGTTCCCCCAGAAGGAAGGGGAGCCGGTCAAGTTCTGGCCCGGGCCGGCCGGGGGCAAGGAGTGGACCCACGCCGCCTACAGCCCGAGGACGGGGCTCTTCTACGTGCCCGTCCAGGACGTCGGCGCCGAGGTCACCCTGCGACGCCGGCAGTTCAAGGAGAGCATCCCCTACTGGGGGGCGAGCGTGGTTGTGGACGGCGCCGACATGGTTGGATCCGTGAGCGCCTTCGACCCCTCCACCGGCAGGGAGGTCTGGCGCTGGCGGAACGAGGTGCCCATGTGCGCCTCGGTGCTGGCCACCGGCGGGGACCTCGTGTTCGCCGGCGAGCCCACGGGGGAGTTCAATGCCTTCAACGCCCGCACCGGAGAGCTGCTGTGGCAGTTCCAGACCGGGAGCGGCCACCACAGCAGTCCCACCACCTACAGCGTCGGCGGCAAGCAGTACGTGGCGGTGCCGGTCGGCTGGGGCGGCTGGGTCGAGGGCTTCGCCCCGGGCATGCTCGGGGCACCCCGCGGAGATGCGCTCTTCGCCTTCGCGCTGCCGGACTAACGCCGGCCGGGAGCCATGCGGTCGCCGTGATCGCCACATCAACCAGCGTGAGGAGGTGATAGCCATGGATCGGGAAGGCCTGGTCGCCCGCCCTCCGGCGGTATGGGAGACCCCGACCCTCGAAGAGATCGGGCTCTCTGCCGAGGTGACCGCCTACATGGGCGTTCGGGAGGACTAGGGGCGGGCCGAGCCGGGTGCCGGGCGTCGGGCCCGGCGCCCGGAGGTCCGTCACCGGCCACGTCCCGGTCGGCGTCGGCGGAGCCGGACGGCGGAGGACGGTGGGCGAACGTGTGGGTGCGGGTGCTGGGATCGGCGGCAGGAGGCGGGTTCCCCCAGTGGAACTGCGCCTGCCCTCAGTGTCGCGCGGTGCGGGACGGCTCCCGGCCCACCCGCCCGCGCACCCAGTCCTCCATCGCCGTGAGCGCCGACCGCCGGCGCTGGTTCTTGGTCAACGCCTCACCCGACCTCCGCCTCCAGATCGAGTCCTTCCCCGCCCTGCACCCGTCGGCCGGCCCCGGCGGGGTCCGGCAGGTCCCCTTCGGAGCCGTGCTGCTCACCGACGCCGAGTTGGACCACACGCTCGGGCTCCTGCTCCTCCGCGAGGGAGGCGGCCTCCAGCTCCACGCCACCCGGGCGGTGCACGACACGCTCTGCCGGGGCACCGCCGTGCTGCGCACGCTCGAGACCTACTGCCAGGTCGACTGGCAGCCGGTGGTGCCAGGGGTCGAGGTGTCGCTGGGGGAGGGGCTGTCCTACCGCGCCTTCGACGTCCCGACCACCAAACCGCCGCCCTTCGGCTCCGACCTGGAGGAGGGGCGGGTGGTCGGCTACCGGCTGACCGACCGGCGCAGCGGCCGCGCGCTGGTGTACCTGCCCGGCGTGCAGGAGCTCACGGCGGCGGTGCGGGCCCAGCTGGAGGGCTGTGAGTGCCTGCTGGTGGACGGGACCTGCTGGCGGGACGACGAGCTGATCCGGCTCGGCGTCGCCGGCAAGACGGCACGCGAGATGGGACATCTGCCCATCGATGGCCCCGGCGGCAGCCTGGAACAGCTGTCGCCGCTTCCCATCGCGCGCAAGATCTACACCCACGTCAACAACACCAACCCCATCCTGCTCGAGGACGCGCCCGAGCGGCGAGCCGTCGAGCAACACGGCCTGGAGGTGGCCGTGGACGGTCTGGAACTGCAGCTCTGAGGAGACCATGACCACCTTGCCGGACACCGCGGAGTTCGTGGCGGCGCTGCGCGCCCAGTCCCACCGTTACCACGATCGGCACCCCTTCCACCTGAAGATGAACCAGGGACGCCTGACCCGCCGGCAGATCCAGGGCTGGGTGGCCAATCGCTTCTACTACCAGGCGAGCATCCCCCGCAAGGACGCCGCCATCCTGGCCAACTGCCCCTGCCGGGCGGTGCGCCGTCGCTGGGTCCGCCGCATCCTGGACCACGACGGCCTGGCGGAGGGCGAGGGGGGGATCGAAGCCTGGCTGCGTCTGGGCGAGGCGGTGGGGCTGAGCCGGGAGGAGGTGGAGGACGGACGGCACCTGGTCCCGGGGGTCCGGTTCGCGGTCGACGCCTACGTCACGTTCGCCCGCACCCGGCCCTGGGTCGAGGCTGTGGCCTCCTCCTTGACCGAGTTGTTCGCCCCCGATCTCATGGCCGAGCGCATCGCCGCCTTCGAGCGCCACTACCCCTGGATCGACCCTCGGGGACTGGCCTACTTCCGGGCCCGCCTCACCCAGGCGCCGCGCGACGCCGAGCACGCCCTCCAGGTGGTGGTGGAGCACTGCCGGACGCCCGAGCAGAGGGCGGCCGCGATCGCGGCCCTGTCCTTCAAGTGCGACGTGCTCTGGAGCATGCTGGATGCCATCGACCGGGCCTATCCGGACGGTGAGTGACGCCTGGCGCCCACGCCTGGCGCCGCACCTCCGGCTCGAGTTCGATCCGGTCCGGGGGCGGTACGTGTTGCTCGGCCCGGAGACGGTCTCGGTCCTGAACGGCACCGGGGCCGCCATCGTGCGACGGTGCGATGGGCGACGGACGGTGGCCGAGATCGTGGCGGAGCTGCGGGAACAGTACCAGCGGGTGGTCGAGGACGAGGTGCGGCACTTCCTCGTCCGCCTCGCCGACGGGCGCTTCCTGGAGGTCGACCGTGCCTAGGCCGTTCGGGCTGCTGGCCGAGCTGACCTACGCCTGTCCGTTGCACTGCCCGTACTGCTCCAACCCGCTCGACCTCGGCGACTACCGTCGGGAGCTGTCCACCTCGGAATGGCAGCGGGTGCTGGCCGAGGCGCGGCAGCTCGGCGTGCTGCAGCTCCACCTCTCCGGCGGCGAGCCGCTCCTGCGCCGGGACCTGGTGACGATCGTGCACGGGGCCAGCGAGCTGGGCCTGTACACCAACCTCATCACCAGCGGGATCGGCCTCTCGCCTGAGCGGGCCGAGCAGCTGCGGGAGGCAGGACTGGGCCACGTGCAGATCAGCCTCCAGGCCGACGAGGCCGCCCTCTCCGACCGCATCGCCGGCGCGCGCTCGTTCGAGCGCAAGCTGGCGGCGGCCCGGCTGGTGAAGGAGCTGGGCTGGCCCCTCACGCTGAACGTGGTCCTCCACCGCCACAACCTCGACCGCGTCGCCGACGTCCTGGACCTGGCCCGGGAGCTGGAGGCCGACCGGGTCGAGCTGGCCAACACGCAGTACTACGGCTGGGCCTGGCGCAACCGGCAGGCGTTGCTGCCGAGCCGAGAGCAGCTCGACCGCGCCGAGGCGGTGGTGCGCGCGGCGCGTGAGCGCTGGCGGGGACGGATGGAGATCGTCTACGTCCTTCCCGACTACTACGAGCGGTATCCCAAGCCCTGCATGGGTGGCTGGGGGCGGCGACAGCTCACGGTAGCGCCCAACGGCGACGCCTTCCCCTGCCCGGCGGCGCACGTCCTTCCCCTTCCCCGCGCCAACGTGCGCGAGCACCCCCTGGCCTGGATCTGGGAGCGGTCGCCCCTCTTCCAGCGCTTTCGCGGCACCGACTGGATGCCGGAGCCGTGTCGGAGCTGCGCCCGGCGCGAGCTCGACTTCGGCGGCTGCCGCTGTCAGGCGTTCCTGCTCACCGGCGACGCCGCCCGCACCGATCCGGTCTGTCACCTCTCACCCGACCACGGGCTGGTGATCGAGGCGGTGCGGGCGGCCGACGAGGGCCGGCGGTCCCTGCAGGTGGCGCCCGTCCCCCGGCCCCACCCCGGGGCGCGGCGCGCGCCGCGCCCCGCCGCCGGGGCCGGACGGCTGCCGGGTCCGGAGCCCGCGCCGCGTCCTCCCGTCGCTCGTGCCGGCGGCCCGACCTCATCGCCAGAGGGGAGGAAATGGTCCTGAAGCTGCTCGTGTTGCTCGCCCTCGGTTTCGGCCTCGGCCAGGACAACTTCCGGACCTCGATCGCCCTGGGACCGCTTCGACTGGGATGGAGGCGGGCGGTCGCGCTCGCCCTGTGGTTCGGGCTCTGGGACGGCGCGGCCCCGCTGGCCGGCTGGGCCGCCGGGCACTATGCCGGACGGGCCATGGGCTCGATCTCGGACTACGTGGGCCCGGTCGTGGTGGGCGCGTTCGGCCTCTACCTCGTCGTCCGGGCGGCCCGGGGCGGATCGCCTGAGGGGCCGGACTACCGCTGGGCGGTCTTCGGGCTCCCCCTGCCGCTGAGCATCGACAACTTCGTCGCCGGTACCGGTCTGGGCCTGCTCGGCGTCTCGCCCTGGATCTCGGCCGCCACCCTGGCCGCGGTCACCGCCCTGATGTCGTTGGTGGGGTTGCAGCTGGGGCGGATCGCCTCCTACCTGATCCGGATCCGTCACGATCTCCTGGCCGGCATCGGGATGATCATCGCGGCCGTGGTGCTCGGGCTGGGCCTCTGACCGCGGGCGCTCCCCTCGGGCGGCCCCGCGGAGGGTTTCCGGGACGTCGGCCGGGCGTGTGGGCGGGTGCTCGGGGGTTCGGCCACCAC
>DASRBO010000174.1:0-45585 GCA_035653595.1 Acidimicrobiales bacterium | reverse complement strand
TCTCACGAATGTGATTTACCGCCCAGGTGTGACAGCGACCTCCCCCGCCACCGCCGGTCCGGCACGGCGGACTAGAGCCCGGTCAGGTCCCAGTCCCGGAGATTGCCCCGGCGGCGGGCTCGCGAGAGGCGCGGCGCCAAGCCGCGCGCGGATCGCGAATCTGATCGGGCCAATCACCCGAACCGCTCGCCGGAGCGTGCCGCGACATCCGGCATTACGCGGCATCTGAATTTCGGTCATGCTCTTGTCCGGGCATGCTCGCGTGGGGACATGGCGGTAGGCAGGCGGGAGGTCGCCGGTGCTTGGCACTCAGACTCTGGTGGTCGCCGACGGAAGGCGCCTCTGTTACGAGGTGGCCGGTGATCCCGCAGGCACGCCGGTCTTGGTCCACAACGGCACACCCAACTCCCGCCACCTGTACGGGCCTTGGGCGGTAGACGCCGCCTCCAAGGGCCTCTGCCTGATCGGCTACGACCGGCCCGGTTATGGCGCCTCCTCGCCCCTTCCGGATCACAGCGTCGCCTCGGGAGTAGAAGACGTTCGGGCCATCGCCGACCACATGGGCTTCGACCGCTTCGCCACCTGGGGGGTATCGGGCGGCGGACCCTTCGCACTGGCGTGCGCGGCGCTCCTACCAGATCGTGTCATGGCCGCCGCCGCGGTGGCGTCGGTGGCACCGTACGGGCAGGAAGGTCTGGCCTTTTATGAGGGGATGGGTGAGTCGAACGCCGAATCCTTCCGTCTGTTCGTTTCCGACCGCCAAGCTGCTCGCCGCAAGACCCACGAGAACTGGCTGCTGTACACATCAGTGCCGCCGGAGCAGGTGACCCGCGACCTCCTAGCCGAGGTCATGGCAAGCCTCCTATGCCCCGCAGACAGGGAGGCCCTCACTGAGGAGTTCACGCGATGGTTCGTGACCAGTCTCTATGATGGGCTCGCTCCCGGGGATCAGGGCTGGTGGGATGACACCTTCGCCCACATGACCGACTGGGGCTTCGACCTATCCTCCATCCGGGTGCCGGTCAAGGTATGGCACGGCCAGCAGGACCACTTCGTTCCCATACAACACGGGGAGTGGCTGGCAGCGACCATCCCCGGCGCGGAGGTCGAGATCCTAGGGGACGACGGCCACCTCAGCCTCATTGCCCGCATTGGTCCTGTTCACGACTGGCTCCTCGAGTACCTCACGTAACAACCACTGCTCCTGCTCCCGCCCCCGTTGAGGGACGTCTCGCGGGACGCAAGCGGATCTCAGCTACATGACAAGGGCCTGCCCGTCCGTGTCGGGCTCGATCCCGACCGGCCTGGCGCCCGATCGGCGAGGGGACAACTGCGTCACTTCCGCGCAGAGGTGCCGGTCGGGTCGGTCGGCGGGGGACGGTCCACAGGCCGGAAACACCCCGTCCGGCGATCCTGGGCGGGTCCGCCGCTGGTCAGGGGGGATTCCCGGGCATTCCTAGGTGGGCGACGACGACTAGCGCGACGGGAGCAGAATCGTCGAATGCCAGAGATCCCGTACCTTGCGAACATCGGTGAGCAGGCGCGGTCGGAGGTGGCCCGCCGACTGCCTGACGTCGCCGCCAACTTGCAGCAAAAGGGCTACTGGCAGGATGTTGTCGAGTGGCGAATCTCCACTGAGACGGTGTCCCGAATCGAACCCGAACAGATCAAAGGGCGGCGCTGGTACCGGGTTTCAGTCTCGTGCGACGCCGAGTTGGTCTGTCATGCTCCGACTCTTGAAAGGGCCCTGGAGTACCTCGGCATCTTCGAGACCCTCACCCGAGACATGTTTTGGAGCCTCGGCTGGCCGAGCTGGGCAGCGAAGACCCGACCAGAGCCGTCGCACGGAGAAAGAACGCCTTGAGCGGACCAAGCCAGCGGCACGAGAAGTGCCGATACCGCTCGCACAGCGCCACCAGTGCGATGACCATAACTCCGCTCGCGCGCATTTCCGCGCACACGGCCTATGCAGCCAGGCCCCCCCTGACGGGGGGCTTCATCCATGATGGGTGCCACACCGAGGCACCGACGGCGTCAAGGCCAAACCCTGCGGGCGGCCTGCGGCCTGCCTTGACCCCGCCTCGCATTGGATGGGGATAGAGGAGTGGTCAGCCAGTCTCTTGAAGCCGGTACTCCCGGATGAGCGTGGCACTGCGACCGCTTGCCGGCTGAAAGTCCCCGTGCAGGACATCGGGATCCAGGTCCACCCCGTTCGGCCACGCGATCGTTCCGGCCACCTCATCGACCCGGACCTCTCGGAAGACGACGGGATCGCGCAGGTCCTGGAGAACACCACCGTTGAGGACCGGATCTAAGTCAAGTTCCCGGACGAGCCCATCGGAGAAGGTCAGCCGCAGCTGGAGGCCGTCAAGCGGTACCGCTTCCACGATCCGAGGCGGCCTTGTCATCGGGTCCATGCTACTGGAGGGGCTCGATCGGAAGTAGTGGCTCATTGGCTTGAGCCCGCGCCCAGTTGGCCACCAACTCACTCCTCCGGAGCTCGAGCCACTCGGCTACGAGGTGACCGGCCCTACGTGGTAGTCGGCCAACGAGGATCGTTCCGTCGTCGATTCCGATACGGGCCTCGTGCTCTCCATAGACAGCGTGGAAGTGCGCCGGCGGGTGGTCGCTCCAGTAGATGTAGATCACGATCCCGTAGAACTCCGACACACGGGGCACCAGCCGAGGGTACGGTCGAGGTGTATCAGCGGCGCCCCGGGCCCGTCAGGCCGGTCGCCAAGCCACGGTTAGGAGGTGTCGATGGAGCCCGGTCAGATCTCCGAGCGTGCAGATAAGGAACAGGGTCCTGTCCTATCAAGGAAATCACCGAGTAACTCCCCGTCGTCCGGAGTCGGGCCGGTCGTCCCGATCGGCCGGCGCGGCGTCGCGGTAAACCGCGACTCTCCCGCTCACGTCCGGCCGGCCCGGCCCAGTCAGGCAAGGCCCTGCCCTCTGCGGCCCTGCCGACACTTGCCGTCGTGGACACCGCTGCTTATCGGCAGGTCCAGCAGCGCGTCGAAGGCTTGATCACCGACGCCGACGCGGATTCCGTCATCCCGTCCTGTCCCGCGTGCTGCGTCCGGGACCTGGTAGCCCATCTGGCCGGCCTATGCGAGGACTGGGTGGCCGGCCGACTCGACGGCTACGCCTCAGAGGCGTGGACCGCAAGCCAGCTGGCGCGTTTGTCGGATCTACCGCTCGAGGCCGTGCTGTCCCGCTGGGCAGAGGCTCTGGAGCCCTTCGCGTCCTCGGGGACGACCCGGTGATGGGACCATCGGCCCGGTGGGCATTCGGAGACGCCGTTATCCACGAGGCAGACCTGCGGGGTGCGCTCGGGGCGGATCGCGTGCCGCCCGACGTCGTCTCCTTGGCCCTCAGGGGCAGCATCGGGCGATGGCGCCAAATCCTCGCTGAAGCCCGGACCCCGACGCTGCTCCTGCGGGTGCCGGAGCTGAGGGAATGGTGGCTAGGAGTCCCCGACGACCCGGGGGCCACCGCGGTGGAGGCTCCCGCCTACGAGGTGTTCCGCGCTCTAGCCGGCCGCCGGACCGAGGACCAGATTCGCGCGTGGGGCTGGGACGGTGACCCTGGTCCGTTCCTCAGAGCCGGGTTGCCCTACCCCTTCCGCAGGGCCTCGACACAGCTGGCCGACTGACCCGCCGCACCGAATGCTTTGCCGGGGCGCAGGTCCCCCCTTTTCGGCCAGGCGATGTTCCGGCCACCTCCTTGACCCGGACCGCCCGGAAGACAGTGGGATCGCGCACGTCCTCGAGAACACCACCCTTGATGACCGGACCCAAGCCAAGTTTCCGGACGAGCTCATCGGAGCTCAGTCCCAGCTGACGCCCTCGAGTGGTACCGCTTCCACCGTCCGGGGCCCCGGCCGCCGCGACAGCGGAAGACGCTAGCTTGCGATGATAGCATCACTATATGGCGACAATGCGCACCACCTTCACCCTCGATGAGGAGCTCGCCGAGCGCGCCCGCCAACTCGGGATCAATATCTCGGCCGCGGCCCGCCAGGGGGTGGCCGACGCGGTGCGGGCGGCATTGGCGCGAGCCGACCGCGAGGCATATCAGCGGCACCCCGAACGGCCGGAACCGTTCTGGGATGACGCCGAAGCCTGGGGTGAGGAGTGAGAAGAGGCGAGCTGTGGCTGGCCGAGGTGGCGCGCAAGAAACGGCCGGTCCTCGTACTGACGCGATCAGAAGTAATAGATGTCCGCGCCCTGGTCACGGTGGCGGAGGTCACCACATCCATTCGTGGACTCGCATCCGAGGTCGACATGGATCACCTCCAGGCCGGACTCGACCGACCCTCCGTGATCAACTGCGATGGCATCCACACCCTGACCCAGCGCTCGCTCACCAGGCGCGTTGGTCGAGTCAGCGAGGAGGTGATGGGCCGCGTCTGCACGGCCGTCGGCTACGCCCTTGGCTGCTGATCCGCACCGGCCGGTCCGGCAGGCGCACACCGCCCAAGGATGAACAGACTCGTCCCGGGTCCTGTTGGCGGAGAATCGACGCAGACCGGAGGCCCGGACCACCTGTGCAAGGCAGCGTTGGCCCGCCTCACCCTCACGGCTACGGCCTGGCCGATCTGCCGCCGGCGGAAGCGCGCCGGGGCCTCTTGACAGGCCCGGCGCCTCCGGAGAGACTGCCGCCACGGCGCCGACCGGTCGCCGAGCCGTGGGACATCCGCCCCAGCCGGGGTTCCATTGGCGAAGGGGACATGCCCTCAAGGTCGTCGATGTCGCAGGCCATCTCTCAACACCGCGTCGCTGGGGGGCGAGGGTGTCAAAGAGGAGGCTTGTCCAATGACCAGGGCCGGTAGTTTCAAGAAGGTCGTCCGCCGCCATGCCGAGGAGACCGGCCAGCGCTACACCGAGGCGCTGACCGACCTCGAGGGCCTCGGTGCCCGGATGGACCACCAGCCCGTCGCCGACCGGCTGCTCGCCCACCTGCGCCGCCGCTACGGGATCGACGCGGTGGCAGCGACCAAGGTCAGCGTCCACAAGACCTACGTCTTCCGCATCGACAGGAACGACGGTGACCCCTGGATCGCACGGGCCTTCCCCCCCGCCCGCCCGCTGGCCGGGGCCGAGGGCGACGCCGCCATCCTGCGATTCCTCGAACGCCAGGGCTTCCCGGCCGAGCGCCTGGCGGTCGACGACGCCGTGTCCGACTTTGAGGGAAGCCCCGTGCTGGTCACCCGGTTCGTCGAGAGCCGACCCTTCCCCGACGTCGCCGAGAAGCTCGCCATGATGGGCGACCTCCTGGGCCGGCTGCACACCCTGCCCTTCGATGAAACCGTCGCCCGACCGGGAGGGGCCAGTGGGGAGGACCCCAGCCGCGAGGGCAGCCCCGGCCAGGACCTGCTGGCGGCCCTGGCGTTCCTCGACTCCGTCGACACGAGGGTGTCGGCGGGCAATCGTGAGGAGTTCGAGCGTCTCCGCGATCAGGTGCGCACCGCCGACGACGGACAGGGCCTCCCCGAGGGGTTGGTCCACGGGAACCTGCTCCACAGCCCCGACCACGCCCTCCTGACCGACCACGGCCCGGTGGCGATCAACTGGAAGGCATCCGGGCGCGGTCCACGACTGGCCGACTTTGCCTGGCTGATGTGGGGCACCTGGCTCAAGAAGGACCACGTGGAGGCGGCGATAGGTGGCTACCGCCGGCACGTGGAGCTGACTGACGACGAGCTCGACCGGTTCGAGGCCGTCATGTACATCCGGCCGCTGTACCTGGTGAGCTACGGCTACCGGCGCTCGGTCATGAACGGGACGCCGTTCGACGAGTGGGGCTTCATCGACCCGAAGTACATCGAGGCCGCCGCAGCGATGACCCGAGCCGCCTTCCGCCGGTAGCGGCGAACCCCCGCGCGTTGCCCGGTGGGCAGGGCGGGGAGGCCGATCAGTCGGCCTTGCCGCCCTCGATCCGCCGGCGGATGGCGTCGAACTCGTCGTCGGCGGACTTGGCCCGGTCCTGCGCCGTCGCCAGCCGTTCGGCCGGGGTGGCGTCCAGCTCGCGTTCCTTGCGATCGAGCGCCGAGTTGGCGTGGTCCTGGAGCTCACCCAGGACGGCGTCCAGGTCCTGCTTCTCACGCCGAAGGGCGTCCCGCAGCTTGGTCCACCTGCTCACGGGCCCAAGTCTGCCGTGTGCCTGACGACCTCGCACCAGCTCCATGAGGCAGGCCCGGTGGCGTGCCTCCCCCGGGGCCGCGGGTCATCCACCTCGCCGGCCTCCGGATCAGCGCATCGGCGGCGGCACCCCGTCGAGGCTGGACGACAGGGCCGGATCCCAGTCGCAGGCGGCGCAGCCGTGGCGCACGGCCGAGCGGACGAAGGATAGGGCGGCGGCATGGGGGTCGGTCGCCCGGCACACGTCGGCCCAGTCGAGGACGTACTCCCCCAGCCCCGGCTCCCAGCGGGCCGCCGACGGCTCCAGCTGCGACTCGCCGAACCCGTCGGGGGCGGGGTGGGCGTAGGCGTAGAAGGCGGCCCGGGGATAGCGGCTGTCGCCGGGCCACCACCCGAGGGCTATCTCCTGGGCGTCCATGGAGTTGCGCCTGATGAACTCCGCCGATCCGGGATCGGCCGGGCGCCCCGAGAAGAGGCTCACGGCAAGGTCGAACGAGCCCCACCAGGCGTTGACCGGCGTGGCCCGGCCCCGGTAGGGGGCGCGGACCTCGGCCAGGACGCCGGCCGCCCGGGTGGCCGCTTCCAGGTAGGCGCCGACCTGCTCGGGTTCATAGGTGGTGTGCTCGTCGTCCTGGTCGAGGGGGACCGACCAGGCCGTCTCCTGGGGCCGGGGGTCGAAGGCCACCGGGCCCACCAGCTCCACCACGGCCGCCATGACCTGCCGGGTCACCTCCCCGACCGGGCGGTGGGAGGTCAGGGCCACCCGCCGGACCCGGCCGTCGCTGTGCTCGACGACGCTGTGGTGGGCGTGCATGTCGACCAGCACGACGATGGCGCCCGACCCGTCTGGCGCCGGCAGGGGCAGGGTCTCCCACCCGCGGGCCGTGAGGCGCATGGCCGCGTGCTGGAGCTGGGGCTCGGGCGGGGCCAGGCGGGCGGCCAGCTTGCCCGGCACCTGGGTGTGGGCGTGCAGGGTGTCGCGGGTGGCCCTCCACTCCTCGTAGGGCAGATCAGGCCAGCCGGGCGGTCCGGACACGATTCGCCCTCGCCCTAGGGGTGGGACGGCGCCGGCGGGGCACCTTCCACATCGAAGGCCAGCTCCTCCTCGTAGCACCACCACCAGTCCTCACCCGGTTCGTAGGAACGGATGAGGGGATGGTCGTGGTGCTGGTTCCAGTGGGCGGTGGCGTGCCGGTTGGGGGAGCTGTCGCAGCAGCCCACGTGGCCGCAGCGCATGCACAGCCGCAGATGGACCCAGCGCCCGCCGGTCCGCAGGCAGTCCTCGCAGCCGTCGCTCGAGGGGTTCACGTCCTGCACCGTGTCGAGGTGCTCGCAGATGTCAGCCATGGCAGGGCTCCGTTTCGCCGGGGGCGTCAGTTCGTCGGGGCGGTCCGGTCAGACCCCGTAGGCCTTGCCCAGCAGGGCCCGCACCTGCTCGGGCCCCGACGTGCGGGCCTGCACCAGGAAGGCGGCACTGGCCGGAACGACCACCCGGGCCGGGGGAGCATCGGCCTCCACCGCGTCGGCGACGGCCCGGGCCACCTCGCCGGGGTCGGGGTTCTGGGCCATGAAGGCCCGGTGGGTCACCGCCATGGTCCGCCAGCGCTCGGCGTAGGGCGAGCTGGCGGGCACGGAGTCGACCGCCGCCTCGGCGGTGCGGGCCATCGCCGTCTCGTAGGCGCCGGGGGCGACGTTGGTGACGTGGATGCCGAAGGGGGCCACCTCGATGGCCAGCGCCTCGCCCAAGCCGTCCAAGGCATGCTTCGACGCGGCGTAGGCGCCCAGGAAGGGCGGGGCCACCAGGGCCCCGACCGAGGTGAGGTTCACGATATGACCCGCCCCCTGGGACCGCATGGTCGGTAGCACGGCCTGCATCACCCGCAGGGCGCCCAGGGTGTTGGTCTCCAGCAGCGCCCGCAGCACCTCCACCGGCGTCTCCTCCACCGGAGCCACTTCCGCCGCCCCGGCGTTGTTGACCGCCACGTCGACCCGGCCGGCCTGGGCGACGACGGCGCCGACGGCCTCGGCGACCGAAGCCTCCACGGTCACGTCGAGGGCCAGGACGGTGGCCTCGGCCCCGGCCTGGCTGAGCGAGGCCTGCAGCCGGTCCGCCCTCGACGGGTCACGCATGGTGGCGAACACCCGGTGACCGCGCCTGGCCATCTCGACGGCCGTCTCGAGGCCGAACCCGCTCGAACACCCAGTGATCAGCACCACCGCCACCGCCAGGCCTCCTCGCTGCCGCTCGGGATCCCGTGCTCGGCGCCGACCCCGCCGACCTGAGCCCCACCGGCGGCCGGGCCCCGCCGGGGCGGCTCCGCCGGCCTTCCAGCACGGAGGCGTCTCGAGCACTTTGTCCGGTTGCATCCGCAAGTTAGGCGGCCCCGGAGCGTTAGTGGTGCGAGACGGCATGGGACCGTCAGCCCACAGGAGCGTCCATGACTTCACTGCGTACCCGGATGGTGGCCGGGGCGGCGGCCCTGGCCGCTGCCGTCGCCGCCTCCACCGCCATGACCACCCCGTCGGGGGCAGCCACCGCCGGTCCGGTGGTGGTCGGCCAGAACGGCAGCGAGCCGGGCGTGAACGTCGGCCCCGGCGGGGTCATCTACGTCAACGCCCCCGACGGCCTGCTGTCGAACATCCCCGGCTCCCCCAGCTACGTGTGGCGGTCCAACAACGGGGGCTCCTCCTGGACCCTGACCCCGGCCGGCCTGCGGGCGAACCTGCCCGGCGGGGGCGACTCGAACCTGGCCGTCGACGGCGCCAGCGGGACCATCTACCTCACCGACCTGTGGCTCGGAAGCGCCACCATCTCCTCCTCCTCCGACCAGGGCAACACCTGGACGCCCGACCCGGTGGCGGGAGTGCCGGTGGAGGACAGGCAGTGGATCGCCACCACCGGCTCGGGACCAGCGGGCGGCATCGTCTACGAGGCCACCCACCAGATCCCGACCGGCCTGGTGGTGTCCAAGTCCGTCGACGGCGGCCGGACCTTTCCCATCTCCTCGGTGGCGGCCACACCCGTCGACCAGACCGGCTGTCTGTGCCCGCCAGGCAACCTGATCGCCCGGGCAGGCTCGGGAACCCTGGGCACCGGGGACAGCGTCGGACTGATCTACTCCACCTCCACCGGCGGGGTGAACTTCGCCCGCTCGACCAACGGCGGGCTGACCTTCAGCACCTCGAGCGTCGCCCCGGCCAGCTCGGACACCACCTCGAGCAACTTCCCGGTCGTGGCCGACGCCGGCAACGGCGACCTCTACGCCGTGTGGCTCGACGTGGCCACCGCCTCGGACACGGTCCGGATGGCCCGCTCGACCGACTGGGGCGCCACCTGGTCGACCCCGACCGACCTGGTGACCACGGGCACCTCGGTGTACCCCTGGGTGGCGGCGTCGGGATCCAAGGTGGCCGTCTCGCTCTACCACACAACCACCGTGAGCACCCCGGACGGAGCCCCGGCCGGCACCCAGTGGTTCGAGTCCTACCTCGAGAGCAGCGACGGCGGTTCCACCTGGTCCGGCCTGACCACGGCGGACTCCACCCCCGCCAAGACCGGGGCGGTCTGCACGGGCGGGACCAACTGCAGCGCCGATCGGGAGCTCGGTGACTTCCAGAGCGACGCCGTCGACGGCGCGGGCAACGTCGACCTGTCCTATGTGCGGGTGCCCCAGCCGAACCAGACGCTGGTGATGTTCGACCAGGTGCCGTAGTACCGCACCGGCACGGCCGGAGCGGGGGCTGGCGGCGGCCGGCCCCCGCTCCTGGGTCAACCCGTCGGCGGGCGGGCGGCGGGCCTCAACCGGGGCCGGAGCGCAGGGCGGTGGCGCCGACCGGGGTGCCGCAGGCCGAGCAGTAGGCCAGGGCGAAGTTGCGCTCGGGGAGGTCCTCGCCCCGAACGGGGATCACCCGGTAGGCCAGCACACCGCCGGCCAGGTCGGCGCCGCAGCCGGTGCAGGACGGCGGGGGTGGCGGGGCCGCCTCGGTCGGACCCGGCTCCGGCTCTCCCGCTATGGCGGCGGCGCTGGCCTGGCGCAGGACGCCGAGGTCCACCCCCATGCCCCGCAGGACCTGGCCGGCCCGGCCCTCCACGTCGAGCAGGCTGGCCAGGATGTGCTCGGGCTCGAGGTGCCCGGCCCGCCGGCGCAGCGACAGCCGGTCGGCCCGCTCGAGGGTCCTCCGGGCCCGGTCGGTCATGTCCAGGCGGGCCCCGGCCGGCTTCTCCGGGCGCCGGCCGACCAGCTCGACCACCTTGCTGCGGCCCCCGTCGAGGGTTGCGCCCGCCGCCATGAGCAGGCGGGCGGCGGCGTTCTCGCCGGCGCCCAGCAGGCCAAGCAGGAGGTGCTCCGTGCCGACCGTCGCCGAGCCCGTGCGGCGGGCCTCGTCCTCGGCCATGGTGACGACCGACCGGGCCTCGTCGCTCAGCCGGTCCTCCATCGGCGGGACGATAGATGAGGCCGAGGGGCCGGACCGCGCCCCGGCGCGCCCGTCAGTGGGAAGGGGCGCCGGCCGCTGCCGGCGGGCGGGCCGACGCCAGCCGGCCGAGCATGCCGGCGGCGCAGGCGGCGGCCAGCAGGCACCCCAGCGCCCCGACGAGGTAGGCGTCGTGGAACGACCCGATCAGGCCGGCGCCCTGGCGGGAGGTCTGGATGGTCTGGAGCACCTGGATGCCAGCGACCACCCCCACCTGGGCCATGAGCTGCTGGGAGGCGCTGGCCACCCCCAGGCTGTCCTCCTCCACCGAGTTGGCCACCGCCGCCGCCGCCGACGGGGAGGAGATGCCCAACCCCACCCCGGAAAGGGCCAGGGCGGCCAGGACCAGCAGGGTCGAGGAGCCCACCCCCACGGCGGCGAAGAGGAGCATCGATGCCCCCAGGACCAGCGAGCCGGCCACCACCGACACCCGGTCCCCGATGCGGCCGGCCAGGTAGCCCGCCACCGGGGCGGTGACGGAGAAGGCCAGGGGGCGGGCGATGACGGTCACCCCGGCATGGGCGTCGCTGAAGTGGAACACCCGCTCCAGCAGCACGGGGGCGAGGATGAAGCCGCCCATGTAGGCGAAGTTGGAGAAGAACTGGTTGGCGATGGGCATGGCGAAGTTCCGCCGGCGCAGGAACGACAGCGGAACCAGCGGGGCGGCGGCCCGTCGCTCGGCGGCGACGAAGGCGGCCGCCATGACCGGGAAGATCACGCCGCTGGCCACCACCGCCGGCGAGGCCCAGCCCAGCACCGGGCCCCGGTTGAGCCCGAACAAGAAGGCCGTCACCGCCACGGTAAGGGTGGCCGCCCCCTGCCAGTCGAAGGGGCGCCGGTCGGCCTCCCGCTCGGTCTCCGGCAGCACGGCGGCGGCGGCCAGAAGGGCGGCGAAGGTGATCGGGGCCTGGGCCACGAACAGCGCCCGCCATCCGAAGGTCTGGATGAGCACGCCGCCGACCACCACGCCGATCACCGGGCCCCCGGCGCCCACCAGCGACCACCAGCCCATGGCCTTGACCCGGTCCTCCTCCGAGAAGACCCGGAATATCAGCGCCATCGACGCCGCCCCGGCGGCCGCCCCGTCGATGCCCGACAGCGCCCTCACCGCGATCAGGCTGCCCACGTTGGGAGCGACCGCGGTGAGCAGGGCGAAGACCACGGCGGCCGAGGTGCCGGCCAGGTATAGGCGGCGGTGACCCCAGGTGTCGCCCACCTTCCCCATCACCGGGGCGGCGATGCCGAAGCTGAGGAGGGGGGCGGTGATCACCCAGGTGACGTCGGCCAGGGAGGTGTGCAGGGCCCGGCCCACGTCGTTGAGGGCGACGGCGAAGATGGTGAAGGTGACGTTGACCGAGAAGAGCCCTGCCAGCACCGTCCACAGCACCCACCAGCGGTGGCCGGCCCGCTCGGTCTGGCCGGACATGGCCCGGCGCACCCGCCGCCGCAGGCGGGCCACCACCGGCCAGGGCACCACCACCTCGTCGCCGCCCGAGGCGCCGATGGTGAAGCTGTCGCGGGGCTCCCTGCTGGTCGGGACGGGGTCGGCGGACAAGGGCTCTGGCACGGTGAACGGCTCGGGCTCTATGAACGGCTCTGGCTCTAGGAACGGCTGGGGTGGGGGCGCCCGCGCCCGGGTCGGCCCCCGGACGCGAAAGCAGGGTCCAAGGGGGCGGCGGCACCGGCAGCGGCTGGGGAACACTGCCTCAGCAACGCCACCCCCTTGGACCCTGCGAAATGGATATTACGCGCTGCTACGCCCGGTTGGGAGTACCAATTTGTGATAGTCAAACCTGACTAGGGGGTCAACCTCCCACCGCCGTCGGCGGTGGTCAGGACTGGCGGGGGCGACCGCTGCCGGTGGCCCTCCGCCTCAGCTGACGGCCGACTTGAGGGCCGACTCCAGCTCGGCGATGGTCCAGCGCTCGTCCCGCTCGACGGTGTCGGACATGGACCAGCCCTGCATGAGGGCGACCCGGCCGCCCTGGACGAAGAAGACCTTGCCGGTGGCGGGGCAGGACTCGGTGCTCAGGTAGGCCACCAGGGGGGAGATGTTGGCCGGGTCCCAGATGTCGAACTTGCCGGGGTCCGACGGCGCCTTGACGATGTCGCCCAGGCCGGGGGTGGCCTCGGTCATGCGGGTGCGGGCAGCCGGGGCG
The DNA here is from genome assembly GCA_035653595.1 of Acidimicrobiales bacterium. Classification (GTDB taxonomy): domain Bacteria; phylum Actinomycetota; class Acidimicrobiia; order Acidimicrobiales; family JAJPHE01; genus DASRBO01. The sequence continues at coordinate 32,810 of DASRBO010000174.1, read as the reverse complement.
ATGGCGTTCGCCCTGACCCCGTAGCGGGACAGCTCCTGGGCGATGATGACGGTGAAGGAGGCGATGCCGGCCTTGGCCGCCCCGTAGTTGGCCTGGCCCGGGTTCCCCAGCAGGCCCGAGGTCGACGAGGTGTTGACCACCGCCGCCTTGACCTCCTTGCCGGCCTTGGACTGCTCCCGCCAGTAGGCGGCGGCCCAGCGGGTGGGCACGAAGTGGCCCTTCAGGTGGACGTGGATGACGGCGTCCCACTCCTCCTCGGTCATGTTGACCAGGACCCGGTCCCGCAAGATGCCGGCGTTGTTCACGAGGACGTGCAGGTCCCCGAAGGCCTCGATGGCCGAATTGATGAGGCGCTGGCCGCCCTCCCAGTCGGCCACGTTGTCGGCGTTGGCGATGGCCTCGCCGCCCATGGCCTTGATCTCGTCCACCACCTGCTGGGCCGGGGTGCGGTCGTCGCCCGACCCGTCGATGGCCCCCCCGAGGTCGTTGACGACCACCTTGGCGCCCTCGCTGGCGAAGAGCAGGGCATGCTCGCGGCCGATCCCCCGGCCGGCCCCTGTGATGATGGCGACCCTTCCGTCCAGTGCACCCATTTCCCAAGTCCTTTCGATGAGCCGGGTGCAGGTTGTCAGCCTCTTGACCGCGCGGTCAATTGAACGGCGCCGTTAACGGCGCCGCCCGGACAGCAGCGCCGGAAGAGCGCGGGCGCCGCGCTGGGGAAGCGCGACGGGCGGTCAGGGCTTGGTGTAGAGGGTCACCGCCGTGCCCGCCGCCACCGTGCTGCCGGCGCCGGGGTCGGTGAGGAACACCCGGTGGTTGGGCGGCCCGTAGACGTTGTCCACGTTGAGACCGGCGGCCTCGAGGTCGGAGGTCGCCTGGGACACGGTCTCGTTGGTCACGTCGGGCACCTTCACCATCTGGGGTCCCTTGGAGATCGAAACGGTGACGTTGGCGCCTTTGGGCGCCGAGGCCCCCGCCGGCGGGTCGGTGGAGACGACTTGGCCCTGGGCGACGGTGGACGAGTACACGTCAGCGCGCACCGGCACCAGGCCGAGCGACTGCAGCTGGGACGCCGCCTGGTCGTAGGTCTGGCCGGAGAAGTCCGGAATGGTCCGCGGCGCCGGCCCCGACGACACCACCAGGGTCACCTGGCTCCCCTTGGGCTGGGGCCCCTGGCTGGGGCTCCAGCTCACCACCGTGCCCGCCGGGACCGTCTCGTTGTAGCTGTGGGTGACCTGGGGCGAGAAGCCGGCGGCGGTCAGGCGCTGCACGGCGGTCTCCTCGTCCAGACCGGTCAGGTCGGGCACCGCCCGGGGGGCGGCGCCGCGCGACGGGTAGAGCGTGACGGTGCCGCCCTGCTTGATGCCGCCGCTGGCCGGGGCCTGGGCGGCGACCTCGCCCGACGGGACGGCGTCGTCGTAGCGGGCGGGACCGACCAGGTAGTGCAGCTTCACCGCCGTCAGGCGGGCCTCGGCCTGGGGCAGCGACAGGCCCCGCAACGCCGGCACCGGCTCCGACGGGGTGAACAGGCGGACGCGGAAGAGCAGCACCCACACCCCCGCAGCCACCACGGCGATGGCGGCCACCACGGCCAGGGCGCCCAGCATCCGGCGCCGCCCCCGGCTCCGGCCCGGCGCCACGTCGGGGCCCGCCCCCTCGCCCGGCGGGGGGACGGGGATGGCCACGGTCGGGTCGCCCCGCCAGCCCAGCCGGGTCGGCTCGTCGGACCGGGCGGGGGCGCCGGCGCTGCCCCTCACCGGCCACGGGTTCTCGAGACCGGGACCGGGGCGGCCGCCAGCGTCGCCCGGCATGGGCGGCGGGGGGGCGAGGGGCAGCGGCGCCGGCGGGGGCATGTCCTGCAGGGCCTCGAGCAACCTGACCAGGGCGGTGGAGTCCGGTCGCTCGGCCGGCTCGGGGGCGGTGGCCGCCTCCAGCACCGGGCCCAGGGGGCCGAGGGCCGCCCCGGCCTCGAAGCGCTTGCCCTGGCGGGCCATCAGGGTGGCGACGGTGGTGTCGGCGGAGAAGGGCACCTCTCCGGTGACCGCCTCCACCAGCACCAGGGCCAGCGAGTACACGTCGGACGGGCCCTCGGCCGCCGCCCCGGCCGCCTGCTCGGGCGAGGAGTAGCGGACGGTGCCCATCATGGCGCCGGCGGGCTCGGTCCAGGTGGCGTCGGCCATGGCCCGGGCCACCCCGAAGTCGGCGATGGCCAGGCGCCCCTCCTCGTCGAAGAGCAGGTTGGCGGGCTTGATGTCGCGGTGGACCAGGCCCCGCCGGTGGGCGTGCTCCAGGCCCCGGGCGGTGGCAAGGCCGACGGCGGCGGCCTGCTCCGGGCTGAGCCGGTGGCCGGCGTCGAGCAGCGAGCGCAGGCTGCCCCCGGCCATGTGCTCGAGCACCAGGTAGACGTGGTCGTCGGCCTCGCCCCAGTCGAAGACGGTGACGATGTGGGGATGGCGCAACCGGGCCACCGCCCGGGCCTCGGCCCGGAACCGGCGCAGGAAGGCGGCGTCCGAGGCCAGCACCGAGTGCAGCACCTTCACCGCGACACGCCGGCCGAGGGCCTCGTCCTCGGCGAGGTAGACGACGGCTGAGGCACCGGCCCCGAGCGGCGCCACCAGGTGGTAGCGGCCTCCGAGCGCCCGGCCGACCAGGTCAGCGACGCGTTGCATCGACCAAACGAGGCTACCTGGCCCCTCCGCCCGGTTAGCGGAGGGGCAGTTCCCCGGTCTCCAGCAGCTGGGCGAAACCGGCCTCGTCGAGGGTGGGCACTCCCAGCTCGTCGGCCTTGGTCAGCTTGGCCGTGCCCGGCGACTCACCCACCACCACCGCCGTGGTGCTCCTCGACACGCTGCCGGGCGAGCGTCCGCCCCGGGCGGTGATGGCCGCCTCGGCCTCCTCGCGGGTCCAGCCGCCCAGGGTGCCGGTCACCACCACGCTCTTGCCCGCCAGCACCTGAGGCAGGCGCTCCTCCTCGGGCCCCTTGAAGTTGACCCCGGCCCGGCGCAGCTTCTCGATGACCGTCCGGTTGTGGTCGGAGGCGAAGAACTCATGCACGCTGGCGGCGATGGTCGGGCCCACCCCCTCCACCGCCGCCAGCTCCTCGGGGGTGGCGGCCATGATGGCGTCGAGCGTGCCGAGCGACCGGGCCAGGGCCGCCGCCCCGGCGCCCCCGACGTGGCGGATGCTGAGGGCGACCAGCAGGTTGGCCAGCGGTCGGGACTTGGACTCCTCGATGGCGCGCAGCAGGTTGGACACCGAAAGGGCGGCATAGCCCTCGAGACCGAGCAGATCGGTCTCGGTCAGGGAGTAGATGTCGGCGGCGTCGCCCACCAGGCCGGCAGACACCAGCTGCATGACCCTCTGCTCGCCCAGCCCCTCGATGTCCATGGAGCCGCGGGAGGCGAAGTGGATGATGCGCTGCACCCGCTGGCCCGGGCAGTCGAGGTTGGTGCAGAAGGTGTCCGACTCGCCCTCGAGCCGGACGAGCGGGCCGCCGCACACCGGGCAGGTGTCGGGGAACTCCCAGGGCCTCGAGCCGGCCGGCCGCAGCGACGCCACCGGGCCCACCACCTCGGGGATGACGTCTCCGGCCTTGCGAACGATCACCGTGTCGCCGGGCCGCACGTCCTTGAGGCGCACCTGGTCCTCGTTGTGCAGCGTTGCCAGGCCCACGGTGGACCCGCCCACGAAGACCGGCTCGAGCACGGCGAACGGCGTCGCCTTCCCGGTCTTGCCTATCGAGACCATGATGTCCCTGAGCAGGGTGGTGCGCTCCTCGGGCGGGAATTTGTAGGCGATGGCCCACCGGGGAGCGTGGGAGGTCGAGCCCATCTCCGCCCGCTGGGCCAGGTCCTCCACCTTCACCACCACCCCGTCGATCTCGTAGTCGAGGTCGTGGCGGTGCTCCTCCCAGTGGCGACAGAACCCGTGCACGTCGGCGATGGTGTCGACCACCCGGAACTGGGGGTTCACCGGAAGGCCGGCCCGGCGCAGGTAGTCGAAGCTCTCGCTGTGCCGGCGGAAGCCCAGCCCCTGGCTGCCGGCCGCCCCCACCAGCTCATACGCCCAGAAGGCGAGATCCCGCTCGGCGGTAATGCGGGCGTCCTTCTGGCGCAGGGAGCCGGCGGCCGAGTTGCGGGGGTTGGCGAAGAGGCGCTGGCCGGCCTCGGCTTGGCGGTGGTTGAGCTCCTCGAACGACGCCGCAGGCATGTACACCTCCCCCCGCACCTCCACCACCGTCGGGGCGTCGGCCACCGCCAGCTGGTCCGGTATCACCTCGATGGTGCGCAGGTTGGCGGTGACGTCCTCGCCCACCCGCCCATCGCCCCTGGTGGCGCCCCGCACCAGCCGGCCGCCCTCGTAGAGGAGGGATATGGCCACCCCGTCGATCTTGAGCTCGCAGGCGTAGCGGATGGCCCCGTCCACGAAACGCTCCATGCGCTTGGCCCACGCCTCCAGCTCCTCGAGGGAGAAGGCGTTGTCGAGCGACATCATCGGCACCCGGTGCTGCACCGGGGCGAACAGGGCGGAAGGAGCGGCCCCCACCGTCGCCGTCGGCGACAGGGCGTCGGCCAGCTCGGGGTGGTCGGCCTCGATCCGGCGCAGCTCGCTGACCAGGGCGTCGTAGTCGGCGTCGCTGATCTCGGGGGCGTCGAGCTGGTGGTAGGCGATGTTGTGGTGCTCGATCAGCCGCCGCAGCTCCTCCGCCCGGGCGGCCACCGCCGCCCCGTCGCCAGGCGCGCCGGGGTCGGGCGAGGGACGCCCTCGATCCGACGGCCGGCGGGGGCTCATGCCGCCACCGCCGATCCGAGCACCCGGTCGCCGTCGTAGAGGGCCACGGTCTGGCCGGGGGCGACCCGGCGGACGGGCTGGGCCAGGCGGAGCCGGCCGGGGGACTCCATCACCGCCGCCACCGTGGCGCCGTGGGCCGAGGCCTGCAGGTCCACCTCGGCGCCGATCGGGACCGGGCCGTCGACCCAGCTGAACCGGCCCACCCGGACCTCGTCGACCATGAGGTGGTCCAGCCCGCCGACGAGGGCGGCGCCGGCGGCCGGATCAACCGCAAGCACGTAGCGGCGCCGGCCGTCCGGGCCGGGCCCGATCCCCCGGCGCTGGCCGACGGTGAGCAGCTCCAGGGCCTCCACCGCTCCGGCGTCCTCGCCGGTGGCGGCGTCGACCAGCCGGCCGGGGTGCAGCGGCGCCCGCTCGGACAGGAACCGCCCCCGGGCGTTGGGCCGGCCCACGAAGCAGACGTCCTGGGAGTCGGGCTTGGCCGCCGTGCGCAGCCCCATTTCGGCGCCGAGGGCCCGAACCTGGGGCTTGGTCATCTCCCCCACCGGCAGCAGCAGGCGGGACAGCTGCGCCTGGCCGATCATGGCCAGCACGTAGGACTGGTCCTTGGCCGGATCGGCGCCCCGGAGCAGCTCCCAGCGGCCCCGCCGCCGGCGGACCCGGGCGTGGTGGCCGGTGGCCACGGCGTCGAACCCGAGCTGGGCCGCCCGCACCATGAGGCGGTCGAACTTGATGTGGCGGTTGCACTCCACGCACGGGTTGGGGGTGCGGCCGGCCAGGTGCTCACCGACGTAGGGCCCAACCACGTGGCGGTCGAAGTCGGAGCTGAAGTTGAACACGTGGTGGTCGATCCCGAGCTGGCGGGCGACCCAGCGGGCGTCCTCCACGTCGCCCACCGAGCAGCAGCCGGTGTCGCTCTGGCCGCCCCAGAGCTTCATGGTCGCCCCCACCACGTCGTGGCCCTCACCGGCCAGGACGGCGGCCGCCACCGACGAGTCGACCCCGCCCGACATCGCCACCAGCACCCGCATCGGGGGCCTCAGGACCCCACCGGGGCCGTCCGGCGCAACCGCGACACGGCCGCGGGCACCGCCTCGAGGGCGGCGTCGACGTCGGCGTCGGTGCTCGACCAGCCCAGCGACAGCCTCAGGGCGCCGGCGGCCTCCCTGTCGGAGAGTCCCAGGGCGAGCAGGACGTGGCTGGGCTCGGTGGCCCCGCTGGCGCAGGCCGAGCCGGCCGAGGCGCAGATGCCCATCGAGTCGAGCAGCAGGACCAGAGCCTCGCTGTCGACCCCCTCGAAGCGGAGGTGGCAGGAGCCGGCCACCTTGCTGTCCCGCTCGCCCGTCTCGACCGCCCCGGCGACGGCAGCGAGGAGCCCGTCGGCCATCCTGTCCCGCAGGCGGGTGACCCGCTCCACCGTGGCGTGGCGTTCCTCGACCGTGGCCCGCATGGCGGCCGCCAGGCCGACGATGCCGGCGACGTTGTGGGTGCCGCTGCGCCGGCCCCGCTCCTGGCCCCCTCCGTGGAGCACCGGGTCGAGGACCGGCGCCCGCCTCCCCCGGGGCGACCCGGCCCCGGCCCGCTGGAGCAGGACCCCCACCCCCTGGGGTCCGCCGAACTTGTGGGCGCTGAGGGACACCAGGTCGGCTCCGGCGGCCAGCCCGGCGACGTCGAGCCAGCTCAATGCCTGCACGGCGTCGGTGTGCACGGCAGCGTCGGGGCAGGTGCGGCACACCAGCCGGACCACCTCGGCCAGGGGCTGCACCACGCCGATCTCGTTGTTGGCCAGCATCACCGACACCAGGGCGACCTCCGGACCGAGGGCGGCGCCGAGGGCGCCGAGATCCACCACGCCGCCGGCGTCGACCGGCACCACCGTGCCGCCCACCGACCGGGTGGGCCCGATGACGGCGTCGTGCTCGATCGAGCTGCACAGCACCCGGCCCCGCCCGGCCCGGCCCAGCACCGCCAGGTTGTCCGACTCGGTTCCCCCGCCGGTGAAGACGACCTCGGAGGGGTCGGCCCCCAGGCAGTCGGCCACCACCGCCCGGGCGTCGTCGACCGCCGCCCGGGCCGCCCGGGCCACCGCATGGCTGCCGGACGGGTTGCCGAAGCAGTCGCCCAGCCATGCCAGCATGGCCTGGCGGGCCTCCGGTCGCAGGGGGGTGGTGGCGGCGTGGTCGAGATAGGCCTTCATGAGCGGTGTGTGGTGATCTTCCGACCGGCAGTGAGCGTCATCCGAGCCTACGCGGCGCCTGCGCCACTGAGGCCGCCGGCTCACGGACTAGCCTCGTCATCAGAACTCAACAAGATTGGGTAGTGCGACCATGAGCCAACTGCGACTCGATCCCCTTACCGGGCGGTGGGTCGTGGTCAGCGTCGACCGGGCCACCAGGCCGGCCGCCTTCCTGTCGAGGACCCTTCCGGTCGAGGGGGGCCCGGCCCGCCCATGCCCGTTCTGCCCCGGCCACGAGGAGTCCACCCCGCCGGCGCTGGAGACCTACGGCCCGTCAGGCAAGTGGCAGGTCAGGGTGGTGCCCAACCTGTACCCGGCCTTCGAGGGCGACGAGCCCATGGTGGTGTCGCACCTGGGGCCGGCCTTCACCCAGGCCCCGGCCAGCGGCATCCACGAGGTCCTGGTCCTGTCCCCCCGCCACGACGCCGGGTGGGCCGACCTCGACGACGCCCAGGCCTCCCTGGTCATGGGGGCCATCCGCGACCGCATCGACGCCCACGCCCACGCCCGCACCCTTCGCTACAGCCAGGCCATCGTGAACTCGGGGCGGGAGGCGGGGGCCTCCATCGAGCACCCCCACGGCCAGCTCATGGGGATGCCGTTCGTGCCGCGGGAGCTGGTCGACGAGCAGGGCGGCTTCGCCCGCTTCACCGGCAGCTGCCTGTTGTGCACGGTCATCGACGCCGAGGACGACGCCGGCCACCGCATCGTGCACAGCGACGAGCACTGCCAGGTGATCTGCCCGTTCTGGAGCGCCACCCCGTTCGAGATGCTGATCCTGCCCCGGGCCCACCACGCCCACCTGCACCGGGCCTCCGAGGCGGACCTCGACTCGGTCGGACGCGCCATCCGCATCGCCCTGCAGCGCCTGACCGGACATCTGGGCGACATGGCCTACAACCTGGTCTTCCACTCGGCGCCCTACCGGGCCACCGGTACCTACCACTGGCACGCCCATCTGCTGCCGAAGCTCACCACCGCCGCCGGTTTCGAGCTGGGCACCGGGGTGGCCATCAACGTGGTGGCCCCCGAGCTGGCCGCCTCCGAGCTGCGCTCGATGGTCAGCGCCGCCTGAGCCGCTTCAGGTCTGGCGAACCGCCGGTTCCAGCAGCTCCAGCTCTGCGGGATCGGCACGGCGGGTACGGCGCCAGTACTCCTGCAGGGTGAAGGGCCAGTTCTGGGTCACCCGGCCGCTGGCGTTCTTGTACCAGCTGTTGACGTTGGACACGCCCCACACCCGCCGACGGTTGGCCTCGTCGATGGCCACGTTGAACTCGTCGTGCACGTCGCGGCGGACGTCGATGGCCCCGTGGTGGCCCTCCAGCAGCAGACGCAGGCAGTCGAGGATGTAGTGGGCCTCGCACTCGGAGAAGTAGACGATGCTCCCGTTCACCACGATGTTGGTGTTGGGGCCGTACATGCAGAACAGGTTGGGGAAGCCGGGGAACAGGATGCCGAGGTAGGCACGGGCCTCACCGGCCCAGGTCTCGTGGAGGTCGATGCCGCCCCGCCCCTTGATCGCCATCGGGGTGAGGAAGTGCGAGGCCAGGAAACCGGTGGCGTAGATGATCACGTCGACCTCGTGCTCGCCCTGGCCGGTCACGACTCCGGTTGGCGTGATCTTGTCGATTCGGTCGGTGATCAACGACACGTTGTCCCGCTTGAGGGCGTTGGGCCACGCTCCGTTGTCCAGGATGATGCGCTTGGACGCCGGCGGGTACTTGGGCAGCACCTTCTCCAGCATGGCGGGATCGTCGGCGAACTCGCCTTCGAGGTAGGACGCCAGGAACGCCCGCACCAGGGCGTTCATCGGACCCACTGAGCCTTCCATGGTCCAGTCCGGATCCACCTCGGTGGCCGGAAGCAGGCCGTCCGCGCTGCGGTAGAAGAGCCAGAAGCGGTACCACTGGTTGTAGGAGGGCACGTGCCGGAACAGCCACCGCTTACCGGCGGGCACCTCCTCGTGGTAGTGGGGAATGGGCACCAGCCAGTTCGGCGTCCGCTGGAAGATCAGCAGCTCGGAGACCTGCTCGGCGATGATCGGCACGAACTGGGCGGCGCTGGCGCCGGTGCCTATGACCGCCACCCGCTTGCCCCGGAGGTCGACGTCGTGGTCCCAGCGGGCCGAGTGGAAGGACGGGCCGGCGAAGCTCGACATGCCGTCGATGTCGGGCATCTTGGGCCGGTTGAGCTGGCCCACCGCCACGATGAGAGCCTGGGCCTCCAGCCGGTCCGGACCGTCGGGGGTGGCCAGCTCGAGAGTCCACGAGCAGCGTTCGTCGTCGAAGGCGGCCGAGGTGACCTCGGTGCGGAACCGGACGTTGGGGCGGATGTCGAAGTCCTCGGCGCAGGTCCGGAAGTAGGAGAGCAGCTCGGACTGGGGCGAGTAGTGCTGGGGCCAGTCCTCCTTCTGGGCGAAGGAGTAGCTGTAGAGGTGGTTGGCGACGTCGACCCTGCATCCGGGGTAGGTGTTCTCCAGCCAGGTGCCCCCGACGTCGTGGTTCTTCTCCAGCACCACGTAGGGCACCCCGGCCTGGGCCAGCCGGTGGGCGGCGATCAGGCCGGACATGCCGGCGCCGACGATGGCCACGGTGAAGGGGCGCTCGGGGTCGATGTCCTGCCTCCGCCAGCGGGGGGCGCGCAGGTCCTCGCCCTCGGCGGACAGCTCCTCCCGCAGCAGGGGGACGTAGTCGTCGCCCACGCTGCCCCCGACGGCGAAGCTCATGATCGCCCGCAGGTCCTCCGGGGACGGATGGGGCGCCTCGGGACAGCCGGCGTCCCGCCAGCGGGACAGGGTCTCGAAGGCCAGGGCCTTGGCCGCCTCGAGCTGGTCCACCGTCCAGCCCATCATCGGGTCGAGGGGGTTGGACAGATCGGGACGCAGGTCGTCGCGGAGAACGGAGCGGTCCCCGGTGGCCTGGGCCAGGGCGGCCAACAGGGGCACGTCGGTGAACTCCACCGCCGCCCGGATGGCCTCGTCGTCGTCGGTGATGGGCTCGATGGGGTGGGAGACCGGCATGACGCTCCTGCTCGCTTTCGGCGCCGGCGCCGCCACTGCCGGCGGGCACGAACGCTACCGCCTGCCAAGCTGGCGGTCATGGCTGGGACGACGCCGGCGGACGCCATCGGGAGGCCCGCCACCGCCACCCGCTTCGCCGCCGTCGCCGCCGTCGCCGCCGTGGTCGCCGGAGGGGTGGGGCTCGCCCTCCCGCCCGGGCCCGCCCGGGCCGCCGGCCCGCCCCAGCCGTCGGTGACCCCGGCCGCCGCCCCGGCGGCGGCCATGGACGCCCCCGATCCCGACGTCATCGACGTGGGAGGCACCTACTACGCCTTCACCACCGGCACCACCTGGGGCAACCACATCGGGGTGCTGCGCTCGAGCCGCCCGGACGGGGGCTACCAGACCCTCACCGGCCGGTCCTACGGCTCCACCGCCCTGCCCCAGGTGCCGGCGTGGGAGCAGCCCGACACCCAGACCTCGCCCGGGGTCTTCGAGGCCGGGGGCGAGTGGGTCATGTGGTACGACGCCGTCGACGCCGCCGACGGGCACTACTGCCTGAGCGTGGCCACCGCCTCGACGCCCCAGGGTCCGTACCAGGACGCCTCGTCGGGGCCGGCGCTGTGCCAGACCGACCTGGGCGGCTCCATCGACCCCGAGCCGTTCGTGCAGGCGGGCGGGCAGGCCTGGCTGGTCTGGAAGTCCAACGACGGCTCCTCGGCCCAGCCCGCCTACCTGTGGTCCGCTCCCCTGAACGGGGGCGGCACCGCCACGACCGCCGCCCCCACCCGCCTCCTCACCCAGGACAGCGCCGACTACCCGTGGGAGACGACGATCGAGAACCCCGACCTGGTCGCCGCCCCCGGCGGCTACGTGCTGTTCTTCGCCGCCGGCCGCTACGACAGCTCCTCCTACTCCGAGGGCGCCGCCGACTGCGACGGGCCCGCCGGCCCCTGCACCCAGACCGACCCCTCCCCCATCCTCACCTCCTACGGGGGAGCGGCGGGTCCGGCAGCCGGCAACGCCCTGGTGGACCCATCCGGGCAGTGGTGGCTCTCCTACGCCGCCTGGAGCCCGGGCTGCACCTCCTATGCCTGCGGAGGCGCCCGCCAGCTGTACGTCGCCCCCCTCCGCTTCGGAGCCTCGGGCCCGGAGTGCTCGCCCGCCCTCGGCTCCCCCGCCGTCGCCCTCCGCCCCACCGCCGACGGTGGGGGCTACTGGGCCGCCGGCGACGACGGCCAGGTGGCCAGCTGCGGCGATGCGACGGCCAGGGGAGCCGCCGGCGGGCTCGGCCACCCGGTGGTCGGGATGGCCACCACCTCCGACGGCGGGGGCTACTGGCTGGTCGCCTCGGACGGCGGGGTGTTCAGCTTCGGCGACGCCGCCTTCCACGGCTCCACCGGGGCTATCCACCTGGCCAAGCCGGTGGTGGGCATCGCCGCCACCCCCGACGGCGGGGGCTACTGGCTGGTGGCCTCCGACGGCGGGGTGTTCAGCTTCGGCGACGCCGCCTTCTTCGGCCAGGCGTGACCGGCCGCCGGCCGGGCACTAACGCTGATCGACCGCCCGAGCCGCTAACCGGGCTGGAGCCACAGAACCCCGAGCGGGGGCAGCGTCAGCTCGGCCGAGAACGGCAGCCCGTGCCAGGGGTGGTCGGCGGCATGCACCCGGCCGCCGTTGCCTACCCCGCTGCCGCCGAAGTCGGTGGCGTCGGTGTTGAGCACCTCCGCCCACGGACCGGGCTCGGACAGGCCGATGCGGTAGCCGTCCCGCACCACCGGGGACAGGTTGGCGATGCAGGCGACGGTGCCCCCGTCGCCGAAGCGGAGGAACGACAGCACGTTGGAATCGGCGTCACTGGCGTCGATCCAGCGGAAGCCCTCGCCGCTGAAGTCGGCGGCCCACAGCGCCGGGCGCTCCGAGTAGAGATGGTTGAGCGAGCGGACCAGCCGCTGCACGCCGGCGTTCAGGGGGTCGTCCAGCAGATGCCAGTCGACGCTGCGGTCGTGGCTCCACTCGGCCTCCTGGCCGATCTCACCCCCCATGAACATCAGCTGCTTGCCCGGATGGGCCCACATCCAGCCCAGCAGCGACCTGAGGTTGGCGAAGCGCTGCCACCGGTCGCCCGGCATCTTGCCCAGCAGCGAGCCCTTGCCGTGGACCACCTCGTCGTGGGAGAGCGGGAGAACGAAGTGCTCGCTGAAGGCGTAGAGCAGGCCGAAGGTGAGCCGGTCGTGGTGGTAGCGCCGGTAGATGGGCTCCTTGGAGAAGTAGTCCAGGGTGTCGTGCATCCAGCCCATGTTCCACTTGTAGCGGAAGCCGAGGCCGCCGTCGGCGGTGGGCTGGGACACGCCGGGCCAGGCGGTCGACTCCTCGGCCACCGTCATCACATTGGGGTGCTCTGACTCGACCACGTCGTTGAGCTCCCGCAGGAAGGAGATGGCCTCGAGGTTCTCCCGCCCGCCGTACTGGTTGGGGATCCACTCGCCCTCCTTGCGGGAGTAATCGAGATAGAGCATGGAGGCCACCGCGTCGACCCGCAGGCCGTCGATGTGGAAGGACTCCAGCCAGTACAGGGCGTTGCTGATGAGGAAGTTGCGCACCTCGTTGCGCCCGAAGTTGAACACCAGGGTCCCCCAGTCGGGGTGGGCACCCTTGCGGGGGTCCTCGTGCTCGTAGAGGGCTGTGCCGTCGAAGCGGGCCAGGGCCCACTCGTCGCGGGGAAAGTGGGCCGGCACCCAGTCCACGATCACCCCGATGCCCCGGCGGTGCAGGGCGTCGACCAGCCGGCGGAAGCCGTCAGGAGAGCCGTGGCGAGCGGTGGGGGCGAAGTACGACGACACCTGGTAGCCCCAAGAGCCGCCGAAGGGGTGCTCGGCCACCGGCATCATCTCGACATGGGTGAAGCCCATGTCGGCCACGTAGTCGGGCAGCGTGTCCGCCAGCTCGTCGTAGGTGAGGGCCCGCCCGCCCTCCTCGGGGCGCCGCCGCCACGATCCGAGGTGGAGCTCGTAGACCGAAAGGGGGCGGTGGTAGCGGTCCTGCTCGGCCCGGGCCGCCATCCACTCGCCGTCACCCCACTGGTGGTGGTCGGGAGCGGCGACCACGCTGGCGGTGGCCGGGGGCATCTCGGTCGCCCGGGCGAAGGGGTCGGCCTTCAGCAGCAGGTGGCGGTCGGTGGTCAGCACCTCGAACTTGTACCGGCACCCCGGTCCCACGTCGGGGACGAACAGCTCCCAGATGCCGGAGGTCCCCAGGCTGCGCATGGGGTGGATGCGGCCGTCCCACAGGTTGAAGTCGCCCACCACCCGCACCGAGCGGGCGTTGGGGGCCCACACGGCGAAGGCGGTTCCGTAGGCGCCCTGGTGGGTGCGGGGATGGGCCCCCAGCACCTCCCACAGGCGATGGTGGCGGCCCTCGCCCAGCAGGTACAGGTCGAGCTCGCCCAGGGTGGGCCAGAAGCGGTAGGGGTCCTCGATGCAGATCGTGGCCCCCCGGTACTCGACCTCCAGCTTGTAGGCGGCCTCGGGGCTCTCGTCGGGGGGCAGGTCCCCGGCGAAGACCCCGCCGGGGTGGACGGAGCGCATCTCGATGCGCTTGCCCGCCTCGGTGACCAGCCGCATGGCCCGGGCGTCGGGCCGGTAGGCGCGCACCGCGGCCCCGTGGCGGCCCAGCACGTCGTGGGGGCCGGCGTGCTCCCCCGCCACCAGCCGGTCCAGGTCTTCCTGAAGCTTCGCCATGTCGTTACTCCTACCCGGCCAGCAGCCGTTCGATGGCCTCGGCCGGTATGCGCTCCCACTCCGGCCGGAAGGACCGCTCGTAGGCCAGCTCGTAGAGGGCCTTGTCCAGCTCGAAGAACGGGCCCAGCACCCCCTGGCCATCCCCGGCCGGAAGGAGGGCGTCGATGCCTGGCACGGAGGCGTAGCCCCGTAGGAAGGCCTGGCGGTTGCGCTGCTCCCATGCACGGCCCCGCTCGCCCACCACCCGCTGAGCCTTGGCCTCCCGCTCCGCCCCGCTGACGGCGGCGGCGTAGTCGAGGGAGCGCAGCATGCCGCCAACGTCCTTGAGGGCCGAGGTGGGCCGGGTTCGCTCCTCGAGGGGCCTCTCTGGCTCGCCTTCGAAGTCGAGCACGAACCAGCCGACGTCGGTGCGCATGACCTGGCCCAGGTGGTAGTCCCCGTGGACCCGGATGGAAGGCCCGGGGTCGGCCAGCCCCCCGACCCGTTCAACGAGCCGGTGGGCGCGCTCGACCAGGCGGCGGTCCAGCCCCAGGGACTCCAGCCGGACCGTCAGGCCCGACACCCAGGCGCCGACGTCGCCGGGGTGGGTGCCGAAGGCCTCGGCCATGGCCAGGTGCAGCCGACCGGTCATCTCGCCGATGCGGCCGGCCTCGCCGGCGAAGTCCCCCCCGGCGGAGGCGGGGTCGTCCTCGTCGCAGCCGTAAAGGTCCCGCAGAGAGGTGAGCGCCAGGGCCCAACCCTCGGTTCCCCCGGCCAGGTACTCCTGGGCCACGGCCAGGTCGTAGTCACCGCGTCGCCACCGGCCCATCGGTGGGGCTACGTGGTTGAAGCCCACGGCGTCGAGGGCCAGGGTGGTCTCCACGTCCGGGTTGGGCCCCCGCCGCAGCCGGCGGAAGAACTTCACTATCAGCTTCTCGTTGACCACCAGCGAGCTGTTGGACTGCTCGGCCCCGACCGAGCGCACGAAGGCGCCGTCGGCCACGTCGGCCCCGGTGAGGCGGACCAGGGGGCGGGCCAGCACCGGGTCGACCAGGGCGTCGTAGGCCAGGAGGGGCCCGTCGGGGCCGGTCACCTCTCCGATGATGTCGCGGTCGCCCAGGGCGATCTCGTCCCCGAGGGGCCGCAGCCCCACCGTCACCTGGTAGACCGCCTCCCCCGCCCGGACCAGCATCCACAGCACGCTCGGCGGGCCGGGCACCACCACCTCCGAGTCGAGCGTCTCGACGGTGCCGGACTCCAGCTGGCCCCGGTCGGCCCAGCGCTGGCGGGCCAGATACGGGCCCATCAACGGGCCCAGCTCGGCAACGGCCGGGGCGGCTCGCCGGGCGGCCGGGGTCACTCGGCCTCCTCGACAAGCTGGAACCAGTAGAAGGCGTAGGGCGCCAGGGTGATGAAGTAGGGCAGGGCCCCGACGCGGGGGAAGGGCACCCGCCCCAACAGCTCCACCGGCGTGCGGCCCTCCCAGCGCCCGAGCTGAAGCTCGGCCGGCTGGGCGAAGCGGCTCAGGTTGTTCACGCACAGCACCACGTCCCCGGCCTCGCCGTCCTCGTCGGTCTCGTCGCCGGCGAGGACTCGCACAAAGGCGAGCACCGACGGGTTGTCCACCGCCATGACCTCGAACGCGCCCGTGCCGAAGACCTGGTGCTGGCGTCGCACCTCGAGCATGCGCTTCATCCACTGGAGGAAGGAGCTGGGGTTGCGCATCTGAGCCTCGACGTTGACCGACTGGAAGCCGTAGACGGGATCCATCAGCGGAGGCAGGTAGAGCTGGGCGAAGTCGGCCCGGCTGAAGCCGGCGTTCCGGTCGGGCGACCACTGCATCGGCGTGCGCACGCCGTCGCGGTCTCCGAGGTAGATGTTGTCGCCCATCATCAGCTCGTCGCCGTAGTAGAGGATCGGGCTGCCGGGCATGGAAAAGAGCAGGGCGTGGAGCAGCTCGGCCACCCGGCGGTCGTTGTCGACCAGGGGGGCGAGGCGGCGGCCGATGCCGATGTTGCGCCTCATGCGGGGGTCCTTGGCGTACTCCGCCCACATGTAGTCGCGCTCCTCGTCGGTCACCATCTCGAGGGTCAGCTCGTCGTGGTTGCGCAGGAAGATGCCCCACTGGCAGCCCTCGGGGATGTCCGGCGTCTGGGCCAGGATTTCGGTGACCGGGTAGCGCTGCTCCCGCCTCACAGCCATGAACATCCGGGGCATCAGCGGGAAGTGGAAGCACATGTGGCACTCGTCGCCGTCGCCGAAGTAGTCGACCACGTCGGCGGGCCACTGGTTGGCCTCGGCCAGAAGGACCTTGCCCGGGTGGGTGTCGTCGATCTCCTTGCGGAGCCGGCGCAGGTACTCATGGGTCTCGGGCAGGTTCTCGCCGTTGGTGCCGTCCCGCTCGAACAGGTAGGGCACCGCGTCCAGGCGGAATCCGTCGAGACCGATGTCGAGCCAGAACTTGACCACGTCGAGCATGGCCTGGGCCACCTCGGGGTTGTCGAAGTTGAGATCGGGCTGGTGGGAGAAGAAGCGGTGCCAGTAGTACTGCTGGCGCTGGGCGTCGAAGGTCCAGTTGGACTTCTCGGTGTCGACGAAGATGACCCTGGCGTCGGGGTAGCCCTGGTCGTCGTCGCTCCAGACGTACCAGTCGGCCTTGGGGTTGGTGCGGTCCTGGCGGGACTCCTGGAACCACGGGTGCTGGTCGCTGGTGTGGTTCATGACCAGGTCGGCGATGATCCGGATGCCCCGGGAGTGGGCCGCCTCCACCAGCTCAACGGCGTCGGCGAGGTCGCCGTACTCCGGCAGGATGCTGAAGAAGTCGGCTATGTCGTAGCCGCCGTCGCGCAGCGGGGAGGAGTAGAAGGGCAGCAGCCAGAGGCAGTCGACGCCCAGCCACGACAGGTAGTCGAGCTTCGCCGTCAGCCCGCGCAGGTCGCCGGTGCCGTCGTCGTTGGCGTCGTAGAAGCCGCGGACGAGCACCTCGTAGAAGACGCACTGCTGGTACCACTGCGGAGAAAAGGTCATATACGGCGCAGATGGAGGATGTGCGCCGGGGTGTCGGCGGGGTCGAGCCTGACATACGGCTCGGGGCCGTGCCAGGCGAAGGACTGCCCGCTCAGCTCGTCATGGGCCTCGTAGGGGGCGTCCCAGGGGAAGCCGAGCAGGCCCAGGTCGATCCAGAGCGTGGTCTCCGCCGGATTGTGGGGATCGAGGTTCACCACGACCAGGACGACGTCGGACCGGTCCTCGGTGTGCTTGGAGTACACCAGGATGGCCGGGTTGGCGCTGTGGTGGAAGGTGATGTTGCGCAGCCACCCCAGGGCCGGGTGGCGGCGGCGGATGTCGTTGACCCGTCCGATGAAGGGCGCCAGCGAGTCCGGCCGGTCCCAGTCCCGCCGGCGGATCTCGTACTTCTCGGAGTGCAGGTACTCCTCGTTGTCCTCCGACGCCGGCTCGTTCTCGCCCAGCTCGTACCCGCTGTAAATGCCGTAGGAGGGCACCAGGGTCGCCGCCAGCACCAGGCGCATGCGGAACGCGGACAGCGGTCCCCGCCGCAGCGGCCCGGAAAGGATGTCCGGCGTGTTTGGCCAGAAGTTGGGTCGCATGTAGTCGGCGGTGGGCCCGTGGGCCAGCTCGGTCAGGTACTCGCGTAGCTCGTCGGCGCCGTTGCGCCAGGTGAAGTAGGTGTAGCTCTGGGAGAACCCGACCTCGGCCAGCTTGGCCATCACCTTGGGGCGGGTGAAAGCCTCGGCCAGGAAGACCGTCTCCGGGTGGTCCGCCTGCACCCGCGGTATCAGCCACTCCCAGAACGCCATCGGCTTGGTGTGGGGGTTGTCGACCCTGAAGGTGAGGATGCCGAAGGAGATCCAGTGCTCGAGCACCGCCCGGCACTCCTCCCACAGCGCCACCCGGTCGGCCTCGGCCGCCGGCCAGAAGTTGATCGGATAGATGTCCTGGTAGCGCTTGGGCGGGTTCTCGGCGTAGGCGATCGAGCCGTCGGGCCGGTGGTGGAACCACTCGGGGTGCTCCTTGACCCAGGGGTGGTCGGGGGAGCACTGCAGGGCGTAGTCGATGGCCACCTCGAGGCCGGCCTCGGACGCCCGCTCGAGGAAGTAGCGCAGGTCGCTCTCGTCACCGAGGTCGGGATGGATGGCGGTGTGGCCGCCCTCGGCCCCGCCGATGGCCCACGGGGAGCCGGGGTCCTCGGGCCCGGCCACCAGGCTGTTGTCGGGGCCCTTGCGGAAGGTGACCCCGATGGGGTGGATGGGGGGCAGGTAGACCAGGTCGAAGCCCATCTGGGCGATGGCGGGCAGGCGCTCGGCCGCCCCCTTGAACCCACCCTCGGAGCGGGGGAACATCTCGTACCACGCCCCCCGCAGCGCCCGGGGCCGGTCGACCAGCAGGGGCCGGGCCCCGGAGGCGGTCAGGTCGGTCGCCCTGTCGCTGCCGGCCATGGCCGAACTCACCTCGGCCTCGAGCGCCGGGCCCAGGCGCTGGGGCGGCGCCAGGTCGGCCGAGCGCAGGGCCGACACCGCCCCGGCCAGGGCCGGCGATCCCCCCGCCCTGGCTTCCAGCAGCCGGGCGCCCTCCTCCAGCTCCAGGTCGATCTCCTGCCCGGCGGCCAGTTTGGTGGTCACCCGGCGCCGCCAGGTGGTGTACCGGTCGGTCCACGCCTCCACCACCAGCTCGTGGGGACCGAGGCGCTCCGCCCGGAAGGAGCCCTCCCAGCGGTCGTTGACGACCTCGTGCATGGGCGCAGTGCGCCAGCGGCCCCCCTTGGGGCGCCACCTGACCTGGGCAGCCAGGGTGTCGTGGCCGTCCTTGAAGATGTCGGCGGACACGGTGACGGTCTCCCCCACCACCGCCTTGGCCGGGTATCCGGCCGGCGTGGAGGGCCTGACGGCGTCGATTACCAGGCGGCCGAGCACCCAATTGGCCTACCACTGATAACCATGGGGCGAAACTCCCTCTGGCCTCCTGCCGCCCGCAGTCCCGGTCCGGCCGCCTCCCATCCGGCCCCGGTCTGGGCCCGGCCGCAGTTTGGGTAGCTTCGGGAGGCCATGAGGGCGCTGCACACCTTCACGGTCCGACCCCGCATTCCGGAGCCGCTGGCCGCCCTGGAGGAGCTGGCCATGAACCTGAGGTGGTCGTGGGACGCCCGCACCCGCGACCTGTTCCGTTGGGTGGACACGGCGATCTGGGAGCAGAGCGGTGGCGATCCCGTGGCCCTGCTGGGCCAGGTGGGAGCCGGCCGGCTCGAGGAGCTGACCAGGGACACCGCCTTCATGGCCTTCCTGTCCGAGGTGCAGCTCGACCTCCGTCGCTACCTCGAGTCGCCCCTGTGGTTCCAGGGCCGCAAGGCGAGCCCGCTGCGGGGGGTGGCCTACTTCTCGCCCGAGTTCGGCATCTCCGAGGCGTTGCCCCAGTACTCCGGCGGCCTCGGCGTACTGGCCGGCGACCACCTCAAGGCGGCCAGTGACCTCGGGGTGCCCCTGGTCGGCGTGGGCCTGCTCTACCGCCAGGGCTACTTCCGCCAGCACCTCGACGCCGACGGATGGCAGCAGGAGCGCTTCCCCGACCTCGATCCCCATGCCATGGCCCTGCGTCCCGTCGACGGCGTCAAGGTGACCGTGGACCTCGCCGACCGCCCGCTGGTGGCCCAGGTGTGGCGGGCCGACGTCGGCCGGGTCCAGCTCTACCTGCTCGACGCCGACATCGAGGAGAACGAGCCCGGCGAGAAGGGAGTCACCGACCGCCTCTACGGAGGCGACATGGAGCACCAGCTGCGTCAGGAGATCCTCCTCGGCATGGGCGGGGTGCGCGCCCTGCGCGCCCTCGGCGAGAGCGTCCAGGTGTTCCACACCAACGAGGGCCACGCCGGGTTCCTGGGCTTGGAGCGCATCCGCCAGCTGGTCTCCGACGAGGGCCTCTCCTTCGACGACGCCAAGGAGGCGGTGCGGGCCGCTTCCGTGTTCACCACCCACACCCCGGTCCCCGCCGGCATCCACAAGTTCCCCCTCGAGCTCATGGAGCGCTACTTCTCCGGCTGGGCCAAGGAGTGCGGCATAGGCATCGACGCCCTCATGGAGCTCGGCCACGAGCCGGGCGAGGCGGCCGACGCCCCGTTCAACATGGCCGTCATGGGCCTGCGCCTCGCCGGCATGGCCAACGGCGTCTCCCGCCTCCACGGCCGGGTCAGCCGCACGATGTTCGCCGGCCTCTGGCCGGGCCTGCCCGAGGACGAGGTTCCGATCACCTCGGTGACCAACGGCGTCCACGCCCCCAGCTGGACGGCACCGGAGATGGCCAACCTCCTGACCCAGCACGTGCTGCCCGCCTGGCCGGAGGCACCCCAGGGGGCCTGGGACCGGCTGGTCGACGTGGGCGACTACGAGATCTGGCGGGTGCGGGAGCAGGCCCGCGACCGCTTGGTGTCGGTCGTGCGGTCGCGGCTGCGCCGCAGCCTGCTGCGCCAGGGGGCCAGCGAGTCCGACCTGGCGTGGACCGACGAGGTGCTCGACCCCCGCATCCTGACCATCGGCTTCGCCCGCCGCTTCGCCACCTACAAGCGGGCCTCCCTGCTGCTGTCGGACCCCGACCGGCTCAAGGCCCTTCTGCTCTCGCCCGACCGGCCGGTCCAGTTCGTGTTCTCAGGCAAGGCCCACCCCGCCGACGACGCCGGTAAGGAGCTGATCCGCGAGGTGCTGCGCTTCGCCTCCGACCCCGAGGTGCGTCACCGGGTCGCCTTCGTCGAGGACTACGACATGGCGGTCGCCCGGGCGCTCACCCAGGGCGCCGACGTCTGGCTCAACACTCCCCGCCGGCCCCTGGAGGCGTGCGGGACGAGCGGGCTCAAGGCCAGCCTGAACGGCTCGCTCAACTGCTCCATCCTCGACGGGTGGTGGGACGAGTGCTTCAACGGCGACAACGGCTGGGCGATCTCGTCTCTGGAGGGCGAGCCCGACGTGTTCCGCCGCGACGGGGCCGAGGCGGCCAGCTTGTTCAACCTGCTCGAGCGGCAGGTTGTGCCCCTCTTCTACGACCGCACCGACGGCGTCGTGCCCCGCCGCTGGGTGCAACGAATCAAGACCTCCCTGCGCACGCTGGCCCCGTTCGCCTCGGCGACCAGGATGGTCCGCGACTACGTGGAGCAGATCTACGAGCCCACCGGGGCGCGGGCCGACGGGCTGGCCGCCGCTGGCTACCTGCGGTCGCGGGAACTGACGGCATGGAAGGCCCGGATCCGCCAGGGCTGGTCCGAGGTGGCGGTGGAGGCGGTCACCTCGACCACCCAGCCGACCGAGCTCGGCGCCCAGCGCCAGGTCGAGGCGGTGGTCTCCCTCGGCGCCCTCGGCGTGGAGGACGTGGACGTCCAGCTGATCCACGGGCACGTGGGCCACAACGACGAGCTGACCACCGTCGCCCTCGAGCCGATGGCCCCCGACGGTCCCGCCGACCAACTCGGAGCCCACCGCTTCGCCGGCGACTTCGTCTGCTCCGCCCCCGGCCGCTACGGCTTCACCGTCAGGGTGGTGCCGTCCCACCCCGACCTGACCTGGCCGTCCGACCTCGGCCTTTCCACCTGGGCCTGACCGGCCCCGATGTCAGCTGAAGTCGACCTGGCTGAACTCGGCCAACTTGGTCAGGCGGTGCCACGCCTCCACCCGTCGGACGGTGCCGGAGCGGGACCGCATGACGAGGGACTGGGTGACCACGCCGCCGTCGGCGTAGCGGACGCCCCGCAGGAGCTCGCCGTCGGTGATGCCGGTGGCGGCGAAAAAGCAGTTGTCCCCCTTGACCAGATCCTCGGTCAGCAGCACCGCATCGACGTCGTAGCCGGCCTCCTCGGCCGCCTTCCTTTCGCCGTCGTTGCGGGGCCACAACCGGCCCTGCAGCTCGCCCCCCATGCACTTGAGGGCGGCGGCGGCCAGCACCCCCTCCGGGGTGCCCCCCACCCCGAAGAGGATGTCCGAACCGGACTCCGGCCAGGCGGTCGAAACCGCGCCGGCCACGTCGCCGTCGGGAATGAGCCGGATGCGGGCCCCGGTGGATCGCACCTGGGCGATGAGCTCGGCGTGGCGATCGCGGTCGAGGATGACGGCGGTGAGGTCGCGCACCGGCACACCCTTGGCCTTGGCCACCGCCTCGAGGTTCTCCGCCGGCGGTCGGGTGATGTCGACCTGCCCGGCGGCCAGCGGCCCGACGGCCAGCTTCTCCATGTAGACGCACGGCCCGGGGTTGAACATCGTCCCCCGCTCACTGGCGGCGATCACCGCCAGGGCGTTGCCCCGGCCGAGGGCGGTGGGAGTGGTCCCCTCGATGGGGTCAACGGCGATATCGCAAGCGGGGGCGGAGCCGTCGCCCACCCGCTCGCCGTTGAACAGCATGGGGGCCTCGTCCTTCTCCCCCTCGCCGATGACGACGATGCCGTCCATGGAGACGGTCTGGAGCATGATGCGCATGGCATCGACAGCCGCGCCGTCCGCGCCCTCCTTGTCCCCCCGGCCCATCCACCGGGCCCCCGCCATGGCGGCGGCCTCGGTGACCCGGACCAGCTCCATGGCGAGGTTGCGGTCCGGAGCAGAGTTCCCGCTCATGGACGGGAGGATAGCGGGCCCCCTTGGGACCGATGACCGGCGCCAGCGGCGATACTGAGCCCATGGTCATGTCCGGCCGCCCCCTCAGGCCCTTACCAGCGATGGCCGCCTGAGCGGTGGAGCCCCTCGAGCCAACCGACAGCTTCGTCGTCCGCTCAGGACCCCCCCTCGCCGGGTCGGTGGTCCTGGGCGGAGCCAAGAACTCGGCCCTCAAGCTCATGGCCGCCGCCTTACTGACCGAGGGGCGGACCCGGCTCACCAACGTGCCCCACATCATCGACGTGGAGACCATGAGCGACGTGCTCATCTCGATGGGCGTAAACGTGACCCGGCCGGGCGGCACCGGCGCCGACGGGGCGCGCCGCGGCGCCGGAGCCGGCCGTGCGACCGGTGACGGGGCCGCCGACGACACCATCGAGATCGACGTGCCGGCCGAGCTCAGACCGGAGGCCCCGTATGAGCTGGTGGAGCGCATGCGGGCCTCGGTGGTGGTGCTCGGCCCGCTGCTGGCCCGCTGCGGCGAGGCCAAGGTCTCCATGCCCGGCGGGGACGACTTCGGCCACCGGCCCATCGACATGCACCTGCGGGGGCTCGAGGCGATGGGCGCCACGTTCGAGGCGTCGCACGGATACGTGGTTGGACGGGCCGGACGCCTGCGGGGGGCGCGGATCGTGCTCGAGTTCCCCAGCCACACCTGCACCGACAACCTCCTGATGGCGGCGGTGCTGGCCGAGGGCACCACCGTCATCGACAACGCCGCCCGCGAGCCCGAGGTGTCGGACCTGGCCGCCCTGCTCAACCGGATGGGAGCGCGCATAACCGGGGCGGGCACCTCGACCATCGAGGTGGAAGGGGTCGCCTCGCTGGTGCCTGCCGAGCACGAGGTCATCCCCGACCGGGTTGAGGCGGCCACCCTCATGGCCGCCACTGCCATCGCCGGCGGCGAGGTGGTGGTAGTCGGGGCCCGTCCCGACCACATGGACATGTTCACCCACAAGCTGGGTGAGATGGGCGTCCGGTGCTCGCCGTGCTCGGAGGGGATGTGGGTGTCGTCCGAGGGCCGTATCGGCGCCGTCGACGTGGCGACCCTGCCCTACCCGGGGGTGGCCACCGACTACAAGCCGCTCCTGGTCACCCTTCTGGCCGTGTCGGACGGGGTCGGCATCGTCACCGAGAACCTGTTCGCCGGTCGCTTCCGCTATATCGACGAGCTGCGCCGGATGGGTGCCGACATCAGGGTCGAGGGCCACCACGCCGTCGTGCGGGGGGTGGCCCGCCTGTCGGGTGCCCCGGTGCGGGCGTCGGACATCCGGGCCGGGGCCGCCCTGGTCCTGGCCGGGCTGGCGGCCGACGGCGAGACGGTGGTGGGCGGCGCCCACCACATCGACCGGGGCTACGAGGGCTTCGACCGCAAACTGGCCGCCCTGGGGGCGGACATCGAGCGCAGGAGGTAGTGGGCTGCGTACCCGCGATCCCGAGAAGCTGGTGGAGGCGGCCGCCGACGGCGACCGCGGCGCCCTGGCCCGTCTGCTCTCGGTAGTCGAGCGGGGCGGCGAGCCCGCCCGCGTGGTGGGGAGGCTCACCTTCCCGCTCGCCGGAGCGGCCTACACGGTGGGGATGACCGGGGCGCCCGGTGCCGGCAAGTCCACCCTCAACGACCGCCTGATCGCAGTGGTGCGCAAGGCCGGCGGCGAGGTCGCCGTCCTGGCCATCGACCCCTCATCGCCCTTCTCCGGCGGGGCCATCCTGGGCGACCGGGTCCGCATGCAGGAGCACGCCCTCGACCCCGGCGTGTTCATACGGTCCATGGCCACCCGCGGCCACCTGGGCGGGCTCACCCTGGCGACCAGGGAGGCCATCCGGGCCGTCGACGCCGCCGGGTTCCCGCTGGTGCTGCTGGAGACCGTCGGGGTCGGCCAGGTCGAGGTCGAGGTGGCCGAGGCCGCCGACACCACCGTGGTGGTGGTGAACCCGGGCTGGGGAGACTCGGTGCAGGCCAACAAGGCCGGGCTGTTGGAGATCGCCGACGTGTTCGTGATCAACAAGGCCGACCGCCCTGGCGCCAAGGAGACCGAGCGGGATCTGCAGTCGATGCTGGCCATGTCCGCACCGACGGACTGGGTTCCCCCGATCGTGGCCGCATCGGCCACCGCCGGTGAGGGGATCGAGGCGGTGTGGGAGGCCATCGAGTCCCACCGCGCCCACCTCGCCGCCAACGGGCTGCTCGAGGCCCGCCGCCGGGACCGCCTCCGGGACGAGGTACGGGAGATCGTCGTGCGCCGGCTCGAGGAGGACGCCTACCTCCGTTGCTCCGGGCCGGAGTTCGAGGCGCTGCTTGAACGGCTGCGGGACCGCCGCATCGACCCCTACGGAGCGGCCGAGGAGCTGATCAGCCCGCCGGGGTGAGGCCGGCCCCGGCGGGCGGTCTCAGCGACGCTGCGGCTCCTCTTCGCCTGCGCCCCGGCCGCCGGTGACGCGGTCGGCGGCGAGGGCGGCCAGCTCCCCCAGCACCAGCCGGGCCGGGCTGGCGGTGAGGGCGACGATCGAGCTCTGACCCGAGGGGTGGTGGAACCCGACCCGGTAAAGGACGGTCGTCATGCGGTCGATGGGGCTCGGCATGGATCACCTCCGTTGGGGGTGGCGGGGTGTCGGCTCCAGCTTAAGGCCGGCGCATGAACGGCCCGTCTCTTCGAGATTTCATCTTCGTGAAGCTCCGCCGGCGCGCCCGTCTGCGCGCGGTCTGCGCCGGCTCCGACCCGGGGGGAGGTCGTGGACGGGCGCCGGGTGTAACGGTGGGGCCGCGGTCGGCGATCTACCTACAGGACATACCCCCGAGTCACCCCGGAGGCGGCCGGATGGAGACAGCTCGACCGTGGAAGGTCCTCGTGGTCGACGACGACCCCGAAGCCTGCATCCTGGCCCGGACCCTGCTCGAGCTGGACGGGCGCTTCCGGGTCAGCTCCCGGGCCAGCAACGGCCGGGTGGCGGTGGTGGTGGCGGCCATCGACCAGCCCGATGCCATCGTGTTGGACCTGGCCATGCCGGGCATGGACGGTTGGGCGGCCCTTCCGGAGCTGCGCCGGGTCTGCCCCGGGGCGGCGATCGTGGTCACATCGGCCTTTCCCGACCCCGTCACGCTGGCGGAGGTGGTGAGCCTGGGGGCCGACGAGTATCTCAACAAGGGGACCTCGTGGCGGGAGCTGGCCCCGGTCCTCGCCGCCCTGTGCCAGAGCCGCGCCGAGCTCGGCGGGTACTCCTCGGGCACCCCCTGGGACCGCCGGGCTGACGGGCCGTCCCGACCGACCTCCTAGGGGCCGAGCCGGCCCCCAGGGCGGAGGGGCTAATTTCGCCCCGGGTTTGCCAGGAGGGGGAACGGTGGTCGACTACGAGCAGATCATCTACGCCGTGGATGACGGTGTGGCGTTGGTGACGCTGAACCGGCCCGAGAAGCTCAACGCCATGACGGCCCAGATGGGCGCCGAGATGGACGACGCCATGGCCGAAGCGGACGAGGATGACTCGGTCCGCGTCGTCGTGGTGACGGGCGCCGGTCGCGGCTTCTGCGCCGGGGCTGATCTGGGCTCAGGCAAGGAGTTCGCCTCCGGATGGGGCAAGGCCGATCCCAAGTTGCGGCGCAAGCTGCCCATGGAGGTCCGCAAGCCGGTCATCGCCGCCATCAACGGGCCGGCCGTCGGCGCCGGCCTTACCTGGCCGCTGCAGGCCGACATCCGCTACGTGGCGGAGGACGCCAAGCTGGCCTTCGCCTTCGTACGGCGGGGGGTGCTCCCGGAGCTCGCCTCCCACGTCATCCTCACCCAGGTGGCCGGCCTGTCCCGGGCGGCAGAGCTGTTGATGTCGGGCAGGACCTTCAGCGGCTCCGAGGCGGTCGAGTACGGGGTGGCGACCAAGGCGTTCCCGGCCGACCGGGTGCTTCCGGAGGCACTCGCCCTGGCCCGCGACATCGCGACCAACGCCGCGCCCCTGCCGTGGCCATCTCCAAGCGACTTCTCTGGGAGGGCATCGGCATCGACCTGAGGGAGTTCCGCCGACGGGAAGGGCGCCTGTTCGCCTTCACGACCGGCACTGCCGACTCGCGGGAGGGCACACGGGCGTTCCTCGAGAAGCGGTCCCCCAACTGGACGGGCCGGGTCAGCCAGGACCTTCCCGAATGGCCGACCTGATCTGACCACCAGGGCCAGCGGGGAGGGCACGGCCTGCCGGCCCACCCTCAGGGCACGTCGAGGTCCTCGAATTCGCCCGCCTCGAGCATCTTCAGGTACCGGTCTTCGAACTGGCGGGAGTAGGTCCGGGTCGGTCCGTTCCTGCGGTCGGGGTCGACATCGGGGTCGAACGACCTCGGGTAGTGGCTATAGATCATCATCCGCCTCGGCTCGCGGGTCGGATTGGGCTCGGAGTCGTGCACGAGCTTGGAGTGGAAGATGACCATGGACCCGGCGTCGACGTCCAGCGCGACCCGCCTGGCGCCATCGAAGGTGTCCACGACGACCTCGCCCGAGCCCGAGGCCGGGTCCGGATCCTTGAGCGGGGCGTCGATCAGATGGGAGCCAGGGATCACGCGGATGGGGCCCTTGCCAGCGCAGTCGTCTATCGCCAGCGCCGAGGACAAGGTGCTGTCTGGGTACCCCTGCTGGCGGTAGTAGCCCCAGTCGTGATGGAGAACGAAGTGCTCGATGAAGCTCCGACGTAGGAACGAGAAGTCGCTGCCCTGCAGATCGACCCATTGCTTGTAGTTGAGCTTCTCCTCCATTAGCACCGGCTCGTCGCCCATGAGCTGGCGCATCGGGTCGATGAGCCTCGGATGCATCGAGAAGGCCGCGATCTTCTCCGACAGGTCGTTGACCGGCTGGATCTTCCGGACCCGGAGGTTGCCGGTGTCGTCGATCACGGCGTCGAGCCGAGGATGGCGCCGGCGGTTGGCCAGCGAGGAGTTCACCGAGAGGCGCAGGATGCGGTCGGCCTCCCGCCGCAGCTCCTCGAGCTCGGCGTTGGTGAAGGCGTCCTCCAGGACGACGAACCCGTGGCGGTGGAACCGCTCGACCTCGCCATCCAGCAGCGAGCCGGTCCTGGGGCTCATAGCCCCATGGATAGCAGCGCTGAGCAGGACACGGGTGCCCGTGATCGCCGCGCCGGGCGACCCATCGAGCCGGCGCTGCCGCCGTAGCCTGGAGTGGTGGACAGACCGGGCGAGGAGGCTGGCCCCGGCCCCGTGCCGCCCCCGCCCGAGGTCTGGTGGGACGAGGAGATGCTGTCCGCCCTCGACGACGATCCCGGGGCCGGCTCCCTCTGCGCTCAAGGCGGCCCCGAGGGCGGCAGGGGTGAGCACACCGCTCTGCCCCCTCGGGTCGAGGCGTGGCGGCGGCGCAGCGCCGGCGGGGCCATCGTCACCGGCGTCGTCCGGGGCCTGGCCGAGGTGTTCCAGCCCTGGCGGGACGAGGTGGCCATCGTGGCCGAGGTGCCCGGGGCGCCCCCAGGGCCGCCCGGGCCGCTGACCGTGCACCTCGACGAGGACGACCCGACGGCCAGCTCGGTGGTGATCCGACCGTGGCTGATGGACGGCGCCGACTCCGACGACCACGGAGACGACGGGTGAGACCCGCTGAGGCGGCGCCCCTGGCGGTCAGCGCTTGGCGTTGTTGAAGGTGGTGAGCAGGCGCCGGTAGTCGAAGCCGGTGGGCTTGTACAGCGAGTCGGCCCGCCCCAGCAGCTGGGCCATGCGCTCACCGTGGGCGGCAATCAGCTCGTCGGCCCGTGCGGAGTAGTCCTCCACCTGGCGGGCGGCAAGACGGCAGTAGGTGATGTGGCACACCACCCGCTGGCCGGGCAGCTCACGGGGCCAGTTGCCGTGCCAGACGCTCCCGTCCCAAAGGGCCACCGAGCCGGCCGGGCACTCGATGGCGATGGCGCCGTCGCGGGCGGCCATCTCCCCCTCGTCGGGGTGGCGGCGGTAGCGGTGGGTGCCCGGTATCACCAGGGTCGAGCCCCCGGCCTTGGTGTAGTCGTCGCATGCCCAGCAGAAGGTGAGCATGTAGTTGTGCTCGGGGAAGGGGGCCGGGAACCAGTTCTGGTCGGCGTGGAGCTCCATGGCCGGCGAGCCCTGGGGCTTTACCGAACCGGCCACCTGGGACAGCAGGAAGCCACGGCCCACCGAGTACTCGGCCATCGCCAGCAGCTTCGGATTGAGGACCGCCTCGGCGAAGACCGGGTCCTTGGCCAGCAGCATGCTCGAGCCGCCCCCGGCGCTGTCCGAGGCGACCCCGGAGGCGTCGAGGATCGCCCGGCGCAGCCGGGCGGTGAAGTCGGGCGTGGCGGCGTCCTCGATGACCGTCCAGCCGTCGTCGACCAGTTGCCGGCAGTTCTTCTCCAGCCCCAGCTCGGCGATCACCGGTGCCAGCTCGTCGGAGATGGTCCCCGGAGCCAGCGTGTCGGTGTACCTGGTCCTCGTCGCTGACTCGGCCATGCCGCCTCCCCCCGCTCGCTGGCCCCGTGGCCGGGGCCGGGGACAGACTCCCACCGTCGGGCGCCCGGGCGCCAGCGTCAGGCCGAGGGGCGGTGGCCTGCCCCGACGCCCTACGCTCCCGGCCCATGGGAATGATCTCCTACAGCCGGCGCCTGACCAAACTGGCCGAGGCCGAGCCCGACCGCCCCATGATCACCTGCGGCGACCACAGCCTGACCAGGGCGCAGCTGGAGTCGGCCGCCAACCGGCTGGCCCGCGATCTGGCTGAGGGGGGAGTGAAGGTCGGCGACATGGTGACCATCGCCCTGCCCAACTCCACCGACTGGTACGTGGCCTTCGCCGCCTGCTGGAAGGTCGGGGCGGTCCCCCAGCCCGTGTCGGCCAAGCTGCCCGACCGCGAGCTGCAGGCGATCCTCGAGCTGGCCGACCCGACCGCCGTCATCGGCGTGCCCGAGCACCTGGCCGAGGGCCGGCGCGCCCTGCCCATCGGCTACCGGCCCGACCCCGCCCTACCCGACGAGCCCCTGCCCGACGTCACCTCGCCGGCATGGAAGGCACCGACCTCCGGCGGCTCCACCGGCCGGCCCAAGCTGATCGTGTCGGGCGACCCCGCCTCCTTCAACGAGGATGCCCCCGCCCTGCTGGCCTCGCCCGAGGGCTGCATGGTGATGCCCGGCCCGCTGTACCACAACGGACCCATCGTGTGGTCCTGTGCCGCCTGGCTGGCCGGTAGCCACGTGGTGGTGCTGCCCCGCTTCGACGCCGAGGGCACCCTGGCGGCCATCGACCGCTACAAGGCCGACGTCGTCTACCTAGTCCCCACCATGATGAAGAGGATCTGGCGCCTGCCGGAGGAGGTGCGCGACTCCTACGACCTGTCCTCCCTGCGGGCGGTGTGGCATCTGGCCGAACCGTGCCCCGAGTGGCTCAAGCAGGTGTGGATCGACTGGATCGGGCCGGAGCGCATCTACGAGTTGTACGCCGGCACCGAGGCGCAGGCGGCCACGATCATCACCGGCACGGACTGGCTGGCCCACCGTGGCTCGGTCGGCAAGCCGGCGCCGGGCACGGTCATGATCTGCGACGCCGACGGCAACGAGCTGCCGCCCGGGCAGGAGGGCGAGGTGTGGATGCGCTCGCTGCGCGACACTCCGACCTACCGATACATCGGCGCCACCGCCCGGACGCGCGAGGGCGGGTGGGAGTCCCTCGGCGACATGGGACGCCTGGACGAGGAGGGGTACCTCTACCTCGGAGACCGCATGCAGGACATGATCCTGACCGGCGGAGCCAACGTCTACCCGGCCGAGGTCGAGGCGGCAATCCAGGAGCACCCGGCGGTGCGATCGTGCGCGGTCATCGGGCTGCCCGACGAGGACATGGGCAACACCATCCACGCCATCGTCGAGGCCGACCCGGACGCCGTGCCTGTGGAGCAGCTGTTGTCCTTCGTGGGCGAGCGCGTCGCCCGTTACAAGGTGCCCAAGTCGGTGGAGTACACCGACCAGCCCATCCGCGACGACGCCGGCAAGGTCCGCCGGGCCGCCCTCCGGGCCGAGCGAACCTCGACCGGCGCCGGCCGGCCCTGACCCGGCGCCGTCCCGCTCAGGGGACGAACTCGCCGACGGCGGCGGCCAGCTCCAGCGGCATGTCGCCCTGGATGCTGTGACCGGCTTCGGCGAAGTGCCGCACAAGGGCGTCCGGCCGACGGCGCTTGAGCTCGGCCTCGTCCTCGTCGCGCAGCACCGAGTCGGACCGCATGCCCCGGCACAGCATCACCGGGGCGTCGAGCTTCTCGATCACCTCCCACAGGTCGGGCCCGACGTTGGAGGCCCCCTGCGCCTCCGGAGCCGGCACCGGCCGGGTCGCCCCGGCGTCCTGCAGACGCCAGCGCTGGTGGCGCCACACCCAGCTGCCGTCGTCCAGCTGCAGGGCGTTGTGCAGGATGCCCCGCCGGAGTGAGGACTCCGACCGCCGGGGGTTGAACTGCTTGGTGCGTTCGAGGAGCTCATCGAAGCTCGGGAAGGTGACCGGGCCGTCGAGGAACTCGCCGATGTGCCGGGCGTGGGCCCGGTCGAGGCCTGGCAGCACGTCGACCAGCACCAGGCGCCGGACCAGGTGAGGGGCCACCTTGGCCACCCGGATGGCCATGAACCCTCCGGCCGACATGCCCACCACCGCTGCCGCGCTCGGGGCGAGCTCGGTGATGACCCGGGCCACGTCCTCGGCCCCGGCGAGGGAGCCCGGGTCGGTCAGCTGACGGTCGTCGGGGCGGTCCGAGTGACCGTGGCCGGGCAGGTCGACCGCGACCAGCGGGCGGGGACGCATGGCCATGGCCACCGTGTCCCAGGTGTGGGCGTTCTGGCCGCCGCCATGGAGCAGGACAAGCTCGGGGGCGCCGGACCCCCAGACCAGGGCGCTGAGCGACCGACCGCCGCCGACCTCGACCGAGCGCCGGCTCACGGTGGGAGGGCCGTCGTAGGGCAGGCCGTACTCCGCCGCGTTCTCGTGGAACAGCCCGAACTCGTCGTAGGGGACCTTGTCGACCATGGGCGATGTATAGCGCGACGACCGCTGAGACGCCCGGGCCTGAGCCGGCCGCCCGGGCTACCTTGTGGGCGATGAGCAACAGCCGCGTGAACCGGTGGTGGTGGTCGCCCGAGTAGGCGGCTCGCCCACCCGCGCCAGCAGCGTGACCAGGAGCCGCCTCGACGAGGCGGCTTCGTCGTGTCCGGCCCCTCGACCGAGGCGCTCCTCCGAACAAGGAGGAAGCATGAACAAAGCATCGACCGAGGTGGTGGTGACCGGCATCAAGCCGACCGGCTCGCCTCACCTGGGCAACTACCTGGGGATGATCCGGCCGGCCCTGGACCTGGCATCGCGCCGCCAGGGCTACGTCTTCGTGGCCGACGGCCACGCCATGACCACGGTCGAGGACCCCGGCGAGCTGGCCGGGCGCACGGTGCAGGTGGCGGCGACGCTCCTCGCCCTCGGTCTCGATCCGGCCCGCACCGTGCTGTACCGCCAGAGCGATGTTGCCCCGGTCTTCGAGCTGGCCTGGCTGCTCGCCTGCTCGACCCCCAAGGGCTTGCTGAACCGGGCCCACGCCTACAAGGCCGCCCAGGACGCCAACCGGGACGCCGACCGCCCCGCCGATGAGGGCGTGTCGGCCGGCCTGTTCACCTACCCGGTGCTGATGGCGGCCGACATAGTCGCCATGGACGGCACCCTGGTTCCGGTCGGTCGGGACCAGGCCCAGCACCTGGAGATCACCCGCGACGTGGTGGCCGCCTTCAACCGCAGCTTCGGCCCGACGTTCCATCCGCCACTGGCGCACATCGACCCCCTGGTCGAGACGGTGCCGGGGACCGACGGGCGCAAGATGTCCAAGAGCTACGGGAACGTGATCCCCATCTTCGCCGAGCCCCAAGACGTGGCGAGGAGGGTCCGCAGCATCGTCACCGACTCCCGCCCGCCCGAGGAGCCGAAGTCGCCGGAGGCGTGCACGGTCTTCAGCCTCTACCGCCAGCTGGCCGACCCGGCGGAGGCGGCGGCGATGGCCGACCGCTACCGCACGGGAGGTGTCGGCTACGGCGAGGCCAAGGACCGCCTGATCGCCGCCCTCGAGACCCGCTTCGGCCCGGCCCGGCGCACCTACCGGGCCCTGATGGAAGACCCTGCGCCGCTGCACCGGATCCTCGCCGACGGGGCGGCCCGGGCCAGGGAGCGGGCCGCCCCGGTGCTGGCCCGGGCCCGCCGGGCGAGAGGGCTGCTCCCGTGACCCGGCCGCAGCCGGCCCACGGGTACTCCTTCGGGGACACCGACGCCGCCGCCGAGCGGCTGGCCCTCCTCGACCGGGTCTTCGACGCTCCGAGCGGCGCCCTTCTGACCGAGGCGGCGGCCCGGGGGGTGGGACTCGCCGTGGACCTGGGCTGCGGGCCCGGCCACAGCACGAGGAGGCTCGCCGAGCTGACGCAGCCGGTGCAGC
>DASRBO010000173.1:0-5931 GCA_035653595.1 Acidimicrobiales bacterium | reverse complement strand
GGCGGCGGCGAGGGCATCGAGCACCCGGGGGGTGACGTCGGGATCGGGCCCGTCGTCGAAGGTCAGGGCCATGACCCGGTCGGTGGTCCGGGCACCCCGCACCGATCCGATCGGAGCGAGCAGGGGGTCGCCCGCCCGGCGGATGAGCCGGCGGGCCCCGGGGGGCACCCGCTGGAGGGCGGCGTTGGCCAGGCTCACGGAGTTCAGGGTAGGCCAGGGGGACGGCGGCGCCGGCGGGCGGTCGGCCTGCTACGCCGGTCGGCGGCCACCGCTCTCACTTTGCTTGGCGTGACCGCCGCCTTGGTGTCCCCGGTGGGGCCGGGCGCGGGGGCCAGGCCGGCCTTCGCCGCCGGGGCCGCCCCGCACGTGATGGTGATCGTGGAGGAGAACCGCGAGTTCGGCGACGTGATCGGGGATCCCAGCGCCCCGTACGTCAACAGCCTGGCCTCGCATTACCTGCTGGCCACCCAGTCCTACGCCACCACCCATCCCAGCCTGCCCAACTACCTCGAGCTCATCGGCGGCTCCACCTTCGGGATCAGCAGCGACTGCACCAGCTGCACCGTCGACGGGACCACCCTGGTCGACCAGCTGGCCGGGGCGGGCTACTCCTGGCGGGCCTACATGGAGGACTCGCCCTCCCCCTGCTACCAGGGCGACAGCGCCGGCGACTACGCCAAGAAGCACGACCCCTTCGTGTACTTCTCCCACCTCACGGCCAACCCGTCGCTGTGTGACAACGTGGTCCCCTTCTCCCAGATGGCCGGCGACCTGTCCTCGGCCAGCCCGCCGGACTTCGCCTGGGTCACCCCCAACCTGTGCGACGACGGCCACGACTGCCCCAACGCCACCATGGACGGCTGGCTCAGCTCCAACCTGCCCGGCGTCCTCGCCTCCCCGTGGTACCGGGACGGGGGGACGGTGATCATCACCTGGGACGAGGGCTCGTCATCGGCCGGCTGCTGCGGCGGGGCGGCCGGGGGACAGGTGGCGACCATGGTGGTTTCGGCGGCCACCGCCGGCGCCGGCGCCTACGGCGGGGCGGTGGACCACGCCGGCGTGTTGCGCTCCATCGAGGACCTCTACGGCGTCGGCCACCTCGGTGACGCCGCATCGGCCGCCTCCGGGGAGCTGCCCCTGCGCCCTGCCAGCTCGACGACGGTGGCGATGGCCGCCACCTCCGA
This sequence comes from Acidimicrobiales bacterium, assembly GCA_035653595.1. Lineage (GTDB taxonomy): Bacteria > Actinomycetota > Acidimicrobiia > Acidimicrobiales > JAJPHE01 > DASRBO01. The sequence continues at coordinate 4,747 of DASRBO010000173.1, read as the reverse complement.
CGGCGGCGGCTACTGGACCACCACCGCCTCGGGGGCGACCCACCCCTTCGGCGACGCCGGCAGCCTGGGGTCGCCCGGGGCCCTGGCCGCCCCGGTGGTCGGCATGGCCGCCACCCCCGACGGCGGGGGCTACTGGCTGGTCGCCTCCGACGGGGGCATCTTCACCTACGGCGACGCCCGGTTCTTCGGATCGGCCGGGGCCATGCACCTGGCCGCCCCGGTGGTGGGCATGGCCGCCACCCCCGACGGCGGGGGCTACTGGCTGGTGGGCTCCGACGGGGGCGTCTTCACCTATGGCGACGCCGGGTTCTTCGGATCCGGCGGTTAGCCGTGTGAGCAGGCGGGCTCAGGTGGTGCCGCTGTAGGGAAGCCCGGACGGGATCAGCTTGCGGCAGATCAGTATGGCTTGCTGGACCGCCGGCGAGTTCTGGTTGATGGTGGAGGGGAGGCTGAAGTGCACTCCCCCGTTGGGGAAGGTGGGGTCGGGGAAGTCCGGGAACCCGTGGGAGCGCATGCAGGCCGCCGCCTTCAGGTAGTCGGCCTGGTCGGCGGTGCTTATGGTCGGGGGTCGGCCCTTGGCCAGCTTCGGCAGGTAGTGGGCGCAGGCGGCCTGGGCCGAGGCGAAATGCGGCGACCCGGTGATCGACGGGTCGACCCGGACGGAGACCTGGTTGCCGTGGATGCTCGGGTCCGGGAAGTTGGCCACCCCGTGGGAGCGCATGCAGGCGGAGAAGGCGGCCGGGTTCCCCTTGGGACCTCCGGACCCCCCGGTCGGGGCCGGGGCCTCGGTGGTCGTGCTCGTCCCGCCCAGGCTGGCCACCTGGGGCGAGCCGGCGCCGCAGGCGGCGGCGCTCAGGGCCACGGCCACCCCGGCCACGAGTAGCGCACGATCGATCATGGGTCACACCGTCCTTAGGGCTTCGGTGGGCGAGAGGCGGGAGGCCCGCATGGCCGGGTAGAGGCCAGACACGGCCCCGATGACCAGGGCGGCCCCCAGGCCGCCGAGCCAGGTGACGGCGGGCACGCTGACCGCCCAGCCCCGGGTGTGGGCGTACACGGCGGTGGCGCCCACTCCGATCGCCACCCCGGCGGCGCCGCCGGCCACCGCCAGCAGGATGGCCTCAGACAGGAACTGGGCCCGGATCTGGCCCCGGGTGGCCCCCAGGGCCCGGCGCAGGCCGATCTCCGACCGCCGCTCCAGCACCGATATCACCATGATGTTGGCCACCCCCACCCCACCGACCAGCAGGGCCACCGCCCCCAGCCCGAGGAACAGCCCGTTGAGGGCGCTCTTGGCCTCGGCCTCGGCCACCAGGGCCGAGGACGGGTCGGAGACGTCGACGGCGTCGGGGTGCTCCGGGCTGGCGGTGGCGGCCAGCACCGAGTGGACGGCGGCGGTCTGGTCCGTGTCCGAGCGGACATAGACGGTGGTCGGGTGCCCGTCGAAGCCGAACAGCTCCTCCGCCGCCGGCACCCCTATGAGCACGGCCGAGTCGATGTCCGGGGCCAGGGCCGCCGGGGCCAGGATGCCGGCCACGTAGAACCACCGGCCCCCGACCCAGATGCGCTCGCCGGGGTAGACCCGGTCGATGCCCAGCCGGGCGGCGGTGGCGGCACCCAGCACCGCCACCGGTTCGGCGGCGGTGGCGGCGTTGAGCCACGCCCCCCGGACGACGTGGGTGCCCACCGTGGAAGGCAGGTCGAGGCTGGCCGCCTGCACCGTCAGGGCGTTGGTCTCGATGCTGGGGATGTAGGGGCTGCGGTAGGCGGAGACGTCCGTGCCGTCGAGGGTCACCGAGCCGGTGTCGGCCACGGCGTAGACGGGGCCGATCCGGCGGATCATGGCCGGTGCCGCCAGCGGCAGCTCCTCCGAGTTGCCCAGCACTCCTGTGCCGTTGGTGACCACGAGCAGGTTGGTGCCGAGCTGGTTGATCTCGGCGATGAGCCCGGCCGAGGACGAGGACGACAGGCCGAGCACGGCCACCACCGCCGCCACGCCGATGGCGATCCCCAGGGCCGAAAGCGAGGCCCGCATGCGGCGGGTGCGGAGCCCGACGCTGGCCACCCGGGCCACGTCGGCGGGGGCCAGCCGGGCCGGGGACAGCACCGCGCTCATGGCCACCTCAGTGAGGGGAGGACGGAATCGCCCCGGGTGTGCCCGGCGCTGTCGGACACGATGCGGCCGTCGAGAATCCGGATCTGGCGGGGCAGGCGGGCGGCCACCTCGACGTCGTGGGTGATCACCACGATGGTGGCCCCCTGGGCGTTGAGCTCGTCCAGCATGTCCATGATCGCCGTGCCGGAGACCGAGTCCAGGTTGCCGGTGGGCTCGTCGGCCAGGACGATGGCGGGCCGGCCCACCAGGGCCCGGGCGATCGCCACCCGCTGGCGCTCCCCCCCGGAGAGCTTGGTGGGACGGTGGCGGGTGCGGTCGGCCAGGCCGACCCGGCCCAGAGCCTCGGCCGCCAGCCGCTGGCGCTCACGGGCCGGTACGCCGGCGTAGAGCAGGCCATCGGCCACGTTGTCGAGGGCGCTCTGGTGCTCGGAGAGGAAGAACTGCTGGAACACGAACCCGATGCGAGTGGCGCGCAGGGCCGCCAGCTCGCGGTCGGACAGGCCGGCTATGTCGATGCCCGTGACCCTGACCACCCCCGACGTGGGACGGTCCAGCGTCCCCATCAGGTGCAGGAGGGTCGACTTGCCCGATCCCGAGGGGCCGAGCACCGCCACCAGCTCGCCCTGGCCGATGGTGAGGTCGACGCCGCGCAGAGCCTCCAGGGGCGGGTCGCCCGGATAGGACTTGGACACGGCGATCAGCTCGAGCACCGGCTCCGGGGACAGCGGGTTCATGAGGCGGGGACCACCACCTTCTGGCCGGCGCTGACCCCGGCCCCCGACACCTCGACCAGCCCGGACTGGTCGTCGAAGATGCCGACGTTGACCGCCTCCAGATGGTGGGTGCCGGCCGCGTCCACCACCTCGAGGGCGTAGCCGCCGCCCGCCAGGGCCAGCAGGGCGGTGGTGGGCACGGCCAGGACATTGTCCTGGGCGGCGTTGGTGATGTTGACCGTCACCGGGGCCTGGTCCAGCGACGCCGCCGGGGACGGATGGTCCAGGGTCACGGTCACGTTCACCGTCGCCGACGAGCCGTTGTTTCCGCCACCGCTACCGCCACCGCTTCCGCCCCCCGATCCGTTCCCGCTGGCGGTGGCCACCGTGCCCACCGATGTCACCGTCCCCGCCGCCGTGCTGTTGTCGGGAAGGGTGACGCTGACGGCGTCGCCCACCTTCACCAGGTAGGTCTGGTCGACGGCGAGGGCGACGTTCACCACCGGCGTGGTCGAGGTCACGTCCAGGACGGGCTGGCCGGCGCCGACACCGGCGCCGAGGAGCGGGTGCACGGCGGTGACCCGGACGGGGCTGGGGGCGAAGAGCACGGCGCCCAGGTCGAGCTGGCCCGTCTGGGCCAGGCCGTTGGCCGCCTGGAGCCGGTCGACGGCCGCGCCCGTCGCCGCCGTGAAGCGCTCCGAGCCCCCCAGCCCGGTGCCGTAGCCCAGGCTGGCCAGAGCCTGGTTGAGAACGGCCACGTCCGACCCCGGCGACATGCCTGCGGTGAAGGCCCGCCACGGGGTGAGGGCGCCCGGGAGCAAGAGCGTCGCCTCGCCGTCCACCGACCACAGGGCCTGGCCCGGGCTCACCACCTCGCCGACGCCGGGCAGGGCGGTGAACTTGGACGTCGGGCCGTAGCTGGTCGCCGTCGAGGCGTCCGTGCCCAGAGCCTGCTGGGCGGCAGACAGGTTCGCTTCGTCCACGGCCAGCTTGGACTGGCCCTGCTGCTGGTCCTCGGCTGCCTTCTGGGCGGCCGAGGTCATCTGGTTCTGGTCGGCGGCCACCTTGGTCTGGTCCTGGGAGAGGGCCTGGCGGTCCTGGGCGACCTTCTGCTGGTCGGAGCTGACCTTGGCCTGGTCGGCCGAGCACTGCGAGGTTCCGGAGCCGTTCCCGCTGTTGCCGCTGCCCGACTGGCTCGACCCGGAGCCGGCCGAGCCTGAGCCCTGGCAGTCGTTGGCCTCCTTCTCCTGGTCGGCCGAGAGGGTCGCCTGGTCCTCCTGAAGGGTGGACTGGTCCGAGCTCTCGTTGGCCTGATCGGTCTGCAGGTTCTGTTGCGCCACGGTCTCGGACTGCCGGTCGGCGGCCGCAGTGGCGGCCAGGCTGGCCTGGTCGCCGTCGACCGCCGCCTGGGCCGAGGAGAGGCCCTGTTGGTCGTGGGTGAGGGTGCCCGAGGGGTTCCCGGAGGGTTCGACCATGGTGTAGGGGCTGGCGAAGCCGATCGTGCCGGTGACCGGCGTCGTCTGCTCGAGGTCGGTGAGCCGCACCGTCGTCGTGGCGGTTCCCGAGCTGGCCGACGGGGTCGGCTTGGCGCCGGGCCCGAACACGCCGGCCGCCGCCAGCCCAGCGGCGACGACGACCGCTGCCGCCACCGCCGCCAACACCCGGCGCCGGCTCACGAAGCGGCGAAGGCCGATCACCGCCAGCCACCTCCGTCCACCAAACCCGGCCTCCCGGACCGGTCCCGGGCCGGGACCGCCACCTGAGAGCGGTTATGGCAGATGGGCGGTTTCAGGGCGGTAACGGGTGCTGTTACCGCACTGAAACCATCTCGAGGCCTGAGGGTCACCCGCCCAGACCACCGGCGGAGGGCATCTTCGACCGGCATGCGTCCATGGCCGAGCTGAGCTGGGGCGAGCTC
>DASRBO010000172.1:0-13149 GCA_035653595.1 Acidimicrobiales bacterium | reverse complement strand
TCGGTGCCCAGCATCAGCCCGCAGTAGCCGACCACGGTGGAGCCGACCCGGGCCACGGTGTAGGAGCGGGTGCCGCGCAGGGCCAGCTCGCTCATGAACAGCGAAAGCGACCACGGGCGGGGGTAGACGATGGCCTCGATGCGCAGCACCGAACGCAGGTGGCGGCGGCGCATCGGGGCCAGCTCGACCTCCAGGGGCCCGGACGCTTCGGCGGCGGTCGCCACCGATCAGCCCGCCTCGCCGAGGTCGTCGGGGCCCTCGCCGGACCAGGGGTGCTGCCGGCGGTCCCAGTTGATTTCGGCGTCGGAGCGGCGCAGGTAGAAGACCTCGAGCTCGGACGGGGGGACGAACTCCTCGCGTATGGCGCGGGGCTGGGCCAGCTCGACCAGCGCCCCGGCGCTGGGGTAGGCGGTGCCCACGGTGCCCAGCTCGGCGCCGATGTCGGCGGTGAACACCTCGGCGTAGCGCAGAGCGCCGTCCCCGACCAGCAGGCTGTCCCGCCCGGTGGCCATCAGCTCGCCGGCCAGGTCCGAGGGGCTGCTCAGGCGGTAGGGGGAGAGGCGCTGGATGCCGCCGGGCACCTGGCGGTAGGTGGCGCAGTACACCTCGCCCCGGCGGGCATCGATGACCGGCACCACCAGGCGGTCGGAGTAGCGCACGGTGAAGGCCAGCAGGTCGAGGCTGGACAGCCCGATCATCGGCACCCGCAGGGCCTGGGCCATGGCCTTGGCGGTGGCCACGCCCACCCGCAGGCCGGTGAAAAGGCCGGGGCCGATGTCGACGGCGACGGCGCTGATCTCCCCCATCTCCACCCGGGCCTGGCGGCAGATGAACTCGATGGCCGGGGCGAGGGCCTCGGCGTGGCGGCGGTCGCGGGTCGCCTGGAACTCGGCCAGCACGCCCTCGGCCCCGCCCAGGGCGGCGCCCACCCTGAGGGTGGAGGTCTCGATGCCGAGGATGATCAAGGCTGCTCCCAGTCGGCCACGGCCTTGCGCAGCAGCGCCTCACGCGGCGCCCACGAGCGGCCCACCACCCGTAGGGTGACCTGGCGCCTCTCGTCGTCGCTGGGGTCGAAGTCGATCCGCACCCACAGGTAGTCGGGGCTGAACGTGCTGGCGGCGGCGTCTCCCCACTCGATGAGGGCCACCCCGCCGTCGTCGAGGGCCTCGGGCAGGGCCAGGTCGATGACCTCCTGCAGCCGGTTGAGGCGGTAGGCGTCGGCGTGGAGCATCTCCAGCCGCCCGGAGTAGGAGTGGACCAGGGTGAAGGTGGGGCTGGTTACCGTTCCCTCCACCCCGAGGCCGCGGGCGAAGCCCTGGGCGAAGACGGTCTTGCCGGCGCCGAGCTCGCCGGAGAGCAGCAGCAGGTCGCCCGGCTCGGCCAGGGCGCCCACCGCCTCGCCGATGGCCCCGGTCTGGGCGGGGGAGGCGGAGACGAGGTGTATCACGCCGAGGCCAGGGCGAGCTTGGCCCGCACCAGGTCGGCCCGCATTTCGGCCACGACCATCCCTCCGCCCCGCAGGGCGTAGGAGGGGTGGTAGGTGGGGACCACCACGGCGCCGGTGCGGTAGGGGTAGTGCCGGCCCCGCAGGCGGCTGATGCCCTCGGTCCGGTCCAGCACCACCTGGGTGGCGAAGTTGCCCAGGGTCACGATGACCTTGGGGTCGATCAGCTCGATCTGGCGCTCGAGGAAGGGCCGGCAGGACTCGACCTCCTCGGGGCGGGGATCGCGGTTGCCCGGCGGCCGGCATCGCAGGACGTTGCCGATGAAGCAGGAGCGGCGGTCCATGCCCAGCTCCTCGGCCATCAGCTGGTCGAGCAGCTTCCCCGAGCGGCCCACGAAGGGCTCGCCCTGCAGGTCCTCGTCCCGCCCGGGCGCCTCCCCCACGAACATGAGGTCGGCCTCGGGACTGCCGACCCCGAACACGGTCTGGGTGCGGCCGGCGGCCAGCCCGCACCGGGTGCAGGCGCTGACCTCCAGCTGAAGCTCGGCCAGCGTCACATCCGAAAGCGTACCCACGGCAGCCGGAGGATCCGGAGGTCCCTCGTCAGCGGTCGGAACGGGGGACCGATGCCCGCCGCCCGGTCGCACCGGTCCGCTCAGGGCGGGGCAGAGCCGGCCACGGCCGAGCGCACCGCGGCCGTCACCGCCCGGGCGGCCATGGCCCGCAGGCCGTCGAGGCGCACCTCGGGAGCGACCGCCCCGGTGGCCACGGCGACCAGGGCGTCGCCGTCCACCGTGGTGTGGGCCGGCTCAAGCGAGCGGGCCAGCCCGTCGTGCCCGGACTGGGCCAGCAGGTGACAGGCGCGCTTGTCGAGCACGGCGTTGGTGGCCACCACCCCGATGGTCGTCTGCTGGAAGGCCGGTCCCGCCGGCCGCTCGAGAAGATCGCCCAGGGCCACCACCGCTTCGGGATCCTGGCCCGGTCCGATCACGTCGCCGTAGGCGTTGACCGCCACCAGGGCCGCCACCACCAGCTCGCCGTGGCTGACCGTCGCCGTGCCGATGCCGCCAGGCCGGGCCGCCTCCGGGCCCCTCCACGACGCCACCGTGGCCCCGGTCCCCGCCCCCACCGCCCCGGTGGCGAAGGAGGACGTGGTGGCCGCCAGGCAGGCGGCGTAGCCTTCCTCCGCCCCCGGACGCACCGACGGATCGCCCACGCCGAGGTCGAACAGGACGGCGCCGACCACGATCGGGACCGGCCCGGCCCGGGTGGGAAAGCCCCGGCCGTGCTCGGCGCAGAAGCGCACCACCCCGTCGCACGCGGCCAGCCCGAACGCCGAGCCGCCGGTCAGCACGACCGCGTCCACCGACGCCACCAGCCGCTCGGGGCCCAGCAGTTCCCACTCCCGGGTGCCCGGCGCCCCTCCCCGCACCTCGCCTGAGGCGACCGAGCCCGGCGGCAGCAGCACCACCGTGCATCCGGTGCGGGCCGCCGCGTCGCTCCAGTGACCGACGGCGACCCCGGCCACGTCGGTGATCAAGGGGCCGCCCGCCGGGTGGTGGTGGCGGGCGGTGCCGGCCGGCCCGGCGCCCCGCCGCCGCTGCGGGCGGCAAGGCTCCTGATCAACCCAGCCAGCTCCTCGGGCCGTTCCAGCATCGGCATGTGGCCGCAGCCCGGCAGCACCACCAGCTCCGCCTCAGGCAGCCGGCGCGCCATCGCCCGCGCCATCCGGGGCGGGGTGAGCACGTCGCGCCCGCCCACCACCACCATGGTGGGCACTCCGACGGTCGGGCAGGCGTGGCGCAGGTCGATGTTGAGCATGGAGTCCCACACGTCGGCCATGACGGTGGGCCTGGTGGAAGAGACGGTCAGGCGGGTCAGCTCCACCAGGGCCGGGTTCGGATCCGCCCCGAAGCTGATGCGGGTCCCGAGGTAGCCGAGGTCGTCGTCGCGGGCCAGCGGGAAGCGCCGGGCGGCGGCGAACTCCAGCGTGCGGCGCATGCCGGGCTCGGCCGAGGCCACCAGCCGGCGCCAGGCCGCCGGGGGCAGCGGCGTGAGCGGGCCGGCCGAAGTGGAGACCAGCATGAGCGCACCGACCCGCCGGGCCAGCACCTCGGGGGCGTCGGCGGCCATGCGCAGGGCCGCCATCCCCCCCATGGAGTGGCCCACCAGCACCGCGTCGCGCAGGTCGAGGGCCTCCAGCAGGTCGGCCAGGTCGCGGGCCAGCCGGGGCAGCCCCGGCAGATCGGTTCCGGACGACGAGCCTCCGTGGCCGCGCTGGTCGTAGGCCACGATGTCGAACTCGCCCGCCAGCCCCTCTAGCTGGAAGCGCCAGATGTCTGATGAGAGCAGCAGCCCGTGGACCAGCACCAGGGGACGGCCCGAGCCGGCCCGCAGCACCCGTAGCGTGCCCCCGTCGTCGGTGGGCAGGTGCGACTCGGCCGCCGGCGGCGGTGGAAGGGGCGCAGCCGCCTTGGCCCGCCGTCGGGGACGGCCGGCAACCACCTGCTCGACGACGGCAGCTCCGGCCGCCGCTCCGGCCAGGGCGGCCACCCACCTGGCCCGGGCCCCGCCCCGGCTCACCCCTCACCTCCCCGGTAGCGGCGCTCGACCCGGGGGCCGATGCCGGTCAGTACCTCGTAGGAGATCGTGCCCAGCCAGGCGGCCCAGTCCTCGGCGGTTATGCGCTCGGCCCCCTGCTCCCCGATAAGGGTCACCTCGTCGCCCACCCGCACGTCGCCGTCGGCGCCGAGGTCCAGCATGAGCTGGTCCATCGTCACCACCCCGGCCAGCGGCCGGCGCCGGCCTCCGACCAGGAACCCGGCGGCCCCGGCGTCCAGCAACCGGCGGGGCACGCCGTCGGCGTAGCCCAGCGGCACGGTGGCGACCACGGCATCCGACGGCAGCGGCCGGCGCCGGCCGTAGGACGGCCGGGCTCCCGCCGGCAGCGGCCGCAGGGCGGACACCCGCGCCCGCAGCGAGAGCGCCGGGCGCAGGCCTAGCTCGCCCGGCACCCCGACCGGCGGATATCCGTACAGGGCGATGCCGCAGCGGACCATGTCGTAGCGGCTGGCGGGGTGGGCGATGGCGCCGGCCGAGTTGGCGGCGTGCAGCAGCGCCGGACGTAGGCCGGCGCTGCCGAGGACGGCCCTGACCTCCTCGAAGCGCTGCAGCTGGACGGCGGTGAACGGATCGCCCTCGACGTCGGCCACGGCCAGATGGGTCCAGAGCCCCTCGAAACGGAGGCCCTCGCTGCCGGCCAGCCGGCGGGCCAGGTCGAGGGCCTGCTCCGGCGGCACGCCCAGGCGGTGCATGCCGGTGTCGACCTTCAGGTGCACGGCGATGCGGCGGCCCCCACCGGCCACCAGGGCGAGGGTGTCGAGGCCGGCCGGGCTGCACACGGTGAAGGTCAGCCCGGCCTCGGCGCCGGCGGCGGCGGCGGCGCCCGTCGCCTCGGACAGCACCAGGACGGGGGCGTCGATGCCGGCCTCCCGCAGCTCGATCCCCTCGTCCACCAGCGCCACCGCCAGCCAGCCGGCCCCACCGGACAGGGCGGCCCGGGCCACCGCCGGCGCGCCATGGCCGTAGGCGTCGGCCTTGACCACGGCGCACAGGGCCGCCGGGGCGGCCAGCTTCACCAGGGCGCAGGCGTTGGCCTGCACGGCGTCGAGATCCACCTCGGCCCAGGCGGGCCGGAACGACGCCCTAACCACCGGCCCCCGCCAGACGGGAGACGGTGGCCGGCAGCGCCTGCACCAACCGGCCGGCCACCAGCCCGATGGGCGGCTCGCCGGCGCCGGCCCGGCCGTGGACGTGCGCCCCCAGCCCGGCGGCGGTCGGGGCCCCCAGACCGAGGGCGAGGAAGGCGCCGATAACGCCGGACAGCACGTCACCGGTTCCGGCGGTGGCCAGCTGCGGCCCCCCGGAGGTGGAGATCAGCACTTCTCCGTCGGGGCCGGCGACCACGGTGGTCGAGCCCTTGAGCAGCACGGTGGCGCCGGTGCCGGCGGCGGCCGAGCGCACCGCCTCCAGCCGGTCGGGCCCGGGGGCGGCCCCGGTGATGAAGCGGAACTCGCCCTCATGCGGGGTTAGCACGGTCGGCTGGCTGCGCCCGGAGATGACCTCGGCCGCCTTCTCGCCCAGGGCGTAGAGGCCGTCGGCGTCCACCAGCACCGGCACCGGGGCGGCCGCCACCAGCCGGCGGACCGCGGCCACGGTGGCCTCGTCGCGTCCGAGGCCGGGCCCCACCACCAGGGCCCGGCACCGCTCCGTCCACGCCAGGGCGGCGTCCGCCCAGTCACCGGCGGGCAGGGCGGTGGCCACCACCTCGCCGCCGGGCAGGGCGGTCGCACCGGGGATCCCGAGGCGGACATAGCCCGCCCCCGCCCGCAGGGCCGCTCCCGAGCACAGCTCGGCGGAGCCGTGCATGCCGGGCGAGCCGGCCACCACCCCGACGGCCGCCTGCCACTTGTGGGCCTCCCGCCGGCGCCGGGGCAGGAGGGCGGCGACGTCCCCGTCCTCCACCACAGCGGCTGCGGACGAGCTGACGTCGAGGCCGATGTCGGCGACCTCGACCTCGCCGGCGAGCTCGGCTCCCCGGCCCAGCAGGAGGCCGGGCTTGTAGGCGGCGAAGGTCACCGTCCGCACGGCGGCCACGGCCCCATCGCCGGCGGCACCGGTGTCGCCGTCCACCCCCGACGGGATGTCCACCGCCAGCACGGGGGTGCCCGGCGCAGGGACCGGAGCGTCGTAGGTGCCGCGGAAGCCGGTGCCGTAGGCGGCATCGACCACCAGATCGCACGGCGGCAGGCGGCCCCCGCCGCTCGGATCCACCAGGCGCACGGCCACCCCCCGCTCCGCCAGCCGGGCGGCGGCCACCCGGCCGTCGTCGCCGTTGTGGCCCTTGCCCGCCACGACCACCACCCGGCGCCCGTAGGCGCCGCCGAGCATGCCGAGGGCGGCGCGGGCCACCGCCCAACCCGCCCGGTCGATGAGCGCGTCCAGCCCGACCGTCGCCTGGGCGGCCCCGTCGACGGCCTGCATTTCGGCCACCGTGAGGACCGGTCTCAGGGGGCGGCCTCCGCCTGGCCGGCGATGATGCCCACCACCACGGCGGCGGCGATCAGCTCAGAGTGGGTGAGCGATATCCGCCAGTCGGTGATCCCCCGCCGGGCCGCCCACTCCGCCGCCCGGCCGGTCACGGCGATGGTGGGCGCCCCCCGCGGCCCCCGCACCACCTCGATCTCGCGGAAGGCGACCGTCCCGATGCCCACGCCAAGGGCCTTCATGACGGCCTCCTTGGCGGCGAAGCGGGCGGCCAGCCGCTCGGTGGGGTCGCGCTTGCGGGCGGCGTAGGCGCGCTCGGCCTCGGTGAAGACCCGGTCGGCCAGCCGGGGGCGGCGGCCCAGCACGACCCGCATGCGCGGCACCTCGACCACGTCGATGCCGAGGGAGATCATCGGGCTCCGACGGTATTCGCCCGGATGGGGGCGGCGGTGCACATGCCGGGGACGCTAGAGCGCCCCGGTCGGGCGCCGGCGACGGGCGGCTCAGGCCCGGGCCGCCCCCAGGGTCTGCTCGACCACCTCGCAGAGGGAGCCGGCGGTGGCCTGGGCCAGCCCCTCGTCGTCGGCCTCGACCATCACCCTCACCAGCGGCTCGGTGCCGCTGGCCCGCAGAAGCACCCGGCCCTTGCCCGCCAGGCGCTCCTCGGTGAGGCGCACGGCGTCCCACACCGCGGTGGCGCCGGCGAGGCCGGACAGATCGGCCACCCGCACGTTGCGCAGCACCTGGGGCATGCGGGTCATGGCCGAGCCGGCCAGGCGCCCGAGGCTCGCCCCCGACCGCACGACCAGGTCGAGCAGAACCAGCCCGGTGAGGAGGCCGTCGCCGCTGGGGGCCAGGTGACGCAGGATCACGTGCCCCGACGGCTCGCCCCCGAGCACCCAGTCGTGCTCGGTGAGGGCGGCGAAGATGTAGCGGTCCCCGACCGGTGTCTCGTGCACCTCGATGCCGGCCGCCTCCATGGCCCGTCGGAACCCCAGGTTGGTCATGACGGTCACGGCCACGGTGTCGCCCCGCAGCAGCCCCCGCCGGCGCAGGTCGACGGCGCAGAGGGCCATCACATGGTCGCCGTCCACCAGCGCCCCGTTCTCGTCCACCGCCACCACCCGGTCGGCATCGCCGTCGAGGGCAAGGCCGGCGTCGGCCCCGTTCTCGACCACCAACCGGGCCAGCTCGCCGGGGTCGGTGGAGCCGCAGCCGTCGTTGATGTTGGTGCCGTCGGGACTGGCGGCGTGGACCACGACCACGGCGCCCAGGCCCTCCAGCAGGGGCCCGGCGATGGCGCTGGCGGCCCCGTTGGCGCAGTCGACCACCACCCGGAGGCCGTCGAGGCGCCGGCCCTCCAGGGCGGCGGCCAACCGGGCCAGGTAGCGGCCGGCGGCGCCCGGATCCGAGACCATCCGCCCTACCGCCGCCGCATCCGGCCGGGGCGACTCCGGGCCGGCGCTGATCGCAGCCACCTCGTCCTCGATGCGGCGCTCCACGGCGTCGTCGAGCTTGGTGCCGCCGACGGCGAAGACCTTGATGCCGTTGTCGGGGAACGGGTTGTGGGAGGCGGACACGACCACCGCCGCCGCCCCGGCGTCGGCGGCCAGGGCGGCCACAGCCGGGGTGGGGATCACCCCCAGGTCCACCACGTCCGCGCCCTCGGAGGCCAGTCCGGCGGACAGGGCGGCCTGCAGCAGGGGACCGGAGATCCGGGTGTCCCGGCCCACCAGGAAGCGGGGGGCGCCGATGACGCGGGCGGCCGCCCGGCCGAGGAGGAGAACCAGCTCGGGAGTGAGCTCGGTATTGGCCCTGCCCCGTACGCCGTCGGTCCCGAAGGAGACGCGCAAGGGAGCTACCGCTTCGAGTACTGCGGGGCCTTCCGGGCCTTCTTGAGGCCGTACTTCTTGGATTCCTTCTCGCGGGCGTCGCGGGTGAGCAGGCCGGCCCGCTTGAGCGGGATGCGCAGGTCGGGGTCAAGCTCCGCCAGGGCCCGGGCGATCCCCAGGCGCAGGGCGCCGGCCTGGCCGGACACCCCGCCGCCGTCGATGGTGGCGTCGACCGAGTAGCGCTCGGCGGTGTCGGTCAGCCGGAGGGGCTCGGTGGCGAGCATGCGGTGGGTGGCCGAGGGGAAGTAGGCCTCGATGGTGCGGCCGTTGATGGTGACGCCGGGCTCGCCGTCGCGCAGGCGCACCCGGGCGACCGCCTCCTTGCGCCGGCCGGTGGTCTGGGTCAGGGGCCGGGGCATCAGGCGCTCCTCCGGGCGTGGTCGATGGTGAGGGGCTGGGGCTTCTGGGCCTGGTGGGGATGGTCGGGCCCGGCGTAGATCTTGAGCTTGCGCAGGGTGCGGGCGCCCAGCGGGCCCTTGGGCAGCATGCCCTTCACCGCCCGGCGCACCACCTCCTCGGGCCGGGTGGCCAGCAGCTCGGAGTAGGTGCGGGACCGGATGCCGCCCGGATAGCCGCTGTGGCGCCAGGCCAGCTTCTTGTCGGCCTTGTCCGAGGTCATGACCACCTTGGCGGCGTTCACCACGATCACGTGGTCGCCGGCGTCCAGGTGGGGGGCGAAGATGGCCTTCTTCTTGCCCCGGAGCACCGAGGCCACCTCGGTGGCCAGGCGACCGAGCACCAGGCCGTCGGCGTCCACGACGTGCCAGGCGCGCTCGATGTCGCTGGGCTTGGGTGAGAACGTGCGCACTCCGGTTCCTTCTAGATGATGCGGGAGCAAGTGATGCGGGAGACAGCCCGGGCCGAGCCGCAGGCCGACCAGACAGACTACGGGCGCCGGCCGGCCCGGGCAAACGGTCCCCGGTCCCACCGGGCGTGGTCGGCGACCATTTAAGGTGGCCTGGTGCTGGTAGGCCCCCGCCAGATCGAGGAGGCAGCCCGCCGGCTGGCCGGGGTGATCCGGCCCACCCCGGTGGTGGAGTCGGCCTCCCTGTCGGGCCTGGCCGGCCGGATGGTGGTGTGCAAGCCGGAGCACCTGCAGCGCACCGGCTCGTTCAAGATCAGGGGCGCCTACAACCGCATCGCCACCCTCCCCCCGGGCGCGGCGGTGGTGGCTGCCTCGGCCGGCAACCACGCCCAGGGTGTGGCCCTGGCCGCCACGCTGTCGGAGCGGGCCTCGACGATCTTCATGCCGGCCAACGCCTCCCTGCCCAAGGTGGAGGCCACCCGCCACTACGGCGCCGAGGTGGTGCTGGCCGGCGACGGGGTGGAGGACTGCATCGCCGCCGCCCTGGCCCGGGCGGAGGAGTCGGGGGCCATCTACGTGCCCCCCTTCGACGACCCCGAGGTCATCGCCGGCCAGGCCACCGTGGGCCTCGAGCTGGCCGGCGAGGCGGCCGGGGCCGAGGTGGTGGTGGTGCCGGTCGGGGGCGGCGGGCTGGCCGCCGGCATCGCCGCCGCCCTGGCCCACCGGGCCCCGGGGGTGAAGGTGGTCGGGGTCGAGGCGGCCGGGGCACCGTCCATGCGCCGGGCCCTGGACGCCGGCCGGCCCGTGACCATCGACGAGGCCTCGACCATGGCCGACGGCATCGCCGTGCGACGGGTGTCCGAGCTCACCCTGGCCCATGCCCGGGCCTACCTCGACGACGTGGTCCTGGTCTCCGAGGAGGAGATCAGCCGGGCCCTCCTCCTCCTCCTCGAGCGCAGCAAGTGGCTGGTGGAGCCGGCCGGGGCGGTCGGGCTGGCCGCCGTGCTGGCCGGGCGGGTGCCCGGCACCGGCCCCGTCGCCGTGGTCCTGTCGGGGGGCAATGTCGACCCCATCCTCCTGACCAGGCTGGTGGAGTACGGCCTGTCGGCCGCCGGGCGCTACCTGATCCTGCGCTTCGTGCTCGGCGACCACCCCGGCGCCCTGGCCGGCCTCACCGCCACCGTCGCCGGCCTGGGCCTCAACGTCCTGTCGGTGGAGCACCACCGCTCCGGGGCCCGGGTGGGCGTGGACGAGGTCGAGGTGCTGCTGACGGTGGAGACCCGCGACCCCGGCCACCGCCACGAGACGCTCCGCCGCCTCGGCGCTGCCGGCTTCAGGGTGGAGGAGCTCACCTAGTCCCCGGGGACCGCTCGTGGCGGCTGGCCCGATGTCAGGCGTAGCCGACGTCGAGCAGGCACAACCCGTGGGGCGGCGCGATGGTCCGGGCCTGGGCCCGGTCACCCGAGCGCAGGATGCCGGCCATGTCGCCGGCGCGCAGCCGGCCCCGGCCGACGTCGACGATCGTGCCGACGATGGAGCGGACCATCTGGTGGCAGAAGGCGCTGGCGGCGATGTCGAAGGCCAGCAGGTCCGGCCCGGCCCGA
Organism: Acidimicrobiales bacterium; assembly: GCA_035653595.1. GTDB lineage: Bacteria > Actinomycetota > Acidimicrobiia > Acidimicrobiales > JAJPHE01 > DASRBO01. Next base: position 2,358 of record DASRBO010000172.1, on the reverse strand, counting down.
TCCCAGCCCGCCTCAAGCACCCGGCGCACGGTGGAGCCGTCGTCGGCGGGCCGGCGGCAGAAGGCGGCGAAGTCGTGCTCGCCGAAGAGGGGGTCGCAGGCCGCCTGCATGCCCCGCAGGTCGAGCTCATCGGTGACGTGCCAGGTCCGGTCGGCCAGCAGCGGATCGGGGGTGGCGCGGTTGAGCACCGTGTAGCGGTAACGGCGCCAGCGGGCGGAGCGGCGGGCGTCGAAGCCCGGCCCGGCCACCTCGGCGGCGGTCACCGCCACCTCCGTCCCCAGCAGGCGGTTGCACCGCCGGATGAGCACGGCGAGGTCGGGGTCGGCCGCATCGAGAGGGGCACGGGCCCGCTCCGGCACCAGGTCGAAGTGCACCACCTGGCCACTGGCGTGGACGCCGGCATCGGTGCGCCCGGCGCAGGTCAGCCGGACGGGATGGCCCACCACCGTCTCGATGGCCTGGGTCAGCACGCCGCCCACGGTGCGCTGGCCGGGCTGGACGGCGAAGCCGCGGAAGCCGGCGCCGTGGTAGGCGACGGTCAAGCGCAGCCGCCGCGCCCCCTCCGGAGCGGCGCCGTCGGGGCCGCCCGGTTCGACCCCGTCACCGGGGCCGAACAGCGTCAAACCAGCTCGATGCGCGCCATGGGCGCGTTGTCCCCGTGCCGGGGGCCGAGCTTGAGGATGCGGGTGTAGCCGCCGGGGCGGTCGACGTATCGGGGCCCGATGTCGTCGAAGAGCTTGTGGGCCATGTCCTTGTCGCGGATGAACGACACCACCTGGCGCTGGCGGTAGACCCCGCCCTTGCGGGCCTTGGTGATCATCTTCTCCATCACCGGGCGCAGGGCCTTGGCCTTGGCCTCGGTGGTGACCAGCGACTCGGCGGCGATGAGGGAAGCCACCAGGTTCCCCATCATCGACTTCTGGTGGGCGGCGTCGCCGCCGAACCGGCGGGCCTTGCGGGGGGTGGCGGGCACGGTCCTAGCCCTCGCGGCTGCGCAGGGACAGACCCCGCTCGTCGAGCTTCTGGATCACCTCGTCGAGGGACTTCTGACCGAAGTTGGTGATGGCCAGCAGGTCGTCAGGGGTCCGCTGGACCAGCTCCCCCACCGTGTTGATCTGGGCCCGCTTGAGGCAGTTGCGGGGGCGCTCGGACAGGTCGAGGTCCTCGATGAGCAGGTCGAGGTCGGGCGAGCCGCTGCTGACGGTGCCGACGTCGCCGAGCTCGAGGCCCTGGGGGCTCTCGCTCATGTCGGCCACCAGGCCGGCCAGGGACCGCAGGGTGTCGCCGGCCGAGGCCAGAGCCTCCCGCGGCGAGATGGACCCGTCGGTCTCGATGTCCAGCACCAGGCGGTCGAAGTTGGTCGACTGCTCCACCCGGGTGGGCTCGACGGTGAAGGCCACCCGGCGCACCGGGGAGAAGACCGAGTCGACCGGTATGACCCCGATGATGGAGGACTTCTTGTTGCGGTCGGCCGACACGTAGCCCCGGCCCCGCTCGACGGTGATGTCGACGGCCAGGCGGCCCTTGTTGTTGAGGCCGGCGATGTGCAGGTCGGGGTTGAGGATCTCCACCTCGGTCGTGGTCTGGATGTCCCCGGCGGTGACGGTGGCGGGGCCCCGCACGTCGAGGCGCAGGGTCACCGGTTCGTCGGAGTCGACCCGCAGCACCAGGTCCTTGAAGTTGAGGATCAGGTCGGTGACGTCCTCCTTCACCCCGGGCAGGGTGGTGAACTCGTGGAGGGCGTCGTCGAAGCGCAGCTGGGTGACCGCGGCCCCGGGGATGGAGGAGAGCAGGGTTCGGCGCAGGGAGTTGCCCAGCGTGTGGCCGAAGCCCGGCTCAAGGGGGCTGATGGCGAAGCGCTGCCGGTTGGCGATCTCCTCGTCGACGGCTTCGACGGTGGGGCGCTGGATGATGAGCATGCGTTGTGTCCTTGCCTCTTGTGCTGGGGGCCTCTGTGGGTGAGCTGACCGCCGGAGCGGCGCTTGGTTACTTCGAGTAGAGCTCGACGATGAGCTGCTCGCGCACGGGGACGTCGATGTGCTCGCGCAGCGGCAGGTCGCGGACGGTGACGCTGAGGCCGTTCTCCCCCTGCTCCAGCCACGGGGGGACCTGGCGGTCGAGGGTGTCCATGTTGTGGCGGACCACGATCATCTCGCGGCCCTTGGGGCCGAGGACCACCACGTCGCCACGGCGCAGCCGGTAGCTGGGGATGGTCACCCGCTTGCCGTTCACCAGCACGTGCCCGTGGCGGACGAACTGGCGGGCCTGGGCCCGGCTGGAGCCCCAGCCGGCACGGAAGGCGGCGTTGTCGAGGCGCAGCTCGAGCATGCGCAGCAGGTTCTCGCCGGTGATGCCGGA
>DASRBO010000171.1:0-2277 GCA_035653595.1 Acidimicrobiales bacterium | reverse complement strand
TCGAGGACGATGCCTGAGAAGGAAGGGTCGGGCCGCTAACGCTGGCACCGGCGCCAGGAGCCGCCGGAGGGCGACGAACCCCCGGCCCAGAACAGGAGGGCGGGAGCGCCCCCGGCCGTCACCGGGCGGCGCTCCGTCGCCCTTCCGGGCCCGAGCGGGACGCTGCCGGGCACCCGGGCGGGAGGGCCGGCGAGGATTCGACCACGGCCGCGGGCGGTCCCGCCCCGGCACCTCCGGGAACTCCCCGGGCCGGAGGGGTTGTGTCACCCCGGCTATACACTTGAGGTTCGTGCTCGCAGCCCACAGCGCGTACCCTGATGGCCCGGACCGCTGAGTTCGACGTCGCCGTCCTCGGCGGCGGGACCGGTGGGTACACGGCGGCCATCCGGGCGGCCCAGCTCGGACGGCGGACGGTCGTCGTCGAAGAGGCCAGGCTGGGAGGCGTCTGCCTCCATCTCGGCTGCATCCCCACCAAGGCCCTGCTGGAGTCCTCCGGCCTCTACCACAAGCTCGGGGAGCGCGGCGCCGAGTTCGGCCTGGTCGCGCCCGAGGTCGGCTTCGACTTCGAGCGCATCGCCGCCCGACGGGATGCCATCGTCGACCGGCTGTGGCGGGGGGTGCAGGGCCTGATGCGGAAGCGCGGGATCGAGGTGGTGCAGGGCCGGGGCTGCCTTCTGGGAGATGGCCGAATCCAGGTCATGGAGCGGGTGCTGCAGGCTCGCGCCATCATCGTCGCCACCGGCTCCTCGCCGAAGTCGCTGCCCGGTGTCGAGCCCGACGGGGAGCGGATCATCACCTCCGACCACGCGACCCTGGCCCGGACCCTGCCGGACTCCATCACGATCATCGGCGCGGGGGCGGTGGGCGTCGAGTTCGCCACCTTCTACCGCCAGATGGGGGTCCGGGTCACGCTGCTGGAGGCGCTGGACCGGCTGGTGCCTCTAGAGGATGCGGACGTCTCCGCCGCCCTCCTGCGCTCCTTCCAGCAGGCGGGCATCGACTGCCGCCTCGGGGCGCGCGTCCGCGGGGCGCGCCGGAGCCAGGACGGTGTGATCGTGGAGCTGGAGGACGGCCGGGTGGAGGCGGAGCAGCTGCTGGTCGCGGTCGGCCGCGGCCCCAACACCCGGGGCGTCGGGCTCGAGGCGGCCGGGGTCGAGCTGGACCAGCGTGGGTTCATCCGGGCAGACCAGTGGATGCGGACCAGCGCACCCGGGGTGTGGGCGATCGGGGACGCCGTCGGGGGCTTCCTGCTCGCCCATGCGGCGGCCCACGAGGGCGTGACCGCGGCCGAGGACATCGCCGGCCTCCGCATCCATCCCATGGAGCAGGAGCTGGTCACCCGTTGCACCTTCTCCAGCCCGGAGATCGCCTCGGTGGGGTTGACCGAGGCCCAGGCCAGAGAACGCGGACGCGAGGTCAAGGTGGGCCGCTTCCCCTTCCTCGCCAGCGGTCGAGCTCTCATCCACGGGGAGACCGAGGGCTTCGTGAAGCTGGTCGCCGACGCCGACTCGGGTCAGTTGCTCGGAGCCCACGTGATCGGCGTCCAGGCCACCGAGCTGATCGCCGAGCCGGCGCTGGCCCGCCTCTTCCAGGGAGACGCCTGGGAGATGGGGCGTAACATCCATCCCCACCCCACCCTCAGCGAGGCCATCGGAGAGGCTGCCCTTGCCGTCGATGGGGTGGCACTCAACGTGTAGCTAGATGACGGAGACCAAGCAACTCGAGATCGAGCCGAAGCGGGGGTTCGTCGCCGACTGGCACTTCCAGGCGCCGGTCGACTGGCGTGACACCGACGTCGACGAGCACACGCTCCTGGAGTGGTTCTACACCATGCTCCTGGGACGGCAGATCGACCACCGCTTCCAGGTGCTCAACCGCCAGGGCAGGGCACCTTTCATCATCTCTTGCGCTGGCCACGAGGCGGCGCAGATCGGCGCCGCCTGGGCGTTGCGGCCGAAGTACGACTGGATCGCGCCCTACTACCGTGACGTGGTCCTCTGCATGCGGATGGGCGTGACCCCGCTGGACCTCATGCTCTCGGTGCTGGCCAAGCCGGACGACCCGGCCTCCGGGGGCAAACAGACCCCCGGTCACTTCTCGGACGCGAGCCTGAACATCGTGTCCCGCGGCTCACCGGTGGCCACCAACCTGGTCCACGCCGCCGGCATCGCCTACGCCCTCAAGATGGACGGCACCGACCGGGTGATCATGGCCTGCTACGGCGAGGGCTCGGGCTCGGAGGGAGACGCGCACGAGGCCTTCAACTTCGCCGCCATC
>DASRBO010000170.1:0-22272 GCA_035653595.1 Acidimicrobiales bacterium | reverse complement strand
CCCCACGACCAACCTCCTGCGCCTGTTCGCCGCGATGGGACTGGAGGTCGATGCCGCTGCCGCCGAGCACCTCGAGCGGGCCACCGCCAGCCCGGTGTGCAGCGACGCCACCGAGCGGATCGCCCTGTCGCCGGAGGTACTCGGCCGCCTGGGCGACCGGCCGATCCTCGAGCCGGAAGGCTTCGGCGCCGGGTCGCCACGGGACCGCCAGCTGACATCCCTCCAGCAGTGGCAGGTGGAGTCGCTCACCAGTGATCTGATGGCCGAGTTCGGCTATGAGCGGCGCCACTCGAAGCTCGGCCCGGTCGACTCGGTGGCCTCGGCGGCCATTCGGGCCGTCAGCCCCCGCCTGCCGACCGACCTCAAGCGCCGACTCGCTCTCGGCATCCACGGCTACGACTGGCGGGGACAGCACCGCGCCGTCATGCGCAACTTCGGAGAGATTGCCGGCTCGCTGCGGCCGCCGCGGACCCGCAGCACCGCCTGACCCCAGCGCCGCTGCAGGCGGCCCGCCGGCACCCCAGGTCGGCCTGGCTACACGGCTCCTCAGCCCCTGGAGGCGTGGTTCGGCCTGCCGGCAAGGTGGTCGTCGATCAGGTCCAGCACCCCCGGGGTCCTGCTCTCGTCGAACTTGCGAGCGAAGAGCTTGACCGAAGGGGCAAGGACTCTGTCAAGATCCGATGGCCCGAGCAGCTTGGGGTGGTCGACCTCCCAGGTCATGAAGCGCAGGTCCTCGTTCACCACCCGATCGGCCAGCGGGGAGTTGAGCAGGATCATCGGGAAGACGAACTCGTCGGGGATCAGGGTGCGCCGGAAGTAGCGCACCAGGCGCGGGTTGCGCCTCAGGTGCTCGATGCAGTAGGCGGCGGCGTCGTGGTGCAGGTTCCACCACTGCGAGCCCTGGTAGGGGCGCAGCCCCCGAGGCACCCGGGCGGGCGGGAAGAAGGGAAGCCAGCGGCTCGGTACGGGAACGGAGAGCTCTCCGATCCAGTAGTAGCGGGTGCGGAGGCGGTGAAGGTCGCCGTTCCAGTACCACCGCTCGTTGCGGGAACGGTCGGGGGGAGGCCCGGAGTCCCCGGCCGACCACGAGAGATACGACCTGTCCCCGGCGGCGGCGAAGAAGGCATCTCGAGCTTCGGGGGTCGTGATGGGATAGTCCTGGCCACTTAGAAGCAGCACGTGGGAGAAGGCGAGGTTGTCTAGAGCGAACTCCACTGCGTTCACGGCCGCATCCACCAGCCCGTAGCGGCCCCACCCCGACGCCGACCGACGCTCGCTGAAGACCACCTGGTCCACGCCGACGGTCCGGCAGGCGCGGCGGAACGGCTCCTCGTCGACCCTGCGGTCAACATGGACGATGACCGAGGCGCCCGGCCCACCCAGGCGAGCGGCGAGCCGGCCCACTTGTTCGGGAGCGGTGTGGGCCAGGATGACGTAGCACAGTCCCATGCCGTCACCGCCCGGGCCCGACGGCGCCGAGCTGGTGGTCGCCTTGCGCACGGGCACGGTGCAGAACATCCCTCAGGGCGGCCGAGGCAGCCCCGGGGTCGAACCGTGAGGCAAGTATCTGCCTTCCCGCCTCGCCGAAGGCATGACGGCGCTCCGGGGCGTCGGCCAATTGGATCACCGCGTCGCGGAACGCCCGCTCGTCGTGCAGGTCGACGACGTAGCCGCTGACGCCGTGGTCCACCATCTCCGGAATACCGCCGCACCGGTAGGTGACCACCGGCAGCCCGGCCGCCATGGCTTCCAGGACGGCATTGGGGCTCATGTCCATGTCGGTGGGCAGAGCGAAGATGTCGGCGCCCTCGAGGATCTGGCGGATCTGGCCGTCGCCCGGTCGGACATCGTTGCGGACCTCCAGCCCCGGACGGCGAGGAACCCGTTGGCGGGTGACCAGCACCACCTCCACCGTGTCCCCGATCTTGTCGTCCAGCAGGCGGAGCAGCTCCCATCCGCCCTTCCGCCTCATGCTGGCCCCGACGAAGACCACCCGGGGGCGCCGAGGAGGGCGGCTGGAGCGGGGCCAGGGTGAGAGGGCGCCGATGCGGATGCAGTGGACCCGGCCCGGGTCGATCCCCACCACCTCGACCAGGGCGGTCCGGGCCCACTCCGATTGGGCGACCACTGCCGCCGCGCCACGAAGGAGGCGGCCCTCCACCCAGGAGCTCAAGGTGTCGCCCACGGCGGCGCCCCTCCCCGGGTAGCGAAACGGGAACTTCTCCGCGGCCTGTGAGCAGGTGGCGTCGACTGTGACGACGTAGGGCTTGTGTCGGAGATGACGCAGTGCCAGCGGGCAGGCATTCTGGGTGTACAGGTGCAGGACGTCGCATCCCTCCACCAGACGGCGGACAGCGGTCCTCACCACCAGACTCTGGCCCACCTGGTTGCGGAACAGAGGCGCGTCGAAGTCCCAGCCTTCGGGGAGGGGCAGGGGACTGGTCAGGGCCCGGCGCAACAGGCCGCGCTCGGGAACGTCGACCGTCTCCAGCTGCAGGTCCCCGAGCTCGCTGAGGCCCGCCACCAGCCTCGAGTGGAACGCAGCATGGCCGCTCAGGTTCTCGTTGACCAGGCCGACGACCATCGGGTCGGGCTCAGGCATGGCAGCAGGACGGTCTCACACCACCATCGGGCTCATCAAGGGGTCTTCGAGCCCGAGCTCGAGTGAGTCCTCGTTCGAGAAGTTGAACAGCTGCACCGGCTGACGAAGGGCCTCTGGCCACGCCAGCACGGCAGGCTCATGAGCGTCGAATACCGCCTGCAGCAGCTCCGGGCCGGTGACGAAGTCCCGTGGGTCGACCACCTGGGCGATCCTCACTCGCTGCCAGTCCCCTTGGCGTACCGAGCTGAGTATCACCACCGGGGCCGAGTACTCGAAGGACAGCTTCCAGGTTCCGACCGCGCATCCGACGCTCCAGCCGAGGTATCTGACCGTCCCGGTGCCGGCGATATCGCAGAGGATGCCGACCGCACCGCCGGCGGCGAGGACTTCGCTCAAGATTCGGTAGGACCCGGCGGCAGGGATCATCCGGAAGCCGCCGCTGTCTGCTGCTCTCCGGTGCGCTCGGGGGCCCGGTTCATCGCCCTCTACCACCACCGGGTTGGCGGGGACCACGAAGCTCAGTCCCCGACGAGCCACCGATGCCATAGCGCCCATGTACTGGCCATGGTGCAGGACGCTCAGGATGATGGGGCGACCCCTTCTCTGCAGGTCCGCTATCAGCTCGAAGTTGTCGACCTCGAACCGACAGATCTCGCGGGCCCGGAACAATGTCTCGCCGTACTTGTAGGACTCGTACACGTAGTCACGAGCCAGGCTCGCGGCCTCTGCCGCCCGCTGCGTACGCCCGACGGCGAATTTCATCTGAACCTCGGCCTGGAAGCGCACCTTGGGGTCCCTCCAGGCCAGGTCCGCCTTGCGCCTGATCCAGCCCAGAGCCACCGATCGCGGCAGCACCTCGTGCAACACCGCATTGGTCCGTACTCCGGCAATCGCCCGGGCGGCGGTGGAAGCCATCACCGACCTACAAGTTACCGCCGGGTGTAGCCCTGGAGACCCGGGTTGCCCGCCAGAGCCGGCGGGCGGCGGGAAGACCGAAGACGGCGGTGCATCCGATCGACACGGCGGCAGCGACGCCGGCGGACATCAAGATGGGGACCAGCCGGCCGTGCACACCGGAAGGGATCTCGTAGCCGGCCAGGTAGGCGACTATGAAGACCGGTATCGGGATCAGGGTCTGGCGGAGCAGCCTCAGGCCGACACATCGATGGCAGCCATAGAGGATTATCACCGCCTCGAACACCGCCGAAGACACCCAGGCCAGCGAGAGGCTGCGCTGGCCGCCCAGGGCGTGGAAGCCGACCAGACCCAGGAGGAATACGACAGCGGCGGCCAAGGCTGCGACCGTGCCGAAGCGCGGCCCCCGGTCGGCGGCGAAGATCAACCCGATACCGAAGCCGATCGCCGGTCCGTTTATGACGACTCCGAAGGCCATGGCCAGGATCAGGGGCACCGACTGGGACCAGCGAGCTCCGAACAGGGCAGGTACCAACCAGTGCGCCGATGCCGCCACCGTGGCCATCATCATGGCGGTGGCCAGACCGGCCAGCAGGTAGCCGTCCTTGGTCCTCTCCGCCGTCCCCCGGCCTCCCCGGGCAAGGTGCATCCCGACCGCCACCGACAGCTGGTTCAGGGAGGCAAGGATGAGCCACATGGGGCTGACCATGCGGTAGGCGAACTGGAACAGGCCCAGGGCGGTGAGGCCGGCAAGGCCGGAGATCAGCGCCGAGCTGCTGGCGTCCCTCAGGCTGTTGATCAGGCCGAACAGCTGGAAAGGAAGCCCTTCGCCCAGTAGGCCTTTGGCCGTGGGCCGGGGACGAGCGTCCTGGTGCTCGGCCACGGCGGGACGGAGCAGGAACACCACCACTCCCGCATAGACAATTGCCGCGCTGAGGTCGCCGAGGACCAGGCAGAGAGGCCCGCGATCCACCAGAACCACCAGTAGGGAGACTCCCGAGCGGGTCAGGATGCCTGCGCCGTCGGCAGTAGCCAGGCCCTTGAACTCGAGCGTCCGCTCCAGTCGCACCTTCTTCTCGAGCACGAACGGATCGGTGAGGAGCTGCAGGGCGTCGATGAACACCAGGCTCCCGAAGCTGTGGTTGAAGACAAAGGCGACGGCGGCCAGGGCCAGGACGCCCACCGCCAGAGCGAACTGGACCCGGCGGGCGGCGGCGAAATCGGCCGGGGTGGGGTTGTCCCGCCGCCGGACCAGTGCGGTCGTTATGCCGGCGTCGACGATGATGGTGGCGAAGGCCACCGTGGACAGCGCCAGGCTGGCCTCCCCGAACTGGCGGGGCAGGATCAGGCGGGCGACGACCAGGACGACGCCTAGGGCGGTGACCCGCTCCCAGGCCGAGCGGATCAGCAGAGCCCCGGTGGAGTGCACGACCCGGCGGGTGAGAAGCGACCCCGATGTGGTCAGCTCGCCCATGGCCTCGGCGCCGGGGCCGGGGGCGCCGTCATTGGCACCCGCGAGGCTCACCTCCGGAAGCGCCGCGGGGATGTCACCGTCATCGACTCCCAACACCTCGGTGGAGGTTCTCGACATTTGGAATCGGCGCAAGTCCGGTGTCTGGCTCGTCGCCCGGACGCGGGCGGCGATCGGGGGGGGCTACGAGGTAGGCAGTGCGTCCGGGGTCGGATCCTGCAGGCAGGCCCCGAACTTCACCTGACCCACCTCGGCGCAAGCCCACTTCTTGGCCACCGGGGCCGGGGTCGGTGCCGAGCTGGCCGCCACGGCCAGAACCGAGCCGGTGGGACCGGCGACCAGCGCCACTGTCAGAGCCACTCGGCGGATGAGTCTGCTGTTCCTCACTTGTGTCCCCCAAAAGTGGTCGTGTTCAGCGCATTGAGGACCCGGTTCTTCACCACTGCTCTGGCCCACGAGACGGGGGCGGTCGGGTCCACCCCGATGGCGTCGCCGTTGGCGCCCGAGCCGACCCCGACGCTGACAGGCATCGACCGGGCGTCCTGCTGGTTGTATCCGACGCTGACCGGCTGGGAGTAGCCCCGGGACCGGAACCACCCCGGCGACGCCGGCGCCGAACTGGGCCCGCCCTGAGCCGCCGGGCGCGCCGGGACCGACGAGCCGGTGGAAGTGGCAGCGCCGGTGGCGCCGGAAGGGACCCCCGTCAGATGGGTCGCCGGTGGGGCCGTGGTGGGCCCGACCAGGGACATCATTCCGGCGACACAGGCGGCCGCCGCCGAGCCCACGAAGGTCGAGAGCATGGCGTTGCCTGCACTCAGCTGCGGGATCGCGCCCGAGTTGGCCAGCCAGGCCCGAGCCTTGGCCTTGACCTGATGGAACCGCCGGACGAAGAAGCCGATGACCGGCAGTCCGGCCAGGTACCCGTCCTGTCCAGCTATTGCCACGAACTCCCGCTTGAGAGCCTGGCGGGCACGCCACAGGAGGGACTCGACCGAGGCGATGGTCGTCCCCGAATGGGCGGCCATCTGCTCATAGGTCCAGCCGGCATCCTCCCGCTGCTCGAGGGCGATGCGGTGGCGATCGGTGAGCCGGGCCATGGCCGTGCGGACGAGCTCGGCCTGGTGAGCCCCGATGACTTCCGCCTCGGTGCGGTCCTCGGTGCCCGAGTCGATCTCCGGTTTGGGCTGGCACCGGCCCCGCCGACGATGGTGATCGGTGCAGAGGTTGGCGGCCACCACCCTCAGCCAGGGATAGACCCGGCCGGGGTCGAGCAGGACGGTGGGGTTCTTCCACGCCCGGGCGAAGGCCTCCTGGGTCACGTCCTCGGCCTCGTGGGCGTCTCCCAGCCGGTAGCGACAGAAGCGGAAGATCCGATCGTGGTAGCGCTCGTAGGCCTCCTGGAAGGCGGCCTCTTCTCCCCTGTCCCACCGCTCGGCCGGGGACGCGCCAGCGGCCAGATCCAGATCCTCGAACTGAACGGCCACGCGTCACCTCCTCGCTCCGTCGCCGTTGGGTCCCTAGTTCTCGCCGGGGGCCCGGCAGTCCTCCATGCCCCCTCCAGGATAAGGGACGAATCGTCCCAAACGGACGGCTGAGGGGAGATTTTTCTCCGCGCAGCTTTGGGGCGCGGAGAGGAGCGGCTCGTGCGGCTCGTTACGGTTACGCCAGGCTCAGTCCATGGCGTTCAGCCAGCACCTGGGCCCACTGGCCCCGGCCGGTGTCGCGGAGGCGCTGCCAGTAGTCCTTCTCCAGCCCCCGGAAGTGCCAGGGGCCGCCTTCGGCCAGGATGGTCTCGATGGGGTCGGGCCCGCTGGCCGTCGCCATCTGCTCGGAGTGCCAGCCGGCCAGGATCTCGAGTCCCTGGGCCACCACCTCGGGGTACTTCTCGGCCAGGTCCTCCTGCTCGTGGGGATCGGCCTCGAGGTCGAACAGCATGTGCTCCGGATAGGGGTGCCACCCGTCGTGCCAGGTCCGCACCAGCCACCAGCCCTCGAAGGAGACCCCCCGCTGCACGGTGTGGGCACCGTGGGTGGTGACGATGGCGGAGCGGCCATCCTCCTCGCCGCGCTTGAGCGCCTCGGCGAAGCTGACGCCGTCCCAGTTGGCCGGCACCCTGACCCCGAGCAGGTCGAGGATGGTGGCGGCCACGTCGATCTGGTAGTGGCGGGCGCCATCGACCCGGCCGTCTCCCAGCCCGGGCCAGCGCAGGATCATCGGCAGGCGCGAGGTGTACAGGTCGGCGGTGGCATGGTCGCAGTACAGGGCGAGCTCGCCCAGGGTCTCGCCGTGGTCGCCCGACACCATGACCACCGTCTCGTCGAGGACACCGAGGCGGTCGAGCTCGTTGAGCAGGATGCCGACGTGGTGGTCGGCGTAGCGCACGCCGGTGTCGTAGCCGTCGAACATCCGCCTGACGTCGTCCATCGAGGCGATCTGCTCCGGCTGGCGGCGGGCGACCATGTCCTCGTAGCCGGGCGGGTTGCCGCCCCACAGCTGGCCCATCCGCCTGATGCCCTCGACGAGGGTGCCGGCGGTGTGTCCCATCGCCTCCTGGGGCGAGTGAGGCCCGGGCAGCTCCCAGTGGGCGGCCCGCACGTCCTCGGTGAGCCACGCCGGCAGGTCGTCGCCGGCGAAGGGATCGCCGAAGTCGGCCGGGGTTCGGTAGGGGGTGTGGGGATCCCAGAAGTGAACGTGCAGGAACCAGCCGTCGGCGGCGCCGTTGCGACCCAACCAGTCGAGGGCGAGGGGGGTGACCTCCTCGGCGCGCTCCATGCCCATCTTGCCGATGTTGAACACCTCGTTGAACCCGGCGTTCCAGTGGTAGGCGGAGTGGCGCTCGGCGAAGGTCGATATGGACGCCGTGCGCAGGCCGGCGAAGCGGAGCCGGCGGGGCCAGGAGGTGATGGCGGCGAGGGACTGGAAGCCCCGGCCGTAGCCCTCCAGGCGGGGATCGGCAGCGGTGCCGCCGTGGCCGACCACCCCGTTGTGGATGCCGAAGCGGCCGGTCACCAGGGCGCTGCGGCTGGGCAGGCACGGGGTATCCGAGGCGTACACGGCGTCGAAGCGGATCCCGTCGTTGGCCAGGGCGTCGATGTTCGGGCTGGTGGGCCGGTGGTAGCCGTAGCAGCCCAGGTGGTCGGGCCTGAGGGTGTCGATGTCGATGTAGAGGATGCGCACGGGCCGGATCAGTCGGCCTCGAGGGCGGGCAGGGGCGCCGGCTTGCCCCCCCGCAGCACCTCGTACTGGCGGGTCGGCTCCTCGCAGGGGATGCGCTCGGCCGGATCCTGACGGGGGTCGCCCCGCAGGACCGCCGCCCCCGCCGGGGTGTACTGGAGGATGTAGGCCTTGCGCACCCCTTCGGTGGTGTTGGGTCCGGTGAGGTGGGGGGTGAGCGAGGAGAACACGACCGCCCCCCCGGCGGGCACCTCGGCGACGGCGGGGTCCTCGAACTCGGGGAAGCACTCGAAGCCCAGCGGGTCGACGTAGCGGTGGCGCAGGGTCCCCAGGCGGTGCAGGCCCCGGGCCACCTGGGGGCACCCGTTGACCAGGGTGGCGTCGGTGAGGGCGGTCCAGACGGTCACGTACTCCTGGGGCTCGACGAAGGTGTAGCCGTTGTCCTGGTGCCAGGGGAAGCGGCGGGGCTTCTCCGGCTTCTTGTAGACGGCCTGGTCCCAGTACAGGCGGACATCGGGGCCGATCAGGTCGGCGCAGATGCCCAGGATGCGGGGATGGGCGGAGACCTGTCGCAGCCACGAGGAGCGGGCGACCAGATGGGTGGTGAAGGTGATGGCCCCCGCCTCGGAGATGGCCTGGCGCTGGTCGGGCAGGGCCCGCAGGCGGTCCTCGCTTTCGGCCTCGAAGGCGTCGACCTCGGCCACCGTCCGCTCGAGCTCGGCCGGCTCGAGGAGCCGGGGCACCACCACGTAGCCGTCGCGGTCGAACTGGTCGACCTGGTCCTGGGTGAGCACGCCTGAGCGGGCCCGGTGGTCGGTCCACTGGAAGTCGCGGTTCCAGGGATGGGCCTTGGTGGTCACCGTCGTCATTGAGTTCTCTCCCCTCAGCCTGCGACGTCAGGACCATAGTGACGGTACCGTCAGTTGGGCAACCGGGGGGTAGCCGGGGCACCGACGGCGCCGGGTCAGTCGCCGGCGGCCACCAGGTCGTGGGGGGACCACAGGTCGGCGTAGACCGGGCAGGTGGCCACCAGCTCCTCGTGGGTGCCCACCCCGACCACCCGGCCCTCCTCGAGGACCACCGCCCGGTCGGCCAGGCGCACCATCGTCAGATGGTGGGTGACGGCCAGGGTGGCGCTGCCCCGGCGGCGGATGGCCGCCATGAGCGCCTCCTCGGTGCCGGCGTCGAGGTTGGAGGTGGCCTCGTCGAGCACCAGCACGTCGGGTGAGTGGAGCCACATTCGCCCCAGGGCCACCATCTGGCGCTGGGAGGCGGACAGGTTGGTGCCCGACTCCTCCACGAAGAACGCCAGGCCGCCGGGCAACTCGAGCAGCTCGGCCGCCCCGACCTCCTCGAGGACCGAGCGCAGCTCGGCGTCGGTCGCGTCCGGCTGCGCCAGGACAAGGTTCTCCCGCAGCGAGCCCCGGAAGCAGAACGACTCCTGGGGCACCACCCCGAGGCGGCGGCGGAAGGAGTCGGGATCGAGGTCGGCCAGCTCCATCCCGTCCACCGTCACCCGTCCCATGTCGGGGTCGTAGAGCCGGGCCAGCAGCTTGGCCACGCTGGACTTGCCCGCCCCGGTGCGGCCCACCACGGCCACCACCTCGCCCGGTCCCAGCTCCAGGCCGACGCCGTCGAGCACCAGGCGCCTGGTGCCGGGGTAGCGGAACGAGACGTCCTCGAAGGCGACGGCGCCCGACAGCGGCGGGCACGGCTGGTAGTCGGACGCCTCGGAGGGATGGATCGGGGCCCGGAAGGGCTGGCCCATGGTGCGGAAGGAGGCCCGGGCAAGGAGGTAGGCCTGCAGGATGCCGAACAGAGCCGGCAGCGGCGCCACGGCGGCCTGCAGGTAGCCGGCCAGGGCGCCGGTCGAGCCGATGGACAGCCGGTGCAGGGAGGTGAGCCGGCCGGCCGAGGCCAGCAGGGCGGCCAGGGCCAGGTTGGCCAACAGGGTGACGGCCCCGTTGTAGGAGTTGGTCACCCACGCCGCCCGGGCCCGGGCGGAGCGCAGGTCCCACGCCGCCTGCTTGAACCCCTCGAAGGAGCGGTTGGCGCTGCCGTGGCCGGCGATGACGTGGCGGCCGAGGAAGTCCTCGTGGAAGCGCGACAGCACCTCACCCAGCGCCCGCCTGGTCCACTCGTAGGCCTTGGCCGCCAGCGGCACGGCGATGACCGACACCAGGAGGATGGCCGGCAGGTAGACGATCACCGAGTAGAAGACCGGCCGGCTCCAGAAGAAGAACAGCACCAGGATGCCGACCAGCAGGGACATCTGGACGACCAGGTTGTAGAGGTTGGCCTCGATGAACCCCTCGACGGTGTCGAGGTCGTAGACCACCCGGGCGGCCACCTCGCCCGGCGCCTCGCGGTCGTAGTAGTCGAGGCCGAGGCGGGTGAGGCGCTGGAAGAGCCGGCGGCGCAAGAGGTAGAGCACCGACTGGCTCACCCGGGTGGTGGCCACCCGCAGCCAGTACTGGCCCAGCCCGACGACCACCGACAGCCCGGTCAACACCAGGGCCACCCGGTTGGCGGGGGCGGTGGTGTGGTCGTGGATGCCGTCGATGACGAACTTGTTGAGCCCGGTTGGCACCAGCCCCAGCACCGTCACCACCAGCAGGGCAAGCGAGGTGGACAACAGCCCCCGCCACACCGGCCTCACCAGGTTGGGCACCGTGGGCGGGCGGTCGCTGGCCGTGGCCACGGCGTCCGGCACGGGAGGGCGCTCCTGGCGATGGGACAGGGCCTCCACCGAGGCGGTCACCAGCGGGTCGGAGGGGGCCTCGAAGCGGGGGCCGCCGGCGCCGACCGCGGCCCGGGTGGCGGTCCCTCGTGAGGCCGGGGGCAGGTCGACCACCCGGTCCGCCACCGCCGCCCCGGCGTTGCCGCGGGTCAGGTAGAGAACGGCCATCCCCGGACTCGAGTCCTTGATCCCGCCCAGGATCTCGTCCCGCAGGGCGGGGTGCACGGCGTCGAGGGCGTCGTCGAGCACCAGCACCCGGGCCGGCCACACCAGGGCCCGGGCCAGGGCCAGGCGCTGGCGCTGGCCACCGGAGAGGGCCAGGCCCCGCTCGCTCACCCGGCCGTCCAGCCCGCCGAGCTCGTCGACCACGTCGGCGGCCCCGGCGGCGTGGACCGCTTCCAGCAGCACCTCGTCGGCCACCGACTCGCCGTCGGGCAGCGCCAGGGTGAGGTTGTCCCGCACCGTCCGCCCGAAGAGGAACGGCTCCTGCTCCAGCAGTAGCACGACCTCGCGGCGCTGGGGACCGACCAGGCCGGCCGGGGCCGCCCCGCACAGCCGGACCAGGCCGCCCTGCGGAGCCTGGCGGCCGGCCAATACCTGGGCGAGAGCGCTGACCTCGTCACCGCGGCCCCGGGCCACCACCAGCTCGCCCGGGCCCACCGCCAGGTCTACGCCCCGCACCTCCGTCCCGTCGGCCGAAGCGGCCGCCAGGTCCTCGGTCTCGATGCCCGAGTCGTCCAGGTCCGGGGGGGCCACCGGGGCGGCGGCCGATGGCGGCAGATCCACCATCTCGAAGATGCGCCCGGACCCGACCCGGGCGAACTGCCACCCGCTGATCAGATCGTCGAAGAGCCCGGTGCCGAGGATCACCCCCGCCCCGATCGGCAGGAAGATGACGTACTGGCCGATGGTGAGGTGCTGGTGGACGGCGAACCAGCTCAGCCCGCTGACCAGGGCGGCGGTCAACAGCACCGGCACCCCCCGCAGGACCAGGCTGAAGCGGGCCAGCAGGTAGACCCGGCTCATGGCCACCGAGTAGGCCTCCAGCGCCCAGCGCGCCACCTTGGAGCGCTCGACGTCCTCCCGGGCGAAGGCCTTGACCACCCGGACGCCCCGCACCGCCTCGTCGATGGAGGTGGTCACCCGGGCCCTCCGGTCCAGGGCCACCCACGACAGGCCCCGCAGCCGGTCCACCGCCCGGCGGGCGATGGCGATGTTGAGCGGTACCGCCGCCAGCACCACCAGGGTCATGGGCACGTTGATCGAGAGGAGGATGGCCACCACCACCAGCACCAAGCCGGCGACCAGGATCACGCCAGGCAGGATCAGGGTGAGCTGCTCGAGGTAGTTGAGGTCGGTGACCGCCCGGGTGATGAGCTGGCCGGTGGGCAGCTGGTCGAGGGCCTTGAGGTCGCGGTCCTGCAGGCGGCGGTAGAGCCACAGGCGCAGCTGGTACTCGATCTCGTACAGCACCCGGGCCACCACCTGGGCGGTGGCCAGCCCCAGGACGCCGGCCAGGAGGGCCAGGACCCGCAGCGACCCGACGTAATGGGAGAGGGGCAGGGGATGTACGGCGCTGAGGTTGTCGAAGTACTGCTTGATCGTCTGGAGGATCGAGAACGAGACGCCGCCCCCCGTCCCAACGAGCAGCGCCAGGGCCAGGAACCAGCGCCGCTGTCCCACCAGCAGCCGCCACATGATCGTGGTCTTGAACTGCTCCCAGGCCATGCGTGGCCGCGCCGACTGCGTCTCCATGGGTCCCCCCGTCCTCCCAACCGGACCTAGTTACGGTAGCCCAACTGTAAGTTCACCGGCGAGGGCGGTAAGTTGTGCGCCAGGTCCGGACCGCGGCCCGTTGGGGGCAGGCGAACGGCCGGGCTCAGCTGAGGAGGAAGGGATGACCTGGAGGAGCCACAACAAGGCCGCCCTGGCGGCCGCCGCCGCCGCCCTGGCGCTGCTGGCGGGGGCCTGCGGCGGGGGCAAGAGCGGCACCGGCTCGGCCTCGTCGTCGCACTCGACGACCACCACCGAGGCGACCACCTCCTCCCTCGCCGGTGGGTCCAGCTCCACCAGCACCTCGGAGGGCGGCAAGGGCGCCAACACCCAGGTGACCTCCTCCATGGCGGGCACGGGGTCCGCCCCCGCCTCGGGATCGAACGGTCAGGGCTCGTCGGGGAACGTCAGCACCGGCTCGTCGTCGGCGAACCTCGGGGCCCCCCAGGACCCCGGCGCCGCCAACGCCCCCGCCGACGGCTACTACAAGTACAAGTCCACCGACGACGCCGGCGACGTGACGCAGCTGACCATCCAGATCTCCGAAACCGCCGCCGCCACCGGGACCACCAAGCACCAGAAGCTGGCCGTCACCACCAAGAACGGCAGCGAGTCGAACAACTACGACTGGAGCCCCGGCGGGATCAACGTGAACAGCACCGCCCTGGCTGGCGGGCAGTTCCAGGCCACCTGCACCTGGACCACCCCGGTCGAGCAGTACGTGTTCAACGCCGCCAAGCTGACCCAGGGTCAGAAGTGGCACTCCAGCTCGAGCGGCACCTGCACCGCCAGCGGATCGGCCACCGGCTTCAAGGCGACCGAGACCATGGACGCCACCGTGGGCAGCTGGGCCCGCATATCGGAGGCGGGCAAGGTGCTCGACACCTGGGTGATCACCAGGCACTCGGTGTTCACGGCCAACAGCCAGCCCACCTTCAACCTCACCATCGACACCACCTCGACGGAGTGGTTCTCGCCCAAGTACGGCCAGACCCCCAAGGTGATCAACGACACCAAGACCAGCGGGTCCTACCAGGGCAAGCCGTTCTCCAACCAGGCCAAATCGACGGTGGAGGCCGAAACGCTCGACCCGAGCCCGACCAGCAGCTAATCCGGTCGCGCTGCTGTAGGACCCGGACTGCTGTAGGACCCGGACTGCTGTAGGACGCGGGCTGCTTGTAGGACTGGATGGAGTGCTGGGGGGCAGCATGAGGCGCGCTTGGTGGGTGGCGGCGATGACCGCGGCGGTATCGCTGGGGGCCGGCGTGTTCGGGATCCCGTCGGCCCAGGCCGCCCCGGCCCGGCCCGACCAGGCGTGCACGGCGGCGTCCAACTACGCCTGGGCGGCGCCGACGGAGAGCCAGTCCTTCAGCCCCACCCTGCACACCCTCACCGGCGTCTCGCTCCGGATCGCCTTCGTGTCGAAGTTCCACACCACCCTGCCGGTGCGCATCGTCCTGCATCCCAGCGGGGACGTCATGGGCGACACCCAGGGTCCGGGCTACGTGGTCGCCACCGCCAACCTGGCCGTGGCGGGCAAGGCCTTCCAGTTCTCCTGGTTCCGGGTCAACTTCCCCACCCCGGTGAGCATCGTGTCCCTGCCCTTCAGGGGCACCTACTCGATCGACGTGGACTTCCCGCTCGATCTGGCCTTCCAGCCCTACGGAGCCCACCTGGGCTGGGCCGAGTGCGACTCCTACGGCGGGGGCCGGGGGTATGTCACCTACAGCCCTGACTCCCTGCGGCGCACCTTCGCCTACGAAGGGGCCAACTTCGGCCTGGGGCCGCTGCCGACCGACCCGGTGCTGGGCGAGGCCAATCCCCAGACCTTCGGCTACGGCTTCATCACCTACGGCCGCTGAGCTGGGCCGCCCTAGCCCACGCCGGCGCCTGTACGTAGCCGGCCGACCAGCAGACGGTCGAGCTCGTCGAGGACGACCGGCCGGGCGAACAGGAAGCCCTGCGCCAGCTGGCAGCCGGCCTCCCTCACCTTGTCGAGCTGGGCCGGGGTCTCTATGCCCTCGGCCACCGTGCGCAGCCCGAACTCCTCGGCCAGGCCCACGATGGCCTGCACCAGCGACACCGAGTCCGACGACTCGGACGCGGCGGCGATGAAGGTGCGGTCGATCTTGAGCTCGTCGACCGGCAGCCGCTGCAGGTAGCCCAGCGACGAGTAGCCGGTGCCGAAGTCGTCGATCGACATCTTCACCCCGAGGCGCTTGAGGGCGGTTATCACCTCGACGGCCTGGTCGGGATCGGCCATGAGCACCGACTCGGTGATCTCGAGGGTGAGCAGCTCCGGCCGCAGCCCCGAGCCCCGCAGGGCTGCCTCGACGTCGTGGACCAGGCCGGGGTCGGTGAGCTGGCGGGCGGAGAGGTTGAGCGACAGGTGCAGGCCGCCGGCCGAGAAGGCGCCGGCCAGGGAGCCGATGTCGGTGCAGGCCCGCTCGAGCAGCCAGCGGCCCATGGGCACGATCAGGCCGGTGCTCTCGGCCACCGGTATGAACTCGGCCGGTGAGATGATCCCTCGGCTGGGATGGACCCAGCGCATGAGGGCCTCGACCCCGATGATCTCCCCGCTGGGAACATCGACCATGGGCTGGTAGTAGAGGACGAGCTGGTCGGCCTCGAGCGCCCGGGCCAGGTCGACCTCCAGCTGGAGGCGGCTCACCACCTGCTCGTGCAGGCCGGTGTCGAACACCTCCACCCGGCCCTTGCCGGCGCTCTTGGCCGCGTACATGGCGATGTCGGCGTCGCGCAGCAGCTCCTGGGCGCTGAGCAGGCCGGCCGTGACGGCGATGCCGATGCTGGCCCGCACCGTGGTCGTGCCGGTGGCCAGCTCGAACGGCTCGGTCAGCGAGGCCAGCAGCCGCTCGGCGGTGGCCCTCACGTAGTCGACCTCGGGTGCCTCCACCAGCACGGCGAACTCGTCCCCGCCGATGCGGGCGAAGGTGTCGCCGGCCCGCAGCCCCTGGGCCAGCCGGTCGGCCACCGCCACCAGCAGCCCGTCACCCACGTGGTGGCCCCGACCGTCGTTGATGGTCTTGAAGTCGTCGAGATCGAGGAACAGAACGCCGAGGACCCCGTCGCCCCGGCTCAGACGGCCGAGGGCGTTCTCCAGCCGGTCCTCGAACAGGGCCCGGTTGGCCAGGCCGGTCAGGCGGTCGTGGAAGGCCTGGTGACGCAGCTCGGCCTCCAGCCGGTTGCGATCCGACACGTCGCGGCTGTTGAGCACAATGCCGGCGACGGACGGGTTGTCGAGCAGGTTGGTCGCCCTCACGTCGACCTCGACGGCGCTCCCGTCCGACCCGATCAGTCGCCAGGCGGCCGACAGCTGCGAGCCCGGGCGTCCCGCCGTCTGGTTGAGGATCTGGGCGAACAGGTCGCGGTCGTCGGGGTGGACGAAGTTGACCAGCGCCCGGCCGAGCAGGCCCTCCGGCGCCAGGCTGAGCAGGCTGGCCGACGACGGGCTCTGGTAGAGGATCTCACCGGCCGGGGACACGACCGTGGTGAGGTCGGTCGAGTATCGGACCATGGCGGCGAAGCGGGCGTTGGCCCGCTCCTGCATGGCCTGGGCCCGGCTGAGATCGGCGTCCTTGAGCTGCAGCTGGCGCAGGCGGTCCACGGCGCTGTCGCGATGGCGCTCGGACTTCTCGAACAGGACGGCGATGAGGGCGGCGGCGACCAGACCGACGACGAGAAGGATCCACGGCAGTGACGCGGCCGCCCGTCCGGACAGGTCGGTGGTGGCCCAGATGACGGCGATCAGCTGGCCCGGCGCTGACACGGGGCGGGACCCGGAGACCAGCCTGCCCGGCGTGGCCAGCTCACTGGCCGTAGGCACGACCGCGGCGGCCCGCTCACCGACCGTGCGGACCCGCCGCGAGGTGCGCCACACCAGGGTGTCGGGCGACTCCCGCCCGGCGTAGATGGCCCCCTCGATGCCGTAGAACGGATCTCCGGGCAGGGCCGACAGCGACACCGGAGCGTCGGTGATGGGCGACTCGGCGTAGACGGCGTAGGCCGGCGAGGTCGACGAGGCGACGAAGCGGCCCAGCCACCGCTGGGCACCCGTCCCCACCGTCACCAGGTACGACCCGGCCCCGCGGCGAAGGGCGGCCACCCCGTTGGCGTCGACGGGCAGGCCGAACTGGTAACGGAGCAGCCCGGTGCTGGCCAGCACCTCGAAGCGGTCGCCGACGATTCCCACCGCCGCCACCCCGCTGTAGCCACTCTGGACATCGACCTCGGCTGCGTCGGCCAGCCATGGCGCCACCTGGGCTCCCTTGGGTGGCGGGGCCTTGGCCAGCCCGGCCAGGGCGGCGGGGACGTCACCCATCAGGGGTGCCAGCACCATCGAGGCCTGGGTCGCCTCCTGCCGGAGGACCAGCTGGTCGCTGTGGCGGACCGACCGTCCACTGAATACGAAGGCGGCGACGCTCACCGTCGTGCCCACGACCAGAATGACCACCGGTAGGCGGTGCAGTCGCCGCCTCTGCTGTGGGCCAGGCACCGGATCTCCTCCCTCGGCGCACCTGCTCCCCAGGGCACGCCAAGTGGTCAATCGGACGCGGAAGGTGTGATATTAGGAATTCTCTAATCGAGCTGGTACGAAATGACAGAGCGGCCGCCGGTCGATCCCGCCCTGTTGGCGGCCATGCTGCAGGTCCTGGTGCCCAGCGCGGGACCGGACCTGCTCCCCCACTTCGAGGCCGTCGCCGCCGCCAACGGAGAGGCCTGGGGCCGCAGCCTGGCGGCCGGATTCGCCCACCTGGAGGCCGAGGCCGTCGCCGTCCTGGGCCGCTCCTTCGCCTGGGCGGAGGCGGAGGAGCGCCACCGGCTCTTCCGGCGGCTGGAGGCGGGACAGGCCGGCGCGGCGTGGACCGTCGCCCCCGAGCGCTTCGCCGCCGACCTCGTCCGGCTGGCCAACGAGGCCCACTACGGGCGGGCCGGGTCACCGGCGTGGGCTGGCCTCGGCTACCGGCCCGGCCCCAAGCGGGACGCCCTGGGGGGAGGGGCCGAGCGGCCGCTGGCGACCACCACCCTGGCCAGCCCGTCGGTGACCGACTCCTACGACGTGGTCGTCATCGGCTCGGGCCCGGGCGGTGCCACCGCCGCCATGGTCCTGGCCGAAGCCGGCGCCCGGGTCCTGGTGTGCGAGCGAGGCCCGCTCCTCGGCTACGACGAGATCGGGCGGGACCACCTCCGCAACCACCGCCTGGCTCGCTACGGGATCAACACTCCTCCCGACGCCGATATGGGCGGCCCGAGGGTCCTGGGCGACCGGGTGCTGGCCGAGCCCCACCAGCCCGGCTACTCGGTGATGCCTGCCGCCGTGGGAGGAGGCAGCCGGGTGTACCAGGGCATGGCCTGGAGGCTGCTGCCCGAGGACTTCGCCCTGGCGTCGCGCTACGGCGTGCCCGAGGGCAGCTCGCTGGCCGACTGGCCCATCACCTACGACGACCTGGAGCCCTTCTACGCCCGGGCGGAGTGGGATGTCGGGGTGGCCGGCGACGGCTCCGCCCACGCCAACCGCGGCCCCCGCTCGGTGGGCTACCCCCTGCCTCCGCCGCCGTGGAACCCGGAGGCCGAGGTGCTGGCCGGCGGGGCGGCGAAGCTCGGCCTCGACGTCGGGCCGGTGCCGCTGCTGATCAACACCGAGCGCCACCAGGGCCGGGGGCGCTGCGTTCAGTGCGGGCAGTGCATCGGCTTCGCCTGTCCGTCAGACGCCAAGAACGGGACCCACAACACCGTGCTGGTGCGGGCGGTGGCCACAGGCAACGCCCAGGTGGCCACCGGGGCCCGGGCGCTGCGGCTGGCCCAGCGCGCCGGCCGGGTGACCGGCGTCGAGCTGGTGGACCTGTCCAGCGGAGCCCGGCGCACCATCGGCGCCGGCCACGTGGTGGTAGCCGGGGGCGCCATCGAGTCGGCCCGGCTCCTGCTGGTCAGCTCCAGCGATGAGCATCCTGACGGGATCGGGAACCAACACGACCAGGTCGGTCGCCACCTGCAGGGCCACCTCTACGTGGGTGCCTTCGGTCTGTTCGACGATCCCGTCGTCAACTGCGAGGGCCCGGGCGTGCGCATCGCCACCTGCGACTGGATCCACCGCCTGCCCGGCGTCTTCGGCGGAGGGGTGGTGGCCAACGAGGTCACCAAGCTGCCCATCCTGCACTGGTACTGGGCCCTGCCCCCCGACGCTCCCCGCTGGGGGATGGAGGGCGAGGCCGCCATGGCCACGATGTACGGGCGCACCAGCCATCTGTTCGGCCCCATCCAGGAGATCCCCAACCCGGAGGCAAGGGTGACCCTCGCTCCCGACGTCGCCGACGCCCACGGGGTGCCCGTGGCCCGCCTGTCCGGACGGCTCCATCCCGACAACCGGGCCCAGGCCGAGGCCATGCAGGCCCGGGCGCTGGAGTGGATGGAGGCCTCCGGCGCCCGCCGGGTCTGGACCGGCCGGATCTCGATGGCCCTGACCGCCGGCCAGCACGCCGCCGGCACCTGCCGGATGGGCGACGATCCCACCCGCTCGGTCACCGACCGGTACGGGCGGGTGCACGGCCATCCCAACCTGTGGGTGATCGACGGGTCCCTGCACGTCAACAACGGCGGGTTCAACCCGGTGCTCACCATCTACGCCCTGGCCTACTGGTGCGCCAGCGAGCTGGCCCGGGCCCGGGGCTGAGGTCGTCGTTACCATGCCGCCATGGACACTCCGGCTGAAGAGGTCCTGACCCTCACCGACGGCGACGGGCACCGATTGTTCGTGTCCCGCTGGATGCCCTCCGGGCCGCCCAAGGCGGCGGTCCAGATCGCCCACGGCTGGGCCGAGCACCGCCGCCGCTACGCCCGCCCGGGGGCCGGCCTGGTCGCCGCCGGCTACGCCGTCTACGCCGACGACCACCTCGGCCACGGCGAGACCGGTCTGGCCGCCGGGGGCCTGGGCGACTTCCGCCCCCGGGGGATGGAGGGCGTCGTCGACGCCGTGCACGTCGTGACCGACAGGATCCGGGCCGATCTGCCCGGAGTCCCGGTGTTCCTGCTCGGCCACAGCTGGGGCTCGCAGATCGCCAAGCGCTACGCCCGCCGGTGGGGCGCCGAGCTGGCCGGCCTGCTCCTCACCGGCACCACCCACACCGCAGGCGGTGGCGACCGCCGCCGCCGGCTGGCCCCTGAAGGCGCCACCACTGCCGAGGAGCGTTACGCCTGGCTCTCGAGCGACCCGGCCGAGGTGCGGGCCTATATCGAGGATCCCATGTGCGGGTTCGAGGCCCTCGAGGTCCGTCCAGCCGACCCCGGCCGGGGCTACCTGGAGGAAGGCGACGACGACGCCATCCCCAAGGACCTCCCCATCCTCGTGTTCAACGGAGCCGAGGATCCGGTGGGGGGCAAGGAGGGGGCCGAGGCCCTGGGCGACCACTACTCCTCGGTGGGGCTCGAGCGGGTGACGGCTCGCAGCTACGCCGGCGGGCGCCACGAGCTGTTCAACGACGTGATGCGGGACCAGGTGCTGGCAGATGTGATCGCCTGGCTGGACGAGGTGGTCGCCGCCCGAAGGTGACCCTGGTGGCAGGCGATGGGGTCGACACCATCGGGCCCATCAGGAAAGCTTGGGGCATGACCGAGACGACCTCCACCGGCACCGAGCTGGACGGGATCCTGCTCTCGCTCTTCATGACCCAGGAGGGCAAGGCCGACCCCTATCCCGCCTACGCCAGGCTGCGGGAGGCGACCCCACTGCACCGCACGCCTATGGGGTTCGCGGTCATGACCCGCTACGCCGACTGCTACGACACCTTGCGGGACAATCGCCTCGGCCATGGTGACCAGGCGTTCGACCCCTCGGTCATGGGCATCAGCCGCGACGAGTTCCACGAGCGGTTCCCGCGCCTCCCGGAGCGCCCGGAGTCGATGCTCCAGCTCGATCCTCCCGACCACACCCGGCTGCGGGGCCTGGTGGCGAAGGCGTTCACGCCCCGGGCCATCGAGCGGCTGCGGCCGCGGATCCAGGAGCTGACCGACGATCTCCTCTCCAGCCTCGAGGGCGAGGTCGACGTGGTTCCGGCCATCGCTCTGAAGCTGCCCATCACCGTCATCGGCGAGATGCTGGGCGTACCGGGGGAGGACCACGCCGCTCTCCTCCCCCACATCCGGGTCATCATCCGCTCACTGGGGCCGAACCTCGCCGGGGGGATCGACCAGTTCGCCGAAATCTACGAGGCGTCCAACGTCATCGACGACTACTTCCGCCAGCTCGTGGCGCAGAAGCGGGCCCAGCCGGCCGACGACATGCTGACCGAGCTGATCCAGGCCGAGGAGGCCGGCGACCGCCTCAACGAGGGCGAGCTGCTGGCCACCATCACGCTCCTGTTCGTCGCCGGCTACGAGACGACGACGAACCTGATCGGCAACGGGCTGCGCGCCCTCTTGTTGCACCCGGACCAGCTCGAGCGCCTGCGGCAGGACCGCTCCCTGATCAAGTCGGCGGTGGAGGAGATGCTCCGCTACGACAGCCCGGTGCAGCTCACCGCCCGGGTCGTCCTGCAGGACGGCGTCTCCATCAACGGCGTCGATCTGGCCAAGGGCGACCAGGTGATCACCCTGCTCGGATCGGCCAACCGCGACCCCCGCACCTTCGAGGAGCCCGACCGGTTCGACATCGCCCGCCAGGGCGCCTCGCCGCTCAGCTTCTCCGCAGGCATCCACTACTGCCTGGGTGCGTCGCTGGCCCGGACCGAGGGCCAGGTGGTCTTCGGGGCCCTGCTCGACCACTACCCGAGCATCGAGCCGGCCTGGTCGGACCAGGAGCCCCTCCGCTACCGCGACAACGTCGTGCTCCGGGGCCTGGAGTCCCTACCGGTCCACCTGGGCCGGTAGCCGCGGGTACAGCCGCCTCAGCCCTCCGGCCGGGCGACGAAGTCACGCCTGGCGGCGCGGTACCAACCCATTCCGGAGATGGGGTGCTTCCAGCGCCCCTTCATCTCATTCAAAACCGGTGGAACACCGGCCCGCACCGTTGCATAGAGTCGGACCATGCCGGACCCGGTGGCCGTGGGCTTCCGTTGCCACTCGGGCTGGGCAGTCATGGTGATCGTGAGGGGCTCGTCCCTTGCTCCCGTCGTGCTCGACCGACGGCGCATCGACTTGACCAGCGCTGGCCTGCCCACCCAGCCCTACCACGCCGTGGCCGAAGGCGGCGCGGCTCGATCGATCATCGCCCAGGTGGAGGGCTCCGCCGCCGAGGCAGTCCGGAGCGCCGTGAGCTCCGTGAGCGGGGTCGTGGCGGTGGGTGTCGTGGCCGCCGATCGGGCGCTGCCTACGGACCTCGACGCCATCCTGCGGGTCCACGCCCGGTTGCACGCGGCCGAGGGCGCCCTCTACGAGAACGCGGTGATCGAAGCCGGCACCGCTGCTGGGCTTGCGGTCCACGTGGTTGCCCCGGACGCCATCGCGGTGAGCCGGGTGGTCGAGGACCTCAGGGCGACGGTCGGCCCGCCTTGGCAGAAGGACCACAAGTGGGCAACCACGGCCGCTCTGGCGGCCCTCGACTCGCTGCGCTGAGGCGTCTCTCAGCGTCCTGCGCTGGTCCCCTCG
>DASRBO010000169.1:0-2312 GCA_035653595.1 Acidimicrobiales bacterium | reverse complement strand
CCCGACGGACGCGCACGTCGTTGAACGGCGGCTGATTGTTGTTGGTGGTGACGATGGCCAGGCTCAGGGTGCGCAGGTCCTTGATGATCATGTTCGGATTGCTGCCCTGAAGCGAGGGGATGTTGGTGGCCGGGACGTTCTGCATGGCGGCGAAGTCGACCTGGCCGGCCACGACGGCATTGGTCATGGCCGTGGCATCACTGATGATCTTGTAGGTGATGCCGCTGAGCTTGATCGCGCTCTTGTTCCAGTAGTTGGGGAAGCGGACCAGATCGATCTCGCTCCCTGGCGTCCAGGACTTGAACATGAATGGCCCGGTTCCCACCGGGTGCCGACCGTAGTCCTTGCCGTACTTCTGGAAGGCGGTCGGAGAGATGATCTGACCGGCCCGAAAACTGAGGATGGCGGGCAGCACCGAGTACTGCTGCTTCAGGTTCAGGTCGATCGTGTAGTCGTCGACCACCGTCTCGGAGACGACCGGGGCCAGGTCGAACCAGACTCCGAGGCTGCGGTAGTGATCGAGGCTGACCTTCACCGCCTCGGCGTTGAACGGGGTCCCGTCCTGGAACTCGACCCCGTGACGCAGGTGCATACGGAAGGTCAGCTTGTCCGGACCGAGGAACGACCAGCTGGTGGCCAGGCCGGGCTTGGGTTCGGTCGTCTTGGGGTCGGATATGGTCAGGGTGTCGTAGATCGAGTTGCTGAAGTAGGCATCCCAACCGCTGATCCCGGCACCGGGATCGAGCGAGTCCGGCTCGCCCGGAGCCGCGTAGTAGAGCACGTTGCCGTGCGGCGGAGGCCCAGTGGTCGATCTGGAGCCACCCGTTCCGCAGGCGGCGACGACCAGTCCGACGAGCATCGCCAGGCAGAGCGCACGTCCGAATCTCATCTCTCCTCCCTCCGGTGGCGCCAGCCCATGGAGCAGACGACAGGGCCGACGGGGGACGCCCACCATTGCTCTCTCGGGGCTTCAGTTTCCCCCGGTCGGGGGCATCCGTCAAGGTCCTCCGCCCGTAGCCATGGAGAGCGGAACCACCAGCCACGTCCGACACCCACGGTGCTCACTCACGACCGCTGAGCGCCGTTCCGCATGTAGAGACATGATCGTTGACGGGCACTCCAGGATGCGCTATGGCGGCCGACTCAAAGGACGGAGGCGCGGGGAGGGCGCGCGGCACGCGCCCACGGCCAGGGACCCAGCCCCCCTCGCCCGACGCCGGGCGAGGGGGCGGGGTCGGCGGCCTCAGGCCAGAACCGCCTCCGCCTCGATCTCGACCCGCCAGCGCGGGTCGAGCAGACCCGCCACCACCACCATGGTCGCCACCGGCGGGTGGGCGCCGAAGACCTCGGCGTGGGCCGCCCCCACCGCCTCGGCGTCGGCCGCGTCGACCAGGAACATGCGGGTGCGGACCACCTTCGAGAGGTCGACCCCGAGCTCGCACAGCGCGCCGGCGATGATCTCGAAGCAGCGGCGCGTCTGGGCGCCGGCATCCGGGTCGACGGCGCCGTCGGGCCGGATCGGCGCCGTGCCCGCCACCAGGACCCGGTCGCCGGCCCGCAGCGCCCGGCAGAAGCCGAATTTCGCCTCGAAGGGAGAGCCGCTCTTCACCCGCTGCTGGGGCACGGGAGGAAGGGTAGCATGCCGCCGGCGTGGGTCACGGTCCGGCGACGCCGGCAGCACCCGGCCCGCGTCAGCGCAGGCCCAGGGCCAGGACGAGCCCGTAGACGGCAGTGCCCAGCACCAGCCAGGCGACGTAGTCGGTGACGTCCCCGCTCTGCGCCCAGCCGAACCAGGCGGCGGGCCGAAGGCGGCCCCGCCCCGGGCCGCGGCGGAGCCGGGGCGGCGCGTACAGGGAGAGGAGGGCGAGCAGCAGCGCCCCGGCGGCGGAGGCCCCGGAGAGGACGACCGTGCCGGACCCGGGCACGCCCGCCACCGCCGGCACGACCCGGGGTGGGGAGCGCCCCTGGAGCACGGCCGCGGCGTAGGCGCCGCTGTCCACGAAGCGCCAGGCGGCGGCCTCGACGCCGGCGGGGAATCCGGGCAGGACCCCGACCACCAGGCCGGCGGCGAGGAGGACGACGGCCGGCACCACCATCACCAGCGGCGTCCTCCAGCGGGGGCCGGCGGTCTCCGGCTCCTGGACCTCGTGCAGCGGCCGCCGCTCCAGCCGGCCGAGGCCGACGAACACATGGCCGGCCTCGCGCAGGACGGCGGCCCCGGTCAGGACGCTGGCGGCGGTGAGCACGACCGCGACCCAGCTCAGGTGGGAGCGGGAGGCAGCATCCTCGATCAGCTCCTTGCCCAGCGAGGT
>DASRBO010000168.1:0-9294 GCA_035653595.1 Acidimicrobiales bacterium | reverse complement strand
ATGCGCAGCAGGTTCTCGCCGGTGATGCCGGACTGGCGGGACGCCTCCTCGTAGAGGTTGGCGAACTGCTTCTCAAGCAGGCCGTAGATGCGGCGGGCCTTCTGCTTCTCCCGCAGCTGGACCAGGTACTCCGAGCCCTGGCGCATGCGGTCCCGCCCGTGCTCGCCCGGGGGGTAGGGCCGGCGCTCGATAGGGCACTTCATCGAGTCGCACTTGGGGCCCTTCAGGTACAGCTTCATCTTCTCCCGCCGGCAGAGCCGGCAGACCGGACCGGTGTAGCGAGCCATGCCTCTAGACCCTCCGCCGCTTCTTGGGCCGGCAGCCGTTGTGGGGGATCGGGGTCACGTCCTTGATGCCGGCCACCTCTATGCCCGAGTTCTGCAGGGACCGGATGGCGGTCTCCCGCCCCGAGCCCGGCCCCTTGACCAGGACGTCGACCTTGCGCACCCCGTGCTCCATGGCCCGCCGGGCGCAGGCCTCGGCGGCCAGCTGGGCGGCGAAGGGGGTGGACTTGCGGGAGCCCTTGAAGCCGACGTTGCCGGCGGAGGCCCAGGCCAGGACGTTGCCCTCGGGGTCGCTGATGGAGACGATGGTGTTGTTGAACGAGCTCTTGATGTGGGCGACGCCGTAGGCGACGTTCTTGCGCTCGCGCCGGCGGGGACGCCGGCCTCCGGGCTTGGGCTTGGCCATCAGTGCTTGCGAACCTTCTTCTTACCGGCGACGGTCTTCTTGGGGCCCTTGCGGGTCCGGGCGTTGGTGTGGGTGCGCTGGCCGTGGACCGGCAGGCCCCGGCGGTGGCGGATGCCCTGGTAGGAGCCGATCTCCATCTTGCGCTTGATGTCCTGGGCGACGTCGCGGCGCAGGTCGCCCTCCACCTTGAGGTTGGAGTCGATCCAGGTCCGGAGGCGGGCCACCTCCTCGTCGGTCAGGTCCCGCACCCGGGTGTCGGGGTCGATGCCGGTCTGGGTGCAGACCTGCTGGGAGGTGGTGCGGCCCACCCCGTAGATGTAGGTGAGGGATATCTCCAGCCGCTTCTCGCGGGGGATGTCGACGCCGGCGATACGGGCCATGGCCTAGCCCTGCCTCTGCTTGTGGCGGGGGTTGTCGCAGATGACCATGACCCGGCCGTGGCGGCGGATCACCTTGCACTTCTCACACATGGTCTTGACGCTCGGGCGTACCTTCATGGCGGCCTCTGGATCTACTTGTACCGGTAGGTGATTCGGCCCCTGGTCAGGTCGTAGGGGGTGATCTCGACCTGGACCTTGTCGCCGGGGAGGATCCGGATGCGGTGCATCCTCATCTTGCCGGAGCTGTGGGCCAGCACCTTGTGGCCGTTCTCCAGCTCGACCCGGAACATGGCGTTCGGGAGCGGCTCGACAACCGTTCCCTCCAGCACTATCGCATCCTCTTTGGGCTTGGGCAGTTGGACTTCCTCCGGCAGGACATGGGGAAACTGGTGGCTCGGGTCGGCGCTGGCGCCGAAGCGGACTGCGGCCGGGTCCCCGACCGGAGCCGGGGCGCGACGGGCCGAAGGGAAATTCTAACGCATCACGGCCGGGTCAGCACCTCGGGGCCGTCATCGGTGACGGCGATGGAGTGCTCGAAATGGGCCGACAGGCTCCCGTCGGCGGTGACCACGCTCCAGCCGTCCTCCAGCAGCCGGGTCCCCGGCCCCCCCAGGTTGACCATGGGCTCCACGGCGAAGACGTGTCCGGGCCGGAGGCGGGGCCCCCGCCCCCCGGGCCCGTAGTTGGGCACCTGGGGCTCCTCGTGCATGGCGGTCCCGATGGCGTGGCCCACGTACTCCCGCACGACCGACATGCCCGCCCCCTCGGCCACCGCCTGGACGGCCGCCCCGATGTCGGTCAGGCGCCGGCCCGGCCACATCTGGGCGATGCCGGCGGCCAGGCTCTCCTCCGTCACCCGGATCAGCTCGAGGGCCTCGGGGCTGGCCCCGCCCACCGGGGCGGTGTAGGCGGCGTCCCCGTGGTAGCCCTCGACGATGGCCCCGCAGTCCACCGAGATGATGTCCCCCTCCTCCAGCCGGCGGGGCCCGGGGATGCCGTGGACGATCATGTCGTTGGGTGAGGTGCAGATGACCGCCGGGTAACCGTGGTAGCCGAGGAAGTTGGACCGGGCCCCCCGCCTCTCGAGCACCTCGCGGGCCACCTGGTCCAGCTCGGCGGTGGTCACCCCGGGCCGGATGGCGGCCCGGGTGCGCTCGTGCATCTCGGCCACCACCCGCCCGGCCTTCCTCATCTTGGCGATCTCGTCGCGGCTGCGGATCATCGGCGTCCTACCGGCTGTGGCGCTCCCGCCAGTGGTCGATGGCCCGGATCAAGCGCCCGCTGACCTGGTCGGGGTGGCCCAGGCCGTCCACCGTGACCAGGAGGCCCCGCTCCAGGTACCAGGCGATGAGGGGGGCGGTCTGCTCCTCGTAGAGGTCGAGCCGGCGCCGGATGGCGTCCTCGGTGTCGTCCTCCCGCTGGACCACGTCGCCGCTGCACACGTCGCAGATCCAGTCGACCCGGGGCCGGTCCGACAGGCTGTAGTTGGCCCCGCAGTCGGTGCACACCCGCCGGGCCGCCAGCCGCTCGAGGACCACCTCGGTGGGCACCTCGAGGTCGATGACCAGGTTGATGTCCCGCTCGGCCGGCAGCAGCTTGGACAGGGACTCGGCCTGGTAGACGGTACGGGGGAACCCGTCGAGGACGAAGCCCCGGCCCTTGGTGTCCTGCTGGTCCAGCCGCTCCTGCACCAGGCCGGTGACGATGTCGTCGGGGATCAGCTCGCCCCTGTCCATGTAGTCCTTGGCCTTCTGCCCGAAGGGGGTCCCCGACTTGGCCGCCGCCCGGAACATGTCCCCGGTCGAGATGTGGGGCACCACGTAGTGGCGGGCCAGGCGCACGCACTGCGTTCCCTTCCCCGCCCCCTGCTTGCCCAGGATCACCACTCGGATGCCGGGCACCAACTATTGGCCCGCCTCGCCTAACCGGCGGCGCGTCCCGCCGACCGAACCCGAACCGGGCCGCTCCCCAGCTGCCTGCCGCACCGTCATCGCCGTCCCCGGCCCCGAGCCCGGATGCCTACCTCAGGAAGCCCTCGTAGTTGCGCATCATCAGCTGGCTGTCGATCTGGCGCATGGTCTCCAGCGACACGCCGGCGGCGATCAGCAGCGTCACGCCGGCGAAGGGGTACCGGTTGATGTTCCACACCGCCAGGAGGATGGAGGGCAACAGGGCCACCACCGCCAGGAAGAGGGAGCCGGGCAGGGTGATCCGGTGGAGGATGCCGGCCAGGTAGCGCTCGGTCGGGGGCCCGGGGCGGATGCCGGGGATGTAGCCGCCCTGTTTGCGGATGATGTCGGCCTGCTGGTGGGGGTCGAAGGTGATCGCCGTGTAGAAGAAGGCGAACAGGATGATCAGGATGCCGTAGATGGCGATGTAGATGAGGCTGGTGGGCTGGGCCAGGTGGTTGTTGATCCAGGTCTGCATGCTCTTCCACGGGATCACGTTGGACAGCAGGACCGGGAAGTACAGGACCGAGCTGGCGAAGATGATGGGGATGACCCCGGCCTGGTTGACCTTTAGGGGGATGTAGGTGCTCTGTCCGCCGTACATGCGCCGGCCCACCACCCGCTTGGCGAACTGGACCGGTATACGGCGCTGGCCCAGCTCGATGGCCACGATGGAGACGATCAGCAGCACGGTGACCCCCAGGATCACCCCGAACTTGAGGTTGCCGCCCTCGAGGCGGACCGCCTCACCGCCCGACGGCATCCCCGCCACCACGTTGGAGAAGATCAGGATCGACATCCCCTGCCCGATGCCCCGCTGGGTGATCAGCTCGGCCAGCCACATGACGAAGGCGGTGCCGGCGGTCAGGGTGAGCACGATCAGGAGGACCCGGGGCACGGTGAACTTGGGGATGAGGTCGACGTTGCTGCCCGAGCCCAGGAAGCTGGAGCCCCCGTTGTGGAACACGAAGGCCAGGCCGGTGGACTGCATGAGGGCCAGGGCCACGGTCAGGTAGCGGGTGACCTGGGTGAGCTTCTTCTGACCTACGGCCCCCTCGTCCCGCCACTTCTCGAACTTGGGGATCACCACGCCGAGCAGCTGCACGATGATCGAGCTCGTGATGTAGGGCATGATCCCCAGCCCGAAGACGGCGAAGCGGGTGAGGGCCCCTCCGGAGAACAGGTTGAGGAAGCCGAGGACGCCGGCGCCCTTGGCCGCCTGCTCCAGCTGCTTGACGGCGTTGAGGTCGATGCCCGGGGTCGGGATGTTGGACCCGAAGGTGTACAGGGCGATGATGGTCAGGGTGAAGAGGATCTTGTTCCGGAGATCCGGGACCCTGAACATGTTCGACAAGCTGGACAGCACTTCGGCTCCCGGGGCCGGGGCGGATCCGGTCAGGCCCGCCTAGGGATCACAGACTATCCGGGCAGGTCAGCCGGCCGGGTGGGCGGCCGGCGCCGGCCCACCCCGCGATGGGCGGGAGCGGCCGTCGCTCACCGGCTGTGGCCGCACGATCGGTGGGGATCAGCGGTTGGTGAGGGCGTTGCCCCTGGCCGGGGGCCGGCCGTGGCCGAACGGGGGCGGCAGGATGGTCACCGTCCCGCCGGCGGCCTTTATGGCCGCCTCGGCCGATCTGGACACGGCATGGACCTCGGCGTGCAGGGCCCGGGCCACCTCGCCCCGGCCCAGGATCTTCACCAGCCCGTGCTTGTGCACCAGGCCGGCGGCCCGCAGCGACTCGGGGTTGACCCGGTCGCCGGCCACGGCGGCCAGGGTGTCCAGGTTGACCACGTTGTACTCGACCCGGAACGGGTTGCGGAACCCCTTGAGCTTGGGGATCCGCTGGCTCAGCTGCAGCTGGCCGCCCTCGAAGCCGGGCTTGACCGTGTCGCGGGCGCTCTGGCCCTTGGTGCCCCGGCCGGCGGTCTTGCCGCCCTTGCCGGCGATGCCACGCCCCACCCGCCGGCGCGACCGGGTCGAGCCGGCAGCGGGCTTTAGATCGTGGACCTTCACGCCTCCACCTCCTCCACCTCGACCAGGTGCGGCACCCGGGCGACCATCCCCCTGACCTCGGGGCGGTCGGGCAGGACCCGCGAGCGCCCGATGCGCCCCAGTCCCAGGGCCCGCAGGGTGCCGCGGTGCTTGGGCTTGGACCCGATGGCCGACCGGGTCTGGGTGACCTTGATCTGGGCCGCCATCACGCCACCTCGGTGGGCACGTGGGGACCGCGCTGGCGGTCGCGATAGGCCTTGAGCACCCCGGCGGGGATGACCTCCTCGGCCGACTTGCCCCGCAGCTTGGCGATCTCGTCCGGGCGCTTGAGGGCCTTGAGCCCGGCGATGGTGGCGTGGGCCACGTTGATCCCGTTGGACGACCCCAGGGACTTGGCCAGGATGTCGTGGATGCCGGCCATCTCGAGGATGGCCCGGGCGGCCCCGCCGGCTATGACCCCGGTACCGGGGGCGGCCGGCTTGAGCATCACCCGCCCGGCCCCGCTCTCGCCGATCACCGGGTGGGTGATGGTCGAGCCGGCCAGGGGCACCTCGAACAGGTTTTTCTTCGCCTCCTCGATGCCCTTCTGCACGGCCAGGCCGGCCTCCTTGGCCTTGCCGTAGCCCAGGCCCACCCGGCCGTTGGTGTCGCCGATGACCATGAGGGCGGTGAAGGAGAACCGTCGTCCGCCTTTGACCACCTTGGCCACCCGGTTGACCTTGATGGTCCGCTCTTCGAACTGGGTCTCTGCCATCTCGCTCCTAGAACTGAAGTCCGGCCTGACGGGCGCCGTCGGCCACCGCCGCCACCCGGCCGTGATAGAGGAAGCCTCCCCGGTCGAAGACCACCCCGGTCACCCCGGCGGCCTTGGCCCGCTCGGCCACCAGCCGCCCCACGGCGGTGGCGGCCTCCTTGTTGCCGGTGGCCCCCCGGCGCAGGTCGGCCTCGAGGGTGGAGGCCGAAGCCAGCGTCCGCCCGGTGCTGTCGTCGATGACCTGGGCCACGATGTGGCGGTTCGAGCGGAACACCGACAGACGGGGCCGGGCCGAGGTGCCCGACACCTTGCGGCGGACCCGGTCGTGCCTGCGGGCCCGCAGGCCCTCCTTGGTGGCCAGGTTGTGGCGGGCGGTCACTTGGCCGCCTTTCCGGCCTTGCGCAGCACCCGCTCGCCGGCGTAGCGCACGCCCTTGCCCTTGTAGGGCTCGGGCTTGCGGATCTTGCGCACGTTGGCCGCCACCTGGCCCACCAGCTCCTTGTCTATGCCCTTGATGATGATGCGGGTCGGGACCGGCACCTCGAAGGTCACCCCGGCCGGGGCGTCGACGACCACCGGGTGGCTGAAGCCGAGGGCCAGCTCGATCTGGCCGGCGCCCCGGGCGGTCGCCCGGTAGCCGACCCCCACGATCTCCAGCTCCTTGGAGAAGCCGGCGGTCACCCCGGTGACCATGTTGGCCACCAGCGACCGGGTCAGCCCGTGGAGGGCGCGGTTGTGGCGCTGGTCGTCCGGCCGCTCGACCAGCAGCGAGCCGTCCTCCTGGCGGACGGTGATCTCGCCGGGCAGGGTGCGCGACAGGTTGCCCTGGGGGCCCTTGACCGACAGGCTGCGGCCGCTGACCGATACCTCGACCCCGGAGGGGACGGGTATGGGCGCTCTTCCTACTCTGGACATTTCACATCACCACACGTAGCAGAGGACCTCGCCGCCGACTCGGCGTTGGCGGGCCTCCCGATCGGTCATCAGCCCCTGGCTGGTGGACAGGACCGCCATGCCCAGGCCACCCAGGACCCGGGGTAGACGGTCGACGTTGCTGTAGACCCGCAGACCGGGCTTGGAGATCCGCCGCAGCCCGGAGATGGTACGGGCCCGGTCGGGGGTGTACTTCATGGTTATCGAAAGGATGCGGCCGGGCCGGGCCGGGTCGTCCTGGACCTGGAAGCCGGCGATGTAGCCCTCCCGCTGCAGGATGGCGGCCAGCGCCTCCTTGACCTTGGAGCTGGGCATCCTCACCTCGTCGTGCATGGTCACGTTGGCGTTGCGGATCCGGGTGAGCATGTCGGCGATGGGGTCGGTCATCGTCATCGGGCGCTCACCTCCTCACCAGCTGGCCTTGGTGACACCGGGGATCTCCCCGGCATGGACCATGTCTCGAAGGCAGATCCGGCACAGCCCGAAGGCGCGGTAGACCGCCCGGGGCCGGCCGCAGCGGCGGCAGCGGGTGTAGGACTGCACCCGGAACCGCGGCTTGCGCTTCTGCTTCTCGATCAGTGCCTTCTTGGCCATGTGCTCGTTACTGCCCCTCGCGTCGGAAAGGAAAGCCGAAGGCGTTGAGCAGCGCCCTGCCCTCGGCGTCGGTGCGTGCCGTGGTGACGATGGTGATGTCCATGCCCCTGGTGGTGTCGATGCGGTCGTAGTCGATCTCCGGGAAGATCAGCTGCTCGGTGACCCCGAAGGTGTAGTTGCCCCGCCCGTCGAAGGCGTTGGGCGGCAGGCCGCGGAAGTCGCGGATGCGGGGGATGGCCAGGCTGATCAGCCGGTCGAGGAACTCCCACATCCGGTCGCCCCGCAGGGTGACCTTTGCCCCGATGGCGTTGCCCTCCCGCAGCTTGAAGCCGGCGATGGACTTCTTGGCCCGGGTGACGAGCGCCTTCTGGCCGGTGATGGCCTCGAGGTCACGGACCGCCCCCTCCAGCAGGGATGGCTGCTGGGTCGCCCGCCCGACGCCCATGTTGACCACGATCTTCTCCGGCTTGGGGACCTGCATGATGTTTGGCAGGCCCAGCTCGGTCTTGAGCCGGTCGCGGATCTCCTCGTCATAGCGCACCCGCAGCCGTGGCCGGGTGGCCACCGCCGGGGTCACAGGTCACCCCCGCACTTGCGGCAGACCCGGTGCTTGAGCCCGGTGTCGTCGAAGCGCACGCCGATGCGGGTGGGCCCGCACTGGGCGCACACGACGGCCACCGACGAGGCCGACACGGGGAGGTCCTTGTCGATGATGCCGCCCTGCATGGTGGCCCGGGTGGCCCGCTGGTGGCGCTTCACCCTGTTGACGCCGTCCACGATGACCCGGTTCTGGGAACGCAGGACCCGCATGACGGTGCCCTGGCGGCCCCGGTCCTTGCCCGACAGCACTTCGACCTTGTCGCCCTTCTTTATACGCACGGTCACAGCACCTCCGGAGCGAGGGAGACGATCCTCATGAACCTCTTGTCCCGCAGCTCACGCCCCACCGGGCCGAAGATGCGGGTGCCCCGGGGCTGCTGCTGGTCGTTGATCAGCACGGCCGCGTTCTCGTCGAAGCGGATGTAGCTGCCGTCCGGACGGCGCTTCTCCTTTTTGGTGCGCACCACGACGCACTTGACCACATCGCCCTTCTTGACCGCCGCCCCGGGGATGGCGTCCTTCACCGTGGCCACGAAGATGTCGCCGATCGAGGCGTAGCGCCGGCGCGACCCGCCCAGGACCTTGATGCAGAGCACCTCGCGGGCGCCCGAGTTGTCGGCCACCCGCAGGCGCGACTCCTGCTGGATCACTTGGCACGCTCCAGGACTTCCACGACCCGCCACCTCTTGAGCTTGGAGAGGGGGCGCGTCTCGGCGACCCGGACGCGGTCGCCCACCCGGACGTCGTTGGTCTCGTCGTGGGCGTAGAGGCGCTTGGTGCGCTGCACCGTCTTGGCGTAGCGGGGGTGGCGCACCCGTTCGATCACCGAGACGATCGCCGTCTTCTGCATGGAGGTCGAGACCACCAGGCCCTCCCTCACCTTGCGGCGGTTGACCCGCCCGGAGGTGGTGGTGGCCGGCGCCGTTGCCGTCCCCGTCGGCCCCGCGGCCGGCCCGGGCGCCGGGCCGGGCTCGGCGCTGGGCGCGCCGGCGGGGGCGGGCTCGCTGGTGGGGGTGGTGTCGCTCATCGGGTTTCCTCGTCTGATTCGGCGCCGGCGACCCGGTAGATGACGGCGGAGACCGGCTCGCCCCGGGCCAGCAGGTCGGCCGCGCCGGCAGCGAGGGCCTCGGCCGCCTCGATCTCCCGCTCCCGCTGGACCGACAGGATCCGGGCCACCTGGCGGCGCACCTGGCCGATGCGGGCGGTGTTGTCCAGCCGACCGGTGACCACCTGGAAGCGGAGGTTGAACAGCTCCTGGCGGGCCTCGGTCAGCTTGAGGTCGAGCTCGTCGTCGTCCATCTCGCGCAGTTCGGCCGTGCGGGAGGCCATCAGATGGACACCTCCTCGGAGCGGACCACGAAGCGGGCCTTGATGGGCAGCTTCTGGATGGCGCGCTCCATG
>DASRBO010000167.1:0-19028 GCA_035653595.1 Acidimicrobiales bacterium | reverse complement strand
GGCCAGACCGTCGGAGGAAGTCCTGGTAGAGGACCATTTCTGGCCCCCCACCAGGTACGACAGGTTTGCAGCCCCAACGGGATTCGAACCCGTGTCGCCACCTTGAGAGGGTGGTGTCCTAGGCCTCTAGACGATGGGGCCGTGCCCCTTGTGGGGGTCGGTGCTGAACGGGAGGAGCACGATCGTCGATCGTCAACCGGACCCGAACCGCGGGCGCCAATCATACCTGGGCCGCAGGGGGACCTCCCTGCCGCCCGACGGCTCCGGTGAGGCACGCAGGGATGCCGGAGGCCGTGCGGCCGGCTGCGGGAATTGGCTCGGGGGGGAGGACTCGAACCCCCAATGGCAGGGCCAGAACCTGCTGTGTTGCCGATTACACCACCCCCGAATGGGTATCCGGCGATGCTACCGAAGTCCGGGGCGGCCCCGCACCCGTCCGAAGGCGGTGGAGACCCTGGACAGGCGCCCGTAGCCGACCACCCGGCCCACGGCCATGTCGAAGGTCTCCTTGGCGTAGTACGGGATGGTCGAGGTGCCCCGGATCGGAGAGGTGCGGGTGGGCGAGACCAAGGGGTGCAGGCCCAATTGGGACGCCATGGCGGCGATGCGGGCGTCGTGGAAGGGGTCGGACACGAGGATCACCCGGTCCGATCCCCCGGCCTTGAGCAGGCGGGCGGCGGACTCCAGCGACTGCCAGGTGTCGGTGCCGGTGCTGTCGATGAGGATGGCGCCGGTCGGCACCCCCTTCTCGTGGAGGTAGACGGCCCCGGCCCCGGCCTCGGTGTAGTTGTCCCCCGGCTGGCGGCCCCCGGTGACGGCGATCAGCGGGGCGTACTGGCGCTGCCACAGGTCGAGGGCGTGGTCGAGCCGGGCGGTCAGGTCGGCCGAGGGCCGGCCGTTGTACTGGGCCGCCCCCAGCACGACGATCGCCTGGGCCGGGGCGGCCTGGTCACGCCCGGCCGCCTGGTAGACCTGGACGGCGGTCACCGCCAGGTAGGCCACCGCGGCCGCCAGCACCAGGGCGACCCCCCGGGTCACCAACCGGAACAGGCACCCCAGCCCGATCAACGGTCCGGTTCAGCGCCCAGCCGCGAGAGGGCCTCTTCCAGGCGGCTCCGGGTGCGGTCGCGACCGAGAACCTCGATGGACTCGAACAGGGGAGGACCCACCGTCCGGCCGGTGACCGCCACCCGCACGGGGGCCTGGGCCTTGGCCAGCTTGAGCCCGGCCGCGGCGCCGGCCTCCTCGATGACGGTCCGGATGCTGCCGGCGTCCCACGGACAGGTCGCCAGGCCGGCTGACGCCTGGCGCAGTATGTCGGCGGCGCCCGCCGCGCCCGACACCCGCTCCCAGGCGGACGGATCGGTCACCGGGCGGTCGAGGAAGAGGAAGTCGACCCAGTCGGGCACCTCGCCGAGGACGGTGACCCGCTCCTGCACCAGGGGGGCCATGCGGACGAAGGCGTCCGGGTCGTAGCGCTCGGCCGGCCACGGGCCCTTCTCCAGCCAAGGCTGGCAGGCGTCGACGAACCGGGCGGTCGGCATGGCCCTGATGTACTCGCCGTTGAAGTGGCGCAGCTTGGTCACGTCGAAGAACGCGGGCGAGTTGTTCACGTCCTCCAACCTGAACTCGACCACCATCTCGTCCAGTGATAGGACCTCGCGGTCCATCGGGCTCCACCCCAGGAGCACCAGATAGTTGCGCATGGCCTCGGCCAGGAAGCCCTGGTCGCGGTAGCCCTCCACCGCCACCGGGTCCCGCCGCTTGGAGAGCTTCTGGCGCCTCTCGTTCACCAGCACCGGCAGGTGGGCGAACACCGGCGGCTCGCGGTCGCACAGGGCGCTCCACAGCATGATGGCCTTGGGGGTGTTGGGCAGGTGCTCCTCGGCCCTGATCACGTGGCTCACCCGCATGTCGATGTCATCGACCACGTTGGCCAGGTGGAACAGCGGCTGGCCGTCGGACTTGAGGATCACGAAGTCCTCGATGGAGGCCTTCTCGAAGGTGACCTTGCCCCGCACCACGTCGTCCACGACGATCTGGCCTTCGTCGGGCACCCGGAAGCGCAGGGCCCGCCCCGGCCCGGGCCCCAGACCGCGCCCGGCGCAGTAGCCGTCGTATCCGGGCACGCCCCGGGCCTTCGTCCTGTCCTGGACCTGGTCGCGGGTGCAGTCGCAGTAGTAGGCCAGGCCGGCGGCGTGGAGCCGCTCGGCCGCCTGGCGGTGGTGGGCGGCGTTGTCGGACTGGAAGTAGGGGCCCTCGTCCCAGTCGAGGCCGAGCCAGGCCATGGCCGACAGGATCCCGTCGACCCACTCGGGGGCGTTGCGGGCCTCGTCGGTGTCCTCGATGCGGAGGATGAAGGTCCCCCTCGAGCGCCGGGCGAAAAGCCAGTTGTAGAGGGCGGTCCGGGCGCTGCCCACATGGAAATAGCCCGTGGGCGACGGGGCGAAGCGGACGCGGGGGCCGGCCATCACCGCAGGCTACCGGGCCTCAGCCCAGCAGCCGCTTGGCGATGACGACGCGCTGCACCTGGTTGGTGCCCTCGTAGATCTGGGTCACCTTGGCGTCCCGCATGAAGCGCTCGGCGGCGTAGTCCCTCGTGTAGCCGGACCCGCCGAGCAGCTGCACGGCGTCGACGGTGACGGCCATGGCGGTGTCGGAGGCGAAGCACTTGGCCATGGCCCCGAGCAGGCTCAGCTCCCCCCGCGGGTCCCCTTCGTCGACGATCGAGCAGGCCCGGTAGACCAGGCCCCGGGCCGCCTCTATGCGGGTCGCCATGTCGGCCACCATGAACCGGATCCCCTGGAACTCCGCCACCGGATGGCCGAACTGCCGGCGCTGGAGGACGTAATCGGTGGCCACGTCGAAGGCGCCCTGGGCCAGCCCGACGGCCTGGGCCCCGATAGTCGGGCGGGACCGGTCCAGGGTGGCCATGGCGATGTAGAAGCCCTGGCCCTCCTCGCCGATCCGGTTGGCTACGGGCACCCTCACCCCGTCGAAGACGACCTCGCCGGTCGGGCTGCCCCGCATGCCCAGCTTGTCCTCCAGCTTGGCCACCCTGACCCCCCACTCCGCCTCGACCACGAAGGCGGAGATGCCCCGATGGCCGGCCTCCGGGTTGGTCCTGGCGAAGACGGTGTAGGTGTCCGATATGCCGGCGTTGGTGATCCAGTGCTTGGTGCCGTTTAGGACGTAGCTGTCTCCGTCCCTAACTGCCCGGGTGCGCATTGAGGCCACGTCGGATCCGGCGTCGGCCTCGGAGAGGCAGTAGCTGGCCTGGAACTGGCCGGCGGCGACCTTGGGCAGGTACCGGCGCTTGAGCTCCTCCGATCCATACTCCATGACCGGGATCATCCCCAGCTTGGAGATGAGCAGGGCCAGGCTGGTGGAGCCGCAGACCCGGGCCACCTCCTCCACCATGACAGCCTGGGTGACCAGATCGGCCCCGGCCCCGCCGTACTCGGCGGGAATCCC
This sequence comes from Acidimicrobiales bacterium, assembly GCA_035653595.1. Lineage (GTDB taxonomy): Bacteria > Actinomycetota > Acidimicrobiia > Acidimicrobiales > JAJPHE01 > DASRBO01. Next base: position 15,554 of record DASRBO010000167.1, on the reverse strand, counting down.
CAGAGCGGGCAGTTCCATGGCCACGCAGTCCTTGAAGCTGTCCCATGGGAACTGGCCGCTGCGGTCCACTTCCGCCGCCCGGGGGGCGATGCGCTCGAGGCAGAACTGCCGCATCGTCCGGCGGAACTCGAGCTGCTCCTCGGACAGGGACAACGCCGGCATGGGCCCAAGTCTCTCATGGGGCGCTCCCCCCCGGACGGGAGGGCGGAGGGCCGCCCGGTAGCCTGGGCGGTCATGACGACGACAGTTGCCAGCGAGGCTCAGCTGGTCAGGGAGGCCCTCGACCGGCTCCTGTCCGACCACGACGTGGCCGACCCGATCGGGTTCCTGGGAGCCCAGTTCGACCTCGGTCTGGCCTGGGTCCACTTCCCCGTCGGATACGGCGGTCTGGGGGTGAGCCCGGGCCACCAGGCCACGGTCATGGAGGCGCTGGACCGGGCCGGTGCGCCCCACAACATGGCCCGCAACCCCATCGGCGTCGGCATGGCCGCCCCCACGGTCCTCACCCACGGCAGCGACGACCAGAAGAGCCGATATCTCCGGCCCCTCTTCACCTGCGAGGAGATCTGGTGCCAGCTGTTCTCCGAGCCCGGTGCCGGCTCGGACGTCGCCAGCCTCGCCACCAGGGCGGTGCGGGACGGTGAGGAATGGGTGGTGAACGGCCAGAAGGTGTGGACCACCCTGGCCCACCAGGCCCGGCGCGGGCTGCTGGTCGCCCGGACCAACCCCGAGGCCCCCAAGCACCGCGGCCTGACCTACTTCGTCATCGACATGCACGCCCCCGGCGTGGAGGTGCGGCCCCTGCGCCAGATGACCGGGGAGGCCGAGTTCAACGAGGTCTACCTGACCGATGTCCGCATCCCCGACGCCGAGCGCCTGGGCGACGTCGGCGCCGGCTGGGGCGTCGCCCTCACCACCCTGATGAACGAGCGGGTGGCTATCGGTGGATCCACCTCCGAACGCGAATCCGGGCTCATAGGCGAGGCGGTCCGGATCTGGAGGCGGCGGGGCCTGTCCGACCCGGCGCTGCGGGACAAGCTGATCCGGCTGTGGATCGAGGCCGAGGCGGCCCGGCTCACCAACCTGCGGGCGGCCCAGCTGCGCAGCCTGGGCAACCCCGGCCCCGAGGGCTCGACCGGAAAGCTCGCCTTCGCCGAGCTCAACCAGCGCATCTCCAGCTTCTGCGTGGACCTGCTCGGCCCCGAGGGGATGCTGTACTCCAGCTACGAGATGGTGCGCCCGGAGGAGGCAGGCGGCTCCGGCCAGGACATGCAGAAGTTCTTCCTCCGGACCCGGGCCAACTCGATCGAGGGCGGCACCTCCGAGGTGATGCGCAACATCCTCGGTGAACGGGTCCTGGGCCTGCCCGGCGACGTCAGGGTCGACAAGGACCGGCCCTGGTCGGAGGTGCCCCGCAGCTGAGAGGGCTCGGGCCGGGGATACCTACTGGCTGATCAGGCTGCGCCAGTCGGCCCCGGCCATCTGGTCCGGGCGCCGGCGGAGGGTCTCGTCGGGAACCAGGTCGGCGATCACCCGCTGGTCCCAGTAGTGGTGGCCGGCTCCGGAGAAGAGCTGGCGGCGGAACTCGACCAGATCCGCCGGCGCCTCGCCCAGGAAGCCGAACAGGCCGAAGGCCAGCTCGAGGTCGGGGCCCATCGGGGCCCGACCGAACAGGGCGGCCCGGCGCATGGCGACGGCGACGCAGCCGGCGACCACGTCGTGTTCGTCCTCGCCCTCGACTAGGCGGAGGCGGTCCTGGAACAGGTGGGCCAGGCGCAGGGCGTAGCCCTGGTCGGGGCCGGGGGTGCCCAGGCCGGGCCCGGTGGGCTGGCCCGGCGAGCGGATCTCGCCCGGCCGGTCCGGCCGCCAGCGTTTGGGCGGTGGCAGCCGCTCGACGGGACGGACCTCATCGGTGGTGCGGACGGGGACGAACTCGGGCTGGGGCATCAGTTGTGGCGGTCACTCCGGGTTGTGGAGCAGACCGTAGACGATGGAGTCCACCAGGGCCTCCCACGACGCCTCGATGATGTTCTCCGACACCCCGATGGTGGACCAGGTGCGGTCGGCATCGGCGGTGTCGAGCAGAACCCGGGTGACGGCTCCGGTCCCTTTCCGGGTGTCGAGCACCCGCACCCGGTAGTCGGTGAGGTGGACCCGGGTCAGGCCCGGGTAGCGGTCGCCGATGGCCTGGCGCAGGGCGCCGTCAAGGGCATTGACCGGGCCGTTGCCCTCGGCGGTGGCCACGATGCGCTCGTCGCCGACCCAGATCTTGATGGTCGCCTCGGTGATCAGCTCCCCGTCGGTGCCCAGGACGCCGTCGGGGGCGGGGGCCCGGTGCTCGGTGATCACCCGGAAGGACTCGAGGCGGAAGAAGTCCTGCTTCCACCCGCCGGCCCGCCGCATGAGCAGCTCCAGGGAGCCGTCCGCCGCCTCGAAGTGATAGCCCCTGTGTTCGAGGTCCTTGAGGGTCTCAAGCACGTCGCCCAGCGCCGCCCCCTCGAGTTCGAGGCCGAGCTCCTGGGCCTTGAGGAGGATCGTCGAGCGGCCGGACATCTCGGACACGACGAAGCGGGTGCCGTTGCCCACCGAGTCGGGGACCACGTGCTCGTAGGCGTCGGGGCTGCGGGCGATGGCGCTGGTGTGCAGGCCGGCCTTGTGGGCGAAGGCCGAGGTGCCGACGTAGGGCTGCTGGGGGTTGGGGCTGATGTTGACCAGCTCGGCGATGTGATGGGAAACGGCGGTGAGGCGCTCCAGGCGCTCGCCGGGGATGGTGCGGACCCCCATCTTGAGCGACAGGTTGGGGATGGCCACCGACAGGTCGGCATTGCCGGTCCGCTCCCCATAGCCGTTTACGCAACCCTGCACCTGGGTGGCGCCCAGCCGGACACCGGTGAGGGTGTTGGCCACCCCGCAGCCGCCGTCGTTGTGGAAGTGCACCCCGACCTGGGTGCTCACCTGGGGCAGCACCTCGGAGAGGACCCGCTCGACCTCGTGGGGCAGGGTGCCGCCGTTGGTGTCGCACAGCACCAGGGCGTCGGCGCCCTCCTCCTGGGCCGCCCGGATGACGGCGAGGCTGAAGGTGGGGTTGCGCTTGTAGCCGTCGAAGAAGTGCTCGGCGTCGAAGAAGACCCGCAGGCCGGCCCGCTTGAGGTGGGCCACCGAGTCGGCGACCATCCGCACGCCCTCGTCGAGGGTGGTGCGCAGCGCCTCGGTCACGTGGTAGTCCCAGGACTTGCCCACTATGCACACCGCCGTGGTGCCCGCCGACACCAGCTGGCGCAGCGTCTCGTCCGCCTCCGCCTTGGCCCCCGACCGCCTGGTGGACCCGAATGCCACCAGGGTGGCGGTGCCCAGCCGGAGCTCCGCTGGGGCCCGGCGGAAGAACTCGGCGTCCTTGGGATTGGCCCCCGGCCAGCCCCCCTCGATGTAGTGGACCCCGAGGTGGTCGAGCTGCTCGGCCACCCGGAGCTTGTCGTCCACGGTGAGGGAGAAGCCCTCCTGCTGGCTGCCGTCCCGCAGGGTGGTGTCGTACACCTCCACCTCGGCGGGCATAGCCGGCCCCAGGCCCAGGTGGGTGTGGGGATGGCTACCGGACATGCTCGAGCCAGTCTTTGTAGCGGTCGACCTCGCCCTTGACGGTGGCGAAGTACACCTCCTGGATCTTGCGGGTGATGGGCCCCGGCTCGCCGTCGCCGATGTTGCGGTCGTCGACCGAGCGGATGGGCACCACCTCGGCCGCCGTGCCGGTCAGGAAGGCCTCGTCGGCCACGTAGAGGTCCGAGCGCAGGATGTTGGCCGTCTCCACCTCGTAGCCCAGATCGCGGGCGATGGTGACGACCGAGGCCTGGGTGATGCCCTCGAGGGCGCCGGCGCTGACCGGCGGCAGCAGGATGCGGCCGTCGCGCACCACGAACAGGTTCTCGCCGGTGCACTCGCTGACATAGCCCTGGGGCGAGAGCAGGATGGCCTCGTCGTAGCCGGCCTTGAGCGACTCGACCTTGGCCAGGCAGGAGTTGATGTACATGCCGGTGCCCTTGGCGGCCGGCGGCATGCTGTTGGGGTCGTGGCGTCGCCACGAGCTGATCTTCATCCGTACGCCCTTGGCGATGCCCTCGTCGCCCAGGTAGGCGCCCCAGGGCCACACCGCGATCGACACCTGCACCGAGCACGGCAGGGGGTTGAGGCCCATCTCCCCGTAGCCGAGGTAGACGATGGGCCGGATGTAGCAGGCGTCGAGGCCGTTGACCCAGACCGTCCCCTTGACCGCCTCGACCAGCGACTCGGGCGTGTAGGGGATGTCGAGCATGAAGATCTTGGCCGAGTTGAACAGCCGCCGGATGTGGTCGGTGAGGCGGAAGACAGCCGGTCCCCGGGCGGTGGCATAGGCCCGGATGCCCTCGAAGACCCCGAGGCCGTAGTGGAGCGAGTGGGTGAGGATGTGGACCTTGGCGTCGTCCCAGTCGACGAGCTCACCGTCCATCCACACCTTGTCGACCTTGGTAATCGGCATGTCAGACCCTTTCTGCGACTCGGTCGCCGATGGCGGAGGTGGAGAGGCCGGACACCCCGGCCGCCGCCCGTTCCAGGACGGCCTTGGTGATGCGGGCGGCGGCGTCGGCCTCGCCCAGGTGGTCGAGCATCATGGCGGCGGACCGGATGGCGGCCAGCGGGTTGGCCCGCCCGGTGCCGACGATGTCGTGGGCGGCCCCGTGGACCGGCTCGAACAGCGAGGGCCCGGTCCGGGCCGGGTTGAGGTTGGCCGAGGCGGCCAGGCCGATCCCGCCGGACACGGCACCGGCCAGGTCGGTGAGGATGTCGCCGAAGAGGTTGTCGGTGACGATGACGTCGTAGCGGGCGGGCGACTCCACCAGGTAGATGCAGGCGGCGTCGACATGGTTGTAGGCGGTGGTGACGCCGGCGTGGTCGGACGCCACCTCGTCGAAGGTGCGCTGCCACAGGTCGCCGGCGAAGGTCAGCACGTTGGTCTTGTGCACCAGGGTGAGGTGCTGGCGGGGACGCCCTGCGGCCAGGCCGAAGGCGAAGCGGACGCAGCGCTCCACCCCGAAGCGGGTGTTCACCGAGCCCTGGGTGGCCACCTCGGCGGCGGTCCCCTTGCGGAGGAACCCCCCTTCGCCGGCGTAGGTGCCCTCGGTGTTCTCCCGCACCACGGCGAGGTCGACTTCGCCGGCCGGCCCCGTGCCGATGAAGGGGCGCAGGTTGATGTACAGGTCCAGCTCGAAGCGCAGGCGCAGGAGGAGGCCCCGCTCGAGCAGGCCGGGCGGCACCTCGGTGCTGCCCACCGGCGGCCCCACCGCCCCCAGCAGGATGGCGTCGAGGCCTCTCAGCTCGGCCAGCACCGGGTCGGGCAGCACCTCGCCGGTGCGCCGGTAGCGGTCGGCGCCGAGGTCGTAGTCGACGGTGTCGAGGCTCACCCCGGCGGCCTGCACCACCTTGAGCGCCTCGGCCACCACCTCGGGGCCGATGCCGTCGCCGCCGATGATGCCGACCCTGTGGTCTGCCATCTCTCTTCCTCTACCTGTCCTGTACCTGGTACCTGTCCTGTACCTGGTACCTGTCCTGTACCTGGGCCTCGATCCGGGCTCCCGCCCACCGATCCCGCCGTGCTGACAAATGAAAAGCCGCCCACCATTGTGGACGGCCGAGGGCGCACACCGGTTGCCGGCGTGCGCTACACGATAATTACGACCTGGGCGATCGCTGCCTGGGCGGTGCTCACGGTCCGTCCAGTGTCGCCCACCGGGGACGACCGGTCAACTCCCCCGGCTCGGGCGGCACGCTGCGCTCGGGGACGAGGGCCGGGGGCGGTAGCGTGGGCGGGTGAGCGACGTAAGTGAGACCCACCTCTCCCGCTCTGCCCACGAGCGCCTCAGCGCCGAGCTGGAGGATCTGACCACCAGGGGCCGGGTGGAGGTGGCCAACCGAATCGAGGCCGCCCGCGCCCTCGGGGATTTGTCGGAGAACGGCGACTACCACGCCGCCAAGGACGACCAGGGCAAGATGGAAGCCCGCATCCGCCAGCTGCAGGCCATCCTCAAGAAGGCGGTCATCGTCGACGAGGCGGCGGCCGGCAGCGGGGGCAAGGTGGCCGCAGGCACGGTGGTGGCCCTCCGCTACGAGGGCGACGACGACGTCGAGCGCTACCTGGTCGGCTCGATCGAGGAGCGCCACGACGAGGGCCTGTCGGTGGTGTCCCCCGGCTCCCCCCTGGGCCAGGCCCTGCTGGGGCGGGGGCCGGGCGACGTGGTCGAGTACGAGGCCCCCACCGGCAAGCTGAAGGTCGAGATCGTCAGCGTCGGCTAGTCGCTGGACCGGGCGGTCAGGGCCGCCTCCACCCGGCGGGCGGCGGCCGTCACGGCCTCGGCGTAGAGGCGACCGGGCGACCGGGTGGTGCGCTCGACCGGCCCCGACACCGACACCGCCGCCAGCACCGGGCCGTCCCCGTCGGGCGAGGACCGGCGCACCGGGGCGCTGACCGAGGCCACCCCCTTCTCCCGCTCCTCGACGCTCTGGGCCCAGCCCCGGCGCCGGTCGGCCGGCTCGTCCCGCAGCACCCGGCCGGCCGAGCCCCGGTCCATGGGCAGGGCCGCCCCCACCGCCACGATGGTGCGCAGGCTGTGGGGCGACTCCAGCGACGCCAGGCACACCCGCACGTCGCCTCGGGCGGTGTAGAGCTGCACGCTCTCGCCGGTGGCGTCGCGCAGGGCCTCCAGGGCGGGGCGGGCCGCCTCGGCCAGCCCGGTCGAGGCCTGCCACGCCGCCCCCAGGCGGCCCAGCAGGGGGCCGGGGCCGAAGCGGCCGTCGGTCGACCGCTCCACCAGCTGGTGGGCCTCCAGGGCGACCAGGAGCCGGTGGGCGGTGGCGCGGGGCAGACCGGTGTGCCGGGCCACCTCGGGCAGACCGGCTCGGCCCGGCTCCAGGGCGACCAGGATCGCCACCGCCTTGTCGAGGACGCCCACCCCGCTTACAGTGTCCATAACACGAGATTATCGTCTCACATACTGAGACACCAGCAGCACCCGCCCAAGCACCAACCCGAGAGGAGAACGGCGTGGCCCAACCCCGCACCCTGAGCGAGAAGGTCTGGGAGCGCCACGTGGTGCACTCCGGAGGCGACGAGCCCGACCTGCTCTACATCGATCTCCACCTGGTCCACGAGGTCACCTCCCCCCAGGCCTTCGACGGCCTGCGCCTGGCGTGGCGCCGGGTCCGCCGGCCCGACCTGACCCTGGCCACCGCCGACCACAACGTCCCCACGGTGGGCATCGACCGGCCGGTGGAGGACCCGGTGTCGGCCCGCCAGCTCGAGGTGCTGGCGGCCAACTGCGCCGAGTTCGGGATCACCGTCTACCCGATGGGCCACTCCCGCCAGGGCATAGTCCACGTCATCGGGCCCGAGCTGGGCCTCACCCAGCCCGGAATGACGATCGTGTGCGGCGACAGCCACACCTCCACCCACGGCGCCTTCGGGGCCCTGGCCTTCGGCATTGGGACCAGCGAGGTGGAACACGTCCTCGCCACCCAGACCCTGCCCCAGCACCGGCCCCGGACCATGGCGGTGACGGTGGAGGGCGACCTGCCGGCCGGGGTCACCGCCAAGGACGTGATCCTGGCCGTCATCGGCCGGATCGGCACCGGAGGCGGCATCGGCCACGTCATCGAGTACCGGGGCTCGGCCATCCGGTTGCTGTCGATGGAGGGCCGGATGACGGTGTGCAACATGAGCATCGAGGCCGGGGCCCGGGCGGGCATGATCGCCCCCGACCAGACCACCTGGGCCTACCTCCAGGGCCGCCCCTTCGCCCCCACCGGGCCCTCATGGGAGGAGGCGGTCGCCGACTGGGCCGGCCTGGCCACCGACGACGGGGCCAGCTTCGACCGCCAGGTGGACATCGACGCCTCCGGCCTGGTCCCCCACGTGTCGTGGGGCACCAACCCGGGCCAGGTCCAACCCATCGACGGGGCCGTGCCCGACCCGGACTCCTTCGCCGAGGCGTCGGAGCGGGAGGCGGCCGCCCGGGCCCTGGCCTACATGGGCCTGGCGGCGGGCACGCCGATGCGGGAGATCGGGGTGGACACCGTGTTCATCGGCTCGTGCACCAACTCCCGCATCGAGGACCTGCGGGCGGCGGCGGCGGTGCTCGAGGGGCGCCGGGTGCGGCCCGGCCTGCGGGCCCTCGCCGTTCCGGGCTCCCACCCGGTCAAGGCCCAGGCCGAGGCCGAGGGGCTGGACCGCATCTTCGTGGCCGCCGGCTTCGAGTGGAGGGAGCCGGGTTGCTCCATGTGCCTGGCCATGAACCCGGACAAGCTCAGCCCCGGCGAGCGCTGCGCCTCGACCTCCAACCGCAACTTCGAGGGCCGCCAGGGCCGGGGCGGGCGCACCCACCTGGTCTCCCCGGCCGTGGCCGCCGCCACCGCCGTGGCCGGCCACTTCGCCACCCCGGCCGAGCTGGACTGAGGAGGACAGCGATGGAGCCAGTCAGAGCAATAAGCGGCCGGGCGGTCCCCCTCGACCGCTCCGACGTCGACACCGACCAGATCATCCCCAGCGACTGGTTGAAGAAGGTGGAGCGGACCGGCTTCGGCGCCGGCCTGTTCGCCGAGTGGCGGGACGAGCGCGACTTCGTGCTCAACCGGTCCGAGCACGCCGGGGCCACCATCCTGGTGGCGGGACCCAACTTCGGCACCGGGTCCTCCCGCGAGCACGCCGTGTGGGCCCTGACCGACTACGGGTTCAAGGCGGTCATCTCCCCCCGCTTCGGGGACATCTTCCGCAACAACGCCACCAAGGCCGGGCTGGTGCCGGTGCAGGTGGACGAGGCCACCGGGCGCGCCCTGCTCGAGGCGGTGGCGGCCGACCCCGACCTCGAGATAACCGTCGACGTGGAACGGCTGGTGGTGTCGGCCCCGGCGGCCGGCATCGAGGCCCCCTTCCCCCTCAACGAGTTCACCCGCTATCGCCTGGTCAACGGGCTCGACGACATCGGGCTGACCCTGCGCCACCAGGCCGACATCGACCGCTACGAGGCCACCCGGCCGGCCTGGCTGCCCTCGCTCGGCTGAGCGCTCAGGGGGTGGGGGTCGCCGAGCCGGTCAGGGACAGCAGCGAGTCGACCTTCCACCGACCGGCCACCTTGGCCAGGTCGACCACCAGGTGGAGCTGAGCGCTGTGGGTCCCCCGGCTGGCGGAGTTGGAGTAGGTCTGGTCGACCACCCCGAAGACGCTGGCCGCCTTCCCGTTGTAGGACTGGACGAAGAGGTAGGTGACCCGGCCGGTGGTGGCGGCCTTGGCCGAGCGCAGCTTGGCCCGCACCGCCGGGTTGAACACGGCGGCCGCCTGGCGGGCGAAGGCGCCGGTGGCCATGGCCTGCACCCGGTTGAACTGGCCGTCGACGGTGGCCGGGCTCCAGTTGGTGAGGTCGGCCAGGAAGCCGGCCGCTGCGCTGCGCACGGCGGTGGTGTCGTAGATCTGGGACTGGACGTGGGCGTAGGCCAGGCCGAAGCCCAGGGTTCCGAGCACCCCGGCCACGGCCACCACCGCCAGCCCGAACACCAGGCGCTCGAGCCGGCGGCGGGCCTCCATGGCCCGCCGGGGCGGGGGGAAGCGGGGCGGGGCGGCGGTCACGACCGGCCAGTCTGGGCCATGGCGACGCCGGCCAGCACCACCGCCCCGCCCACGAAGAGCTCCCAGCCCAGGGACTCGCCCAGCACCGCCGCCCCCAGCACCACCGCCACGACCGGGGACACGTAGGTCACCATCGACGACGCCGCCGCCCCGGTGGCCCGGGTGAGCTGGAAATACCACACGTAGGCCACCCCGGTGTTGACGGCGCCCAGGGCGACCAGAGACAACCAGGCGGTCCAGTGGGCGTGGACGCCGGAGCGCTCCAGAGCCGGGGCCAGCAGGCCCAGCATCACCGCCCCCGACCCGATCTGGGCCGCCGCCATGCCCACCGGCTCGGCCCCCAGGGGGGAGATGAAGCGGCGGGTGTAGACGAAGGTGACCCCGTAGCAGAGGGCGGCGCCCACGCAGGCCAGCTCCCCCACCAGCGAGCCGGTGGTCGCGCCCCGGCTCCACGGGTGCATTACCAGCACGACCCCGCCCAGGCCGGCCGCGATGCCGGCCGCCCGCAACGGGGTCGGCCGCTCGGCCGGCAGGACCAGCAGGGCCAGCAGCACGGTCATGATCGGGGTCGAGGCGTTGAGGACCGCCGCCAGGCTCGAGCTCACCCGGGTCTCCCCCCAGGCAATCAGCAGGAACGGGACCACGTTGGCCACCACCCCCATCACCACCAGGTGGCCCACCAGGCGGCGCTGGCGGGGCAGGCGCCGGTGGCCGGCGACCATGAACAGCCCCAGGGCGAGGGCGCCGAAGACCAGGCGGCCCTGCACCACCTGGGCCGGGCTGAAGCCGCGGTCGGCCACCCGGATGAACAGGAAGCTGGTGCCCCATACCGCTCCGAGGACGAGGATGCGGGCCAGCGCCGGTGAGGCGATCGCCCGGCGCTCCCCTAGGGTGGCCACGCCGCCGTGCCGGTCCTGGTCTGCACTGGCACCGAAAGTAATGGGTACCGTTCTGCCCACAGAGCAAGGGGGCAGTTCTTGAGGACCTCGTTTCGCTACGGCATACGCCTGGGCCTGCTGGCCGGGCTCTGCTTCGCCGCCTACCTGGCCCTGAAGTCGCGCCGCAACGGGGAGGCGGCTCCGATGGCTACCGGGGTGGACGGCTCCTGGCCCGAGGTGCGGCCCCGACCCCGGCCCGAGGCCGAGCCGGCGCCCGAGCGGGCCGGCCCCGCCGCTCGACCCGGCGGCGCCGGAACCAGGCCCGCCGGTCCGGCCGGATCGGCCCCCGCCCACGCACCCGGCCACCCTCCGACCCACATGCCGGTCACCGTCCCCGAGGAGGCCTCGGCCCTCGGGGCCCCGCCGGTGGAGCCGGCGGAGCCGGCCGCCCCGGCCGAGCAGACCGCTGGCGAGCCTCCCAGGGCGTCGGCACCGACCGCGACGCCGGCCCCGGCGCCGGCGGCTCCGGTTCCCCCGGCCGGGCCGGTGGCCAAGGCCCCGGCCAAGGCCGTCCCCGCCGCCCGGAAGGCGGCCAAGGCGGCGGTGAAGAAGGCCGCCGCGGTGAAGGGGGCGGCCAAGAAGGCCGCCGGCACCAAGAAGGCCGCTTCCCCCGAAGCTGGGGGCCCCGCCTGGGTCGGTCCCGAGGAGGGCGGGGCCTGCCCGGTGACCCATCCGGTCAAGGCCAAGCTGTCCAGCCGGCTGTTCCACCTGCCGGGCATGTTCGCCTACAACCGCACCGCCGCCGACCGCTGCTACCTCGACGAGGCGGCGGCGGTGGCCGACGGGTTCACCAAGGCCAAGCGCTGACCAGCCGCCTGCGGGCGGCGCCACCGATGCGGTCGCCCGAAGGCGGCCCAGGCGAACCGGCCGTGGCCCGGGCCGGACCGACGGCGCTCAGACGCTGACCCGGTGCACCTCGAGGATGCCGGGGGAGCCGGACAGGCGCTCCACCACCTCGTCCGGGACGGGCCCGGCGGTGGCCAGCACCATGAGGGCGGTGCCCCCGGTGGGCGACTGGCCCACGGCCATGTTGGAGATGCTGACGCCGGCGTCGCCCAGGACCGTGCCCACCACCCCGATCATGCCCGGGCGGTCGTCGTTGCGGACCACCAGCATGTCTGGCGCCGGGGGGACGTCGACGTTGTGGCCGTCGACCATGACCACCCGGGGCTGGCCCGACGGGCCGGAAACCGTGCCGGAGACCGAGTGGCCGTCCCCGCTGATGGTGATCAGGTTGGTGTAGTCGTGGGCGGCCGTGCTGGTCGTCTCCCGCACCTCCATCCCCCGCTCCTCGGCCATCTGGGGGGCGTTCACGTAGGACACCGGGTCGGTGCTGCCCCCGGCGGAGAAGACCCCCTTCAGGGCCGACAGGGTGAGGATGCGGGTGTCGTGCTCGGCCAGGGCCCCCTGGTAAGTGATGTCCAGCACCGCAGGCAGGCCCTCGTGCAGGCAGGCGAAGAGGCTCCCCAGCAGCTCGGCCACCGACAGGAAGGGCCGCACCGCCTTGGACGCCTCGCCGGCGGAGACGTTGAGGGCATAGGGGACGAAGTCGCCGGCCAGGGCCAGGTTGACCTGCTCGGCGATGGTCACCCCCGCCTTGTCCTGGGCCTCGGCCGTGCTGGCCCCCAGATGGGGGGTCACGACGACCGAGGAGAACTCGAACAGCGGCGACGCCGTCGCCGGCTCCTCGTCGAACACGTCGAGAGCGGCCCCGGCCACCAGACCAGAGCGGAGGGCCTCGGCCAGGGCGTCCTCGTCGACGATGCCGCCCCGGGCGCAGTTGACGATGCGCATGCCCGGCTTGGCCCGGGCCAGCAGCTCCTTGCCGACGAGGCCGACGCTGTCGGCCGTCTTGAGCAGGTGGATGGTGACGAAGTCGGCCTGGGAGAACAGCTCCGGGAGGTCGAGCAGCTCCACGCCGAGCTGGCGGGCCCGCTCGGGGGAGATCCACGGGTCCCAGGCCACCAGGCGCATCCCGAAGGCATGGGCCCGCTGGGCCACCAGCGTGCCGATGCGACCCAGCCCCAGCACCCCCAGGGTCTTGCCGTGCAGCTCGACCCCCTCCCACTTGGACTTCTCCCACCGTCCCGCCACCAGGGCCGAGTGGGCCTGGGGGACGTTGCGGGCCATGGAGAGCAGGAGGGCCATGGTGTGCTCGGCGGTGGACAGGGTGATCGAGTTGGGGGCGTTGACGACCATCACCCCCCGCCGGGTGGCGGCGGCCACGTCCACGTTGTCCACCCCGATGCCGGCCCGGCCCACCACGACCAGGCGCCTGGCCGCCTCGAGGACCTCGGCGGTGACCTTGGTGGCCGACCGGATCACCAGGGCGTCCACGTCGGCGACCGCCTCTACCAACTCGGCCGGCGACATCCCCAGACGCTGCTCCACCTCGTGGCCGGCCTCGGCCAGCATGCGCACCCCGGCATCGGCCAGGGCCTCGGTGATCAGGACCCGGGCCATCACGCCTCCGCCAGCAGCTTGCCTATGCGGGTGACGCCCTCCTCGAGGTCGTCGTCGCCCAGGGCGTAGGAGAGGCGGGCGTAGCCGGGGGCGCCGAAGGCCTCGCCGGGCACGATGGCCACCTTGGCCTCGTCGAGGATCACCTCGGCCAGCTCGAAGGTGGTGTGCGGCGTGCGGCCCCGGATGGGGCGACCGAGGACCCCGGCGAAGGACGGGAAGGCGTAGAACGCCCCTTCCGGCTCGGTGCAGACCACCCCGTCGATCCCGTTGAGCATCTCGTGGATGCGCCGGCGCCGGCGGTCGAAGGCCTCCCTCATCGTCGCCACCGCCGACAGGTCGCCGCTCACCGCCGCCAGGGCCGCTCGCTGGGCCACGTTGTTCACGTTGGAGGTGGAGTGGGACTGGAGGTTGGTAGCCGCCTTCACCACGTCGAGGGGCGCGATCATCCAGCCCACCCGCCAGCCGGTCATGGCGTAGGTCTTGGCCACCCCGTTGACGACCACGCACCGCTCGGCGATGTCGGGGACCACGACCGGCATGGAGTGGTGGCTGGCCGACCCGTAAACCAGGTGCTCGTAGATCTCGTCGGTCAGCACCCACAGCCCGTGGGCCGCCGCCCATGCCCCCACGGCCTCGATCTCCTCCCTCGGGTACACGGCCCCGGTCGGGTTGGAGGGCGACACGAACAGCAGCACCTTGGTCCGGGGGGTCCGGGCGGCCTCGAGGGCGTCGACGGTGGCCCGGAAGCCGGTTCGCTCGTCGGTCGGCACCACCACCGGCACCCCCCCGGCCAGGGCGATGGACTCGGGGTAGGTCGTCCAGTAGGGGGCGGGCACCAGCACCTCGTCGCCCGGGTCCAACAGGGTGGCGAAGGCGTTGTAGATGGCCTGCTTGCCCCCGTTGGTCACCAGCACCTGGGCCGCCTCCACCGCCAGGCCGCTGTCGCGGGCGGTCTTGGCGGCGATGGCCTCTCGCAGGGCGGGCAGGCCGGGGGTCGGCGTGTAGACGTGGTTGGCCGGGTCGCGACAGGCGGCCGCCGCCGCCTCCACTATCGCCGCCGGGGTGGGGAAATCAGGCTCGCCGGCGCCGAATCCGACCACCGACTCCCCCGCCGCCTTGAGCGCCTTGTACTTGGCGTCGATGGCGAGAGTGGCCGACTCGGAGACGGCGGCAATCCGTCGGGAGATGCGCTCCATTGCTGCAATGCTTGCACAGTGACCAGCACCCCGAATTCCGATATCCGCATCCCCGCCGGCCTGCTTCCCGGCGACGGTCGCTTCGGCTGCGGGCCCTCCAAGGTGCGTCCGGAGGCGGCCCAGGCCCTGGCCGAGTCGGCCCGGTCCTGGCTCGGCACCAGCCACCGCCAGAAGCCGGTGCAGGCGGTCGTGGGGCGGATCCGGGCCGGCCTGGGCGAGCTGTTCTCGCTGCCGGACGGCTACGAGGTGCTGCTTGGCAACGGCGGCACCACCGCCTTCTGGGACGCGGCCACCTTCTGCCTGATCGAGGAGCGCAGCCAGCACCTGTCCTTCGGCGAGTTCTCGTCCAAGTTCGCCTCCGCCGCCGCTGCCGCCCCCCACCTCAAGGACCCCGAGGTGATCGAGTCGGCGCCCGGCACCCACCCCGAGGCCCGCCCCAGCGACGAGGTGGACCTATACGCCCTCACCCACAACGAGACCTCGACCGGGGTGATGATGGGGCTGGCCCGGCCGGCCGGGGCCTCCGGCCTGGTGGCGGTGGACGCCACCTCGGGGGCCGGCGGCCTGCGCTTCGACCCGGCCCAGGTCGACGTGTACTACTTCGCCCCCCAGAAGTGCTTCGGCTCCGACGGTGGCCTGTGGTTGGCGGCCTGCTCGCCGGCGGCGATCGAGCGCATCGAGCGGGTGGCCGCCTCCGGCCGCTGGGTGCCGGCCTTCCTCGACCTGTCGGTGGCCCTCGAGAACTCCCGCAAGGACCAGACCTACAACACCCCCGCCCTGGCCACCCTCTTCCTGCTGGCCGACCAGATCGACTGGATGAACTCCAACGGGGGCCTCGAGTGGGCGGCCTCCCGCTCGGACGACTCCGCCGACCGCCTCTACGGCTGGGCCGAGGCCAGCTCCTTCGCCACCCCTTTCGTGGCCGAGGCCGACAAGCGCAGCCGGGTGGTCGGCACCATCGACCTCGACGGCGCCATCGACGCCGCTGCCGTGTCGAAGATCCTGAGGGCCAACGGTGTCGTCGACACCGACTCCTACCGCAAGCTGGGCCGCAACCAGCTGCGCATCGGGATGTTCCCGGCTGTGGAGCCCGACGACATCACCGCCCTGACCCGATGCATCGACCACGTGGTGGGCCAGCTGTCCTGAAGCCGTCCCGAAGCCGGCGGTAGGGGCGGCCTAGACATCCCACGGCCTTAACTCGTCAAGCGGCAGCTGTGGATCGGTGTCCCCAGGCCGTGTGCTCGTCGTAGAGGGTGCCGTGACGGAGGCAGCCGTGGAGGATGCCGACGAGGCGGTTGGCCAAAGCCCGCA
>DASRBO010000166.1:0-14522 GCA_035653595.1 Acidimicrobiales bacterium | reverse complement strand
GCCGCCTTCAGCCTCGTCGTACCGGTGACCCTGGCGATCATCTGCGTGCTGGCGATCGTGACCGCCCTCTACCGGCAGGTCGTGAAGGCGTATCCGAAGGCGGGCGGCGCCTACGTGGTGAGCCGCGAGAACCTCGGGGCGCTGGTGTCCGAGGTGGCGGCCGCCTCGCTCCTCATCGACTACACGCTGACCGTGGCCGTCTCGGTGGCGGCGGGCACGGCGGCCATCACCTCCGCCGTCCCGAGCCTGGGCCGGGCCACGACCGTGATCGGGATCGGCTTCGTCCTGCTCCTGGCGTACGGGAACCTGCGCGGCCTCCGGGAGGCGGGGCGCAGCTTCGCCGTCCCCACCTTCTTCTTCATCGCCAACATGGCCGCCCTGGCCGTCGTGGGAACCGTGCGCGCCGCGGCCGGCCGCCTGCACGCCCACAGCGTGCATCTGAACGGGGCGTTCCACCCCGGCAACAAGGGATCGGGCCTGTTCCTCGGTGCGTCGCTGTTCATCGTGCTGAAGGCCTACGCCAGCGGAGGATCGGCGCTCACGGGCACCGAGGCCATCTCCAACGGCGTGAGCGTGTTCCGGACGCCCCAGGCGCGCAACGCCCGCCAGACCCTCGTGTGGATGGCCGTCATCCTCGGGAGCATGTTCCTGGTGGTATCGGTCTTTGCCGCCCTCACCCACCCGGTGCCGTACGAGTCGGGGACGCCGACGGTCATCTCCCAGGTGGCCCGGTACGTGTACGGCACCAGCGCCGCCGGCCACTTCCTCTACTACATGATGCAGACGGGAACGGCGCTCATCCTGATCCTGGCCGCCAACACCAGCTTCACCGGCTTCCCCTTCCTGGCCAGCTTCGCCGCCGAGGACGCCTTCCTGCCGCGTCAGCTGATGCGGCGGGGGCACCGCCTGGTCTTCTCCAACGGGATCATCGTGCTGACCCTGGTGTCCAGCGTCCTGATCCTGGCCACCCACTCCAACCTCGACAGCCTCATCAACATGTACGCGGTCGGCGTGTTCACCGGCTTCACCCTGTCCGGCGCCGGCATGGTCAAGCACCACTGGACCCAGCGCGAGCGGGGATGGCAGCGCAACATCGCCATCTGCGCGGCTGCGGCGGTGCTGACCTTCATCGTCGACATTGTGATCGTGGTGACCAAGTTCACCGGCGGGGCCTGGGTGGTGGTGGTCCTGATGCCGGTGATGGTCTATGTATTCATCCGCCTCAACCGTCAGTACCAGGCCGAGGACGCCATCCTCGAGACGGGGGCCCAGAAGGCGGCCGAGGCCCCCATCCTGCGCCGCCACGTGGTGGTGGTCATGGTCGACCGCTTGGACATGGCCACCGCCCGGGCCATCCAGTACGCCCGGGGGCTCAACCCCGACGAGCTGCGGGCCGTGCACTTCGTCATCGACGCCAGGCACGCCCGCGAGCTGGCCGAGCGCTGGGGCCAGCTGGGCCTGCGCCACCCGACCCTCGAGCTCATCGACTGTCCCGACCGCCGCCTGGGACGCGCCGCCCTCGAGCTGGCGGCGGAGCAGTCGGCCGACGGGGACACCGAGGTGAGCATCCTGCTGCCACGAAGGGCTTACACCCGGTCGTGGAGCCGGATCCTCCACGACCAGACCGCCGACCGCATCGTGGCCGAGGTCAGCCAGCTGCCCCACGTGAACGCCACCATCGTCCCGTTCCACGTCGATGTCGCCATGCTCTCCAGCCACGGCCGCCGCCTCTCCCGCGCCCGCCGGGCCGCCGGCGCCGGGGTCGCCTCCGGCCGCAGGACGGGCGGGGTGCCGGCGGTGGAGTCGGTGCCCGCAGGCACCGTGGCGGTGCGCGACGTCGAGCCCCGCCGTCCCGCCCGGGTCGCCGGGCGGGTCCGGGCCGTCCGGGTCCAGCCCTACGCCGGGGTCCAGAGCCTCGAGTGCACCCTGGTCGACGCCAACGGCGACCCCCTGACGGTGGTGTTCCTGGGCCGCCGGCGGGTTGCCGGGGTGTCGCCGGGGGCGAAGCTGGCCGTGGAGGGAGTGGTCAGCCAGCGCGACAGCCACCTGGCCATGCTCAACCCCCTCTACGAGCTCCTCGGCCCTTCGCCCGACGCCGAATAGGGAAGTACGCGGCTTTTCGACCGCTTTGGGCAGCTCAGGCAGGCCAGAGTCGCCCGGATCCTCCCCTTCGGGGGCCGGAGTTCGCACCCCCCTGGTTGACGGTTTCCGGGGGGCGAAACTACGTTCATGGCCTCGCGAACCATGGAACTGCTCCTTTCAAAGTCCGAGCGTGAGGCCCTCAAGGCCATGTACCGGCTGACCAAGGCCGGCACCGACGCCCATACCGGGGCGCTGGCCGAGGCCCTGGGGGTGAGCCCGGGCACGGCTACCACCACGGTCAAGCGCCTGGCCGACCGCGGCTTGGTCGACCACCGCCCCTACCGGGGGGTGGAGCTGACCGCCTCCGGCCGGGCCATGGCCGTGGCCGCCATCCGTCGCCACCGCATAGTCGAGCGGTTCCTGTCCGACATGCTGGGCTACGCCTGGAACGAGGCCGACCGGCTGGCCGGCTCCTTCGAGCACGAGCTGCCCCAGGAGGTGGAGGACCGGTTGTTCGTGGCCCTCCACCGCCCGGCCACCTGCCCCCACGGCTTCCCCATACCGGACGCCGCCGAGGCCGACATCGCCGACCTGCCGACGCTGTACGAGCTGGAGCCGGGTGACACCGCCGTCGTGGCCGTGCCCGGCTCCACCGACGCCGAGGTGGTCACCTTCCTCGACTCGCTGGGGCTGCGGCCCGGGGTTCGGATCGAGGTTGTGGAGAAGCACCCGTTCGAAGGGCCGCTGGTGCTGCGGGTCTCGGGCGAGGACCGCACCGTGGGCGAGAAGCTCGCCCGCCAGCTCTACGTAATCAAGGACTCGTCAAAGAAGAGAAGGGAGAACACGGCATGAGCCTCCTGCTCGCAGCCGAAGGCGGATTCCAGGACTTTGTCCTGCACCCGAGCGAGAAGGACTGGCTCTGGTTCGCCCTGGGTACCGGCGTCATCTCACTCATCGCCGCCTTCGGCCTGATGCGCAACGTCCTGCGCTACGGCACCGGCACCTCGCTCATGGCGGAGATCGCCGGCGCCGTGCAGGAGGGCGCCGAGGCGTTCCTGCGCCGTCAGTTCCGCACCATCGGCATCGTGGTGGTGCCCCTGGCCGTGCTGGTGTTCTTCACCGCCACCAAGGTGGTGGCCCCTCCGGGCAAGCACGGTCTCACCTTCGCTGCCTCCGGCCTGGCCAGGGCGGTCGCCTTCGTCGTCGGGGCGTTCTTCTCCGGCCTCACCGGCACCATCGGCATGAGCCTGGCGGTGCGGGGCAACGTGCGCACCGCCGCCGCCGCCCTGGACGGCAAGCTGCCGCCGGCGCTCAAGGTCGCCTTCCGCACCGGGGGCATCACCGGGCTGTTCTGCGTTGGCCTGGGCCTGATCGGGGCCTCGGCCATCACCCTGATCTTCCAGAACTCGGTCACCGCCGTGCTGGAGGGCTTCGGCTTCGGCGGCTCGCTGCTGGCGCTGTTCATGCGAGTCGGAGGCGGCATCTTCACCAAGGCGGCCGACGTCGGGGCCGACCTGGTCGGCAAGGTCGAGGTCGGTATCCCCGAGGACGATCCCCGCAACGCCGCCGTCATCGCCGACAACGTCGGTGACAACGTGGGCGACTGCGCCGGCATGGCCGCCGACCTGTTCGAGTCCTACGCCGTGACGATCGTGGCATCCCTGATCCTCGGCTACGCCGCCTTCGTCTCCCTCGGCCGGGCCGACACCGCCAAGGGCCTGATCTACCCGCTGGTGGTGGCCGGTTTCGGGATCCTGGCCTCGATCGTAGGGATCTTCTCGGTGCGGGCCAGCGACCGCGACCGCACCGCCATGACCGGCATCAACCGGGGCTACCGGATCTCCGGCCTGCTCACGGTCATCGCCGCCTTCCTCGTGGCCCAGTTCTACATCAAGGATCTCAAGGTCTTCTGGGCCGTGCTGGTGGGCGTCGGCCTCGGCCAGGTGGCGAGCCTGATCACCGAGTACTTCACCTCCACCGAGACGTCCCCGGTGCGCGAGATCGCCGACTCCGCTCGCACCGGTCCGGCCACCACCATCCTGGCGGGCATCTCCATCGGGCTGGAGTCCAGCGTCTGGGCCATCGTCTCCATCGCCGTGGCCCTCGGAGTGGCCATCGCCCTGGGCGGGGGCAACATCGAGCTCACCCTCTACCTGGTGGCCCTCATCGGCATCGGCCTGCTCTCGACCACAGGCATGGTCGTCTCCGAGGACAGCTTCGGCCCGGTGTCGGACAACGCCGCCGGCATCGCCGAGATGGCGGGCGAGTTCGGTGGCGAGGCCCAGCGGGTGATGGTCAGCCTCGACGCCGTGGGCAACACCACCAAGGCCATCACCAAGGGAGTGGCGATCGCCTCGGCGGTCATCGCCACGGTGGCGCTGTTCGCCGCCTTCATCGAGACCATCGCCAACCAGCTGAACCTGCCGGCGGGCGGGGCCTCGTTCAGGTCGCTCGCCACCCAGATCAACGTGGCCAATCCGACCACCTTCGTAGGCCTGCTGGTGGGCGGATCGGTGGCCTTCCTCTTCTCCGGCCTGGCCATCCGCGCCGTGGGCCGCTCCGCTGGCACGGTGGTGCAGGAGGTGCGCCGCCAGTTCCGCGAGCACCCCGGGATCATGGACCGGACCGAGCGGCCCGAGTACGGCCGGGTCATCGCCATCTGCACCGCCGCCGCCCAGCGGGAGCTGGTCACCCCGGCCCTGCTGGCGGTGCTGGCCCCGGTCATCATCGGGTTCGGCATCAACTACTTCGCCCTGGGGGCATTCCTCGCCGCCGCCATTCTCACCGGCCAGCTCATGGCCAACTTCCTGTCCAACTCGGGCGGCGCCTGGGACAACGCCAAGAAGTACATCGAGGACGGCAACCTGGGCGGCAAGGGATCCGAGGCGCACAAGGCGGCTGTGATCGGCGACACCGTAGGGGACCCCTTCAAGGACACCGCCGGCCCGGCCCTCAACCCGCTGATCAAGGTCATGAACCTGGTGTCGCTGCTGATCCTCCCCGAGGTCATCAAGCTCCACGTCCACACCGCCACCCGCTACGCCATCTCCGGGGCGTGCCTGGCGGTGCTCCTGGGGGCGGTCACCTTCTCCAAGCGGGCCACCGAGTCGATCGCCGGCCACGAGACCGACCTGCCCCCGGCCCAGGACGTGGGAGTCAGCCCCACCGAGGTAATCGGACACCATTAATTGGCGCCTGGGGGCGCCCCGGTAGTTGGCAGCTGGGGCGCCCCGGCCGGGGCGCCCCAGCCCCCCGCCGGGCCGTGTCCTGGCGCCTCCCAGCCCGCACCCCATGGGGGGCAGTGACCCGGTCCCGGGCCGGGGGCGGGAGCCGGATTTTGGATGGGCCGGAGGGCCCCCTGTTTGACAGCACCCCTCCGGTCTGCCAACCCTGACGGGCGAGATGGCCAAACCGCTCGTAATCGTTGAGTCGCCGGCCAAGGCCAAGACCATCGCCGGCTTCCTGGGGAACGACTACCTGGTCGAGTCCTCCATCGGCCACATCCGCGACCTGCCCCGCAACGCCGCCGACGTCCCCGCCGCCTACAAGGGGGAGGGCTGGGCCCGTCTCGGGGTCGACGTGGACAACGACTTCAAGCCGCTCTACGTGGTGGCCAAGGAGAAGAAGACCCAGGTCGCCCGGCTGAAGCAGCTTCTCAAGGACGCCAGCGAGCTCTATCTCGCCACCGACGAGGACCGCGAGGGTGAGTCGATCGCCTGGCACCTGCTGGAGGTGCTCGGCCCCCGGGTGCCGGTACGGCGGATGGTCTTCCACGAGATCACCCGGGCCGCTCTCGAACGGGCGGTGCGGGAGTGGCGGGATCTGGACCGCCGGCTGGTGGACGCCCAGGAGGCCCGCCGGATCCTCGACCGCCTGTACGGCTACGAGGTCTCGCCGGTGCTCTGGAAGAAGGTCATGCCCCGCCTGTCGGCCGGCCGGGTCCAGAGCGTGGCCACCCGGATGCTGGTCGAGCGGGAGCGGGCCCGCATGAGATTCCGCTCCGGCACCTGGTGGGACGTGGAGGCCTCCTTCGACGGTCCCGCGCCCGGCCCCACCGGGGCCAGGCGGTTCGACGCCACCCTGGTGGCGGTCGACGGTCGGCGGCTGGCCCAGGGTCGCGACTTCGAGGAGAACGGCCAGTTGAAGGCGTCGGCGGCGGTCGAGGTGGTCCACCTCGGCGAGGCCGATGCCCTCGACCTGGCCCACCGCCTCGAGCGCAGCGCGTTCCAGGTCGCATCGGTGGAGGAGCGGCCGTTCAAGCGGTCGCCGTACGCGCCGTTCATCACCTCGACCCTGCAGCAGGAGGCCGGGCGCAAGCTCCGCTTCAGCTCCCAGCGCACCATGCAGGTGGCCCAGCGCCTGTACGAGAACGGCTACATCACCTACATGCGCACCGACTCGACCACCTTGTCGGAGACGGCGGTCAACGCCGCCCGCGCCCAGGTCAAGCAGCTCTACGGGGACGCCTACCTTCCGAACGCCCCCCGCCGCTACGAGAAGAAGGTGAAGAACGCCCAGGAGGCCCACGAGGCGATCCGGCCGGCGGGGGACACCTTCCGCACCCCCGAGCAGGTCTCCGGCGAGCTCCGGGGCGACGAGGCCGCCCTCTACGAGCTGGTGTGGAAGAGGACCATCGCCTCCCAGATGAACGACGCCACCGGTACCAGCGCCCAGGTGCGCATCACCGGGCTGGCCGCTCCCGCTGCCGACGGGCGCACCGAGGAGGCGACCTTCGCCGCCAGCGGCAAGGTGATCACCTTCCCCGGCTTCCTGCGGGCCTACGTCGAGGGAGCCGACGATCCCGACGCCGACCTGGAGGACCGCGAGGTACACCTGCCGCCGTTGGCGGTGGGGGACTCGGTCGAGGTGGCCGAGGTCGGCGGCCTGCCGGCCATGGCGGGCAAAAACCACTCGACCCAGCCGCCGGCGCGCTACACCGAGGCGTCGCTGGTCAAGGCGCTGGAGGACATGGGGGTCGGGCGTCCCTCGACCTACGCCACCATCCTCGGGACCATTCAGGACCGGGGCTACGTGTGGAAGAAGGGCACCGCCCTGGTGCCGTCTTTCGTCGCCTTCGCCGTCACCGGGCTGCTGGAGTCCTACTTCGGCTCGCTGGTCGACTACGGCTTCACCGCATCCATGGAGGACGACCTCGATGAGATCGCCAGCGGGGAGGAGGAGGTCGTCCCCTGGCTCCGGCGCTTCTACTTCGGAAACGGCAGCCCCGGCCTAAAGAAGGTGGTGTCCGAGGACCTCGACCGCATCGACGCCCGCGAGGTCAACTCCATCCCGATAGGCACCGACTCCCAGGGACGGGACCTGGTGGTGCGGGTCGGCCGCTTCGGGCCCTACGTGCAGCGGGGCGACGACCGGGCCGCCGTTCCCGAGGACCTGGCCCCCGACGAGCTCACGCCCGAACGGGCCGAGCAGCTCCTCGACGACTCCAACAGCGACCGGGTCCTGGGCGAGGATCCCGACACCGGACTGCCGGTCGTGGCCAAGGCCGGCCGTTACGGGCCCTACGTGCAGCTGGGCGATCCCGAACCGGGCTCCAAGGAGCGGCCCCGGACGGCGTCGCTGTTCAAGTCCATGTCCCTGGAGACGGTCAGCCTCGAAGAGGCGCTGCGGCTGCTCTCCATCCCGAGGGTGGTGGGCACCGATCCGGCCGACGGCCAGGAGATTTCGGCGCTCAACGGCCGCTTCGGGCCCTACCTCAAGAAGGGGTCGGACACCCGCTCGCTGACCAGCGAGGAGGAGCTGTTCACCGTCGACCTCGACCAGGCCCTGGCCCTCTTCGCCCAGCCCAAGACCAGGCGGGGGCGGGCGGCGGCGGCGCCGTTGCGGGAGCTGGGCCCGGACCCCGCCACGGGTGCGCCGATGGTGCTGAGGGAGGGTCGCTTCGGTCCCTACGTCACCGACGGCGAGACCAACGCCTCCCTGCGCCGGGGTGACGAACCGGACTCGATCACCCCGGAGCGGGCGGCCGAGCTGCTGGCCGAGCGTCGGGCCGCCGGGCCCCGGCCCGGGCGCAAGGCGGCGGCTCGCAAGGCCGGGGCGACGAAGAAGGCCGGAGCCAAGAAGGCCGGAGCCAAGAAGGCGGTGGCCAAGAAGAAGCCGGCCGCCAAGAAGGCAGCCAAGAAGTCGGCTGCCGGCCCCACCGAGTAGGCACTCGGACCATGCCGCGTGGCCGGCTGATCGCGTTCGAGGGCGGTGAGGCCTCGGGCAAGTCGACCCAGGCGGCCCGATTCGCAGATCGCCTCGGTGCCGTGCTCACCCGCGAGCCGGGCGGCACCGCCCTGGGCGAGGAGATCCGGCAGCTGGTGCTGCACCGGCCCGGGCCGATCGACGCCCACACCGAGGCCCTGCTCATGCTGGCCGCCCGGGCCGAGCACGTCGCCGAAGTGGTGGCACCCGCCCTGGCCGAGGGGCGCCACGTGGTGGCCGACCGCTTCAGTCACTCCACCCTCGCCTACCAGGGCTACGGCCGTGGCCTCGACCTGGGCGACCTGCGCCGGATGTGCTCGTGGGCGGCGAGCGGCCTGTGGCCGGAGCTGGTGGTGCTGATCGTGGTTCCCCGGGCGGTGGCGCTGGCCCGCCTTGGCAACGCCGGTGACCGGCTGGAGTCGGCCGGGGAGGAGTTCCACGCCCGGGTCAACGCCGGCTTCGAGGAGATGGCCGCCACCGATCCGGCCAACTGGCTGGTGGTGGACGGCGACGGAGCCGTGGATGAGGTGGCCGACCGGGTGTGGTCGGCCTACTCGGCCTGGGCGGACAGGCGCAGGCCGACCAGGGCGGCGGGCCCGGGCCGGTGAGCGGGGCGACGACGGTCCCACCGGTTCTGGGCACCGTCAGGGGCCAGGAGCGGGCGGTGCAGACACTGGCTGCCGCCTCCCGTTCGCCGGTCCACGCCTATGTGTTCGTCGGGCCGCCCGGTTCGGGCCGTTTCCAGGCCGCCCGCGCCTTCGCCGCCGCCCTGCTGTGCCCCTCCGGGGGCTGCGGCGAGTGCAGCGACTGCCGCCGCGCCGTGGCCGGGGCCCATCCCGATCTGGTGGTGGTGGAGCGGGCGGGGGCGTCGATCACCGTCGGCGACGCCGCCGACATCACCCGGCTCGCCCTCCGTTCACCGGTCGAGGGCCGCCGCAAGGTGCTGGTGCTCACCGAGTTCCATCTGGTCAGCCGGGCAGCTCCGGCGCTGCTCAAGACCATCGAGGAGCCCCCGCCGAGCACCGTGTTCGTGATCATCGCCGATCACGTCTCGCCCGAGCTGGTGACCATCGCCAGTCGATGCGTGGCGGTCGCGTTCGGACCCCTGTCGCCTGACGTGGTGTCCGAGGTGCTCGAGAGCGAGGGCACCGACGCCGACACCGCCGCGGCGGTGGCCCAGGCCGCCGGCGGAAGGCTGGACCGGGCCCGGCTGCTGGTGCGCGATCCTGGCTTCTCCGCCCGCCGGACGGAATGGATGGCGGTTCCCGAGTCCCTCGACGGCACCGGCGCCACCGTCGCCCGCCTGGTCGACGGGCTGCTGGCGGGTATCGATGCGGCGGTAGAGCCGCTCAAGGCGGTGCAGGCCGAGGAGGTCGCCGCCGCCGCCGCCGAGGCCAAGAGCAGGGGCGAGCGGGGCATGGCTCGGGAGATGGAGGACCGGCATCGCCGCGAGCAGCGTCGGGTCCGCACCGACGAGATCCGAGCGGGCTTGGCCGCCCTGGTGGAGGCCTACCGCCGCCGGCTGGATGCGCCGGCTGCGGGCCGGGCCGGGGCGGCGATCCGCTGCATCGCCGCCGTGGAGGAGGCGGCCCAGGCCCTGCTGCGCAACCCGAACGAGGCCCTGTTGCTGCAGTCCCTTCTGATCAGGCTGGACGACGCCGCCAGGTAGCATCCCGGGCTCCGCCCGAGTAGCTCAGCCGGCAGAGCAGCGCACTCGTAATGCGCAGGTCAGCGGTTCGATTCCGCTCTCGGGCTCTCCACGCGAGCCTGTTCGGACGCAGAAGCGCCCAACACCGTGTCCGGGCTCGAGACGACCTCCTCCGGCGGCCCCGTGCCCGGCGCGGCGCTGTCGGGCCCGGGCGCTCCCCGCCCCCTCCCAGGTCAACCCTTAGGGGAGCGATTTGCGCCCAGCCTTTACATGAGCCGGCGGGGTGGCCAAAATCGGCCTCCATGTTGCTAAAGAGGCTGGTGTTGAAAAAGTGGCTCATGGGGGCCATGGCCGCCGCGGTCGGCGCGGCTGGTCTGGTGATCCCGGCCACGGCCGCCGCCGCCTCCGTCACGGTCCGCCCCGGCGACACGCTGTCCTCGATCGCCGCCCACCACGGGACGACCGTGCGCGAGCTGATCGTGCTCAACCACTTGTCCGACCCGGACCACATCCTCATCGGCAGCCACCTTCTCCTGCCCTCCGGCGCCGCCCGCTCGGTCACCGCCGCCGGCTCATACGTGACCGTGCGCCCGGGCGACACCCTGAGCGCCCTGGCCGCCCGCTACGGAACGACCATGGCCGACCTCGCCTCCCTCAACCACATCACCAACTACAACCACATCGAGGTCGGTGCCCGGCTGGCCCTCCCCTCGGTGCCCGGCGACGACTTCGTGCTGGCCGACTATTCGACCCCCCTGGCCTCAAACACCCCGACAGCGGCGTCGCTCAGCCTGCTGCCGGCCATCACCCCGTCGCGAGCGGGCGTGCTGGCTTCGCTCAACTACTGGTCGCGGGTCTACGGCCTTCCCCCCGGCCTGCTGCAGGGCCTGACGTGGTGGGAGTCGGGCTGGCAGTCGAAGATCGTCTCCAGCACCGGGGCCATCGGGATCGGGCAGCTGGAGCCGTCGACGGTCAACTTCACCCGCAACGTGCTCATCGGCATCCCCCGGCTCAACCCCCGGGTGCCCGACGACAACGTCCGGATGGCGGCGGCCTACCTGCGCTACCTGCTGCGCAGGACGGGAGGCAGCTCCAAGCTGGCGGTGGCCGCCTACTACCAGGGTCTGACCTCGGTCCTGAGGTCGGGCCCGTCCAGGGACACCATGCACTACGTCACCGGCATCCTGAACTACGCCCGCATCTTCGCCTCCTCCTAGATCTCGATCCGGAGGTCGCACAGGCTCAGAGCGCCCGGGCGGCTGATCCCGGTCCGCGGCATATGAGCGTTTAGCCCGAATGGGACCCACCGGGAAGGAGCCGATCCGCCCGGCGCCGAATTACAGCGCGGCCTGAAATCTCGCGGTCGCCTGCTCCGGCGACCATCCCGAGCGGAGGAATGCGTGAAGAAGAACCGGTGGGTCAGTCCGCGGGCGTTGGCGGCAGGCGTCGTCTCGACCCTGGCCGTCGCCCTGGTGGCACCGAGCCTGGCCCAGGGTGCGGGGGCGGCGACCCCAACCGTGCTGTCGGCCGACGTCCCCCACCTTCAGGGCGCCACCGCCCTCGGTGCGGCCCCGGCGGCCCAACGTCTCGACATCGTCGTGCTGATGCGGGGCCAGGATCCCGCCGGCCTGTCCAGCCTGCTGGCCCGCCAGGCCGCCCACCAGGCCGGCCCCCTCACCCCCGGCCTGTTCGACCAGCGCTTCGGCGTCACCGCCGCCCAGGGCGCGGCAGTGAGGAGCTGGCTCCACTCCGGCGGCATCGAGGTGCCGGCCGACCAGCCCCTCCAGTCCCGCAGCCTCTTCGCCGTGGGCACGGTGGGCGCGGTGGGATCCCTGCTCCACACCGGCTTCGGCCGCTACCGCGGTCCCGACGGCACCGACTTCGTGGCGAACCTCAGCGCGCCGACGGTCCCTGCCGGGCTCGGCATCGTCTTCGTCGGCGGCCTCAACACATCGGTCCGGTTCAAGCCGGCGTTGTCGATCCCGCCCTCGCCTCCCACCCCGCCCTCCGGGGTGCCGACGAGCATCAACACCTCGGCGCCGGATCTGTGGAAGCTCTACAACCAGCCGGCCGCCAACACCGGCCAGGGCCAGCAGCTGGCCACCCTCCTGTGGGGCTCGAAGGCGGAGTTCGACCCGACGGTGCCCAATGACCTGCTGGCGTTCGAGAACTCCTTCACCCCCGCTCTGCCCCATGTGCCGTTGAGCTTCGTGTGGCAGGACAACTACGTCGATCCGGGTGCCTCCAGCGACACCCTCGGCAGCGGGCTCGTCGAGTCCGACATCGACGTCGAGGCCTCCACCGGCATGGCCCCGGGCGTGAGCGCCATCACCCTTTACGAGGCCCAGGACAGCCTGGCCGCCGACCTCGACAACGTCCTGGCCAAGTGGGTCAACAACCCGGCCGGGGCGCTGCAGATGAGCGCCTCCTTCGGGGGCTGTGAGACCCTCGACATGGCCCTGGAGGGCAACGCCTTCGACGCCCTGTTCCAGCAGGCCGAGGCCGAGGGGCGGACCGTCTTCGTCTCCACCGGCGACTCGGGCGCCGGTTGCGCCCTGGTGGTCAACACCGGGGCCAACTCCCCGATCATCGACGCCGAGTACCCTTCGACCAGCCCCTACGTGGTGGCGGTGGGCGGCACGGTGATCACCGAGAAGGCCCACAACAGCTCCTTCAGCGAGTACGCCTGGAGCGGCACCGGAGGCGGCAGCAGCAAGTACGAGGCCGCCCCCACTTGGCAGACCACCTCGGGACCCCCGGCGCTCGAGCCGTGCGTCACCAACACCGACTTCATGAACTGGGAGGCCAACGGCAGCCAGCCCAGCGTCCCACCCAGCCCGGTTCCCTCGACCACCTGCCGGGCCGTGCCCGACGTCGCCGCCCAGTCCGGTGACCTGCTCAGTGGCTACGACATCATCAACAACGGAGCCGCCTCCACCGGTGCCGGCACCAGCCTGGCGGCGCCCCTGTGGCAGGGCATGTGGGCCCGGGTGCAGGCCGCCGCCCCGGCCGGGGACAGCACCGGCCTCGGCTACGCCGCCCCCCTCCTCTACAAGCAGGGCGCCAACGCCACCGCCTACGCCCGTGACTTCTTCGACATAACCGTCGGCGACAACGGGCCCTATCCGGCCACGCCGGGCTGGGACTTCGTCAGCGGCTGGGGCTCGCCCAACGTGACCAACCTCGCCACCGACCTGGACGGCACCACCACCCCCTCCTGCGGCACGAGCTGCCCGGTGGTCGGGGGCACGTCCGGGGGCACCTCCGGCGGGGGCACCGGCGGCACCGGCGGGGGCGTCACCAACTCCTGCCCGGCGGGCGCCAACCAGATCAGCGGGACCCAGGGACATGCCACCCAGATCGCCGGGGTGGTCGACGACGGCCAGCCGGCGCTGTCCCAGGACGACCTGGACATCCTCGCTGGCAACCTCAGCTGGAACTACACCACCTCGGTGCTGACCGCCACCATCAAGGTGCAGAACCTCAGCGCCACCCCACCCAACGGCCTGCCGACCGACGAGTACTTCCGCTACGAGTTCAGCATCGACGGAGGCTCCTACTACCTGGAGGCGGCCCGCGATCCGAGTGGCACCACCTTCCAGGTGGTCAGCAGCGGGGTGACCGGGGCCACCGGCCCGGCCACGGGCACCTTCGACACCACCGACAACACCGTGACCATCAACGTGCCGGCCGCATCTCTGGCCGCCGCCGGGGGCCCCACCCTGGCCTCGGGCGACGTCCTCACCGGCATGACGATCCTGGCCCAGCGCTGGCTCGGCGTGCTCACCCTTACCGCCGACTCCGAGTCGGCTAGTTGCTCCTACGTCCTGCCGTCCGCCCCTACCACCTCCACCTCCGGTGGTGGCAAGGGCGCCAAGGGCAAGGGCAAGGGCAAGGGTTAGGCCCGGCCGGCCCGTCCGAGCCCGTGTGGGGGGCCGCTCGCCAGCGATGGCGGGCGGCCCCCGCCGCGGAGGGCGGGCCCGCTTGGGCCGGGCCTCGTCAGGCCGGTAGCGTGGGGCCGCGGACTACCGGGTCCAGCGAGCGTCAGGGGGAAGTGTCTTGTCGTATCAGGAGATTCTGGGGCGGGAGAACGTCAACGACCTCGACGCCATCCTGGCCATAACCAACACGGACGTGGACGAGGTCGTCCATGCCGTCCAGGACAACGCCGACGCCATCTTCACCTGGGACTACGAGCGCAGCCGCCCCCAGCTGGGCCGCCTCTACGAGAAGGCCAAGGGATCCCAGTGGAACGGGGAGACCGACCTGCCCTGGGACACCGAGGTGGACCAGGAGGAGCTGGCCACCCAGATGGGCATGGCGACGGTTCCGGGCTTCGCCTCCATGCTTCCGGCCGAGTTCCAGGGCACCCCGGTGGCCAAGTGGGGGGAGCGGGAGTGGATCCAGTTCGGGGTCGAGCAGCAGAACTGGATGCTGTCCCAGTTCATGCACGGTGAGCAGGGCGCCCTGGTGTGCACGGCGAAGATCGTCGAGACCGTCCCCTGGATCGACGCCAAGTACTACGCCTCCACCCAGGTGATGGACGAGGCCCGCCACGTCGAGGTGTTCGCCAAGTACCTCGACACCA
>DASRBO010000165.1:0-24810 GCA_035653595.1 Acidimicrobiales bacterium | reverse complement strand
CAGCCATGGAGCGGGACCGGGCCAGCCACTCGAGGCTGGTCGAGCGCCGCAGCTCCCTCGAGGCCAGGGCGGCCCGGCTGGAGGGCGAGGCGCAGTCGCTGCAGGCCCGGCTGGACGCCTCCGCCGATGCCGCCCCCCGGTTGGCCGAGCACGCCCGCCGGGCCGCCGATGACCTGCGCCGGGCCGAGGAGCATCTCGAGGCGACCGAGGCCGCCTCCGCCGACGCCGCCCGCTCCCACCACGGATGGCAGGCCCGGGCCGAGGCGCTCGCCCTGGCCCTGGACCAGGCCGCCGCCCGTGCCGGCGCCGAGCGGCTGGCGGGCCTCGCCGGGCTGGTCGGCACCCTGGCCGAGCTGGTCGAGGTCGACCCCGGCTGGGAAGCCGCCTTCGAGGCCGCCGCCGGCGAGGCCTTGGTGGCGGTGGTGGTGGAGGACGTGCAGGCGGCCCGGACCGCCCTCCGGCGCCTGGCGGCCGACGGGGCGACCGGGGCGGTGCTGGTCCTGGGCCTCTCCCGCCCCCGGACCGGCGCGCCGTCCGCCGGCGACCAGGTGCGGGCCCATGTCCGCTCCGGGGATCCTCGCGTGGAGTCCCTGCTCGACGCCGTCCTCGGGGGGGCGGTGGTCGTGGGCGACTGGGAGGAGGCGCTGACCAGGGCGGCGGGCGAGCCTGACCGGGTCGTGCTCAGCGCCGGCGGCGACCGCTTCGCCCCCACCGGCTGGCGCACCGGTGCCGCCGGGTCCGGTGCCACCGGGGCCGCCCTCGACGAGGCCCGCCAGCGGGCGGAGGAGGCCCTGGCCGCCGCCGGCGCCGCCGCCCAGGCGGCCGAGCAGGCCCGCGCCGACCTCGCCCGGGCCCGGGCCGCACACCAGCAGGCCGCCGCCGCCCTGGCCGCCGGCGAGACCGAGGTGGGTGAGGCGGAGGCCGGGCTCGCCCGGGCCAGGGTGGCGCTGCAGGAGACCGCCGGCGAGCGCCAGGTCCTCGACGCCGAGCTGGCCGAAATCGGCGCCCGACTGGAGGCGGAGGCGGCCGAGCGCTCCCAGCTGGAGTCCCGCCTGCCCGAGCTGGAGCACCGCGAGCGGGCCATGGTCGAGGCCTCCGCCTCCCGCCGGGCGGCCGCCCGGCGACTCGAGGAGCTGGCGGCGGCGGCCGCCACCCTGCGCACCGACCTCGAGGTGAGGGCGGCCGGGCTGGAAGAGCGCCGGCGGGTGCTGGCCACCCGCCTGGCCGAGGTCGAGGACAGGCTGCGCAGCCACGTGGCCGAGCGCCAGCAGGCCGCCGCCCGCCGGACCCGGCTGGAGGCCACTGTGGTGGCGCTGGACCGCCTGGCCGTCCTGGTGCGTGCCCACGACCTCCAGCTCGAGGCGGGGGCGGCGGAGCTGCGGGAGCGCCGGCGCCGACAGGCCGAGCACACCCGGGCGGCCTCGGAGCACCTCGACGGCCTCCGGCGGCGCCGGAGCGAGGCCGAGCGCACTCTGGAGCAGGTCCGCGAAAGGGCCCAAAGGGCCGCCATCGAGGAGGCCGAGGCCCGGCTACGGCTGGAGACGATCGTCGAGACGATCCGGCGCGATCTGGACTGCGAGCCGGCGGTGGCCAAGGCCGCCTCCTGCCCAGCCCTGCCCGAAGGTGCCAGCGCCCAGGGCCGTCTGCGCGACCTCGAGCG
Organism: Acidimicrobiales bacterium; assembly: GCA_035653595.1. Taxonomy (GTDB): domain Bacteria; phylum Actinomycetota; class Acidimicrobiia; order Acidimicrobiales; family JAJPHE01; genus DASRBO01. The sequence continues at coordinate 23,150 of DASRBO010000165.1, read as the reverse complement.
GGAGATCCGGCTGCTGGGCCCGGTCAACCCGTTGGCCCTCGAGGAGCACGCCGCCCTGCAGGAGCGCCACGGGTTCCTCGAGTCGCAGCTGGAGGACGTGAAGTCCTCGCGGCGGGAGCTGGCCAAGGTGATCAGGGCGATCGACGTGGAGATCATCGACGTCTTCGCCGCCGCCTACGCCGACGTGTCCGACAACTTCACCAAACTGTTCGCCACCCTGTTCCCCGGCGGATCGGGGCATCTGCGCCTGACCGACCCGGACAACCTCCTCGAGACCGGCATCGAGATCGAGGGCCGCCCTTCGGGGAAGAACGTGCGCCGGCTGTCGCTGCTGTCCGGTGGCGAGCGATCGCTCATCGCCATCGCCTTCCTCTTCGCCGTGTTCCGCAGCCGGCCGTCCCCCTTCTACCTGATGGACGAGGTCGAGGCCGCCCTGGACGACGTCAACCTGCACCGCTTCCTCGATCTGGTCCACGAGTTCCGCGACGAGGCCCAGCTGCTCATCGTCAGCCACCAGAAGCGGACCATGGAGGCGGCCGACTGCCTGTATGGCGTCACCATGCAGCCGGGCGGGTCCTCCAAGGTCATCAGCGAGAAGATCGCCGCCCACACCTGATCTCCCGAACGGGCGGCCGGAGCGGTGGTTGGGCCCGGTCGGGGGAGCGGAGCCGCCGGAGGCAGCGCCCTAGGCTGACGCCATGACGCTCGTAGTCGTGGTCGTCCTGCTGGCCGCCTTCGTCCTGGTGGTCGCCGGGACGGTCCTCATCCGCTCGAGGGTCGGCACCGACCTCGAGCCGCCGGCCCCGAGCAGGGCCCGGGGAGCCACGCTCCTACCGCCGCCCGAGGCTCCCCCCGACACTCAGGTGCACCCACCGGTCGCGCCCGTCGAGGCGGAGGGCCTCGCTGACTCGGCTGTCACCGAGGCCGAGGTCATCGAGCCTCTCCCCGGCGAGCCGGCGGTGGTCATCGAGCCGGTCCCGCCCCTAAAGCCGTCCATCCGGGACCGCCTGGGCCGGGCCCGCAGCCTGCTGGCCGGTTACGTCGGCTCGGTCCTGTCCCGCTCCTCCATCGACGACGAGGCGTGGGAGGAGCTGGAGGAGGCCCTGATCCGGGCCGACGTCGGAGTGGGCACCACCGGCCAGCTCCTCGACGCCCTTCACCAGAGGGTGAAGGCCGAGTCGCTGGAGACCCCGGCGCAGCTGGTGGCCGGGCTCAAGGCTCAGATCAAGGCCGATCTGGCCGGCGCCGACCGCAGCCTCGCCCTGCGGGCCGACACGACCAACGTGTGGCTGTTCGTGGGGGTGAACGGGGTCGGCAAGACGACCACCATCGGCAAGGTGGCCCTGGCCCGCCGCAGCGAGGGCAACGACGTGGTGCTGGCGGCGGCCGACACCTTCCGGGCGGCGGCGGCCGAGCAGCTCGAGCAGTGGGCCAGGCGGGTGGGGGTCGACCTGGTGCGGGGGGCCGAGGGCGGGGACCCCGGCTCGGTCGTCTTCGACGCCGTCCAGCGGGCCGCCTCCAGGGGGGCCCAGCTGGTCCTGGCCGACACGGCCGGACGGCTCCATACCAAGGTCAACCTGATGGAGGAGCTCAAGAAGGTCCGCCGGGTGGCCGAGCGGCCCCCGGGCGCGGTGACCGAGGTGCTGCTGGTGATCGACGCCACCACCGGCCAGAACGGCCTCACCCAGGCGCGGGAGTTCGCCCAGGCGGTGGGGGTGACCGGCGTGGTCCTGACCAAGCTGGACGGGACCTCCAAGGGCGGCATCGTGCTGGCCATCGAGGCCGACCTGGGGGTGCCGGTCAAGCTGGTGGGGGTGGGGGAGACCGCCGACGACCTGCTCAGCTTCGACCCCGAGGAGTTCGTGGACGGCCTCTTCGAGTAGCCCCGGTCGGGGGAGCGGAGCGACCGGGAACCGAGCCAGTACCCTGTCAGGTTCCATGTTCGAGTCCCTGTCCGACCGGTTCGAAGGCATCTTCGGGCGTCTGCGCGGCCGGGGCCGGCTGGGCGAGGCCGAGGTCGACGAGACGCTGCGCGAGATCCGGGTGGCGCTGCTCGAGGCCGACGTCAACTTCCGGGTGGTACGGGGCCTGGTCGGGCGCATCCGCCAGCGCTGCATCGGGCTCGAGCTGTCGAAGAGCCTGACCCCGGCCCAGCAGGTCATCAAGATCGTCAACGAGGAGCTGATCGGGGTCCTGGGCGGCGAGCCGCTCAAGATCACCTACGCCTCCCGCCCGCCTACGGTCGTGTTGCTGGCCGGCCTGCAGGGGGCGGGCAAGACGACAGTGGCGGCCAAGCTCGGCCGCTGGTTCCGCCAGCAGGGCCGCAACCCGCTCCTGATCGGCGCCGACCTCCAGCGTCCGGCCGCTGTCGACCAGCTGCGCATCCTGGGCCAGCAGGCGGGGGTGCCGGTCTTCTCGGAGCCGACCGATCCGGTGGCGGTCGCCCGGGCCGGAAGGGCGGAGGCCGAGCGGGTCGGGCGCGACGTGGTGATCGTCGACACCGCCGGGCGCCTGACGGTCGACGACGACCTCATGGACGAGGTGCGGCGCATCTCCGAGGCGGTGCAGCCGACCTACACCTTCCTCGTCCTCGACGCCATGATCGGCCAGGAGTCGGTGGCCGTGGCCGAGGCGTTCCACGCCATCCTCGAGCTGGACGGCGTCATCCTCAGCAAGCTCGACGGTGACGCCCGCGGTGGTGCGGCCCTTTCGGTCAAGGAGGTCCTCGGGCGCCCGGTCGCCTTCGCCTCGATCGGGGAGAAGCTGGAGGACTTCGACACCTTCCACCCCGACCGGATGGCGAGCCGGATCCTCGGGATGGGCGACGTGCTCACCCTCATCGAGAAGGCCGAGTCCGCCTACGACGCCGAGGTGGCGGAGAAGGCCGCCGCCGCCCTGCAGGAGGGCCGGTTCACCCTCGAGGACTTCCTCGAGCAGATGCAGCAGATCAAGAAGATGGGCCCCCTCCAGGGGATCATGAGCATGCTGCCGGGCATGCCCAAGGAGTTGCGCAACGCCAAGATCGACGACGCCGAGCTCGGCCGGGTGGAGGCCATCATCCGGTCTATGACGCCGGGGGAGCGACGCGACCCCGACGTCATCAACGGCTCGCGGCGGGCCCGGATCGCCACCGGCAGCGGCACCTCGTCGTCGGAGGTCAACGCCCTGCTCAAGCAGTTCCGCGAGCTGCAGCGCCAGATGCAGGCCATGGGCCTCATGGGAGCGCCCCGCCGCAAGTCCAACAACAAGAAGGCCAAGCGCGGGGGCAGGGTCACCCCGGCGGGGACCCGCCGCTGACGCCGGTCGCCCGGCCGACAAACCGAACCACAAAGAAGGAAGAGACGAGACAGTGGCAGTGAAGCTGCGCCTCATGCGCATGGGAAAGAAGAAGCAACCGACCTACCGGGTGGTCGCCGCCGACAGCCGCTCGCCCCGCGACGGCCGTTTCATCGAGATCGTCGGCACCTACGAGCCGCGCTCGGAGCCATCGGTCGTCAACATCGACAGCGACAAGGCCCTGGCCTGGCTGACCAAGGGGGCCAAGCCGACCGACACGGTGCAGAAGCTGCTGCAGATCTCCGGCGTCTGGGACACCTACAAGTCCAAGGCCGCCCCGTGAGCGACGCCGAGGGCCCCGAGGACTACGAGGACGACGACCTCGACGACGAGGACGACGAGCTCGACGGCAACCGGGTGCCGGCGGCGGTGTCCCAGGCCGTGCTCGGCTACGTGGCCAAGGCCATCGTCGACGAGCCCGAGGCGGTGGTGATCCAGACCGAGGAGGGTCGCCACGGGGTGACCCTGCGCCTGCACGTCGCCCCCGAGGACATGGGCAAGATCATCGGGCGGCGGGGCCGGGTGGCCCAGGCCCTGCGCACCCTGGTCCGCTCGGCCGGATCTCGCGACGGCGTCGAGGTCCAGCTGGACATCGTGGACTGAAGAAGAGGAAGAAGAAGGCTCCCTGTCGCTCCTCGAGGTCGGTCGGGTGGTCAAGCCCCACGGCCTGCGGGGCGAGGTGGTGGTGGAGTTGGTGACCAACCGGGCCGAGCGGCTGGCGGCGGGCTCCCACCTGGTCAGCGGCGACCGCCAGCTGGTGGTCGAACGGGCCTCGCCCCACGGGCACCGCTGGATCGTCCGATTCGCCGGGGTGGAGGACCGCGAGGGCGCCGACCGGTTGCGGGGAGCGGTGCTGGCCGCCCCGCCGCTCGAGGATCCAGACGTCCTGTGGGTCCATGACCTGATCGGATCGGTCCTCATCGACACCGGCGGCCAGGCCCGCGGGACGGTGGTGGCGGTGGAGGCCAACCCCGCCAGCGACCTGCTGGTGCTCGACAACGGGGGCCTGGTGCCGTTGCGCTTCGTCGTCTCCCACCGCCAGGGGACGGTGGTGGTCGACCTGCCCGCCGGCCTGCTCGATCCCTGAGGGGCGGCGGTGCGCATCGAGATCCTGACCCTGTTCCCGGACATGGTCGAGGGGTACCTGGGCCACAGCCTGATAGGCAAGGCCCGCCGGCAGGGGGTCCTCGACGTGCGGGTCCACGACCTGCGCTCGGCCGCATCCGACCCCCACCGGTCGGTGGACGACGCTCCCTTCGGTGGCGGCCCCGGCATGGTGCTCGCCCCCGAGCCGGTCTTCGCCGCCGTTGAGGCGGTCGCCCCCCTGCGGCCGCTGATCCTGCTCAGCCCGGCGGGACGACGCCTCGACCAGGGCGAGGTGCGGCGCCTGGCCGGCCTGGCCTCGGGCGGGTTCTCGCTCTTGTGCGGCCGTTACGAGGGCGTCGACCAGCGCATCGCCGACCACCTGGTCGACGACGAGCTGTCGGTGGGCGACTACGTGCTGGCCGGCGGCGAGGTGGCCGCCCTGGTGGTCACCGAGGCGGTGGCCCGGCTGGTGCCCGGGGTGATGGGCAACGAGGAGTCGGCCGGGCAGGAGAGCTTTGCCGAGGGGACCCTGGAGTACCCCCAGTACACCAGGCCGGCCGAGTTCCGGGGCTGGGGGGTGCCCGAGGTGCTGCGCAGCGGGGACCACGGCCGGGTGGAGCGGTGGCGCCGGGCCCAGGCCCTGATCCTGACCCTGCGCCGGCGTCCCGACCTCATCGCCGCCCGCGGCGGGCTGAGCCCGGACGAGGTGCGATTGCTGGCCGACCACGGCTATCCTGACCTGTCCCCCGGCAGCACCCAGGAGCCTTCCGCGCCATGAATCCCACCGACCTGGTCGACCGCAACAGCCTGCGCGACGACATCCCCGCCTTCGGCCCGGGCGACACCCTGAAGGTCCACGTCAGGGTGGTCGAGGGCAACCGCGAGCGGGTGCAGGTGTTCCAGGGAGCGGTTATCCGCCGCCAGGGATCCGGCGCCCGCGAGACCTTCACCGTGCGCAAGGTGAGCTTCGGGGTGGGGGTGGAGCGGACCTTCCCGGTCCACTCGCCGATCATCGCCCGCATCGAGCCGGTGACGGTCGGAGACGTCAGGCGGGCCAAGCTGTACTACCTGCGCGACCGCACCGGTAAGGCGGCGAAGATCAAGGAGAAGCGCCCCAGCCGTTGAGCCGGCCGGGGCCAGCCCGGGCCCCTTCGCTGCTGCGGGAGGCCGTCACCCTGGTGGCCGTGGCGGTGGCCATCGCCGTGGTGGTGAAGGCCTTCGTGGCCCAGGCCTTCTACATCCCCTCGGGCTCGATGATCCCCCAGCTGGAGATCAACGACCGGGTGGTCGTCTCCAAGCTGGCCTACGACCTGCACGACCCGCGCCGGGGCGACATCGTGGTCTTCAAGGCCCCGCCCAGCCAGCAGCCGCTCCAGCCCCCACCCGAGACCGGCGTGTCCGGCGTGCTCCACACCGTGGGGACCTGGATCGGGGTGGTCACCCCCTCGACCGAGGACTACATCAAACGGGTCATCGGGCTGCCCGGCGACACCGTGGAGGCCCGGGCGGGCCACGTCTACGTCGACGGCCGGCTCCTCATCGAGCCCTACCTCCCGTCCGGGCTCACCACCGCCGACTTCGGCCCGGTGGTGGTCCCGCCCGGCCGCCTGTGGGTGATGGGGGACAACCGGGGGGACTCCTGTGACAGCCGGTGCTTCCCCGAGGGGGCCATCCCCGCTTCCTCGGTGGTGGGTCGGGCCGTGTTCCGGGTATGGCCCTTCTCTCACGTCTCGTTCCTGTGAGCGTCGTACAGTTGGGGCGGTGGGCTCTCGATGAGCGCTGAGGACCTGGAGCGGTACGAGACCGAGATAGAGCTCCAGCTCTACCAGGAGTACCGCGCCGTGCTGCCGATGTTCCGCTACGTGGTGGAGACGGAGCGGCGCTTCTACCTGGCCAACGAGGTCAGGATGGAGCCCCGCAACGAGGGGGGCCGGACCTATTTCGAGATCCAGCTCACCGACGCCTGGGTGTGGGACATGTACCGGCCGGCCCGGTTCGTCTCCTCGGTGCGGGTGGTCACCTTCAAGGACGTGAACGTCGAGGAGATCCCCGAGAAGGAGCTCTGAGGGTGGTCGACGCCGCCGCCCGGCGGCAGCTGGGGGCTCAGGGCGAGGATCTGGCGGCGGCCTGGTACGAGGGCCGGGGCTACCAGGTGGTGGCCCGCAACTGGCGCTGCCGCGACGGCGAGATCGACCTGGTGGTCCGCCACGGGAGGGTCTTCGTGTTCTGCGAGGTGAGGGCGCGGACGACCGACGCCTTCGGCGCCCCGGTCGAGACCGTCACCCGCACCAAGCAGGCCCGGCTGCGGAGGCTGGCGGCCCGCTGGCTGGAGGACGAGGCCGGCATGCCGGCGCTGAGCATCCGCTTCGACGTCGCCTCGGTCCTCGACGGGCGTCTCGAGGTGCTCGAGGGGGCCTTCTGAGCCACCCGGGCCGGCCCGATCCATCGACTCCCGATCCCTCGACGGAGCCCGATCCATCGACGGTCTTGGTGGGGGCGGGGCGGCCGCCCCGCCAGGCCGGGGCCCCGGTCAACCCGCCGGTGGTCCTGAGCTCGACCTTCCGGGCCGACGGCCCGCTGTCGTATTCCCGCGAGGGCAACCCGACCTGGGCCGCCTTCGAGGAGGTGGTCGGACTGCTGGAGGGGGGCCGGGCCCTGGCCTTCGCCAGCGGCATGGCGGCCATCGCCGCCGTGGTCGAGACGCTGCCCGCCGGGGCGGCGGTGGTGGCCCCGGCCGACGCCTACAGCGGCACCCGCCGCCTGCTGGCCGACCTCGCCTCGCGGGGCCGGCTGCGGCTCCACCTCGTCGACGTGACCGAGGTCAAGCTCGTTGCCGAGGCGGCCGACGGGGCCGCCCTGGTATGGCTCGAGTCGCCCACCAACCCGCTCATGCGGGTGCCCGACCTCGCCGCCACGTGCCAGGCGGCCCACGAGCGGGGGGCGCTGGTGGCGGTGGACAACACCTTCGCCACACCGCTGCTGCAGAAGCCGCTCGATCTGGGCGCCGACGTGTCGGTCCACAGCGCGACCAAGCTGCTGGCCGGCCACTCCGAGGTGCTCATGGGCGTGACCGTGTGCCGCCAGGAGGACCTGCTCGACCGGCTGCGGACCCGCCGCAGCCTGCACGGGGCCGTCCCCGGGCCCATGGAGGCGTTCATGGCCCTGCAGGGGCTGCGGACACTGGCCCTGCGCATGGAGCGGGCCCAGTCCAGCGCCGGGGAGCTGGCCCGCCGCCTGGAGTCCCACCCGGTGGTTTCCGAGGTGCTCTACCCCGGCCTGGCCGGACACCCCGACCACGACCTGTGCCGCCGCCAGATGTCCGGGTTCGGCACCATGGTGTCCTTCGTGGTGGCCGGCGGGGCGGTGGCGGCCGACGCCGTGTGCGGGGCGGTGCAGGTCTGCACTCCGGCCACCAGCCTGGGCGGGGTGGAGACCCTGATCGAGCGGCGGGGGCGCTGGGAGGGCGAGGAGCACCTGCCGCCTGGGCTCTTGCGCCTCAGCGTGGGCATCGAGCACGTCGAGGACCTCTGGGACGACCTGGCCCGGGCCCTCGAGGCGGCGCACCGGCCGGGCTGAGGCCGGTTGGGGCCGGGCTGGGGCGGCCGGGCGGCGCGGGCCTATCGTCCCCGGACATGGAGACCCTCATCGTCGAGCGCGACGCCGGCGTCGTGACCGTCACCCTCAACCGACCGGAGAAGCGCAACGCCATCAACTCGGTCATGTGGGACGAGCTGCTGGAGGTGTTCGAGACCGTCGCCGACACCGAGGAGGACCGGGCCCTGGTGCTGACCGGGGCCGGCGGGGCGTTCTGCTCGGGCGCCGATCTCACCGATCCACGGGCCGCCTCCGGCCACCAGCTGGTGCGCATGCGTCACGTGGCCGACGTCGCTTTGGCCCTACACCGCCTGCCCAAGCCGACCATCGCCAAGGTCGGGGGGGTGGCCGCCGGCGCCGGGTGCAACCTGGCCCTGGGCTGCGACCTCATCGTCGCCTCCGACGAGGCCCGCTTCTCGGAGATCTTCAGCCGCCGGGGCCTGACCATCGACTTCGGCGGCTCGTGGCTCCTGCCCCGCCTCGTCGGCCTGCACAAGGCCAAGGAGCTGGCCTTCTTCGCCGACGTCATCAGCGCCGAGGAGGCGGCCTCCATCGGACTGGTGAACAAGCTGGTGCCGGCGGCCGAGCTGGACAAGGTGGTCGAGGAATGGGCCCGGCGCCTGGCGGCGGCCCCGCCCCTGGCGGTGTCGATGACCAAGACCCTGCTCAACGCCAGCTTCGCCGCCTCGATGGACGAGGCCCTGGAGGACGAGGCCCGCTGCCAGGCGGTGAACTTCTCGACGGCGGACACCCGCGAGGCGATGGCGGCCTTCATCGAGAAGCGCGAGCCCCGCTTCGAGGGGCGCTAGCCAAACCGGCCCGTCGGGGTCGGCGTCGGCGTCACACGCCGTCGGTAGCCTCTCCCCAAGCGTTCGAGCGGCCGGCGCAGCCGTAGTCGCCGGACGGCCCCGGGCCACCCCGGGCCGGCCGGTCACAGGCCCTCCTCCGGAGTCAAGGTCCCCGAGGAGGTCCGGTGATCGCCAGTGTTCTGTCCGCCGTCCTGACCGGAATCGACGGTCGCCCCGTGCGGGTCGAGGTCCACGTGTCGTCAGGGCTGCCCGGCCTGACCGTGGTGGGCCTGCCCGACGCCGCCTGTCGCGAGTCGCGGGACCGGTTGCGGGCCGCCTTCATCTCCTCGGGCCTGGCTTGGCCCCTGCGGCGGGTGACGGTCAACCTGGCCCCTTCCGGCATCAGCAAGAGCGGGTCCGGGCTGGACCTGCCCATGGCCGTGGGCCTGCTGGCCGCCACCGGCCAGGTGCCGGCGGGGGGCCTGGGCGACTGCGGCTTCATCGGGGAGGTCGGCCTCGACGGCTCCCTCCGACCGGTGGCGGCGACCCTGCCTCTGGTGGCCGGCCTGGCCACCCGGGCGGTGGTCGTCCCCACGGCCTCGGCCGCCGAGGCCGCCCTGGCCGGGGTGGTCGTGCGCCCGGTGGGCAGCCTCACCGAGCTGGTCGGCTGCCTGCGGGGGGAGCGGGGCTGGTCGGACCAGAGGCCGACGGCTGCTCCGACCCCGCCGCCCGGGGCCGGCCCGGACCTGTCCGAGGTGCGGGGTCAGCGGGTCGGCCGCTGGGCGCTGGAGGTGGCGGCGGCCGGAGGCCACCACCTGCTCATGGTCGGCCCGCCCGGCTCGGGCAAGACCATGCTGGCCGAGCGTCTCGCCGGGGTCCTCCCGCCCCTCGACGACGCCGCCGCACTGGAGGCCACCAAGGTCCACTCCGCCGCCGGCCGTCCGGCCGGCGAGGGCCTGGTGCGCCGACCGCCGTTCCGCGCACCCCACCACAGCGCCACCATGGCCTCGATGCTTGGCGGGGGCAGCCGGGCGCTCCGACCGGGCGAGATCAGCCTGGCCCACAACGGGGTCCTGTTCCTCGACGAGCTGGGCGAGTTCCCGGCGGCGGTGCTCGACGGGCTGCGCCAGCCGTTGGAGGAGGGGCGGATAACGGTGTGCCGGGCCGCCGAGCGGGTCACCTTCCCGGCTCGGTTCCTGCTGGTGGCGGCCACCAACCCGTGCCCCTGCGGGGAGGGGATGACGCCCGGGGCGTGCCGGTGCGGGTCGTGGGCCACCGCCCGCTACGCCCGCCGCCTGTCCGGCCCGCTGCTCGACCGGTTCGACCTGCGGGTACCGGTCGACCGGCCCGACTACGACCAGCTCCTGTCGGCCGACCCGGCCGAGCCGAGCGCCGCCGTGGCCGCCCGGGTCGGCCGGGCCAGGGCGATCGCCCGCCAGCGCGGGGTGGCAGCCAACGCCGGCATCGCCGTCGCCCACCTGGACCGGTTGGCCCCCCTGGGCCCGGCCGCGGCCCGGTTGCTCGAGCGCCAGGTGCGCTCGGGCTCCCTCACGGCGAGGGGCATGGCCCGCATCCGAAGGGTCGCCCGCACCCTCGCCGACCTGGCCGGGGTCGAGGGCCCGGTGGAGGAGGCGCACCTGGCGGCGGCGCTGTCGCTGCGCAGCGGGTGGGAGAGCCTCTGGGGCGGGAGGGCGGATTGAGCGCTCCGGCGGATGCCTGCGCCCTCGACCGGGCCTGCGCCCTGGCCCTGGCCGAGCTTCCGGCGATGACCCAGGGCCGGCTGCGCCACCTGCTGTCTCGGCGGTCCCCGGCGGCGGTGTGGTCGAGCCTTTCCGGGCCGCCCGGCCGGCACCGGGCCGCCCCCTCCGGCATCGACGCCCGGGTGCTGGGCCGCTGGCGCGAGCGGGCGGCGTCGACCGACCCCCTCCTCAGGCGGGAGGAATACCGCCGGCAGGGCGTTGACGTCCTCGTCCGCGGGGCATCCGGCTACCCGGGCCGCCTCGCCGAGGACCCCGCCGCCCCCGAGGTCCTCTTCGTGAGGGGCGATCCGGCCGTCCTCGACGCCCCCGTGGTCGCCCTCGTCGGCACTCGCAGCTGCACCGGATACGGCGCCGTCGTCGCCCGCCGGCTGGGCCGGGGCCTGGCCGCCAGCGGGGTGGTGGTGCTTTCGGGCCTGGCCAGCGGGATCGACGCCGCCGCCCACCGGGGTGCCCTCGGGATCCCCGGCGCCCCCGTGGCCGGAGCGGTCCCCGGCGGGTTGGGGCGCGTCTACCCGGCCGGCAGCGCCGACCTGTGGGAGGAGGTCCCGCGGCGGGGCGCTCTCCTGAGCGAGGCGCCCCTCGGCGCCCGCCCCGAGCGGTGGCGGTTCCGGCGCCGCAACGCCATGGTGGCCGGGCTGGCCGACGTGGTCGTGGTGGTCGAGTCCCACCCCGCCGGCGGGTCGCTGGTGACCGCCGATTTGGCCGCCGAGCGGGGGGTGACGGTCATGGCCGTGCCCGGTCCGGTCACCAGCCGGGCCTCGGCCGGTACCAACGGCCTCATCGCCGCCGGGGCCACCCTGGCCCAGGACCTCGACGACGTGCTCATGGCGGTGGGCCTGGGTGGGGGCCTGCGCCGGGCGGCCGGCCGGTCCGGGCCGGTCGATCCTCCGGCGCCCGCCGGAGAGGGGAGCCCGGGCGGCGCCGGGGCGGCCCTGCTGGCGGCGGTGGACGCCACCCCGACCGGCCTCGAGGCGGTCCTCGACCGCACCGGCCTGGGCCCGGTGGAGGCGGCTGCCGGGCTGGCCAGGCTGGTGGACGCCGGCCGGCTGCGGGCGGGTCCGGGGTGGTGGGCGAGGCCGGGTTGAGGCCGCTCATGGGGCTGGGATGGCCCTGACCGGCGGGGGCGCGGCAGTACGTTGGACCGATGGCCTGGCGCCTCGACGCGTTCGCTGCCTCCCTGACCGATGCCTCGCCGGCCACCGCCTCGGCCTACCGGTCCGACCTGGCCGGCTTCGTCGAGTGGGCCGAGCGCTCCGGCGCCGAGGGTCCGGAGCAGGTGGATCGGATCCTCCTGCGGCGCTATCTCGCCTACCTGGCCACCCGCCGCTACGCCCGCCGGACGGTGGCCCGCAAGGCCTCTGCCCTGCGGCGCTACTTCCACTGGGTCTCCCGCTCGTCCGGAACGCCCGACCCTTCCCTCGGCATGTCGGCCCCCTCGGGCGAGGGACGGCTGCCGCGGGTGCTCTCGCGGGAGGAGTTGGAACGCCTCCTCGAGCCCGAGGGCGCCGAGGCGGTGACCCCGGTCGCCCTGCGGGACCAGGCGGTGCTCGAGCTCCTCTATGGCAGCGGCCTGCGGGTGGCCGAGTTGTGCGGGTTGTCCACCGCCGACATCGACCTGGCCAGGGGGGTAGTCACGGTGTGGGGGAAGGGTTCCAAGCAGCGCCTGGTGCCGGTGAGCCAGGCGGCGGGCGAGGCGGTGGCGGCCTGGCTGGGCCGGGGCTGGCCGGGCCTGGCCAACGAGGACAGCCCGCCCGACGCCATGTTCCTCAACGCCAGGGGGCGGCGGCTCGGGCCCCGCGACGTGCGCCGGATCATCGACCGCCAGGCGCCCTCGCCGACGCATCCCCACGCCCTGCGCCACACCTTCGCCACCCATCTGCTCGACGGCGGCGCCGATCTGCGGGCCGTGCAGGAGATGCTGGGCCACGTCAGCCTGCAGACGACCCAGGTCTACACTCATGTGAGCAAGGAACGGTTGCTCCAGGTGTACGAGCGCAGCCACCCGCGAGCATAGGGAGCCGGGTGTCGGAAGAAGAAGCCGGTGCCATAGAGGAGCTGTGGCGCGACTACAAGCAGTCGGGCTCTCGCCAGTCGCGGGACCGGCTCATCGTGCACTACTCGCCGCTGGTCAAATACGTCGCCGGCCGGCTGGCCGTGGGCCTGCCCCAGACCATCGAGCAGTCGGATCTGGTCAGCTACGGCATCTTCGGGCTGATCGACGCCATCGACAAGTTCGACCCCGAGCGCCAGGTCAAGTTCGAGACCTACGCCATAACCCGCATCAAGGGCTCGATCATCGACGAGCTGCGCTCCATCGACTGGGTGCCCCGCTCGGTCCGCGCCAAGGCCAGGGCGGTGGAGGCCGCCTACGCCAAGCTCGAGGGGGCGATGGGGCGCACCCCGAGCGACTCGGAGCTGGCCGGGGAGCTCGGCCTGTCGGAGAAGGAGCTGGCGGACACCCTCACCCAGATCTCCTTCGTCGGCCTGGTGGCCCTGGACGAGGTGCTGGCGGGAGCGGAGCGGGGAGACGGGGCGACCCTCGGTGACACCGTGGCCGACCGGGGCGTCGGTCCGGTGGCGGCGTTCGAGGTGGAGGAGATGAAGCAGATCCTCTCCTCGGCCATCAACCGCCTGGGCGAGCGCGAGAAGATCGTCCTCAGCCTCTACTACTACGAGGCGCTCACCCTGGCTGAGATCGGTCAGGTGCTCGGGGTCACCGAGAGCCGGGTGTGCCAGATCCACACCAAGGCCATCATCCAGCTGCGCAGCCGGCTCTCCGAGCCCGAGCGCGAGCCGGCCTGAGGCCGGGCCACCGGCCCCGGCGGGCCAGGTAGACTCCGGCCGGTCCGCCCCCTCGGGGGCCCAATCAGACCAGGCCCGGGTGCACCCACGGTCGCCGGCAGGCGCGGCACTCGGGCTGCCATAGAACCGATGGGAGACCAGGCATGGCCGTAGTCACGATGAAGCAGCTGCTGGAGGCCGGGGTCCATTTCGGCCACCAGACCCGCCGTTGGAACCCGAAGATGAAGCGGTTCATCTTCGGCGAGCGCAACGGCATCTACATCATCGATCTCAACCAGACCCTGCAGCGGGTCGCCGAGGCCTACACCTTCGTGCGCGACCTCGTCGGCGATGGGGGGACGGTCCTGTTCGTGGGGACCAAGAAGCAGACCCAGGACCCCATCGCCACCTACGCCGCCCGTTGCGGCATGCCCTACGTGAACGAGCGCTGGCTCGGCGGCATGCTCACCAACTTCGCCACCATCAGCGGGCGGGTGAAGAAGATGCAGGAGTACGAGCACATGCGGGCCGCCGGTGACTTCGAGGCCATGCCGAAGAAGGAGGCCCTCATCCTCCAGCGGGAGCTGGAGAAGCTGGAGCGCAACCTCGGGGGCATCCGCAACATGAGCCGCCTTCCCGAAGCGGTGTTCGTGATCGACACCAAGAAGGAGCACATCGCCGTCACCGAGGCCAACAAGCTCGGCATCCCCATCGTGGCGGTGGTGGACACCAACTGCGACCCCGACCTGATCCAGTACGTGATACCGGGCAACGACGACGCCATACGGGCCGGCAACCTCATGTGTCGGGTCATCGCCGACGCCGTCGACGAGGGTCGCCTGATCGCCTCCCGCCGCGGTGGAGCCGTCCCCCCCACCCCGGCCCCGTTCGACCCCGAGGAGGAGGCCCGCCGGGCCGAGCAGCAGCGGGAGGCCCGCCGCCAGGCCGCCCTCGAGGCCCAGGCCCGCCAGGCCCGCCTGTCCGCCCCGGAAGCGGCGACCCCGGCCGCCGATGCGGCCCCGCCGGCGGGAGACGGGCAGCCGGCGGCGCCACCCGCCGATGGACCGGCCGACGAACCAGTCAACGAACCAGCCCCATCGGAGGATCAGTAGAGATGCCAGCTTTCACGGCCAAGGACGTCCAGTCCCTGCGCCAGTCGACCGGCGCCGGCATGATGGACGCCAAGCGCGCCCTCGAGGAGAACGACGGGGACTTCGAGGCGGCGTCGCGCTGGCTGCGGGAGAAGGGCCTGGCCAGCATGTCCAAGCGGGAGGATCGCGAGAACACCCAGGGGGCGGTGGCGGTCGAGTCCGCCGGCGGCGCCTCGGCGATCGTCGAGCTGCGGTGTGAGACCGACTTCGTGGCCAAGTCCACCGACTTCGTCGAGCTGGTGGAGGAGCTGGCCCGCACGGTGGCGGCCAAGGGCGACGAGGCCGCCGCCGAGCGCCAGGACGACATCGACCGCCTCAAGGTGACCCTCAAGGAGAACATCGCCCTCGGACGGGTGGTGCGCTTCGAGCCCAGCGACGGCTCCGCCGTCGACAGCTACCTGCACACCCAGAACGGCCGGGGGGTCAACGCCGTCATGGTGGAGCTGGCCGGTGGCACGCAGGAGCTGGCTCACGACGTCGCCGTGCACATCGCCTTCACCAAGCCGGCCTACCTGTCCCGCGACGAGGTCCCCGCCGAGCTGGTGGAGGAGGAGCGACGCACCCTCGAGGCCATCACCCGCAACGAGGGCAAGCCTGAGGCGGCGCTCACCAAGATCGTCGAGGGCCGGCTCAACGGCTGGTTCAAGGAGCGGTGCCTGCTGGAGCAGGACTTCGTGCGGGACGAGAAGGTGAGCATCACCAAGCTGCTGGCCGACGGCAAGGCCGAGCTGCGCCGCTTCGCCCAGGTCGTCATCGGAACCCAGGCTTGACCGAGGCGGCCACCGCACCCAGCGGATCGGCCGCCCGCCAGCCCCGCTGGCGCCGGGTCGTCCTCAAGCTGTCGGGCGAGGCCCTGGCCAGCTCGGCGTCGGACGAGACCATCGACGGCGCGGTGGTCGAGCGGCTGGCCGGTGAGGTGGTCAGGGCCCGCCAGGAGTTCGACGTGGAGATGGCGGTCGTGGTCGGCGGGGGCAACATCTGGCGGGGCACGTCGGCGGCCGGCTCCGGCCTCGACCGTGCCACCTCGGACTACATGGGCATGCTGGCTACGGCCATCAACGCCCTTGCCCTGCAGGACGCCCTCGAGCGCCACGGCCAGCCCACCCGGGTCCTCTCCGCCATCCAGATGGCCGAGGTGGCCGAGCCCTACATACGGCGGAGGGCCATGAGGCACCTCGAGAAGGGCCGGGTGGTCATCTTCGCCGCCGGCACAGGCAACCCGTTCTTCACCACCGACACCACCGCCGCCCTGCGGGCGGCCGAGATCGAGGCCCAGGGGGTGCTCAAGGGCACCCACTCCGGGGTGGACGGGGTGTACTCGGCCGATCCCAAGGTGGAGCCGGGGGCCACCCGCTTCGACGAGATCGGCTTCATGGAGGTCATCGCCCGCGACCTGCGGGTCATGGATCTGACGGCCATCACCCTGTGCAAGGACAACAGCCTGCCCATCCTGGTCTTCGACGTGATGGTGCCGGGCAACATCCAGCGTGCCCTGCTGGGGGATCCGATCGGTACGCTTATCCGGTGACCGATGACTCCCTGATCGAGGTCGCCCTGGTCGACGCCAAGGAGAAGATGGTCAAAGCGGTGGGCCACGCCCAGTCCGAGTTCGCCACCGTCCGCACCGGCCGGGCGTCGCCCGCCCTGGTGGAGCGGATCAAGGTGGACTACTTCGGCACCGAGGTCCCCCTGCGCCAGCTGGCCGGGTTCAACGTGCCCGAGGCCCGCCTGCTGGTGATCACCCCCTACGACAAGGGCTCGATCAAGGCCATCGAGAAGGCACTGCAGAACTCCGACCTGGGCATCAACCCCTCCAACGACGGCCAGGTCATCCGCCTGAGCGTGCCGCCCCTGACCGAGGAGCGGCGCAAGGAGCTGGTCAAGGTGGTACGCCACAAGGCGGAGGAGGCCAGGGTGGCGGTCAGGAACCTGCGCCGGTCGGCCCGCCACGAGCTGGAGGGACTGGAGAAGGGCGGGGACATCTCCTCCGACGACCTCGACCGGGCGGAGAAGGAACTGGAGAAGCTGACCCACGAGTACGTGGGCGAGATCGACCGGCATCTCCAGCACAAGGAGCAGGAGCTCCTCGAGAACTAGGCAGGCGCCGCCACGGTACGCGGGGGCCCGGCGCGCCAAGGAGGGAGCATGGACTCCGACAACGAGGACACCGAAAGCCCCGAGCAGCCCGTCTCCGCCCGTCCCGCCGGCGAGGGGGTGCGCATAATCGGCGCCGACGAGGCTGCCGCCGCCTTGGAGGCCGGCCAGGCCGCCGGCCGCCGCCCCGAGGACGCCCCCCGCTTCGGCGACGTGCCCGAGGCGCCCGAGGGCCCCCGGCCGGCCCACCGGTTCCCCCTGCCCGAGTCGGTGGACCCCTCCGACATCGCCCGCTCCCCGGTGGCCGGCCGCACCGGCGAGCCGGGTCCGGCCGGTCCCCCGGCCGGGATGCCGCACTGGACCGAGCCCCCCACCGGCGAGGTGCCGGCCACCCTGGGCTCGCCCGAGGGGGATGACGACCTGGCCGCCTGGGTGGGCTTCGCCGGCAAGGCCCGATGGCGGACCGAGCCCAGCGACTGGGCCGAGGTGGACTTCGAGGACACCGCCGACCTCGCCTCCGACCTGCGGGCCGACGACCCCGAGGACCCCTTCTACCCCGACGAGGCCGAGGAGGAGGACGTCCCCCCGCCGACGTGGTCCCGCATCACCTCGAGGCCCGAGCCGCCCCCGCCGGCGCCGGCCCGGCCCCGTCCAAGCGGGGTCGGCCCCCGGGTGGCCACAGGGGTGGGCGTGGGCGTGCTGGCCCTCCTCATGTTCAAGGCCGGGCCCGCCCCCAGCCTGGCCCTGGTGCTGGTGGTGGCCACGGCGGCGGCGGCCGAGGGCTACTCCGCCTTCCGCCGGGGCGGCTACCGCCCGGCCACCCTGCTCGGCCTGGTGGCCACGGTGTCGGTCATCCTCGGTGCCTACAGCCGGGGGGAGGCGGCCCTGGTGCTGGTGTCGGCGCTGGTCACGGTGTTCTCCCTCATCTGGTACCTGGCCGGGGTGGTGCGGGCCGACCCGGTGCCGAACGCGGCTGTCACCATCCTGGGCTTCGCCTGGGTCGGCCTGCTGGCGTCCTTCGCCGGGCTGCTGCTCAACCCCAGCACCTTCCCCCATCGCCACGGGGTGGCCTTCCTGCTGGGGGCGGTGGTAGGCGGCGTCGCCTACGACGTGGGCGGCTTCGTCTTCGGCCGCCGGGTGGGACGGCGCCAGCTGGCCCCCCGGGTCAGCCCGGCCAAGACGTGGGAGGGCCTGGTCGGGGGCATGCTCACCGCCCTGGTGGCCTGCGCCATCGTGGTGTCTCAGGTCCACCCCTGGCGCTTCCGCGACGGCATCGCCCTGGGGGTGGTCGTGGCGGTGGTGGCGCCTCTGGGCGACCTGTGTGAGTCGATGATCAAGCGCGACCTCGGCCTCAAGGACATGGGCTCGGTGCTGCCCGGCCACGGCGGCGTCCTCGACCGGGTCGACGCCATCCTCTTCGTCCTGCCCGCCACCTACTACCTGGTGCGGGTGCTGGGCATCGGATGACCGTCGGCTCGACCGGCGGGGGACCGGACGGCGGGCAGGGCGCCGGGCGACCGGTCACGGTCAGCCTGGTCGGCTCCACCGGGTCCATCGGGACCCAGGCCGTCGACGTCATCGCCCAGGCCCCCGAGCGGTTCCGGGTGGTGGCGATCGGGGCCAACCGGTCGGTGGACGCGCTGGCGGCCCAGGCCGAGGCCCTCCGACCCGAGGTGGTCGCCGTCGCCGATCCCGACGCCGCCGAGGCGCTGAGGCCGCGGCTGCCGGCCGGGGTCCGGCTGCTGGCCGGCCCCCGGGCCCTGGCCGACATCGCCACCGAGGCCGAGGTGGTGCTCAACGGCGTGGTCGGCTTCGCCGGCCTGCCGGTGACCCTGGCCGCCCTGGGGGCGGGACGGCGCCTGGCGCTGGCCAACAAGGAGTCCCTCATCGCCGCCGGCCCGGTGGTGGCGGCCGCCCGCTCGGCCGGCGGCGGCGAGATCGTGCCGGTGGACTCGGAGCACTCGGCCATCCACCAGTGCCTGCGGGCCAGCCCGGGCCCGGAGGCGGTGGCCCGCATCGTGCTCACCGCCAGCGGCGGGCCGTTCCGGGGCATGGGCCTCGAGGATCTGGAGGCCATCACCGCCGCCCAGGCCCTCGCCCATCCCACCTGGGCGATGGGGCCCAAGATCACCGTCGATTCCTCCACTCTCATGAACAAGGGCCTCGAGGTGATCGAGGCCCACGAGCTGTTCGGCGCCGACTACGACCGCATAGAGGTTGTCGTGCACCCCCAGTCGGTGGTGCACTCGATGGTGGAGTTCACCGACGGTGCCACCCTGGCCCAGCTCTCCCTGCCCGACATGCGCCTTCCCATCGCCTACGCCCTGTCTTATCCGGCCCGGTGGCCGGCCCCCCACGGCCGCATCGACTGGGCCGACCTGGCCCGGCTGGAGTTCGCCCTGCCCGACCGCTCGGTCTTCCGCTGCCTCGACCTGGCCTACCAGGCCGGCCGGGCCGGCGGCTGCGCCCCGGCCTGGCTCAACGCCGCCAACGAGGTGGCGGTGGCCGCCTTCCTCGAGGGTGGCCTGCCGTGGCTGGGGATAGCCGAGGTGGTGGAGGAGGCGCTGCAGGACTACGACGGGGGCCCGGCCTCCGATCTCGATGCCGTGCTGGGCGCCGACCGCCTGGCCCGCAAGCACGCCGCCGCCGCCGTCGACGCCCACCGGGGAGCCCGATGACCCTGACCACCGCCCCGTCCCCCCCGGCCGGGGGAGGCCCCACCCCCGACACCTCCGAGCAGCGGGCCGCCTTCGGGCGCCTGGCCCTGATAGTGGCCGCCGGCGTGCTGGCCGCCCTGGTCACCCACACCGCCAGCACGGTGGCGGTGGTGCTGGCGATCGTGGGCATGATCATGCTGCACGAGTTCGGTCACTTCATAACGGCCAAGTGGGCGGGGATGAAGGTGACCGAGTACTTCCTCGGCTTCGGCCCCCGGCTGTGGTCGTTCCGGCGCGGGGAGACCGAGTACGGCATCAAGGCCGTCCCCGCCGGGGGCTACGTGAAGATCGTGGGGATGCACAACCTCGACCAGGTCGACCCGGCCGACGAGGCCCGCACCTACCGCCAGGCGTCGTTCCCTCGCCGGGTCCTGGTGGTGTCGGCCGGCTCGGCCATGCACTTCCTCATCGCCCTGGTGCTCATGTGGGCGGTGATCGTCTTCGTGGGGACGCCGAGCGCCACCAAGGTGGCGGTCGGGGGCCTCAGCCGGATCGACCAGGGCCCCACCCCGGCCCAGCAGGCCGGTCTGCGCAACGGGGACATCTTCGTGTCGGTCAACGGCCGCCGCTTCACCAGTTCCGACGCCCTGCGCTCCTACATCCAGCACCGGCCCGGCCAGGCTCTCGCCGTGGTCGTGGACCGCCACGGCCGGACGGTGCCCCTGACCCTCACCCCGGTGGACGAGCGCGAGGTCACCGAGTCGGGACAGCACCTGCTGCCGCCCAACGCCCCGGCGACCGGACTGATCGGCGTGGTGCTGTCCACCCCGCTCGAGAAGGCCAACCCGCTGGTGGGCACCTGGGACGCGGTGAACCAGCTCGGCCACTACGTCTGGACGGTGCTGGGCGCCCTGGGCCAGGTGTTCTCCCCCCACGGGCTGGCCAACTACGGGCACCAGCTGTCCGGACATGTCGCCACCGGGCCGGGGGCATCGACGGCCAACGGGGACCGCTTCATCTCGCCCGTCGGCATCGTGCGGCTCGCCTCCGACGCCGCCCAGTCGGGGCTGCTCACCGTGCTGGAGCTGCTCATCGCCATCAACGTCTTCGTCGGCGTGTTCAACATGGTCCCGCTGCTGCCCCTCGACGGGGGTCACGTCGCCATCGCCGTCTACGAGCGGATCCGCTCCCGCCGGGGGAAGCGCTACTTCGTCGACGTGCGCCGGTTGATGCCGGCCACCTACGCCGTCATGGTGCTGATCCTGTTCCTGGGGGTGACGTCGCTCTATCTCGACATCACCCATCCCATCCCCAACCCGTTCCAGTAGGGGTCGCCGTGCGCAACGCGATCATCGCCGCTCCCCGCCGCCCCACCCGGCAGGTGATGGTGGGTGACGTGCCGGTGGGGGGCGGGGCGCCCATATCGGTGCAGTCGATGACCATCACCAAGACCGCCGACGTCGAGGCCACCCTGGCCCAGATCTACGCCCTGGCCGGGGCGGGGGCCGACATCGTGCGCTGCACCTGCAACGAGCGGGAGGCGGCCGAGGGCCTGGCCGCCATCGTGCCCCGTTCGCCGGTGCCGATCGTCGCCGACGTCCATTTCCACTACGAGAGGGCCCTCGAGGCGCTGGAGGCGGGGGTGGCCTGCCTGCGCCTCAACCCCGGCAACCTGCGCAAGCCCGAGGAGATCCGCCTGGTCGCGTCCGAGGCGCGGGACCGGGGCGTGCCCATCCGCATCGGGGTCAACGCCGGTTCCCTGCACCCCGACCTGTACAAGAAGCACGGAGGGGCCACCCCCGAGGCGCTGGTGGAGTCGGCCCAGATGGAGCTGGCCTATTTCGCCGAGGTCGGCTTCGACGACGTGAAGATTTCGGTCAAGGCGTCCAACGTGCCGCTGATGATCGAGGCCTACCGCCAGCTGGCCGAGGTGGTGGACCACCCGCTGCACCTGGGGGTGACCGAGGCCGGCCCGCCGCCGGCGGGCCTCATCAAGGCCACCGCAGGCATCGCCACCCTGCTGGCCGAGGGCATCGGCGACACCATCCGCTACTCGCTCACCGCCGACCCCGTCGAGGAGGCCCGGGCCGGCCGCCAGCTGCTCGAGGCCCTGGGCCTGCGCGAGCGCAAGGCGGTGGACCTCATCGCCTGCCCCTCGTGCGGGCGGGCGGAGATCGACGTGATCGGGGTGGCCAAGCAGGCCATGGAGGCCCTGGAGGGCCGAAACCTCCCCCTGCAGGTGGCGGTGATGGGCTGCGTGGTCAACGGACCGGGTGAGGCGCGGGAGGCGGACCTCGGCATCGCCGCCGGCCGGCGCAAGGGCCACCTGTTCATCCGGGGCAAGATCGTGCGGGTGGTGCCCGAGGACGAGATGGTCGCCGCCCTGGTCGAGGAGGCCGAGCGGCTGGTGGCCGAGGGGGTCGACGCCAGGCTGGCGGCGGCGGAGGCCGGCGCCGAGGCGGAGGCCGAGGCCGACCGCCGGGCCCTGCTCGAGGACCGGGGCTCGGATCCCAACCACAGCGGGGACCGCATCGAGCTGATCCGCAAGGCCGACCGCGAGGCCGGTCACTGATCACCGGCGCCTGAGCGCCGGCAGCCCCGACCGGACGCCGATTGCGGGCCGCCGAGGCCGGAGCGGCGGCGGCCACGGCTATACTCATCTGGTCGTCCTTCGGGCGGCGGAAGCGTGGGCTAGGGCCCACGCTTTTGTTTGCGTTGAAGCGGAACCCGGTCCTTGAAAGGTGAGGAGGTGAGATGGACTCGGCTGAGCAGGTGCGCGAGCTGGTCGAGCCCGTCGTGGCCGCCTCCGGCCTCGAGCTGGTGGACGTGGAGGTGCGCAAGGGCCTGGTCCGCCTGAGCGTGGACCGCCCCGGCGGGGTGGACCTCGACGCCATCAGCGCCGTCACCCCCGACGTGTCGGCGGTGCTCGACGCACACGACCCGGTGCCCGGTCACTACGAGCTGGAGGTGTCCAGCCCCGGCCTCGAGCGGCCCCTGCGCACCCCGGAGCACTTCCGCCGCTTCGTCGGTTCGACCGTATCGATCCGCACCCAGCCCGGGGTGGAGGGGGAGCGCCGCCTCCAGGGCACCCTCGTCTCCGCCGACGACGAGGCCGTGGTCGTCTCCCCCGTCACCGGGGACGCCCGGAGGGTCGCCTACACCGAAATTGAGAGGGCCAGGACCGTCTTCGAGTGGGGACCGCCGCCGCGGCCCGGGCACTCCAAGCCGGCCGGCCGCTCGCAGAGGAGAGCGAGCACTTCATGAGCAAGACCAACTTCGAGTTCCTCGAAGCCCTGCAGCTGATCGCCCGCGAGAAGGGCATATCCGTCGACACCCTGCTCGACGCGCTGGCCAACGCCCTGGTGGCGGCGTACAAGCGCCGGCCCGACGCCGCCGAGGAGGCGGTGGTCACCGTCGACCCCGACTCGGGCGAGATCCGGGTCTACGGCCAGGAGCTCGACGACTACGGCAACGTCATCCGCGAGTGGGACGACACCCCCGAGGACTTCGGCCGCATCGCCGCCCAGACGGCCAAGCAGGTCATCCTCCAGCGCATCCGCGAGGCCGAGCGCGACCTCAAGTACGAGGAGTACGCCGGGCGGGAGGGCGACATCGTCACCGGCATCATCCAGCAGAGCGACAACCGCTACACCCTGCTGGACCTCGGCAAGGTCGAGGCCCTGCTGCCCCAGGCCGAGCAGGTGCCCTACGAGCGCTACGAGCACGGGGCGCGCCTCAAGGCCTACATCGTGGAGGTCCGCAAGACCACCAAGGGCCCCCAGATCGTGGTGAGCCGCACCCACCCCGGCCTGATCAAGCGGCTGTTCGAGATGGAGGTCCCCGAGATCGCCAGCGGCGTGGTGGAGATCCGCGCCTGCGCCCGGGAGCCGGGACACCGGACCA
>DASRBO010000164.1:0-4276 GCA_035653595.1 Acidimicrobiales bacterium | reverse complement strand
AGTAGGTTTCCGAGCCGTAGGCGATGGGGTTGGTCGCGTGGTTTGCTGTCGCAATGACGTCTGCATCGACGATTAACAGGTCCCCCGGTTCGAGACCACCCCAGAGCACGAGCGACCGGGCGTAGTCGACCAGGGCGCCAGACTTCTCGATCCCGCAGATGTATGGCCCATCACCTGGCGTGGCCCCCGACATCGCGTGGAAGTACTCGAGCGCCCGTGCGCGCAGCTTCGCCGGTGGTCCGTAGACGGCGAGTGGACCGTCCATAATGAACAGGGTCTGTGCCAGCAGCGTGTTGCGAGCCTGCTCCCACAGGAGCGTGGCCAGGCCTACAAGCACCAGCAGTTCGACCACCTGCATCAGTCGGCCGAGAGGTTCTTCGTTCGACCCCTCCTCAACCACCTCCTCATGAACGCGAAGAACATCGGTCGGATAGATCCGACTACCGCAGGCGGGGCAGTCGACACCAGAAGGTGGGGTAGCCACAACGGTCATTTCGCAGGACTCGCTTGGGCAGTTTGCGTCGAGGAAGGCAGCGGGCTTGCCCGGAACGCCATGGAGCAGCATGAGCAGGTCGAGGAGCGACTGGTTTAGACGGTTCACCTCGACGCGCTTCGAGCGGAAGATACGGTCGATCGACTCCCGCCATGACTCTTGAATGCTGGCTCCCCGGCGGGTGTATGCCCCCGCCGTCGGGAGGTCCAGTGACACGAGTGCGGTGCTCGCAGCTCGGGCGAGGGCGACCGGGTCCACGAACCGCTCCGCTCGCTGGCTCTCGAGGATCTCCAGGTTGAGGAACGCCGCGGACGCCTGGGCGTACCCGTACCGGACCGACGGCAGCCCCTCGCGGACCGGAACCACCATCCGCGAACCGTCGATTGCGAGGGCGGCAAGTAGCGGGGGACTCGTTTGTGGGAGGGAGCCGTGCCTCCGGATCCTCGGAGCCAGCCAGGAGAGGTCGGCGACGTTGTCAGCGGGGACATAGAACTGTGCCCGGTCGGCGGCCGCCTTCACTGCGGCGTAGGCGTGGCCAGTACGGGAGGCTCGTTCGAACGAGCCGGAGACGGACTCGTAGGGCATAGGGCTACGTCACCAGGGGCTGTAACGGCGCCTCGCCCGCAGCAGCCCGGGCCTCGTTCACGATCTCCAGACCATAGCGGTCGACCTGGACGGGGAGGATGTACGGGCTTGACATCGTCTTCAACCGGACGTATCCCTTGTCCTCCGAGGAGATGATCGCGGGAGCGAACGACTGGAAGTCGTAGAACCTCGACAGCTCGGCGACCTCCCGGCTGTTATTCAGATGGGCCACGACCCAATTCTTGGTGTTGGCCAGTACCTGATGCGCAACACCCGTCACCTCCTGAGTGGCGTAGACGAGGCCAATATTGAGTTTCGACGCCTCCTTCGCAAGCTTGACCCAGACGTCCACATCCTTCTTGTAGCTCTCGCCCGAAAAGAGGTTGTGGGCCTCCTCCAGCACCAGCTGGATGGGAGGTGGATTCTGGCCGGACGTAAAGACGTCCGTCTGCTTGGAAATCAGCCGTCCCGCAATGTTCTCGGCCAGGGTCGCAGTGATCGCTGACGCACCGATATGCAGGTCCACGATAACGACCCGACCGTCCAGCAACTCGTCATAGATGGGCGCGGTCAAGCGGTGGTTGCTACGAGAGCAGTGTAGACCTCCGCTGGAGTCTGCCAATGCAGGACCTTCCGGGGCCGGCCGTTCATTTCCAGGGCCACCGCTTGGAGTTGTTTGCGGCTGACGTTGTTGAGGTCGGTACCCTTCGGGAAGTACTGGCGTAGCAGCCCGTTCATGTGCTCGTTGGAGGGGCGCTGCCACGGCGAATGGGGGTCGCAGAAGTACACCTCGATGTCGGCGTCGACCTCGAGCTGCACCCACTCGGCCATCTCCCGTCCCTGGTCCCAGGTGAGCGAGCGGCGGGCGATGTCGGGCAGGTCGGCGCACAGCTCCCGGAGGCACTCGTAGACCTCCTGGGCCCCGTGGCCGTCGGGCAGCTCGCCCAGGAGCAAGAAGCGGCTACGGCGCTCGACGACGGTCACAATGGCCGATCGGTTGAACGCCCCCATGATCAAGTCGCCCTCCCAATGGCCCGGGATAGCCCGGTCCGCGGCCTCGGGCGGACGGGCGGAGATGGGCTCGATGTCGCCCAAAACGTTACCCCGCCTGGCGTTCTCGCCTCGTTGGCGGGGCCGGCGGCGCAACCGGCCCGAGCGCAGTGCCGAGATCAGCTCCTTCTTCAGGCCTCCCCGGCCCTGGAGGTATAACGACGTGTAGATCGTCTCGTGGCTCACCCGCATCGCCTCGTCGTCTGGATGGTCGACGGCCAGTCTCGCCGCTATCTCCGCCGGTGACCACCGTTTCACCAAGCCCTCGGCCACAACCGCGGCCAGTGCCGGGTCGGCCACCAACTTGGCCACCTTCGGGCGCTTCGCCCGGCCACAAGCCAGCCGCTGCGCCGCCCGCCCCGAGTACTCCGCCCGCCCACCGCAGCGTCCGACCTCTCGGGCCACAGTCGAGGTCGGACGGGCCATCCGCCGGGCGATCTCGGCGAATGACTCCTCCCTGGCCACGCCCAAAGCGATCGACTCCCGTTCTTCGACACCCAACCGGACTCCAGGCACCCGGGCTCCTCCGCGTTCGCTACCTCAGCCCGTCACCTTGACAGGCCCGTAGCAACGACCGGTGGACCCCGCCCACCAACAGACGATTCGGTCCAGCCGTCGTGCGCCGTGTTGCCCGCATGGCTATTTGGTGACAGTTCGGCAGTGCTTGTTGGTGACGGTTCAGCAGCCCTGGCGGCTGGTGGTCGGGTGAGGCCGGTTAGAGCGAGCCTGCTTGAGTGGATGCGCTGGAACCGCTTGTTGAGGTTTGAGGCGATGACCGTCGGCAGGTGGCGGGGACAGCCACCGGCCCTCGGGGACTCGTCTCTGCAGGCCTCGCCTCCGGCTCGCCCTCCGACATCGTCCCTGAGGGCCGGTGGCTGTTGGGACGGTTCAGATCCGGTGGTTATCCGGGTTCGGCTTGGGTGTTTCTCCATTTGGTGTAGGCGGCGAAGCGGCGCCGGGCGGTGGTGGCGCTGGTGGCGAGGCGGTCGGCGATCTGGTCCCAGGTGTAGCCCTGGTCGTGGGCGTCGGCGACGGCTTCCCAGAGTTGGCTGTCGGCTTCGGCGGCCAGGCTGACCAGGACTGAGATGGTGGCGCCGGCGTCGCCGAGTCCCAGGGGGGCTCGGAAGATGGTGAGGGTGACGGCGGCTTGGTGGATCAAGATGGCGGTGTCGTTGTTGGTGTAGGCGATGGCGGTTTGGTTGCGGCGGGGGTCGATGAGGTTCCACGGGCCGCCGTCGTCGGGGTCGCCACGGTGGTTTGGGGGTTCGAAGGTGGGCGAGATCCAGCCGCGGTGGTCTCGGCGGACCCGCCGGTGGGGGTGGCTGGGGGTGGCGGTCATCGGCGGCTGACCTCGGCGGCTGCTTTCTTGGCGCAGGCGTCGTCGACGAGGTCTTTGCCGTCGGCGGCGGCCGCGATGAGCGCGGCGGTGGCGGCGTTGTTCAACGCCCGGGGCAGGCCGTTGGAGACCCGGTGGAGTCGGGCGACGGCGTCGTCGGCGAAGAGCGGTTCTTCCCGGCCGACGAGGGCTAAATGGTGGCGCAGATAGGCCATGGATTCGGCCAGGTCCATCGCTTTGAGCTCGTAGCGGGTGGCGATCCGCTGGTCCAAGGCGGCGAAAGTCCCCATCCGCAGCTGGGCGGCCAGGGTGGGCTGGCCGACGAGCAGGCCGGCGAAGGGCGACTTGGAGTCCATTTGCGAATTCGTGAGGAGCCGGATTTCCTCGAGCTGTTCGGCGGCCAGCAGGTGTCCTTCGTCGAGGATGATGACCACCCGGCGGTGCCGTTCGTTCTCCTCGGCGGCGAGCAGGTCGGCGGCTTGGGCCATGACCTCGGCCTTGTGGAACCGGGCCCGCCCTCCCAGGGCGCGGACGATGGTGACATACAGGCCTCGGGTCCCGAAGGCCGGGTTGGGGACGTAGATGACCTGGTGGCGGGTGGGGTCCAGGCCGGCCACGGCGGCGCGGACCGCCACCGTCTTGCCCACGCCGACGTCGCCGACGAGCACCCCGAGGGCGGACTCGGCGACGCAGAAACTGATGCGGGCCACCGCCTCACCGTGCGCGGAGCGGGCGAAAAGGTCCTTGGCGGCGATCGACTTGGAGAACGGGGTTGCGGTCATCCCGAAATGGGCGACCCACGGCGCCCGGCT
>DASRBO010000163.1:0-20750 GCA_035653595.1 Acidimicrobiales bacterium | reverse complement strand
CATCGCCAGCCCCGAGGACGTGGACAAGGCGATGATCAACGGCCGCAACTGGCCGGTGGGCTTCTTCGGCTCCAGGGGAGTGCGGACCGGCTGGCTGGAGTGAACCGACCGACCGCCCGAGCCCGTGGCGGTCAGCCCCGTGGGGGGCCTGACTCTCGGGAAGGGAGGATCCTGGCCCGGATCCGAGCCATTCCCGAGGGTTTCGTGCGTACCTACGGCGACGTGGACCCGTCCGCCCCGCGGCTGGTCGGACGGGTCCTGGCCACCACCGCCGAGCAGCTGCCCTGGCACCGGGTGGTGCGAGCCGACGGGAGCGTGGCCAAGGGTGCGAGACAGCTGAACCTCCTCCGCCGGGAGGGCGTGCCGATAAGGGGAGATCGGGTGGTGCTGTCGGAAGCCCGGCTGCCGGACGGGTCCTCGTGAACCGGCGACCGCTCGTTCGGAAGCCCCCACCTCTCTGCCACCCGCCGGGCTGCCGGTCCGAGCTGGCGGCCGACGCCAAGGCGTCCGCCGGTTCCTCGACCAACTCGACGTGATCGCTCCGGCACCTGGCCAGAGGACCGGGCGGCCGGGGGGACCACGAGGCGAGCGTCCCTTGGGCCGGACCCGGGCGACCCCCCGGGTGGACACCGGATCGTCCCGGTGGCGCCGAGCACTCGTCGGCGCGCCAGCAGGTGTCAGGGGCGCCCGGCCTGCTCGAACACACCGGGGCCGGGCTTGACGCGTCCCCCGGCGAGGAAGGGCCGAACCAGCCCCTCGTGAAGCTCGTCGAGCAGGCTCTTGGCAGCGGGATCGCCGATGAGGTTGTTGTCCTCGTGGGGATCATCGACGAGGTCGAAGAGCTGACCGGGCTCCAGCGAGTCCTCGTGGAAGACGAGCTTGTGACGGTCCGTCTTCACCATGCCGACTCCGTAGTTCTCGCTGTAAACGGCCGAGCGGCCGGGGACCACCGCCTGGCCGTCGGCGCCGACGAGGGCGCGCCCCTCGAAGCTGTCGTCGCCTCCGGCCCCGGCGATGGCTCTGGCCGTGGCGGGTACGTCGAAGTGCTCGACGAGGTCGTCGACGACCTGGGGGGCCGTGCCGCCGGGCGGCCGGATGATCAGGGGGACCTTCACCGATGGTTCGTAGAAGACCATCTTCATGAGCATCCGGTGCTCACCCATCATCTCTCCGTGGTCGGAGGTGTAGATGATCCAGGTGTCGTCCGCCTGGCCTGTGCGCTCCAGGGCGGCCCTGATCCTGCCGACGGCGTCGTCGATCAGGCTGACGTTGGCGTAGTAGTAGCGGCGCACCTCCTGGATGCGCTCGTCGGTCAGGGTGGCCGAGTCGCTGTGGGTCCAGACCCAGTAGCTGAGGAACCGGTTGAACGGTCCCTCCTCGGGGATGTCGGGCCGGCGCACGCTGCCCGGCATGGGCATGGCGGCCTCGCGGTAGAGGTCGACGTACTCCGCCGGGGCGTCCCACGGGTCGTGAGGACCGGGGAACCCGACCCACAGGAACCAGGGCTGGTCGCGGTCGTACTCCTCGATCCAACGCACCACCCGGTCCCCGTGCCAGTAGTCGATGTAGTCCTCGAGCGGAAGGGGAATCGAGTCGGTGGCCCAGTTGGGCAGGGTCTCCTGGTCGGTCTGCACCCCCCGCCCGTACATGCGCTGGGCCACCCACCCGCGGTAGGTGTCGAGCAGCCCCCGGGTCGCCAGATGGTCGGCGTACTCGCTACCTATGGCGACCGAGGCCAGCTTGCCCACGGTTTCGATCGGCTCGTCGAAGCCGTAGCCGATCATCTTGTCGGCCAGGTCACGCGAGTCGGGTCGGGCATCACCCCGGCGATGCCGCCCGTGGACCCAGAGGTGCATCTTTCCGATGCAGGCGGTGTGGTAGCCCGAGCCCCTCAGTGAGTGCAGGAACGTCGGCATGCCCTCGGGGACGTCCCAGCGGTTCTCGTACACGCCGTGGTCCCGGACGTAGCGCTCGGTGAGGAAGGAGGCCCGAGCCGGCATGCAGAGGGGGCCCTGGCAGTAGACGTTGTCGTAGCGGATGCCCTCGGCGGCCAGCCGGTCGATGTTGGGGGTGCGGATGACGGGGTCCCCGGCGCAGCCGAGCAGGTCGGCCCGGTGCTGGTCGGGCATCAGGACCAGGATGTTCGGGCGTGACGGCATGTCGGCTGCCTCCCTGTGGACCCAGGCGGATTGTGGAAACGTTACCCTACCCCTTCCGGTGCCGGTTGGCGAAGCCGCCGGCCTGAAGAGGAAGCTGACGAGAGGAGACGGCTGAAATGTCACAAGAGGCTGGGGCAGGCAGCGCCCATACCCGGCGCCTGGTCGGCCGAAAGGCGCTCGTCACCGGGGCCGGCAGCGGCATCGGCCGGGCCAGCGCCCTCCGCCTTGCCAGCGAGGGGGCGGCGGTCATGTGCGTCGACATCCGCGACGAGATCGTGGAGGAGACGGCCGCCCTGATCACGGCGGCCGGCGGCGCCGCCGCCCACCGGCACTGCGACGTGAGCGATGAGGATCAGGTGGCGGCGGCGGTGGCAGCCACCATCGAAGCCTTCGGCGGCCTCGACACAACCGTCGCCAATGCCGGCATCGCCAGCCCTGGGCTGGTCCACGAGCTGTCGCTGGCCGACTGGGAGGCCGTCCTCAAGGTCAACCTCACCGGCGTCTTCCTCACGTGCAAGCACGCCATCCCGCCGATGCTGGAGGCAGGCGCCAGCTCGGTGGTCACCATTGGCTCGGTGTCGTCGGTCATCATCGGAGCCGGCGGGAGCGCGGCCAGCTACAAGGCGGCCAAGGGCGGGGTCCTGCAGCTGACCAGGCAGATCGCCGTCGACTACGCCGGCTCCGGGCTGAGGGCCAACTGCGTGTGCCCCGGGGCGGTGGCCACCAATCTCCGTAGGCACGGCGCCGAAATCGCCGAAGGCTGGACGACCCGGAACCCCTCACCGCCCACCAAGATCACCATCCGGCCACCCATGAGTCGGTTCTCAGACCCGTCGGAGATTGCCTCGGTGGTGGCCTTCCTTGCCTCCGACGACGCCTCCTTCGTCACCGGTTCGGCCGTCATGGTCGACGGCGGCTTGACCGCCATCTGAGCCGGCTCGTGACCGGCCCGAAGCCCAGCGCGCCGAGCCGGCAGTCGGTCACGATCCGCGACGTGGCCACCGAGGCCGGGGTGGGATTGGGGACCGTGTCCCGCGTGCTCAACGGGACCGGCTACACCTCGCCCGAGGCACGCGAGGCGGTGCAGCGGGCCGTCGCCAGGCTCCACTACCGGCCCAGCCGAAGGGCGAGGAGCCTGCGCCAGGCCCGCAGCCTCGCCATCGCAGCCATGGTTCCCAACCTCATGAACCCGGTGTACGTCGAGTTCCTGCGCGGGGTGCAGAGGGCGGCGACCGAACACGGCTACGTCGTGCTCATCGCCGAGACGCCCCCGTCGAGCGGGCCGGCCGAGTCCCCGCTGGTCAGGCGGGTCATCGAGGAGGGTGTCGACGGGCTGGTCCTGGGCGGACCCCTGGGCCAGGTCGACCTGGCGGCCCTGCGGGAGGCAGGGGTGCCGGTGGTCCCGGGCTCCGGGCCGGAGTACGGCTCGTTCACCGCCTCCTGGGAGGCCGGCGAGTCCGACGCCACCCTGTCCATGGTGAAGCGGCTCATCGACCTGGGCCATCGCCGGGTCGGCTACGTCGTGCGGCCCGAGCCCCGAGGTGCGAGGCTCGGCCGCTATCGGCGGGCCCGCGACAGCCTGATCGTGAGGGAGATCCGGGCGGTGGGCGGCTCGGTGACGCGGGTGCCCCTGGAAGCGGGCCCCGAGGGCATCGGCCGCCCTGATCCTCAGGGCGAGGCCGACCCCAACCTGTCGGGCCCCGATCGGCCGACTGCCTTCATCGCCTCGAGCCACCAGCTGACCCCCCGCCTCCTGCTGGCGTTGCGCCGGGCGGCCCTCGAGATCCCGACCGACGCCTCGGTGGTGGTCTACGGCGACTCCGAATGGGCCGCCGCCTATCGGCCGGCGCTCACCGTGATCAGGCACGACACCTCGGCGGAGGCGGCGTGGCTCACCGAGCGGCTCATCGAGGAGCTGGAGGGCAGGTCCAGCCATCAGCCGCCGGTGGTGAGAGCCGAGTACATCGAGCGGGAGTCCTGCGGACCAGCGCCCGGACAGGTCGGGCGGGGCCCTGCCGGTTGACATCCACCCGGGTGCAGCTGGCGCGCCGCCATCTCCTCGGCGGCCTCGACGTGCCGTGCCCACCCTGCGGCGCCGAGCGGCTGCGGGCCCGAGGCGAGCGGAGGGTGGCCCGGGCTCGACTCCTGCAGTTCGGGCCTAAAGACACGGGTCGGGACCGCGCCGCTCGGTAGGGTTGCCATGAGTGTGCTTCTCCCCGCAGGGCGATCTGATCGGCGGCGCCGTCGTGACGGTCATCGGAATCGACGCCTTCCGGCAGACGGCCGGGCGGACCGGACACCTCCTGCTGGGCGGCCTTCCGCTGCTTCTGGGCGCTCACCAAATCGACGAGTCGTTGGTCTGGTGGAGCCTCCAAGGCCACGTGTCGGCACCGGTCGGCCGACTGGCCATGTGGATCTACCTGGTCATCGCCCTGCTGGTCGTCCCCGTGCTGGTGCCGGTGGCGATCCTGAGACTGGAACCGACGTGGCGGCGCCGGTGGAGGATCGCACCCTTCGTCACGCTCGGGCTCGGCGTGGCAGGCGCTCTGCTGGAGGCCATGGTGAGGGGCCCGGTCACGGTGACCATGGGGTCGTACCACCTCGCCTACAGCATCGCGCTCCGCCACGGGATAGTGATCGTGAGCCTGTACGTAGTGGCCACTTGCGGAGCCCTGCTGGCCTCCTCCTACAGGCACATCGTGCTGTTCGGAGTGGTCAACCTGGTGGCGGTGGCCGTACTGGCCCGCCTGACTGCAGATGGGTTCGCCTCGCTCTGGTGCTTCTACGCTGCCGTGGCCAGCGGCGC
Source organism: Acidimicrobiales bacterium (assembly GCA_035653595.1). Taxonomy (GTDB): domain Bacteria; phylum Actinomycetota; class Acidimicrobiia; order Acidimicrobiales; family JAJPHE01; genus DASRBO01. Next base: position 15,785 of record DASRBO010000163.1, on the reverse strand, counting down.
CATCTGGCTGCACATGCGCTTCGCCAGGAACCACCGCGCTCACCCGTACGCGCTGACCTGAGCAGGTATCTCCCAGGACACCTCCCATCACCGATCGACGGCTTCGATCCCCGACCGGCTCTTAGTTCGGGGAACAGGCTCCGGAACGCTCTCACCGTGCCGCCGCTGCCGACCCCGCTACGGTCGTCCGATCGCAGATGCGCCCCGCGCAGTCGCTTCGCCCCGGAGGTGAAGCACCGTTACCCGCCACAGGACCCCGGCGTCACCGGGCAGTGGGGGCACGGCCCGCAGGGAGTTGAGGAGATCACAGCTGGTCGTTTCCCTGCGTGGACTCCGCTCGCAGCGCTTCGCACAGCTCGGCCGCCGTGCGCAACGCCGGATCGAAACGGACGGTCTTTGCCACGATGATGACTGGCCAACCCGAGTGTCGAGCCGGCGAGCGGCGAAACCGGTGGGTTCGTGGCTCCGAGATGTCGCCTCGGTCGAGTTTGCGAAACAACACCGTGACCCCCAATTGGCGCCCGACTGGACAGCCACCAGGGTCCGGGGTGGACGTCACCAGAAAGGTGACTGACCGAAATGTACACCCAGATGCTGACACCGGTAGGGGTTCTGCCCGAGGGTCCCCGAGCCCGGCGCCCCCTTCACTCTCCGCCTGCGCCAGCCGCTGACACTGGGCGGTTGCTGTTTCGGACCGACAGGCGTAGCATTGATCTCGACACGGGAGCAACGCCCGTACCGTGTTGACTCTGCCGCCAACACCGGCACCTCCGGGAGCGTTGCTCCAGACCCTGGTAGCGCATTAGATGCGCAATTTGACCAGGGAGGTTGTTGCCAGATGGCCCTCACCACGCTCACACTGAGGGCGCGGCGCACCCCCGAGCTCGTCGTCTCCATGTCCGCGGAGGGCCGCGCGACTGTAGTGACCCTGTGCGGCGAGGCCGATAACGCCACGCTTCCCCTTGTCACGCGGATGCTGGATCGAGCCCGCGCTCATGATGGCCCGGTCGTCGTCGACCTGGCAGCCACCCACTTCATCAACAGCGGCACGGTCCGGGTCATTGGCCAGGTGGCCCACGCTCTTGCTGAGCAGGGCCGGCGCTTGACGATCCGATCGCCGTCCGACCTCGCCGTTCGGGTTTTGGAGCTCCATGGGCTATCCGATCTGATCATGCCGGGCGGGGGCGAGGGCCAATGACCGCTGTCGTATTGGCAGGGCCGAGTGTCCTGGGGGCCCTGTCTCTGATCCTCGTCGCTGCGCCATGGCTCGAGCGCCTGACGGGCGGCACGGCGCCCCGTTACACAGCCCACCCGGAGCCCGCCGAACTCCGCGAGGGCCCGGGAGTTGTGCAGAGAATCGGCGCCCGAGAAAGGAGTCCATCGTGTACATCGGCTTAGGCACAATCGTCGTGATCATCATCATCATCGTTGTCGTCACCATGCTTCGTCGTCGCTGAGGCTGGGGGTCTTCCCCACTGGAAGCAAGGTCGAACAGTTCAGCGGACCCCTGGGCGCAGAGCGCGCCCAGTGGACACGGAGGGAAAGAGGGAAAGACATCATGGGCATAGCACCTAGCCTCATCCTGGTAGCCGCAGGGGCCATCTTGAGGTTCGCCATCAAAGTCACGAATTCGCATGGCTTCAACCTCCGCACCATCGGGGTCATTCTGATGATCGTGGGTGGCATCGGCTTCCTGCTGTCCTGCGTTTTCTGGAGCTCCTGGGGTGGCTTCCACCGCACCACCTCGACCGTCGGCGGCGCACCCGTGACGACGCGGCGCGAGTCAGTGGTGCGGGAACGCGAGGGCATCTGACCGATACGGACGGCAGCCCTGATGGCGCCAGTCGCTCCACCGACTCTCGAGCAGGGCGGGGCTAGTCCGTGCCGGTCCCATACGCAACCAACGGCTGTCGAAAGGAACGTTATGTCCCGAAAGGACAAGGCCAAGAACAAGACCGAGCAGGTCAAGGGAAAGCTGAAGCAGGTCGCCGGCAAAGCAACCGGGGACGCTTCTCTCGTGCGTGAGGGCAAGCGCGACCGCGCCAGAGGTGACCTCAAGCAGGCCGGCGAGAAGGTCAAGGACGCCCTCCACAGCTAGTTCCCCTTCAGGCAACGCTCGCCCGTTACCTGATCCTCGCCAGCCGGTCCCGGTCAGGGACCCGCCGGAGCCCCCGCCGCGGCTGAGGCCACGACAAGGCCGACCACCGACGAGCGACTCCCGCCCGACGCGGTTGGGCGGCCGGGTGGCGGGCAGGGCCTGTGCGCATCCATCAGGGGGGCGCCGCACCACCTCGATCGAACTGACCCGAGTCCGCGATCACCTTCAGGCCGAAGGCGAAGCTTGTGTTCTGCCAGGGCGGGCCGCCACCTGATAGGCGGCCCGCCCTGTCGCGAGCCGGCGGTCGGGGACCAGGGTTCAGGTTTCGCCGGCGCGACGGTATGGCCAGGGCACATACGACATAACAAGATGGCGAGCCGACATCGGCGACTCCACGCAGCTGGAGGGCCTCCGCCTTCACAGGTTCCGCAACGTCCGGTAACCAAGGACCCCTGCGAAGCCGAGCATCCCCGCTCCGGCCACGGCATCCGCCGTAGTGACGGCCCGGGGACCGAGCCGCCTCCGGACGTATGCAACTACCCAAGCCAGGACGCTCACCCAGCACAGGCTGCCCAGGGCAACCCCGATCACCAAAGGCAAGGGCGCCGCGTGAGCAGCAGACGAGGCGGCAACGAATATGGCCCCCCAGGACAAGATGGTGGAGGGATTGGAGGCCGTGGCTCCCAGCGAGGTGAGTAGGGCCCGACGAGCATCGGCGGTGTCGTCGGGTACCTCCAGCCCGGTCCGAACCCGGAGCGCCGAGGCGACAGCCCGGAGGCCCAGCCATCCCAGGACCACCGACCCAGCGACGCCGAGGCAATCGCGCAGAGGAGCCACCGATAGGACCGGTGTCGCACCTGCGACCCCGATGCCCGCGTATAGGGCGTCGACGAGGGCGATTCCCAGGCCAATCGCCAGCCCCACCCGAAGCCCGGCCCGCAGCGTCGAGCGGATCAAAAACAGGGACATCGGGCCCACTTGTAGGGCGACCAAGGCGCCAAGCCCGAAGCCGAGAAGGGCGCTCCTCACTCCGACATCCTGGCTCTCCTGTTGGAAACGCTCTACCTTAATTATTCACCCGGGCGTCCACTCTTCTGGGGACCACTCACGCGCGGCGCCTCGACTTATGGCGTTCTGCGACTCAGTCGTCGACCCTCGATGCGGCGTGACCGGAACCGGCAAAAGGGAACCCGTGTCGCGGTTCGCCCCTCCCAGCAGGGCGAGCACGCGGTCGCCGCCGCGGATCACGGTCGAGTTGAGGGTCTGGTCACCGTGGGCGTAACGGACCCGGAACTGGTTGGGCGGATACAGACGCAGGGTCTCCTCGATGGCGGCCACCAGGCTGGAGTCCTCGGCCGCGGCCCTCTCCAGCTGGCTGCGGTTGTTGCCCAGGGCGTACACGGCGTTGGCGATGAGTCGCTGGGTGGTCTCGATGCCCGCCACGAACAGTGTCTAGCAGAAGGCCAGCAGCTCGGGCTCGGCGAGGGGCCGGCCTTCGACGCGTGCCTCCAGCAGGTCGGTCACGATGCCACCTCGCCTCTCCGCCCGGTGGGTGGCCAGGACATGGGAGAGCCAGGCGACGACGCGGCGGTGGGCATCGGGGCCGCTGGCGGCCAGCTCCGGGTCGGAAGGGTCGGCGGCGTACTCCAGGAAGGCGTCGGCGTCGGCCATGAAGCGGTCCTCGTCGAAGTCGTCCATGCGGGTCAGGTGCCGGATCACCGCCGGAGGGACCCGGTCGGCGACGGCGGACACGAGGTCGATCTCCCCGTCCTCCGCCGGCAGCCGATCAAGGATGTCCCGCACCAGCGCGGGCAACGCGGGCTCCACGGCCTGGGCCAGAGCGGCTTTGGTGAAGGACGGGGCGAGAAGCCGGCGGAACTGCCGGTGCTCCTGTCCGTTCATCAGGATGAAGTGCCGGCGCTGGGCCTGGGGTTCGGGCGGGAGCGCCGGCAGGAAGCGGGTCTCGTCCCCGACCACGGCGCGGACGTCGTCGTAGCGGGTCACCAGCCAGGCCTCCAGGTGCCGGTGCCAGCAGACCGGCCTGTGCTCCCGCAACCAGTCGAGGATGGGGTAGGGGTCGTCGGCGAACGGGCCCTGGCGCAGGTCGAAGTCGACCCCTCCGGGCCCCGTCACGATGCCGGGCGGGGGGCTCACGACGGCAAGAATCGCACACCCCGCAGGTCCGCTACCAATGGGGTTCTCTCCGCGGTAATGGCGGGCCCGGGGTGAGACGATCTCCAGGAAAGGGCGTGACCTGGGAGGCGAGATGTCCGACGTTCGAGCAGACGAGGAGCCGGAGCGGAAGGCCACCCCGCCCGTGCCCCTACAGCTGAACCGACTCAACGGCGCCGCCGGGCGGGCCGGCATGGACGCCGGGGGTCTGGACGAGGTGATCGCCTCCTTTTACGAGCTGTTCGGTGCCGGCGGCCACAAGGGGGGCCAGCTGGCCGTGTGGCGAAACGGCGAGGTGGTGCTTGAGGCCAGTGCCGGGCGCTGCGCCGACGGGCGGCCCGTGCCCCTCGACGGGCTGGCCTGCATCCTGTCCACCACCAAGGCGGTCGCCGCCATCCTGGTGCACCATCTCCATGACCAGGGCGTGTTCGACTACGACGACCTGGTGGCCAAACACTGGCCCGAGTTCGCCTCCAACGGCAAGGACGACATCACCGTGGGCCAGGTCCTGAGCCACCGATCCGGGTTGGCGCCTCCGGCGATGGCCGGGTACCTCGACTGGGCGGAGTGGTTCAGGCCCGGTGGGGTGGCGGCCCTGATCGAGGCGATGTCGCCGGTGTGGGCGCCGGGCAGCGGCAACGGCTACCACGCCCACACCTACGGCTACGTCCTGGACGAGCTGGTCCGGAGGTGGACGGGCCGGAGCCTCGGCCAGGCCCTGAGGGACGAGATCTGCCGGCCCCTGGGCGTCGATGTGCACATCGGCGCGACGACGGTCGAGCTGGCCCGCTTCCTGCCCTTCTGGCCGGTGACGCCGGCGGGCGCCGCCGCCGCCAACTTCACCTCACCACCGGGCGCGGAAGGTCACTTCCACAACAGCCCGGCCATACTGGCCCTGTCGCTGCCCTGGGGCAACGGAATCGCCCGGGCCGGGGCGCTGGCTCGCCTGATGGGCGTCTATGCGTCCAGGGGGAGGCTGGACGGGCGGGAGATCTTCTCCCCGTCAACCTTCGAGCGGCTGGTGACGCCGACCAACGGCCCCGACGACGTGGACGCCATCCTCACCACCAAGGCGAGGTGGGGCCTCGGGGTTCACGTCGGGGTGACTCCGGGGACCCCGGCCACCAGGGGCATGCTGTTCGGCACCACGGCCCCGATGACCACCTGTGGCCACATGGGCGGCAACAGCTCCCTGGCATGGGCCGATCCCGAGGCCGGTGTGGCGATGTCCTTCATCTCCCTGCAGTCGCCTGCCGTGGCCAACTACGAAGCGCTGTCCGACTCGGTGCGGGCCGCCTGCCGGTGAGGGTGCAGGCGACCGTCGAGGACGGCCTCGGCGATCAAAGCGCCGGAGAGGTAGAAGTTCTTCTCGTTGGCGCTGGTACTCGTCTCGATCAGCCGCCGGCAGGCATCGGCCTTGGCCCGGTTGGCCACCGGGTGGGCGGGGTGCACGGACAGCACGATCGAGGACAGCTCCAGAGCCAGCTGGTCGTCCCCGGCGGCCTGGACCTCGGCGGCGCGGATGGCCAGGCGATCGGGATCGGCCAGCGCCAGTAGCTCGCCGTTCACCACCGACCGGGGCAGTGAGTTGAGGCTGGCCGGGTCCCCGTCGTACCAGCCGGTCAGGTTGGCGTAAACGGCGCGAACTCCCCAGGAGACGGTGCCGTACAGCTCCTGCAGGAACGGCCTCTGGGCCAGGCTCGGCGGCAGGTGCACCTGGCGGGCGGTTTCCTGAACCGGAAGTCCGGCATCGATGCAGCGCAGGCTCTCGTCCCACACGTAGGCAATGGCGTCGCGGTAGGCGGTAAGCGTGTCGCGGACCAGCTCCCGCCCAGAGAGGCTCGGGCCATGGCTGGGGACGAGGTGCACGGGGTCGATCTCGAGGAACCGGTCGAGGGAGCGGATCCAGCCCTGGATCGGCCGGGGCCCGACCCCTGGGCTGGAGAGGTTCGGGAAGGCGGGGTAGTACAGATCCCCGCAGCACAGGACCGACAGGTCGGGCATCCAGACGAGCAGGTGGTCCCGCGTCTCGCCCTCGGTGTGCTCGAGGTGGAGCCGCTGACCCCCGACCTCGATGTCGAGATCGTGCCGGAAGGTCAGGGAGGGAGCCACGAAGGGCGACTCGTGGCCGTAGTGGGTCCCACCGACTTCGACCGGGGAGCCGAGCTGATGGGACTTGAGCCGTCCGTAGAGGAAGTTGCCCAGGCAGCGCATGTCGCGATCCTGGAGCGGCTCGAGGAGCTCGTGGGCGACGATGGCCTCGGTCCGATCGGACAGGAACGGCTCGGCCCCCCGCACGTGGTCGTTGTGGCAGTGGGTGTAGATGACATACCGGGTGTCAACCGGATCCTGGGCCCAGAGCGCGTCTCGTGCGGCGGTGGCGTTGCGGGCCCCCCCGGTGGTATCGATCACGACTCCGCCATCGGGGGTCGTGAGACGGATGACGCTCCCCATGTGGAAGTTGCGGGCCAGGTGGACCTCGGGGGTCACCTCGTCGACCACCCCAGGGCCGCGGGCGGCGAAGCTGCCGCCGGGTTGGCTGAGCTCGGTCGCATCACCGGCCACGGTCTCGTCTGCCATCACGCTTGCCTTTCTGATGTGATGCCGGCCACGACGCCTTTGGTGCGGCCGGCGCGGTGGCGCCTCACTTGGCTGGCAGCCGCAGGCCGGCGTCGAGGCGCACGACCTCACCGTTGAGGTAGGGGCTGTCGAGCAGCTGGAGCACGAAGCGGGCGTACTCCTCCGGTCGCCCGTCCCGTCGGGGGAACTGGATGGCGGCGGATATCCGGTCATGGCCGGCCTGCCAGCGCTCCCTCGTCGGCTCGGGCAGGCGGGACAGGATCTCAGGCGGGAGGTTGTTCATGGGTGTATCGAACGAGCCCGGGGCGATGGTGACCACCCGGACACCCAGGGGCGCCAGGTCGCGAGCCATGGGCAGGGTCAACCCGACGACGGCGGCCTTGGACGAGCCATAGGCGACCTGCCCGGTCTGTCCGTCGAAGGCGGCGATGGATGCCGTGTTCACGATCAGACCTCGGCCGCCGTCGGCATCGGGCGGGTTCGATGCCATCCGTGCCGCGGCCAGGCGGGCCACGTTGAAGGTGCCGGTGACGTTGACGTCGTGCACCCGCTGGAAGCTTTCGAGGGCGTGAGGGGCTCCCTTGGGCGCCACGGTCCGCTCGACGATGCCGATGCCGGCGCAGGACACCGCCAGCCGGAGCTGGCCCCGTCCGACCAGCCGGTCGAGGGCGGCTTCCACCGCCTCGGGGTCCGAGACGTCGCCGGCGCAGCTGATGGCGGCCTCGCCGATCGAGGCGCTGACCTCCGTGGCCCGGCCCTCGTCGCGGTCGAACACGGCCACGGTCATGCCCCGGGCGGCCAGGGCTCGGGCCGTAGCGGCACCGAGTCCGGAGCCCGCTCCGGTCACCAGGGCACATACATCATCGCGGCGTCGGTCCGAACCGCCTCCCTCAGTCCCGTTCGTCATGGTCAGACATAAGGCGCGCTGTGGTCGGCCCGGTAAGAGGAGAAACCCCCTGGCTTGTGGCTGACTTCGGGCCGCGTCTGGCCCGATCCGCGTCCCCCCCGGTGGGCCAGGCCGTAGCCGGTCGGGCAACGTGCGCCAGGCATCCGGTGTGGCGAGTGGGCGCCGCCGTGGCCGAGGTAGCCGAGTCCGACCTCAACGCCCGGCACGCTCCTCGTCGAGCATTGTCCAGCGACGTTGCTCTCCGTTCCGCCCGCGAGGGGCTCTCAAAGGGGAGCCTTGATCGACGACTTGATCGACAACGCGAAGGCCCCGACCCCAAGTTGGAGGCAAATGTGCCCCCTGACCTGGGCCTTGGTCAAGCGCCCTCGGCAGGATTCGAACCTGCGCACCCGGTTCCGGAGGCCTTCACTCGTTCCCTATGTTTGCCCTGTTCAGGGGCGGTGTCACAGACAGAGGGCTAGTCTCCTCCCATGCTCCTCCCAAAGCATCGGCCGCCTACCGAGGTCTCCGTGTTCGGGCTGCAGCGTCGAACGGGGGAACGCCACCGGAAACCGTGGGTGGTTCGCTGGGGAGTTCGTGGCCGGCAGCGCAGCCGTGCCTTTCGGACCAAGGGAGAGGCGGACCGCTTCCGCTCGGCCTTGATCATGGCCGCACAGGCAGGCGAGGCCTTCGACGACGTGAGCGGCGAGCCCTTGTCCTGGCAGCCGGCGCCGGACGAGATTCAACTGCACACCTGGGCCCGACACTGGCTCGCCGAGCAGTGGCCCGAGTGGGCGCCGCGGACCCGCACCTCGGCAGTGGAAGCCATCGCTCGGCTCGTGCCGCTCGTGGTGCGGCCGGACGCGCCGGCGGCGCCGGCTGATCTGCGTGCGCACCTGTTCGCCAGCCTGCGCCCCGGCGGTGAATTGGTCAGCCCGTCTGCCGAGCGATGGCTGGAGCACTGGTCGCTCGCGCTCGGGCAGCTGTCGCGTCCGCTCCTGGCTCTGGTGGAGCAGAGGCTCATCACTCGTGACGACGGAACTCCGTTGGGGCCGTACACCGCCGCTCGATACCGCAAGGTGAGCCGGGCATGTGTACGAAGGGCGGTCGAGCTCGAGGTGCTGGGCGCCGACCCGTGGCCGCCGCCCAGCCGCGGACGCTCGCAGCGGAAGGCCACCCGGACCCAGCGACGGGTACGGGTGCGGAGTCTTCCGGACCCGGCCTCGATGAACCTCATCCTGCGCGAGATGGTGTCCCACCAACCCGCCAGCCGCACCTATCAAGTCATGACCGCGGTGGCCTACTACGCCGGGCTCCGTCCGTCCGAGGTCGTCATGCTCCGCCGGCGTTGCCTGGTCCTGCCGGACACCGGGTGGGGACGTCTCGAGGTGACGGAGGCCGACGTCGACTTCGACATACCCGGCGAGCCCAAGACCGGGCCACGGTCCGTCCCCATCCCGCCAGTCCTCGTGGAGACCATCAAGAGCTGGATCGAGACCATCGCTTGCGGACCGGACGACCTGATCTTCCGCACACGGACCGGTCGACGGCCGACGGCGTCCAACTGGTCACGCAGCCTTCACCGCGCTCTGCAGAGGACCGGGCATCCGCCGATGCGGCTCTATGACTGCCGACATGCGGCCGCCACCACCTGGCTCCGGGCCGGGGTGCCGCTCGGTGAGGTGGCGAAGCGACTGGGCCACAGCGTGGAGACCCTCGTGTCGACCTACGTGGGCGCCCTGCAGGACGACGAGGCAATCGGAAACTCCCGGATCGACGCTGCCCTGGCGCATGGGCTGGGGCTGGCGGACGATGGTGACATCCACGGGCAGCGCCCGACCCCGCTCTTGAGGCGCGAGGGGTCTCCGGAGGAGACCTCCCGGCGGCGCGGCCACCGTCCCCCGATCAGCGCCTGACCCCAGTGCCGCTGAGCTTGCGGGATGAAGGGGACCTCCCCGATGGCGCCATGGTCGTGCGCGGCGGGATGATGCTGGCCCGGGACCTAGCCATGGCCGCTGCCCGGTGTGAAGCACAGCTTGGCTACCCCGGCATCTCTGTCTTCGCCAGCACGGAGGTCGGCCTACGCGAGCTGGTGCTGGCAGCTCCCGCGCTGCGCCTGTACACGGTCGTCCGACGGGCAACGGCCGGGGCCTTGCGCCAGCTGGGCTGCTCACTCGTGCCCACCGGGGCGGCGCCTCACTACACCCTGCGCCTGCCGGGCTCCGACTACCCGCTGCTGGCCAGGCTGCGCCAGGCCTTCGGCCCCCCGATCCCCAACCCCGCTCACAGGTAGGCTCAAGGTCTGAGAGGAGTTCATTGATGGCCGAGGACATGGATGTCTGGGTGGACTACCAGGACACCGACGACCAGGGTCGGGTCCTGACCTTGCGCAGGTTCTTCATCTCCGATCAGAAGGCCCGCGTGGGCCAGCGCCTGCTCACGGGGGACTACGAGGGGAACCGCTGCTTCGGGACGGTCGTCGACATCGGTCCGAACGAGGTGGTCGCCATCGAACTGGAAGAGGTCACCCTGGCCCGCTCCGGCAGCCCCCTGCCGGCCGATCGCTGAGTCCCTGCTCACCCGGCGCCGGCTGTGTCTGGCTCTGACCTCGACCCGTAGCGCCTGAACAGCGTCTGGAACGGCACCCCCAGCTCCGCTCCCGTCTCCCGCCAGCTCCGCCCCTCTCGGCGAAGCTCGCCGATCGCTCCCCGAACGATCAGCGCGGCCAGCTCCTCCAACTCGCCTGCCAGCCGCAGCCGCAGGGCCGGCTGCGGGTGGCGTCTCAGCTCTGAGACGGCAACGGCGAGACGTGCGAGGACGTGGTCTCGCTCCCGGGATACCCGAGGTGTCGTCTCGGTGTCGGTACAGCCCTCGGCGCTCTGCTCGTCGAAGAGGCTGGCCTGCCCGGCAGTCTGGGAGCCCGTCATACCGCCGGGCGTCGAGACGGGGGCTCACCCGGACGGCGGGCCTTTCGGTCACCGGGCCGGCGCGTGCCTCCCGGGGGACGGGAGGGGCGGGGGTAGAGCCCCGGGCGGCCATAGAGGCCCGGCCCGGGCAGCACCGGTCCCGGGGCCGCCGGCTCCACCCTGGTGGAGGCCAGATAGGCCCGCAGGTCCTCGACTAGTAAGCGGACGTTGGCCCCGACCTTGTGGTAGGGCAGGCGTCGCTCGTAGACGGCGCGGCGTACCCAGCGGTCGGTGACGTTCAAGAAGGCGGCCGCCTCCGCGATCGACAGCGGAGGCTGGTGGCCGGCCCCGGGTCCGGTTGAGGCAGTCGTGGTCATGGCAGATGGACCTCCTCGGTCATCGGCAGTGGGTCTCGTGCGGGGAGGCGACGCGGCTCCACGCCCAACGGGACGGAGGTGGCGAATTCCGGGCCGGAGCTCGGTGGCGCGGCCGCCGGTGTGTTGGCTTCCACACCCGTAGACGGCCTCGGCGCCAGCAAGAGCCCGTCGCGGGCAGGAAGCGCGTACACGATCAACTAAGCCGCCCAGGGGGTCGTTTCTTCGCGCCAGGATCGAAGAATTGTGTTTCCCCGTCCCGGCGCCAGTGCCTATTCGGTGCACCGCCACCGGTCCGGGCCGACGAATTCAGCGAGGTCGCTGTCCCGGATTTGAGACAAGCAAGTGGTCCGGCACTGCCCCTGCTTCTAGGTCGCGCCGGCCCGACTAGCCGTGGCAAGGAGGGGCCCGCGGGTAGGCCGAGCCCGACGGAGATGAGCTCTGCTGAACCAGGGGCGCAGTGCGCGGGCCGTGCGGCAACGACCTTCCTCGCCACCCCACCCGCTTCCTCCACCTACGCCTGCTACACCACCTCTTTCAACAATTCATCTCACCACCACATACCTCTATTCACCGCCGCATACCTCCCATCAACTTCCCCCTTTACAGTCCCCAACCACCTCGCCTACAACCCACCAAAACCCCCAAAGGCTAAGGACGGTTGCAACCGCTCCGGGTTGGCTCCGGGGGGGTCGGTACGGTGGAAGGGAGGTGGGTGTTCCGATGGCCCGCATGGCGATGATGGGACGCCACTCCGTCACCTACCACGCCCAGACCCTGGGCGTCGGGGCCGACCAGGCCGGCCTCGACCCCCAGGTGGCCGCGGCGCCTTCCGCCGCCCTTCGCTACTACTCCTCCCACGGGGAGACCCCCCTCGAGTGGGGAGGCGCCGGCGCCGAGGCCCTGGGCCTGGTCGGTATGGTGACCACGGCCCAGTACGAGGCGCTCTTCGCCGAGGGCGGCGCCGCTGATCCCACCACCGGGGCCCGCCTGGTGCGCACCGCCCGGCCGGGCATGGAGATCGTGGTCAGTGCCCAGAAGTCCGTGGCCGAGCTGGGGGTGATCGGGCGGGTATCCGACATGCACGCCATCCTCGAGGCCGAGACCGCCGCCACCATGGCCTACCTGGACTGGGTCACCCGAACCGCCGGGGGCCGGCGGGGACGAGGGGGCGAGTCCTGTCCCACCGCCGGGATGATCTACCTGCGCACCCGCCACGCCACCTCCCGGGCCGGGGACCCGTCTCCGCACGACCACGTGCTGGTGGCCAACGTGGTGGAGATGAGAGACGACCGGGGCGGCTGGAAGGCCCCGGACACCACCGTGTGGCGAGACCACCTGCACGCCGCCACCATGGTCGGGCGGATGGCCTCGGCGGCGAAGGCCATCGAGCTGGGCTACGGGATCGGGGCCGACCCGGGCCCGTCGGGCCGCCTCGGCCACTGGCGCATCGCCGGGGTGCCGAGGGCCGTGGAGGAGCGCCACTCCAAGCGGGCGGCGGAGATCGAAGAGGCGCTCTCGGAGTCCGGCTTCGTGTCGCCCCGGGCCAGGGAGATCGCCTCGGCCCAGACCCGTCCCCGCAAGCGCCACACCCCCATCGAGGACCTGATGGGCCGCTGGCATGCTGAGCTGACCGAGGCCGGCTACGCACCGGCCGAGCTGTCCCGGATGGTGGACGCGGCGGGCCGGGAGCACCGGGTCGCCCCCCTTCACCTGGACCAGCTCCGCTCACTGATCGACACCGCTTTGAGCCCCGAGGGCACCCTCGGGCGGCGCAAGGTCTTCACCCGGGCCGATGTGATCGTGGCCCTGGCCCCCGCCCTCTACGGCCAGGCCCCCGAGATCCTGGACGCCGCCGTCTCGCGCCTGGTCGCCGATCCCGAGGTGATCCCGCTGGTGCGCGTCGCCGGGGCCAGACAGCGGGCCTATTCCACAGCCGCCACCCTGGCCACCGAGGCGGCCATCGCCGATGGCATCGCCGCCGCCATGGCCCGCACCGACGCCCCGGTCGTCGCTGCCGAGGTGGTCGCGGCGGCCACGGCCCGGGCCGAGGCCGCCCTGGGCGGGGCCTTGACCCCCGGCCAGGCCGAGCTGGTCCGGGCGGCCACCTCCTCGGGACGGGGGGCCGAGCTGGTGGTGGGCATCGCCGGGTCGGGCAAGACCGCGGCGCTGTCCGTCATCACAGACGCCTTCGAGACCTCTGGCTTCACCGTCATCGGCACCGCCACCTCCGGCCAGGCGGCCCGGACGCTGGGGACCGAGGCCGGGATCGGCCTCTCCCGCACCCTGGCGTCGATCAACTGGCGTCTCGATCACCAGACGCTGGTGCTCTCGGAGCGCCACGTGGTGATCCTGGACGAGGTGGGCACCACCGACGACCCCGCCCTCCTGCGCCTCCTCTATGCCACCGAGGCGGCCGGAGCCAAGGTGGTCCTGGTGGGCGACTGGCGCCAGCTGGGACCGGTGGGCCCGGGCGGGGCCTTCGAGGCCCTCCTGCGCCGCCACCGGGACGTCGTGGTGGTGCTTGCCGACAACGTGCGCCAGCGCGACCCGGCCGAGGCCCGGGCCCTGTCCGCCCTGCGCTCGGGCTCGGTGCCCGACGCGGTGGACTTCTACGCCGAGCGGGGCCGTCTCGTGCCCGCGACGACGCGATCCGAGGCGATCGAGGCGGCGGTGGTCGCCTGGGCCGAGGACCGCTCCCAGGGCCGGGACGCCCTGCTGTTGGCCTGGCGTCGGGCCAACGTGGCCGCCCTCAACGCCCGGGCCAGGGAGGCCATGGAGGCGGTGGGGTGCCTGTCGGGTCCGGAGCTGGTCGTCGGCTCCCGCCGCTACCGCCAGGGTGAGCGTGTCGTGGCCCTCGCGCCGCTGGCCCAGGGCGAGGCCCGCACCTCCACCCGGGCGGTGGTGACCGAGGTCGACCCGGCCGGAGCGGCCGTGGCCCTTCGCACCGACGACGGCCGGGGGGTCGTGGTGGTGGGAGAGGACCTGTCCCGCATCGACTACGGGTATGCCACCACGGTCCACCGGGCCCAGGGAGCGACGACTGACCGGGCCCACCTCTTGGCCGACGGCGGCGGGCGGGAGCTGGCCTATGTCGGGATGAGCAGGGCCCGGGAGGCCTCGGTCGCCTACGTGGTGGCAGACGACCTCGACCAGGCCCGAGAGGACCTGGTGGCCGAATGGTCCTCGCTGCGCCGTCCCCGCTGGGTCATCGACACGTCCACCCCCGAGCCGGCCGGGGACATCGGGCCGGCCGCGCCGGACGCACCGAGCCCGGGACGCCTGGCTCTGCGTGCGGCCTACCTCCGAGCCCAGCTCTCAGCCCTCCGGGCCGCCGCCCCCAGGGACCTCTCCGCCGAGCTGGACGCCGCCGCCAAGGCCCTCTCGGACCTGGAGGCCGAGCGGGGCGAGCTGTTGGCGGGCCGGGGCCGCTACCGGGAGATCACCGGTCCCGCTGTCGCCGAGCTTGAGGCGCACCGCTACGAGCCGGGCCGCATCCGCCACCAGCTGGAGGCCGGCGGGCCCGGTCTGTTCGAGCGGCGCCGGCTGCGAGCCGAGCTGGCCCGCGCCGACTCCGGCTTCGTCGCCGCCCAGGCCGGATACGAGACCGCCGTGGCGCCCCACCGGGTCCGCATCGAGGCTGACACCGCGACCTCCCAGGCCAGGCTCGCCGACCTGAAGGCGGACAGCCTGGCTGATGCCAACTGGCTGGCCGAGCACCCCGAAGCCTCCCGGCGGGTCACCGACCTGACCAACGAGCTGCGACAGGTCGGTCGGGCCATTGAGAACCGCCGGCGCGCCCTGGCGCGCCGGGAGCCGGTGACACCCACGCATCGCGAGCCCCTCTCCGCCGCCCAGCGGATGCAGCGCCGCCTGGCACAGGAACCGGCGCGTACAGCGGAGCCTCCGACGCCCAGCCTGCACCGCGGCCTGAGCCTGTAGGGGTGGATGGCCCGGTTCGTGCCGGGATCTTGGGCGCGCGTTTCCGGACGGCTGCCGCTGGCAGGCAACCGCACTAATCGCCGATTAGCGCGTGCTCACGATTCGCGGACCGGGGCGTTACGCGACCCGACCAGATCCGTTTTGCCAGTTGTTCTCGAGTGCCGTTTCCGAGCAGTCGAGGTGCGATTGCGATCCGCACCGCCATGAGCAGACTGGCGGTGGGAGGCAGGCTGAGGTCGGAACCAGAATCGTGAAACGCAGCACCTGGACGGTCCGCAGCCACGACGGGTGCCGGACGCCGGCCCCAGTTCAGGTGATGACGGTGATGCCCAGGCGCGGCCCCGAGCCAAGCGCCTGTCGGCCGTGACTAGTGCCGCTGACGCCCGCCTCGCGAGCGCCACGTAGAGCCCGTCCTCCGATGGTCAGGTTTTGCCGGACCCCCCAGGCATCTAGGAGCAGCGACCGGGTGCTCACCCGCCTCACGGTCAGGGCAAGCGGGCGCCGGAGAGCCAGGCTGCCCGCTCGGTGCTCGGGTCCCCGTGAAGCTCCCTGCGGCGCAGGGCGGCCTCGGCCTCGGGGTAGAAGTGGTCCGGGGCGACGACCTCGTCGTCCTGAGACAGCTCGCCGACCAAGGTCATGCCCGTGGCGACGTCAAGGACGATCTCGATGGTCGCCGACGCGTCCAGGACGACCTGGCTGCGACCTCGCCGGTGGCGCGGACCTCAGCCAGGTACTCCGACACCGGCCGGTGCAGGACCACCGGCTCGTCGCCGGCCACCAGCTTCAGCCACTCACGGAGCGGCAATCCCGGTTCGGCGTCGGCGGGA
>DASRBO010000162.1:0-4393 GCA_035653595.1 Acidimicrobiales bacterium | reverse complement strand
GGGTTGGTCCAGAAGGTGTGGTCCTCCACCGCCACCGTGGCGTCGATCAGGTAGGGCGAGATCTGGCTCAGCGTGACCGTGCGCAGGTGGTTGCCCTGCCGGCCCACGTCGGCCAGCTCCACCCCGTTGCGGTCGTAGATCAGCGTGTCCCCCTTGAGCAGGGTGGCGTCCAGCCCCTGCACCGAGGGCAGGCTGCGCATGAAGGAGGCGGCGTACATCCCACCGCCGACACCGCTCACCGTTACCAGGATGGCCAGGGCGGCGACGAAGGGGGTGAGGTCGATCCGCGACCGCCGTCTCGCCCGGGAAGGCCAGCCCCGGGGGAGGGGCTTCCCGGGCGGGCTGCCGACCCGCCCGCTCATCCTGGCCAGGTTCACGAGGCGAACACCTCGGGTTCAACCGCGTCCCCGTCTACGTGCACGACCACGACCGTGCAACGCGGTCGGGCGCGGTGAGGATACGATCGGATCCCGGCCCCTACTGGCTGGGCCTGGCCCCGCCCATCCGGGGGGTGGCGGCCGAGGCCGGGGACCCCCGGCGGCGGTCGTCCCGACCGCCGCCCGGCGTTCCCTCCCGGGCCCGCGATCCGTATCCTGCCCTCCCGGCTCGAGCCGACCCGACCCTCCGGGGCCGTGGTCTCGCCCTACTCCACCAGGGCGAGGTCCGTCCGTACCTCCGCCGCGCCGTGGCGCAGCGTCTGCAGGGTGGAGCAGTAGCGCTCGGCGCTGGCCAGCAGGCGGCGCGCCCGCTCCGGGTCGATGCCCTCCCGGACCTTGACCCGTGTCCTCATCTCGACCGCGGTGGCGCCGATCGGGGCCGTGCGGTCGACGCCCATGGTGCCCCTGAAGTCCCAGTGGATGCGCACCTCGACGTCGACCGACTCCAGCTCGAGGCCCAGGTTGGCGGCGACCGAACGCAGCGTGCTCTCCTCGCAGACGGCCAGGGCGGCGGCCAGGATGTCGCCCGAGCAGGGGGTGTCGCCGGCGCCCCCTGCCGCCGGGTGGAGGCCGGCCTCGATCACCATCCCGGGGAACCCGCTGGGGGCGGCGGCGCAGTGACGGGGGTCGCGGAGGTCCCGGCCCACCGAGCGCGCGCCGGTCACCACTCGGGCGCTGTCGGGATCGGCCCGGTAGCGTTCCTTCAGCCCGGCCTGGATCCGAGGCAGGTCGACGATATCGGTCATACCCGCATTCTGGCCGAGGCCGGCCCGGCCGGGCCGGCCTCGGCCAGGGCTACTCGGGTGCCCGCACGGCCAGACGGCTCGTGACCACGCCCGTGTTGAGGCCGATGGTGCGCAGGCCGCCGAAGAACCGGGCGTGCTCGATCTTGCAGCAGCGGTCCATGACCACCTCCAGACCGGCCCGGCGTGCCATCTCGGCCGCCTCGTGGTTGATCACCCCCAGCTGCATCCAGAGCACCCGGGCGCCGATCTCGATCGCCTGGCGGGCGATCTCCGGCACCTCGTGCGCCGGGCGGAAGACGTCCACGATCTCGATCGGGCGGGGGTGCGCCGCTGCCGCCTCGCGCAGGTCGCGGTGGACCCGCCGGCCCAGGATCTCGCGCTTCCCGGCCTGGGCCGGGTTGACCGGCACGATGTCGTAGCCGTTGGCGGCCAGGTAGATGGCGGCGAAGGAGCTGGCGTTGTAGTAGTTCGACGAGAGCCCCACCATGGCGATGGTGCGGTAGGTGGTCAGGATCCGATAGCGGTCCCAGGGCGAGAGGCCGTAGTCGTTGCGCTCACCGACGGCGGCCATGCCCTCACCCCTGGTACGGGGCCCCGAAGGCCCGGGAGAGCGTCGAGTGGCCGAGGCCGTCCCGGGAGGGGGCCGCCGCCGGCTCCGCCCGCTGGGACCTGCGTAGGGCCTGCTCCAGGTCCCAGACGATGTCCTCCACGTCCTCGATGCCCACCGAGAGACGGATCAGCTCCGGCCCGATGCCCACCGCCCGCAGCTCGTCGTCGGTGAGCTGCTGGTGGGTGGTGGAGGCGGGGTGGATGACCAGGGTCTTGGCGTCGCCCACGTTGGCCAGGTGGCTCGCCAGCTGCACCGACTCGATGAAGCGGCGGCCCGCCTCGCGGCCGCCACGGATGCCGAAGGTCATGATGGCGCCGCACCCCCGGGGGAGGTACTTCCTGGCCCGGGCATGGTAGCGGTTGGAGGGCAGGCCGGGGTAGTTGACGTACTCCACGGCCGGGTGCTGCTCCAGGAACTCGGCCACCCGCTGCGCGTTGGCGCAGTGACGCTCCATGCGGACGTGCAGGGTCTCCAGCCCCTGGAGCATGAGCCAGGCGGTGAAGGGAGCCATGGTGGGGCCGTAGTCGCGCAGCATCTCGGCCCGGCACTTCATCAGCCAGCCGAAGTCGCCGAAGTACTCGAAGAAGCGGAGGTCGTGGTAGCCCTTGGAGGGCTCGGTCATGCCCGGGAACTTGCCGTTGTCCCAGGGGAAGCGGCCCCCGTCGACGATGACGCCGCCGATGGCGGTGCCGTGGCCGCAGATGAACTTGGTCGCCGAGTGCACCACGATGTCGGCTCCCCACTCCAGCGGTCGGCAGAGGTAGGGGGAGGCGAAGGTGTTGTCCACGATCAGCGGCACCCCGACCTCGTGGGCGAGCCCGGCCAGCGCCTCCAGGTCGGCCACGTCGATGAGGGGGTTGCCCATGGTCTCGACGTAGAAGGCCCGGGTCCGCTCGGTGACGGCCTCCCGCCACCGGTCGAGGTCGTCGCCGTCGACGAAGCGGCACTGGATGCCCATCTTGCGGAAGCTGACGTCGAACTGCTGGTAGGTGCCGCCGTAGAGGCTGCGGGAGGCCACGAACTCGTCCCCGGCTTGCATCAGGGTGAAGATGGTGAGGTGCTGGGCGGCCTGGCCGGAGGCGGTGGCGATGGCGCCGATGCCGTTCTCCAAGGCGGCGATGCGCTCCTCGAAGACGGCCACGGTCGGGTTCATGATCCGCGAGTAGATGTTCCCGAAGCGCTGGAGCGCGAACAGGTTGGCGGCGTGCTCGCTGTCCTCGAAGACGTAGGCGCTGGTCTGGTAGATGGGCACCGCCCGCGCACCGGTGACGGGGTCGGGCCGTTGCCCGGCGTGGACGGCCAGGGTGTCGAAACCGAACCGTCGCGGGGGCTTGCTCATAGCTGGGAGTTTAGACCGCGCCCGACGGCCCCCGGCCCGCCGGCCGGCGGTCGGCGGGCGCGGCCGGACGGGGGAGGAGGGGCGCCGACCGGGCCCGACGCCCCCACCGACGGGCCGGCCCCACCGCCCGGACGACCACCGGGAGGGTGAA
The DNA here is from genome assembly GCA_035653595.1 of Acidimicrobiales bacterium. Taxonomy (GTDB): domain Bacteria; phylum Actinomycetota; class Acidimicrobiia; order Acidimicrobiales; family JAJPHE01; genus DASRBO01. The sequence continues at coordinate 1,110 of DASRBO010000162.1, read as the reverse complement.
CGGGGCCGCGAACACGAGCCTGGCCGCCGTGCGCGACCATCGCTCGGGTGGGGCCAGGGAGGAGGGGCCGGTCGGGAGGTCGGTCATCGGCGACGTCGGCGAGAGCGCGCCGGGGGGTGGTCGCGCGCGGGCCCGTTGCCCAGCTCCTCCAGCGATCCGGCGCCGCCACACCTCGACCCGGCCCGGCGAACCCCGGGTCCGGCCGCCAGGCCGCGTGGTCACGCGATCTGCTGCATACTAGTGTGCTAGTCCAACCGACCCACGAGGGAGTGGAGGGATGAGGAGTTGAAGACGCGAGCCGCGGTGGTCAAGCAACCCGGTGGGCCCTGGGAGATCGAGGAGCTGGACCTGGATCCGCCCCGGGCCAACGAGGTGCTGGTCAGGTTCATGGCCTCCGGCCTCTGTCACTCGGACGAGCACATCCGGGAGGGGGGCTTCCGCAGCTATCCCATGGTGGGAGGGCACGAGGGGGCCGGCATCGTCGAGGAGGTCGGCCCCGGGGTCACGGCGGTGAAGAAGGGCGACCACATCGTCTCCTCGTACGTGCCCTGCTGCGGACGCTGCCGCTACTGTTCCACCGGCCACCAGAATCTGTGCGACCGGGGGCTGAACGCGGCCGTGGGTTGCCTGCAGGATGGCACCTTCCGCTTCCACCTGGACGGCAAGGACCTGGGCGGCATGTGCGTGCTGGGTACCTTCTCTCAGTACGCGGTGATCTCCGAGCTGCAGTGCGTCAAGGTGGACGACGACCTGCCCTTCGACGTGGCCGCCCTGGTCGGCTGCGGGGTCACTACCGGCTGGGGGTCGGCCGTCTACGCCGCCGGCGTGCGCCCCGGCGACACGGTGGTCGTCTTCGGGGTCGGAGGCGTGGGCATGAACTCGGTCCAGGGCGCCCGCCACGCCGGGGCCAGGTACGTGGTCGCCGTCGACCCGGTCGAGTTCAAGCTGGAGATGGCGCGCTTCTTCGGGGCCACGCACGTCTGCTCCGACGCCACCGAGGCCCAGGACCTGGTGGTCCAGCTCACCCGGGGCCAGCTCGCCGACCACGCCATCCTGACCGTGGGCGTGATGACGGCCGAGGTGGTCACCCAGGGCTTCAACATCGTGGGC
>DASRBO010000161.1:0-30292 GCA_035653595.1 Acidimicrobiales bacterium | reverse complement strand
GGATTGGGCGGTAGCGGTCGTCACCGGCAAACTTCTGTTCACCTTGGGTTCACCTGCCCTTACGGCTCCCGCAGGAGTCCATTCACGGGCCTCGCGTAGGGTCGGGCCGCTGAAGCAGACTTCGCCTACCGAGTGCCGTCGCCGGCGGGTGTGCGGGCTCGGCCGACCCTCCTGAGGTGACCTTGAAACGCTTGATCCTGCTCGCCCTCGTCGGCTCAGTCGCCCTGGCCGCCTGCGGGGGCTCCTCCAACAACGCCAGCTCGACCACGTCGACCACCGCCGGCACCACCACCACCACCTCGGTCACCGTCACGACCGGCAACCCCACCGCGGCGGTGACCCTCAACGAGGCCGGCTCGTCGCTGCTCTACCCGTTCCTCCAGGAGCTGGTGACCCCGCTGCACACCCAGTACTCCAACATCACCCTGGCCCCCAGCCCCGGCGGGTCGGGCAAGGGCATCAGCGACGCCATCAGCGGCGTGGTGCAGATGGGAGGCTCGGACGCCTACCTGAGCCCGGGCCAGCTTTCGGCCAACCCCGGCCTCATGAACATCCCCATCGCCGTCTCCGCTCAGGCGGTGAACTACAACCTGAGCGGGGTCAGCAACCTCAAGCTCAGCGGCGACGTGATCGCCCAGATCTACGAGGGCAAGATCACCAAGTGGAACGCCCAGCCGATCGCCGCCCTCAACCAAAACGTGACGCTGCCTGACACCACCATCGTGCCCGTCCGGCGGGTGGACTCCTCCGGTGACACCTTCATCTTCACCAGCTTCCTCAGCGCCACCAACACCACCTGGCAGAGCGGCCCCGCCTTCGGCACCACCGTCACCTGGCCGGCGGCGCCCGGCGAGCTGACCGCCAACGGCAACCCGGGCATGGTCCAGACCTGCAAGGCGACCCCGGGCTGCATCGCCTACGTCGGGGTCAGCGCCGAGGCGTCGGCCCAGACCGCCGGCCTCGGGGAGGCCATGCTGGAGAACAAGGCCGGCCAGTTCGTGCAGCCCTCCAGCGACACGATCACGGCGGCGGCCGCGGCCGGATCGGGCAACGTGCCCGCCAACCTGGCCCAGTCGCTCATCTACGAGGACGGCGCCCAGTCGTACCCGATCGTGAACTTCGAGTACATGGTGCTCAAGTCCTCGCAGTCCAGCAGCGACACCGCCCTGGCCATGCGCACCTTCCTGGCCTGGGCCGTCGACCCCGCCGGGGGCAGCTCCTCGACCTATCTGGCCAAGGAGGACTTCGTCGCCCTGCCGGCCACGGTTCTGCCGAAGGTGAAGGCCGCCATCGCCCAGATAACCGGATGAGCCTGGCCCCGGCCTCCGGGGCCCCGGCCCAGCGGTGACCGACACCGCCGAGCGCGCCCTGGGGCAGGCGACCCCCCTGGTCTCCTCCCCCCGGGCGCGGCGGCGGTCGGAGCTGACCCGGCGCGACGTCGTCGTCAGCACCGTCCTGACCGGGGCGGCGACGCTGCCCACGATCGCCCTGGCCTTCCTGGCCTACGAGATGCTGCGCTCGGCCTGGCCGGCCATCGTCTTCAACGGCACGTCGTTCTTCACCACCAAGACCTTCACCCTCGGGAACCTGTACGCCACCTCGGTGGAGACCCACCACGGCTACCAGGCCGCCGCCGGGGCCCACTACGGCGTGCTGCCGTTCGTGTTCGGCACCGTCGTTTCGTCGTTCATCGCCCTGGTGGTGGCGGTGCCGGTGTCGGTCGCCGGCGCCCTCCTGCTGGCCGACAAGGTCCCCGCCCGCCTGCAGGGGACCCTGGGGATCTTCCTCGAGGTGCTGGCCGGCATCCCCAGCGTGGTCTTCGGGCTGTGGGGCGTCTACACCTTCGGGCCCCTGCTGTCGCGCACGGTGTTCAAGTGGATGGCCGCCCTGCACATCCCGTGGCTGTCGGGCCCGACGGGGGCGGGCCAGGGCCTGCTCACCTCCTCGCTGGTGCTGGCGGTGATGATCGTGCCGATCATCGCCTCGACCAGCCGCGAGCTGTTCCGGTCGGTGCCGGTGCTGAGCAAGGAGGGGGCGGTGGCGATGGGGATGACCCCCTACGAGGCGGTGCGGGTGGTGACCATCCCCTTCGTGCGCACCGGCATCATCGCCGCCTCCATCCTCGGCCTGGGGCGGGCCCTGGGCGAGACCATCGCCGTGCTCATCATCAGCGGCAACGCCCTCAACCTGTACCCCCACAGCATCTTCGACCCCTTCTCGACCATGGCGGCCTCCATCGCCGCCATCCTCGACGGGGCCCTGACCGACTCCACCCACATGGCCGTCCACGCCCTCGGCGAAGTCGGCCTGCTGCTGCTGGTCATCACCCTGATCGCCAACCTGGGGGGGCGCTGGCTGACCAGGCGCTTCTCCACCACCGGGCTGCCGGTGGGGAGGGGCGTGTGATGAGCCGCCGGCGGCTCACCGACCTGACGTTCTGGGTGGTGTGCGCCCTGGCCTTCGTGTTCATAGCCGCCCCGTCGGTGTCCATCCTGGCCAGCGTCATCCACCAGGCCGTGCCGAGCCTGGGGTGGTCTCTGTTCAGCCAGCGCACCAACGCCAACGGGATCGAGAACGCCATCCTCGGCACCCTCGTGCTGCTGGTGGGGGTGCTGGTCGTCGCCGGCACCATCGGGGTGGCCGCCGGCATCTACCTGGCCGAGTTCGCCACGGGGCGCTCCGAGCGCCTGCTGCGCTTCTTCTCCGACGTGCTTTCGGGCATGCCCTCCATCGTGGTCGGCTATGTCGGCTACGTGACCTTCGTGGTGGCCTTTCACTGGGGCTTCTCCCTGCTGGCCGGGGTGATCGCCCTCACCATCCTGGTGCTGCCGTACGTGGTGAAGACCACCGAGGTGGCCTTCCGCCAGGTGCCGACCACCATCCGCGAGGCGGCCGCCGGGCTGGGCATCGAGCGGTCGAGCACGGTGCTGCGCATCCTCATGCCGCCGGCGGCGCCTGGCGTCCTGAGCGGGCTGATCGTGGCCCTGGCCATCTCCACCGGCGAGCTGGCCCCCCTCCTGTTCACCGCCGGGTTCACCGACCAGAACCCGAGCCTGGCCCCGCTGCACAGGCAGGTGCCCTACCTGACCAACGTCACCTTCACCGACCTGTCCCTGCCCGGCGCCCGGGCCCACGCCACGGCGGCGGCGGCGGCGGCGGTGAGCCTGGTCATCGTGGTCCTGCTGATCACCGCCGGCCGGGCCCTGTCCCGCCGGTCGCGGCGCATGACCCAGGGGATGATGCTGTGAGTAGCGGTAGCCTGGTCCCCGGCCGGGTGCCGACCCGGCGCCCTCCAGTCGCAGCCCGGACCCAGCCAGCGAGGAGCAGCCGTGGTTGATGCCGGCCCGATGGCACGGAAGACTGTCCGTACGTCCGACGGCCCCCAGCCCCCCCGGACAGACTCGCCGCCCGACGACGTTCTGGTCGTGCGCGATCTGTCGTTCTACTACGGGTCCTTCCGCGCCCTGCGGGACGTCAGCCTCGCCATCCGCCGCCACGAGGTGACCGCCCTGATCGGGCCGTCGGGCTGCGGCAAGACCACCTTCCTGCGATGCCTCAACCGGCTCAACGACCTCATCCCCGGCACCAGAGTGGACGGCCGGATCGACTTCGACGGCGAGAACATCTACGGCCCCGACGTCCGGGCCATCGAGTTGCGCCGGCGCATCGGGATGGTGTTCCAGAAGCCCAACCCGTTCCCCAAGTCGATCTACGACAACGTCGCCCTCGCCCCCCGCCTCAACGGGGCCCGCGGCCGGCTGGACGACCTGGTGGAGGAGAGCCTGACCAGGGCGGCGCTGTGGGAGGAGGTCAAGGACAAGCTGCACGACAGCGCCTTCAGCCTGTCGGGCGGCCAGCAGCAGAGGCTGTGCATCGCCCGCACCATCGCCGTGCGGCCGGAGGTGATCCTGATGGACGAGCCGTGCTCCGCCCTCGACCCCATCGCCACGTTCCGCATCGAGGAGCTCATGGCCGAGCTCAAGGACGACTACACGATCGTGGTGGTCACCCACAACATGCAGCAGGCCGCCCGGGTGTCGGACCGCACCGCCTTCTTCACCGTGGAGGTCAACGACGGCGGCCGCACCGGGGTGATGGTCGAGATGGCGCCCACCCCCGACATCTTCACCACGCCGGCGGACCAGCGGACCGAGGACTACATCACCGGCCGCTTCGGCTGAACGGCTGCCGCCGGCTCCTGCCGCCTACGGCGGGGGGATGAACCAGGCCTCCTTGAACCCGTCGGCGTCGCCGGCCAGGACCCAGGCCGAGCCCTTGGGAAAACGGGGGTTGGCCGGAAACACCACCCCGTCGAAGCGGGACACATGGTCCAGCACGGCCGGCACGATGTCGCCGTGGGTGCAGGCCACCACGTCGGTGCCCGCCAGGGAGCGGATCAGCCCGACGGCCTCCTCGGTGCAGGACTCCCACAGGTCGGGGGTGGTCTCGACCGTCAGGCCCCGGTCCCGGGCCAGCGGCTCGGCCGTCTCAACGCAGCGGCGGGCCGGGCTGCTCAGGATGCGGCTGACCGGCAGCTGGGCCAGGGCCGCCACCACGGCGGCCGCCTGCTGGCGCCCCAGGGCATCGAGCGGGCGCAGGAGGTCCTCGCCGTCGAAGTCGCCGCGCTCACCGGCACTGGCGTGGCGCAGCAGCACCACCGGCACGGCTCATCCCACCCGGGCCAGACCCACGATCGACGCCGGCAGGCTGGAGAGGATCTCGAGGTCGCGGGCGTAGCTCAGCAGGTCGGCGGCCTCGGCCAGGCCGATCCAGCGGGCCTCGTCGACCTCGTTGCAGCCCCGCAGCTCGCCGGCCACCGCCACCATGGCCCAGTAGCGCACGATCTTGGGCCGGCCCCGGCGGTCGACGTAGCTGGAGGTGGCCAGCTCCGGGCCCAGCGAGCAGACCAGGCCGGTCTCCTCCTCGACCTCCCGCAGGGCGCAGGCGTCGTCCTCCTCGCCCCGTTCCACCTTCCCCTTGGGCAGGGACCAGTCGTCGTAGTGGGGCCGGTGCACGACCACCACCTCGAGCTCCCCGTCGGCGCCCCGTCGCCACACCACGCCCCCGGCGGCCCGGACCATCTTCAATCCAGCCAATCGGCCCTCGTCTCCACTTTGTGCCAGCTGGCCCTCCACTTACCCCGGGCGGCGGCGGCCTCACCCCGCTCGGCGGCGATCAGCTGGCCGGCCACCAGGGCCAGCGGCGCCTCGGCGGCGGCGTCCCGCAGCCAGTCCTCAGCCACTACGGCGTCCTGCAGGTCGCCGAGGACCGCCTGCAGAGAGGCGAGGGCCTTGGCCAGCCGGGCTGCCTGCCTGCCGAGCACCGGAGCGCACAGCTCGGAAGCGTAACGGCACCGCTTGGCCTGTATGCGGACCCTATGCAGAGCGGCGTCCGCCGGCGCCTGACCGAGGCCGTGCACCTCTTGAACCAGCTTGCTCCACCGCCGTTGCAGCAGGGGCCGCACGAGGGCCGCCGCCTCGGCGGTGGACACGGCGCTGGGCGGGGACTCGGCGGCGGCGGTGAGGGTGTCCACCAGGTCCCAGTAGCCGAAGGACTCCATCACCTCGATGAGCTCGGCCCGGTGGGCGTCCCGCTGGGCGGCGATCCGGTCGAGCAGCTTCCGGGCTTCGGGCCGGTCGGCCTCCGACAGGCCCTCGGTAAGCGTCCCCAGGCGGGCCGCCAGCACGTCGTCGTCGCGCACCCTGCCCAGGGTCCGACCCAGGTCGGCCAGCTCGGACCTCACCTGGTCGACCCACTCCCGCTCCAGCAGCTCGCCGAGGGTGCGCAGGTCGGAGCGCAAACGCCGGGTCGCCACCCGGGCCTGGTGCAGGTCCTCGGGGTCGGCCCCCAGGCGCACCCCCGGGTCGTGGGCCAGCAGGCGGACCAGCCCGGCGGCCACGGTGGAGGCGACCACGTCGCCGAGGCTGGAGCGGCGGCCCAGCCGCAACGAGGTCCCCGGCAGCCGGCCGGGCCCGGAAGCGGCCACCCGCCCGGCCACCTCCGGGCCCAGGGCCCGGGCGAGCTTGGAGCCGCCGTCGGCCCGCCTGGCCCCGGCCCGCTCGAGCGCCTTGACCAGCCGGGCCAGCCCCTTGTCCGACGCCTGGGCGTCCAGCTCCACCTCGACCTCGCGGAAGGTGCCCCGCTGGCCGTCGGTGCGGTAGTCGACGGTGTCGTCGTCGACCTCGGCCAGCGGCGCCGCGCCGCTCTCGTCGTCGAGCACCGACGCCCGCCGGCGGACGGTGACCAGGGTGGCCATGGGGGCCAGCTCCGCCTCCCGCAGGTAGGCGTGCACCAGGTTGCGGACCTCGGCGGGGACCTCGCCGGGGACCCCGTCGAAGTCCACCTCGTGGCGCTCGGCCATGCCGGCGTCGTCGGAGGCGGCGGGCAGCTTGAGGGTCCAGCGCCCGGCCGTGCCGTCGCTTGTGCGGTAGCGGAGGGTCGCGCCCCACGCCAGCAGGTCGTGGGCGGGGGTGTCGTAGTAGACAGCCTCCAGCTTGACCGGGGGCCGCACCTCCAGCCCCAGCCCGTCGACCTCCCCCAGGTCGGGCAGCACGAAGGACGGCTCGACGTCGAACTTGAGCTCCCTCTCCAGGGAGGACCTCATGAAGCGGTCACGACGTCCAGCTCGGCCCGGTTGGAGGCCCGCTGGGCGGCCAGCGCCGCCAGGCTGGCCTGGGTGGACACCTGCCCGCCCATCACCCGCTCCCATCCGCCGTCGGGGCCCAGGCTCCACGCCTGGGTGTCGTCCGCCAGCGACACCTCGAGGACCTCCCGGAGCCGGCGCCGCAGCGCCGGGGACGCCACCGGCACCAGCGCCTCCACCCGGCGGTCCAGGTTGCGCTCCATGGCGTCGGCCGAGCCGATCAGGTAGGTGGTGTCCTGGGCCTCGGGCGGCCCGAACACGTAGATGCGGGAGTGCTCGAGGTAGCGCCCCAGGATCGACCGGATCCGGATGTTGTCCGACATGCCCTCGACGCCCGGTATGAGCGAGCACGTGCCCCGCACGACGAGATCTATGCCCACCCCGGCCTCCGAGGCCGCATAGAGGGCCTCGATCACCTCCGGGTCCACCAGGTGGTTGATCTTCCAGATGATCCGGGCGGCCGGTCCGGCCGCCACCTGCCGGTCGATCAGCTCGAGCAGCTGGTGCCGGAGGGTCACCGGGGCCACCAGGATCTTGCGGTAGTCGGACTGGCGGCTGTAGCCGGTGAGGAAGTTGAACAGATCGGTGAGATCGGCCCCCAGGTCGGGGTCGGCGGTGAACAGGCTCAGGTCCTCGTAGATGCGGGCGGTGGCCGGGTTGTAGTTGCCGGTGCCGAAATGGCAGTAGCGCCGGATGCCGTCGTCGTCGTTGCGCACCACCAGGGCCACCTTGCTGTGGGTCTTGAGCCCCACCAGGCCGTAGACGACGTGCACGCCCGCCTCCTCCAACGCCCGGGCCCAGGCGATGTTGGCCTGCTCGTCGAAGCGGGCCTTGAGCTCGACCAGGGCGGCCACCTGCTTGCCGCGCTCGGCGGCTCGGATGAGCGCCTTGATGATGGGGCTGTCGCCCGAGGTCCGGTAGAGCGTCATCTTGATCGCCATCACCCGGGGGTCGGTGGAGGCCTGGCGGATGAACTCCTCGGTGGTGCTGGAGAACGACTCGTAGGGATGGTGGGCGAGCAGGTCGCCCTCGGCGATGACGGAGAAGAGGTCGGCCGCCTCCCCGGAGGCCCGCTCGAAGGCGGGAGGGGTGACGCCCGGCCACGGCCTGTCCTTGAGCTCGGGGCGGTCCACGCCGTATATGGCCCACAGTCCGGCCAGGTCTAGGGGGCCCTGGACCCGGTAGACGTCCTCGGCGCTCACCTCGATCTCCCGCATCAGCAGGTCCAGGACCTCGGGCGACACCTCGGCGTCGATCTCCAGCCGCACCGCCTCGCCGAAGCGGCGCCGGCGCAGCTCGATCTCCACCGCCGCCAGCAGGTCGTCGGCCTCCTCGTCCTCCTGGGGGGTGAGGTCGACGTTGCGGGTGACCCGGAAGGCGCACTGGTAGTCCACCTCGAGACCGGAGAACAGCGTGGGCAGGTGGGCGGCGATCACCTGCTCGAGGGGGACGAAGCCCGTCCCCGACGGGGTGGCGATGAAGCGGGGCAGCACCGGCGGGACCTTCACCCGGGCGAAGCGGCGGTCGCCGGAGTCGGGGTTCTGCACGAACACGGCCAGGTTGAGCGAGAGGTTGGAGATGTAGGGGAACGGATGGCCCGGGTCCACCGCCAGCGGGGTGAGCACGGGGAAGATCCGGTCGGCGAACACGTCGTCCAGGTACTGGCGGTCGTCCTCGGCGAGATCCCCCCAGTTGGAGATGGTGATGCCCTCCGCCGCCAGGCCCGGGCATATCTCCTCGCTGAACAGCCGGCTCTGGATCTCGACCAGCTCGGTGACCCGCTTGCGGATCTGCTCCAGCTGCTGGGTGGGCGTCCCCGTCCCCGGCCCCGGTCCCAGACCGGCCACCTGGCGGCTCTTGAGACCGGCCACCCGGACCTGGAAGAACTCGTCCAGGTTGGAGCTGAAGATGGCCATGAACTTGGCCCGCTCGAGAAGCGGCAGGTCCCCGTCCTCGGCCAGGGCCAGCACCCGGGCGTTGAAGTCGAGAAGGGACAGCTCGCGGTCGATGAAGCGGGCCGGGCGCCGGTCGGCGTCCCGCGGCCTGACCCCGGGGCGCCCCGGGGACCGGCCCGGCTCCTCCCAGTCGGCCTGGGCGGTGCTGCTCACCTGCGGCTCCGCGCCATCACCGCCACATGGGGCTCGGCCAGGGGCGCCGCCCCTTCCAGCTCGCACAGCAGGGCCGCTCCCAGGGCGCCGCCCCGGTCCTTGAGGTCCCCCGGCACCAGCGTCAGGGCTTCGCCCTGACCGCTCGGCATCTGGGCCAAGGCGGCGGTCCCGATGCGCTCCACGAACGTGGCCCCCAGGCGGTCGGCCAGTCCCCCGCCCACCACCACCAGGGGCACGTCGAGAATCACCGCCGCGCTGGCGATGGCTAGGCCGAGGGTCTCCACCGCCCGGTCCACCAGCATGCTGGCCACGCTGTCCTTGGCGGCCAGCGCCCGGGCGAACACGCTGGAGGTCATCCGCTTGGCCCGGGCCACCTCGACCAGGGCGGTGTCGGTGCCCCGGTCGGCCATCTGCCTCGCCCGGCGCTCCATGCCCGCCCGGCCGGCGTAGGCCTCGAGATGGCCCCGGCCCCCGCACCCGCACCGGCGACCGCCGGGGGAGACGACCATGTGGCCGATCTCACCGGCGAACCCGGTCGGGCCCCGCCGGATGCGCCCGTCGAGGAGGAGCGCCCCTCCCACCCCGGTGCCCACGAACAGGCCCAGCACGTCGGGCTGGCCCGCCGCCGCCCCCAGCCGGTGCTCGGCCAGGGTCCCCACGTTCACGTCGTTGTCGACCCAGACCGGGGTGCCGTCGAGGGCCTCGGACAGCACCGGGCCCAATGGGAACGGCTCCATCCAGCCGGGCAGGTTGGGGGCCCGGCGCACCTCGCCGGTGGAGAAGTCGACCGCCCCCGGCGCCCCGACCCCGACCGCGCTCAGCTCCGGCGGTCGCGCCAGCGCCCCCACCGTCGAGCAGATGGCGTCCACCACCGCCATGGGACCGCCTTTGACGGGGGTCTTGGCCTTGGCCTCGCCGACGATCTCGCCCCGGGAGTCGATGGCGACGGTGTAGATCTTGGTGCCTCCCAGGTCGACTCCCACGTTCACCGGGCTGGATGCAGCTGGAAGGCCTTGCACGTTTCCCACTCTGGCACCACCGCCACCAGGGTGAAAAGACGTCGCCGGCGGCCGGGGTGGCGGGGCCGGGTCGGCCGGAGGGTCAAACGGGGGAGCGGCGGATGAGCCGGGCCGGCAGCGGGGTCGGCAGCGGCCGGGGGTGGCCGTGGCGGCGCACGATGTAGCCCACCTCGGAGGCGAGCGCCTCCACCCGTTCGACCACGAAACCGGGCATCCAGGCGCACGTGTCGTGGCAGCGGACCAGCACCTCTTCGCCGGGTGAGACGGCGGCCACGGCGGTGGCGGCTGGAGTCACGGGGTCAGGATGACAGGGCCGGTTTACCTCCACGCTTCCTGCAGGCGAAGTCGAGATGAAGACTCGGCGTTCACCGACACCTATTTCCAGGACCTGCCGGTAAGCCGGCCGGTGGCCGGTAGCGGGTGGCCGGTTGGCCGCGGCCGGTGCCCAGGCGGGCGGCCGAGCGGGGTGCGAACCCCTAGCGCCGCCATGCGGTCCGGGACACCGCGGTCCGGGGCACTGCGGTCAGGGCTGGCCGACGGTGGCGGCGTGGGTGATCAGGAGCGAGTGGGGCGGGGCCAGGTCCACCCCGTCGGGCTTGTCCAGGTAGCCGGCCTGGCTGCCGGCGACGCCGGTGTGGCCGTACTGCCAGACGATGCGGTCGGTGCCTGGGTCGACCACCACCACCCGGTGGTTGTAGTCGTCGTTCATCAGGAAGTCCCCGTTGGGCAGCGGCTCGGCCAGCGACGGCTGGTTGAGCTGGGGGTCGCCGGCGACCGGCTGGTAGCGCCAGAGCAGGTGGCCGGTCGAGTCGAAGGTCTCGAGCACCCCGGGGTCGCTGTAGCTCACGGTGACGAACTCGCCGGGCTTCACTTCGTTGGTGTCCGACGGGTAGCTCACCCCGGGCGGATGGACCGAGCTGTAGACCGTGCCGTCCAGCCCGATCTCGTCGACCCAGTCGCCGTTGATCTCGGTCACGATGTAGTGGCCGTTGGCCATCGGGAAGGCCCCGTTGGGGCTGCCCCAGTGGGCCGGGGGGGCGTGGTAGCAGTCGTTGGTGCTGGTGCCGATGACCCGGGCCAGGGTGTGGGTGCCGGGGGCGATCAGCACGATGCGGCAGTTCTTTATGTCGGCGGAAAGGATGTAGCCGTCCGGCAGCATCAGGGCGTCGTCGGGGTTCCACAGCTGGTTCGGCCCCATTCCGTGCACGCCCGGGGTGCCGTAGCGGTAGACGATGCGGTGGGTGGCGATGTCGACCAGGGTGATGACGAAGTCGTCCTCCTGGGTGACGACGATCTGCTTCCCGTCCGGGGTGAAGAAGGCGTCGTCGGGGACAACGAAGGTCTGGCCGGATGCCAGGTCGCCCGGCCGGGGGAACTGCCAGAGGATCTCCCCTTTCGGGTCCACGATCACCAGCCGGTTGTTGGTGCGATCGGCGATGAGGACCGGGCCGGGCAGGACGGAGGGATCCGATCCGGGCTGCAGGCTGGGGGCGCTGAGCGGATGGGCCAGGGCGGCCAGGGTGGTCGACGTGGTGGTGGAGGAGCCGCCCGAGCCCGAGGAGCCGGACGGCGGCGGGGCCGGGCTGGATCCGCCCCCGCAGGCGGCGGCCACCAGGCCCAAGGCGAGGACCAGGACGAGCATGACCCGGGGACGGCGGCGACGACGGGCCGGGGGGGGTGAGGTTGGGACGGCGAGGGTTCGGTCGTGCATCGGCTTTTCCGGGGGAGCGGTCACGCCAGGCAGCGCAGGGGGGCGCCGCCGTTGAAGGCGATCATGTCGGCGAAGGCGGCGACGATATCCACCGGGGCGCCCCGCTCGTCGCCATCCAGCTCGGAGTAGGCCCGGTGCAGGTTCCCCACCAGCCGCTCGGCATCCAGCCACTCGGCGAACGGACCCAGGTCGGCCTGGCGGGCAGCCTCCAGCGGCGTGAGCCCGGCCGCCCGGGCGTCGATGGCCAGGTCGGAGACGAAGCGCAGGTAGGCCTCGACGCCGTCCAGGGCCGCCGGGCCGCACACCCCGCCGTGACCGGGGACGATGGTGGTGGGCTCCAGCTGGCGAAGGGTGGCGATGGTCTGCAGCGAGCCAGACACCGACCCCATCAGGACGAACGGGGTGCCCCCGTTGAACACCAGGTCTCCGCTGAAGAGGACACCCGCACCGGGTAGCCAGGCGACCACGTCGCCCACGGTGTGGGCCGGGGTGCCCAGGTGGATGAGTCGGACCTCCGTCTCGCCCGACCAAAGGGTCACCTGGTCGTGGAAGGTCAGGGTCGGCGGAGCGATCTCGAGCTCCCCCCACGGCACCGGACCGAAGACGGCGTCGAGCCCACCGATGCGCTGGTCCAGAACGCCCGATCGGGCGTCGGCGTGGGACACGATGGTGACGGGGCCGAACAGGCAGTTGCCGTTGGTGTGGTCGCCGTGGTGATGGGTGTTGACCAGCGTGCGCACCGGGGCGCCGGTCACCCGGGCGATGGCGTCGAGAAAGCCCCTGGTGCGCCGCTCGGTCGAGCAGGCGTCGACGGCGACCACCGAGTCGGCGCCCACCACGAAGCCGGTGTTGTTTATCCACCAGCTGCCGTCGGGCTGGACGTAGGCGAAGACGCCGTCGGCCACCTCCACCGTCGACGGCGGCGGCAGGCCGGCCTGGTCGGGGTGGCCGTGGCTGGTGGGGGCCGACACCGCGGTCACCGTAGCGGGCCGGCCGCCGGCGCCGGTGACCGGTCGGGCTTAGCCTGCGCTGGCATGCCGCCCCGCTCGAGCCCTCCCGCCATGGCCGGTCCCGACCGGTGAGGACCGGACGGGCCAGCATGCGCCGTCATGTGGTCATCCACCGCCCGGCGGCCGAGGTGTGGTCCCTGGTCGGCCGGCCCGACCGCATACACGAGTGGTTCCCCGGCATCACCTCGTGTCGGGTCGACGGCGAGGAGCGGGTCGTGGTCACCGGCGCCGGGGTGGCCATGGCCGAGCGGATCCTCACCGACGACCCCCTGCTGCGGCGGTTCCAATACCGCATCACGGCCCCGCTTTTCCGCGACCATCTCTCCACGCTCGACGTGATCGAGCTGGACGCCGGCAGCTGCATGGTGGTCTACGGCGTGGACGCCGAGCCGGCCCCGCTGGCCCTCGTCATCGCCGGCGCCGCCGGCGAGGCCCTGGCCAACCTGCGCCAGCTGATGGAGGGGGGTCTCTGATGGGGCGCAACATCCTCTTCGTGACCACCGACCAGCAGCGAGCCGACACCCTCGGCTGCTACGGCGGCCAGGTGGCCCGCACCCCGGTGGTGGACTCCCTGGCCGCCGCCGGGGTCCGCTACCAGCGGGCCGTGCCCCAGTCGGTGGTCTGCATGCCGTCCCGCTCGACCATGATCACCGGCCAGCACCCCAGCACCCACGGGGTGTGGATGAACGGGGTCCCCCTGCCCCCGGACGCCCCCTCGGTGGCCGAGGTGCTGCGCAGCGCCGGCTACCGCACCGCCCTGGTCGGCAAGGCGCACTTCGAGCCCTTCCTCGACCCGTTCCTGCGCTTCACCGAGAACTCCCTGTCCCGGACCGGCACCGCTCCGCCGGGCGGCAGCCACCGGGGCTTCGAGCACCTCGAGCTGGCCACCCACGGCGTGGTGGGGCCTCTGCACTACGCCCGCTGGCTCCGGTCCGAGCATCCCGAGGCCGTGCCGATGTTCTATCCGGTGTTGGACGCCGACCTGGGGGTGAACGACCTGGGCGGAGGCGACACCGGCGCCCCCCAGGTGAAGGTGAACCCGGTTCCACGGGGGTGGTACCACACCGACTGGGTCGCCGACCGCACCATCGCCTGGCTGGAGGGGCTCCCCGCCGACGCCGACTGGTTCTGCTGGATGAGCTTCCCCGATCCGCACCACCCCTGGGATCCGCCCCAGTCCGAGGTCGGCCGGATCGACTGGCGGGAGGTGCCCCTGCCCGCCGGCTTCCCCGGCGACCGGGCCGAACGGGAACGGATCATCGACGCCAAGCCTCGCCACTGGCGCCTCTGGTACGACGGGGCGCTGGTGTCCAACTACGAGGCACCGGCCCGCTGGGTGCCGGCCACCCTCACCGAGGACCAGGTGCGGGAGGTCAACGCCCGCAACGCGGTGGAGTGCGAGCTGATCGACGAGGCCCTCGGTCGGGTCCTCGCCGCCGTGGGCCGCCGGGGCTGGGAGGCCGACACCGACGTGTTCTTCACCACCGACCACGGAGAGCTGCAGGGCGACTTCGGCCTGCTGTTCAAGGGCCCCTACCACGTGGACGGCTTGATGCGCCTGCCCCTGATCTGGCGCCCGGCAGCCCCCACCGCCGCCGGTCCGACCGTGGTGACCACTCCCGTCGGGCTGGTCGATCTGGCGCCCACCTTCTGCGCCGTGGCCGGGGTGGCGGTACCTGAGTGGATGCAGGGCTCGCCCCTGCCCGCCGGGCCGGGCGGGGGGCCGGAGCGGGTTCTCACCGAGTGGGACAGCGAGCTGTTCGGCGTTGGGGTGCACCTGCGCACCGTCACCCGCGACGGTTGGGTGTGCACCGCCTACCGGCCTGGGACGGTGCACGACGGCAGCGAGGGCGAGCTCTACGCCCTCGACGAGGATCCCCTGCAGCGCGAGAACCGCTGGAGCGATCCGGCCCTGGCGGCTGTGCGCGCCGACCTGCTCGCCGACCTCTGGGACAGCCAGCCGCCGGTGCGCCGGCCCCGGCTCGAGGTGGAGGCGCCGGTATAGGCGGGCCCGAGGGCGGCGGGGAGCTGCGCTTCCGACCGGCGTCGCCGGCCGATGTCCGGGCCGTCCTGGGCCTGGTCGAGAGCTGCTACCGCGGTGATGTCAGCCGCCAGGGTTGGACGACGGAGGCCGACCTGCTCGAGGGCCCCCGCACCACCCTGGCCGAGGTGGAGACGATCGTCGCCAAGTCCGATTCGCTCGTGCTGTGCGCCGAGGCCGCTGAAGGGATTGTGGCCTGCTGCCAGCTGACGGCTCAGGGAGGCGGCACCGTCCACCTGGGCATGCTGTCGGTGCGACCCGACCTGCAGGCGCGGGGGATGGGCCGACGGCTGCTGGCCGAGGCCGAGGCGTGGGCCCGGACCCGCTTCGGTGGCCGCCGTGTGCGCATGACCGTCATCAGCCGGCGGTCGGAGCTGCTCGATTGGTACGCCCGCCGCGGATACCTCCCGACCGGCGAGGTGCTCCCCTTCCGCGCCGAGCCCACCGACCGCCTGCTCGCCGGGGACCTCGACTTCGTCGTGCTGGTCAAGGAACTGTCCCCGTCCCCAGCCCCTGATGAAGCGCCACCGGCTTGACCGGGCCAGGACGCGGAGCAACCGGGGCGCTGGACCCCGGTTGCTGTAGTCATTTTACCCCGTCACCGGGGTCTTGCCGCAAGGGCAATAACGGCCTCATACTCGCCCGGCCGCACCGGCGATCTTGGGGGGAACTTGGGACTGGTCGAGGAGATCCGCGCCGAACAGTCACACATCGACCGCGCTTACAACCGTCTCGACCAGCTGAGGGAGGGCTCGTCGGACCTGGCAGCCGAGTTGCTGGACCAGGGCCGGGGCGGCCTGGTCTCCGACCGGGTCGAGCGCGACGCCCGCGTCGAGCACGGCCTGCGCCGACGGGCCGCCCTGTCCATCGGAGACCGGGCCCTGTGCTTCGGGCGGCTCGACTACGAAGCTGGCGAGCGCCTGCATGTCGGCCGCCTCGGGGTGCTCGACGAGGAGGGGGAGCCCCTGGTCATCGACTGGCGCACGCCGGCGGCCGAGCCCTTCTACCGGGCCACCGCCGGCGACCGCCGGGGGGTCGAGCGCCGCCGCCACATCCGCATGAAGGGCCGCACCGTGGTCGGCCTCGACGACGAGACCCTGGTGAGCAGCGCTGGGGCCGGGTCCAGCTCCAACCTGTGCGGCGAGGGTGCGCTCATGGCGGCCCTGTCCTCGGCTCGGACCGGCCGCATGGGCGACATCGTCGCCACCATCCAGGGGGAGCAGGACACGGCCATCCGGGCCCCGCTGCGGGGGGTCCTGGTCGTGCAGGGCGGACCGGGCACAGGCAAGACGGCGGTGGCACTGCACCGGGCCGCCTACCTCCTCTACGCCCACCACTTCCCGCTGGCCAAACAGGGGGTGCTGGTGGTCGGGCCCAACCCGGTGTTCTGCCGCTACGTCGAGGACGTGCTCCCCGGCCTGGGCGAGACCGGCGTCCGGGTGACAACGACCGCCGCCCTGGCCCCGGGCTGGACGGTCAGGAGCACCGACCGGCCCGGCCCGGCGGCGCTCAAGGCCGACCTTGGCATGGTCGACGCGCTGTCGGCCGCCATCGCGTCCCACCAACGGGTCCTCGACAGTGACGCCCATGTCGGCTTCGGCATCCACCGACTGGCGGTGACGGTGGCCGACAGTCGGGCCATGGTCGACGCCGCCCGCCAGGCCGGCAGCCACAACGCCGGCCGCCCCCGGCTGGAGGCCGCCCTCCTGCGCCATCTGGTGACCGGGGCCCGCCGGGCGGCCCGCCGGGCGGCCCGGGCCGGGGTGGTGGCCGCCGACCACGCCCCGCCCGAGGCGTCCGAGATCCTCGAGACCCTGCGCCGCTCGCCCGAGGTGCGGGCGCTGGCCGCCCGCCTGTGGGCGCGGGTGGGCCCCGAGCAGGTGGTGAGCGAGGCGCTGGAGGCGGCCGGGCTGGCGCCCATCGATCCAGACCACCTGAGCGAGCACGACGTGGCCCTGCTGGACGAGGCGGAGGCGTTGCTGGGGCGGGCCCCGGCCCGGCGCCGCCGCCGACCGGCGGCCGTCCCCGCTCCCGACCCCACCATGGACCGGACCCTGTCGGCCATGGGGATGCTTCCCGAGTGCCCCGACTGTGACTTCGAGGTGACGCTGGTGGCCGGGGGTTTCCTGTGCGAGCAGTGCGGGCGGCGCTACCGCCCCACCGAACTGGTCAGCGAGGAGCATTTCCGGACCCTCACCGACGTGGTGGCTCGGGTCAGCCGGACCCAGGCCGCTCCGGAGGAGGACCGGGTCCAGGAGACCTTCGGGCACATCATCGTGGACGAGGCCCAGGACCTGACCCCGATGCAGTGGCGCATGCTTGCCCGGCGGGGGCCGACCGGCTCGATGACCATCGTCGGTGACCTCGGTCAGGCCAAGCATCCGTGGTCGAGCCGGGGCTGGCAGGCGGCGGCCGACATCGCCGCTCCCGGCCGGCCCACGACCGTGCTGGAGCTGACCGTCAACTACCGCACGCCGGCCGAGGTCATGGCCGCCGCCGCCCAGGTGCTGGCGGCCCACGACCCCGCCGCCCGCCCGCCCACCTCGGTGCGCCAGTCCGGCGACCGGCCGGTCCTCGCGCGCCTTCCCGATGCCCACCGCCAGGCGTTCGTGGCGGCGGTGGCCAGGGCCGAGGCCGACCGCGTGTCGCCGGGCAAGGTGGCGGTGGTGCACCCGGTGGGCTCGGTGGGGGCGCCCCAACCGGCGGCCCTCGACGACGACATAGTCGAGCTGGACGTGACCACGGCCAAGGGTCTCGAGTTCGACAGCGTGGTGGTGGTCGAGCCCGAGCGCCACAGCCTGCCCGAGCTGTACGTGGCCATGACCAGGACCACCAGACGATTGGTCCTCCTGACCGGAGGGGACCAGCTCCCCCCGCCGCTGGAGGGCTGGCTGGAGCCCCGGAGTTCACCCATTGTTGGCTTGACGTAGCGGCGGGGCGGGTCAGACTCAGGGGATGGCGGGGATGGCGGGGATGGCCGAGCTGTGTCGACCGAGGGCGTGAAGTCCACCCACGGCCTGGGCAACGGACCGGACCGGGCCGGGGTCATCGACGACATCGACCAGCAGGTGCTGCAGATATTCGCCCTGGTGCGGGAGGCCCTGGCCGGGGCCACCGAGGCCTTCCTGGCCACCGACCGCGACGCGGCCCGCAAGCTCGCCGCCCGCGACCGGCTCATCGACGGTCTGTACGAGGAAATGGACCGGGCGGTGGTCGACCTGCTGATGTCGCCCGCCGCCCTGGCTCCCGCCGATCGCAAGCGGCTCATCACCGTGCTGCGCATCCTCCCGGAGCTGGAGCGGAGCGGGGACCTGGCCGAGCACATCGCCCTGCAGGCCGGTCAGGGCCTGTCGAAGTGGCTCGGTCCCCGGGCCCGCGACCTGGTGGCCCAGATGGGGGCGGCCGGGGTGGAGATGTGGGAGATCGCCACCGACGCCTACTCGCGGAAGGAGCCCGGTGCCGCCGAGCGCCTGCGGGCCCGCGACGACGAGATCGACGACCTCCATGTCACCCTCACCGCCGAGCTGGCCGCCGGCGGAACCTCGATACCGGTCGCCATCGAGATGGGCCTGGTCGCCCGCTACTTCGAGCGCCTCGGCGACCACGCCGTCAATGTGGCCCGCCGCATCGAGGGTTCCTGAACCCCGGGGCTTCCCCCTCCAGCGCCCGCCCTGTGCCGGCCCGTGCCCCCGATCTGGCTCGCCGGGCGCGTCGCAGCCGGGGGCGCCCGGTCCCCGCCGGGGTGTTGGCCTGACTCAGGCGAGCGCCCGGCGCGCGATCCTGGTCGCCGTGCCGGTCGCCTACCACCTCGTGGTGACCGGCCGGGTGCAGGGCATCGGCTACCGCGAGAGCTGCCGTCACCAGGCGGGGATGCTGGGCGTCGCCGGCTGGGTGCGCAACTGTCCTGACGGCAGCGTGGAGGCCCATCTCGAGGGCGAGCCCGACGCGGTGGAGGCCCTCGTGCGCTGGTGCCGCAGCGGGCCACGGTGGGCCGAGGTCAGGGGCTGCACAACGACCCCGGCCGACGTGGAGGGCCTGGCCGGCTTCAGAGTGCGCTGAGCGGCCCGCTCCATCGGCCGCCGGTCAGAACATGGCGATGGGGTTGACCGGCGACGCCGTCCCCCGCCAGAGGACCAGGGGAGCCACCGTCAGGAGGAATGACCACCGCTGCTCCTCGCTGCAGGCGACCGCCAGCGCCTCCAGGTCGAGGTTGTCGAGGAGGTGCACCCCCATGGTGGGTATCGCCACCGAGTGGATCGGCAGGCGGATCTCCGGCACCCTCGAGGGGACCACGTCGGAGACGCCATCGCTGCCGAGCACGGCCACCTCCCGCCGGTGGAGCCACGCCAGACAGGACGCGTCGAGGCCGGCCAGGGCCTGGTGCGGATCCCAGGGCCCGTGGGTGGCCCGCCACGGCCACCGGCCGGTGCGCACGAGCAGCACGTCGCCGCAACCGACCTCCAACCCGGCCCGGCTCGATGCCTCCTCGAGGTCCTCGGGGAAGATCGGCTCGCCCGGCGCGAGCGCCTCAACGTCCCGCAGGCGGGGGATGTCGAGCAGCACTCCCCTGCCCACCACCCCGGAGGCGAGGTGGTGGATGCCGAGCTGCAGGGCGCCGTGGGCGGTGACCGCCGTGGACGGGTAGCCGTTGTAGAGCTGGTCGTCGCGGAAGATGTGGCACAGGGCGTCGATGTGGCTGGTGGCGTAGCCGTGGGGGGCTATGGCGAAGTAGTCCGCCCCCCCGCCCTCGGTCGCCGTTCCGATCATGTGGTGGGCCACCGGGGTCGGGTTGTCCACCGCTGGCTGGGTCGGCAGCGAGCGGGCGCAGGACACCGTGCGGCCCGAACGGACCCCGGCCGCCGCCGCCGCCCGCATGGCGGGCGTTATGAAGTTGAGGGCGCCCAGCTGGTCGTCGTCGCCCCAGCGACCCCAGTTGGAGAGCTCGGTGTGCAGGGCGCGGACTTCGTCGGTGGTCATGGGTGGCCGGGCCATGGCCGGAGCCTAAGAGAGAAGGCGTCGGCAGAGGAGCACGGGCGAGCCCGGCGCGGGCGCCGGCGCTGTCGGTACCCTCAGCTCTCATCGACCCGCCCCGTGCAGACCAGCACGATCCGACGATCATGGCCTCGACGTCGGCAGTGCACCCAGCCGGGCTGCTGCGCTCCTGGGCCGCCCTCGGCGCCGTCGTCCTGACGGGAGGGCTGTCGGTGTGGGCAGTCGGCTACTACGCCGTGCAGGCCGTCAGCTTTGAGCCCACCGACGGTGCGAGGTGGCGGCAGTGGGAGGCAGCGCCGGTGGCGACGGCAGGACTGGCCGGCCTGGGCCTGACGGCGGCCGCCCTGATGGAGTGGCTGCTGCTCCGGCGCCGGCACCCCCGACTGGGCGTGGCCCTGGCGGCGGCCGCCCTGGCGTCGACGGTCGTGGCCCTGGTCGTGGCGGCGCGGGTCGACAGCGGTCGTCACCGACCGGTGGCCGGAGAGCGGGCCATCGTGGCCGGCCTCGCCCTTCCCGCCAGTTGGGGCGCCAGTCGGTACACCGTCGTTCCGGAGACACCACCGCAGATCGAGCCCGGGCCGCCCCGGGTGGCCCGCGCACTGACGAGCGCTACGGCGCCGCTGGAGGTCTGTGACCAGCTCAACGTCGCCGTCCGGCGCTGGGGCGCCTCGGTCCTGTCGTCATCGTTCACCGCAGCCGAGGCCCGCCCATCAGCACCGGTGTGCTATCTGGTCGGCTCCACAGCCCAAGGGTGGTCGTATGACGCCGAGGTGCGCAACGATCCGGCCTCGGGAGCGACCACGATCACGGTGCAGGTCGGCCCTCCGGGCTGACTCGCGGGGACGCGCCCCCATGGTGGGAGACGACAGCGTCCGATGCGGCGGGGCGCTCCTGGGCAGCAATTCGCTGCGGCCTGCGGCCTGCGGCGGTCGGCTGTATTGCAGACCAGGTCCGCTTCTTGGCGTGGTGCAACAACCGGCGATGAGCTGAGCCAAGGCCGGCGCACAGCGTGCCGGGACCCAAGAATTCACGCATGAGCCACCTGGTGTTCTCTGTTCGGCCAAGTTGGCCAAAGGGGAGGGCCTTAGGTTGGGCACCGGCGTCCGCCTACTCGACCCTTAGAGGGGAGCATCATGTTGAAGGTCAAGCGCCCGACCGTCGTCGGGCTGGCTGCGATGTCAGCCGCGGCGTTGGGCATGCTTGTGGTCATGCCGGCCGGCGCCGGAGCGACCAGCCCGGGCGGCAAGAGGACCGACCACGTTCTCCTGATATCAGTCGACGGAATGCACCAGAGTGATCTTGACTGGTACGTCGCCAACCACCCGAGCTCGGCCCTCGCCAAGCTGACCCGCTCGGGTGCCGAGTACACCAACGCGGCGACGTCGAACCCGTCGGACTCGGATCCGGGCGGCACCGCCTTGATGACCGGCGGCAACCCAAAGTCGACCGGCATCTACTACGACGTCGAGTACAGCCACAACGTCGACGAGGCCGGTGCGAGTTGCACCCCCAACCAGCCGGCGACCGGCGGTGACGTAATTTACGACTCGCCCGACGATGCCCTTGCCAATGTCAACGACTTCATCAACCCGGCGAACGGCACCTTCCCGTCTTTCGATGAGAACGGCTCGATCTACAGCGGGCAGAATCACGTCGACGCGAACCCGGCCGCCATCATGAACCTGAAGAACGACGTCACCTCGTTCAACACCGGCACCTTCCCGGTCGACCCGGCAACCTGCAACAACATCCTTCCGTGGGACTACCTGGGCGACAACACGATCTTCCAGGTGATCCACGGCGCCGGACTCCGCACTGCGTGGTCGGACAAGCACGCCGTCTACATGTCCTTCAACGGCCCGGGGTCCAACGGCAAGAGCATCGACGACTACTTCGGGCCGGAGATCGACTCGCAGGCCGTCATGCCGAACGGCCAGCCGTACCCGCAGGACGACGACTGGGCCCACATCGACGCCGCCACCAAGCAGTACGACGGCTACAAGGTCCAGGCGATCCTGAACGAGATCAACGGCCTCGACCACTCGGGCAAGACCTCGGTCGGCACCCCGGCGATCTTCGGGATGAACTTCCAGACCCTGTCGGTCGCCGAGAAGATCCCGAGCGACGCCGCCACGCTGATCGGTCCCGACTCGAACGGTAACTACACGACGAGTGCCCCGCAACCGGGCGGCTACCAGCTGGTCAATGGCCAGCTCGTGCCCGGCCCGGTCGTCTCGAGCGCACTCGACTACGTGGACGCCCAGCTCGGCCGGATGGTCTCAGCAATCCACCAGGAGGGGCTCGCCAACTCGACGACGATCATCGTCACGGCCAAGCACGGCCAGTCGCCGATCGACCCCCGTCAGCTGGTCACGATCAAGGACGGCCCGATCGTCGACCAGATCAACAAGGACTGGGCGTCGACCCACGCCGGCGCCACCCTCATCGTCGCCGGCACCAACGACGACCTGTGGCAGTCGTACCTGTCCGACAGGTCGCAGGCGGCTGCCAACTTTGTCAAGGGGGAGCTGTGGGGCATGACCCTGACCGGCTACGACGTCAACAAGGCGCCCGTGCAGGTGCAGCACGCCGGCCTTGACAACATCTGGGCCGGCGCCGACGCCGCCAACTTCTTCGGCGTCGCCTTCGGCAGCGGCCACTACCCCGACGTGTTCGGTGAGGTGCAGCCAGGCGTCGTCTACACCGGGCCGGGCAAGAAGCTCGCCGAGCACGGCGGTATGAACGTCGACGACCGGCACGTGCTGATGGTCGTGAACGGTCCCGGCATCAAAGGCCAGGTCGTCTCGAGCGCGGTCGAGACGACCCAGGTGGCGCCGACGGTCCTGTCGTTGCTCGGTCTCGACCCGTCGGCCCTGGATGCCGTGCGCATCGAGGGGACACAGACCCTTCCGGGCATCTGAGGGTGGCGCAGTCGCAACGCCGCATGTGCCACTCGTCGGCTGACCCGTAGCTCGAGATGGAGGGCCGGGGCCGAATCGCCCCGGCCCTCCATCGCTACGTGAACGATCGGCTCGTTCAGTGCAGAATGTTCACAGCCCGCGAGATCACCACGGCGACCATGATGAGGGAGGCCAGGGACTGCAGCATCATGAGCAGCTTGGACCACGCCGTGAGCGGCAAGGTATCGGTCGGGCTGAAGGCGGTGGCATTCGTGAAGGACGTGTAGATGTAGTCGAGAAGGCTGGGTGCCCAACCCGGAGATGACCCCGGCACGGACATCTGCGGAAACAGAAAGTCGGGCCGGCGGTGCGCTGGCTCCTGCCGAGCGGCGGGACCGCCCCGGTCGAGCTCCCAGTACCAGAGCCCGAAGACGATGACGTTGGTCAGCCACACGGGAGCCGCCGCATAGACAAGCGAGCGACCCGAGGTCGAGGCGCTGTAGAGGAGAGCGTGGATGAGTTCGCTGAGCGAGACCACGTTGGCGATGGTGATTATCCCGATCAGGACCACACCGATCACGCGAAGGCGTGATTCCTCGGTCGAGATGCGTCCGGGGTTGGCGATCAGAAGGACCACGATCAGCGCCCCCTCCAGGGCGGGGATCAGGCCCCGGTTCCCGAGACCCCGTATGAGCCTGTCGGGCAGACTGAGCTGCAGTGCGGCGGCGCCCGTCACCGCCACCAGGGCTGCCCAGCGAGGCTCGCCGTGCGATGCGACGCCCCAGGAGGCCCCGTCGTCACGACTGTGGAGGGGCGCATCGGCCACGGGACCACGGTATCGAGGTCGCAGGGACCGGCCGCGGATGTGAGAACCGGGCGGAGAGCTGCCGTGGTCTCCGAGGTTTCGTGTGCCGGCCGGCCAGTTGGGCGCCCAGCAGGGGACCGAACCGCCCGGTCTGCCCGAGTTCTTCTAGTCAGTAGTAGACTTACACCGTGCCCTCCCCGAAGATTGACGCCGAGCTGGTCCTCCAGGGCCGCGCCCTGGGAGATCCCACCCGGCACCACATCTTCCGGTACATCGCCGACTCCGCCCGCCCCGTGGGGGTGGCCGAGCTCACGGCCGACGTGAAGCTCAACCACAACGCCGTTCGCCAGCATTTGGCTGTCCTCCGCGACGCCGGCCTGGTCCTCGAGGAGGTCGAGGAGCGCGACCGCCCCGGCCGCCCCCGGCTCCTGTACCGGATCGCGCCCGAGGTCGAGGGCAGCTGGGGCACCAGCGGACCCCTCGAGTTCCTGGCCCAGGCGCTGGCGGAGGTGATCTCCACGAGCTCCTCTCCCTACGAGGTCGGCCGCCGCCTCGGCCGGCAACGGGCCAGCGAGCTGGCTTCCGAGCTGGACGTGGCCGAGCCGGCCCAGGTTCTGGAGGACGAGATGTCGCGCCGGGGCTTTCGCGCCTCGGCCAAGGCCGGTGCTGCCAAGGTGGAGCTGGCCCTGCATCGCTGCCCGTTCGCCTCGGTGGCCGAGCGCAGCCCCGAGGTGGTCTGCGAGCTGCACCGCGGGCTCACCGACGGACTGTGCGAGGGGCTGGGGGTGCTGGAGATGACCGAGTTCACGCCCCGGCCCACCAAGCGGCAGGTGTGCCGGGTCGCCGCCCGGGTGGGACCGGCTGACGGCTCTCGCCCTCCTTGAAGCACGGCGTGACCCCGCCGCTCACCGCGGAATAGTTCTAGCAAATATTAGAAATAACTGCTAGACTCCTGCCAGGACAGGAGGCACGCATGAGCGTTCCTGAGTACGTACCGGTGGGTTTTGCCGACCGGGTGCGGCATTTGGAAGGCGAGGTCCCGCCCCTTCCGATCCGTCGGCTTCCCCGCAACCACCTCGGAGACGCGTCGAGCGGGTCCTTGGGCGGGCTCCAGGGGCGTCCCGCCCCCGACGCCGGCTACGCCATCAGCCTGGCCCGCCTCTTCGCCGGCCAGGTGGCCCTGGCGCCGGGGGAGGACGAGCGGGACGCCCTGGCCGCCGGTGCGGTGCTCGGCATGGCGCGGGCCGGGCACTTCTGTCGGGGTCCGGTCCTCCACGACGTGCGGGTAGGGCTCGAGCTGCTCGGATATCTGGGCGGAGCACCCGAGGACCTGGTGGTCTGGCGGAGGCGGGCGCTGCAGAGCATCCATCGGGACCGGTTCCTCCAGCTGCAGCTGCTGGGAGCCGATCCAAAGGTTCTTGAGATGGGCCCCGGGGAGGCGCTGTCACTTTTGGGGGACTGGCGGCGGCTGCTCCCGCCCTGGCTGCCCGGGGTAGGCCCGGCGCCCACCGACGTCGTGTCCCGCGGCCGCCTTGACTCCGTGGTGGAGTCCCTTCCGGCGGCCCGGGCGGCATGACCTACGGATACGGCGTGACTATCGTCGACGCGGGCCTGGTCGGCGCCCAGGCGGCGCTGGTCCGTTTGGCTTGAGCCGAGCAGACAGGGGGGGCCCAGTTGGAGGTCCAGGTCGGTCCGTCGGTCGTGACGATCCACTCCGACGACCAGGTCGTGGTGTGCGAGCCCGACTCGAGGATGTCGAGCACCGAGGAGCAGGGCTTCTTCGCCCGGGACACCCGGATGATCTCCGGGTACCGACTCAAGCTCGGGCGCGTCGCCCCGGTGTTGCTGAACAGCTCAGAGATCGAGCACTACTCGTCGCATTTCGAGTTCACCAATCCTCGCCTGGACACCGCAAACGGCCCGATCGAGGCCCAGTCCATGCGCCTTCGCCTGGATCGTACGGTCGGCGGTGGCGTGCACGAGGACTACGACATCACCAACTACAGCGGGCTTCCGGCGTCGGTGGAGCTCGAGGTCAGCTTCGAGTCCGACTTCGCCGACCTCTTCGACGTCAAGTCGGCCCGCCGGGTCCGGCGGGGGTCGCTCCAGTCGACGTGGGACGAGGCCACCGCCACCCTTCGGACGGCCTACCGGAACGGGTCCTTCCACCGGGCGATCGAGGTCCGGGCTGCCAACTCGGACTCGCCCACGGAGTTCGCCAACGGGGGGGTCTCCTGGCGGATCACGCTCGAGCCCGGCGGCTCCTGGCACACCTGCCTGCTCTGGACCGTCGATCTTGGTGACGCCGACAAGCTTCACGGTCCCGACCGGACCTGCCATGCAGTGCTCGGGCGGGAGACGGCCACGGACCGCACCCGCCGACGGTGGGCCCACGTCACGACATCGTTCTCGACCAGCGACCCCATCGTCACCGCCATCGCCCACCAGGCGGTCGAGGACCTTGCCAGCTTGCGGATCCACATCCATGACGACGCGGCCCGATCCTGGGGCGACGAGGACGGCGCTGGCCACGGCGACGACGACGGCGACGACGGACTCGACTACTGGGTGCCGGCCGCCGGCATCCCCTGGTTCGTCTCGCTGTTCGGACGCGATTCGTTGATCGTGTCGCTGCAGACACCCTGCCTGTCGAGTCGCTTCGCCCTGGGTGCCCTCCGGGCCCTGGGACGGTTGCAAGCCGACTCTTATGACGACGAGCGCGACATGCAGCCAGGCAAGATCGAACACGAGGTCCGCCACGGCGAGCTCGCATGCCTTCACCTCATACCTCACACCCCCTACTACGGGACCCACGAGGCGACGACGCTCTACGTCTGGGCGGCCGCCAAGACGTGGTGGTGGCACGGCGATCGGGCCGAGCTGGATGCCGTCCGCCCGCATGTGGAAAGGGCGCTGGCGTGGATCGACCGCGACGGTGACATCGACGGCGACGGCCTCCAGGAGTACCGGACCCGGGCTCGGACAGGCGGCTACTACAACCAGGGCTGGAAGGACTCGGGCGACGCGATCGTCGACGACCGGGGGGAGCTGGCGTCGCTTCCGATCGCCCTGTGCGAACACCAGGGTTACGTGGTGGCCGCCAAGCGGGCCTGGGCGGAGGTGCTCGAGCGCGTCTACGAGGACGCCGGCGAGGCCGGCAGGCTCCGGGCCGAGGCCGACCGCCTGGCGGACATGATCGAGGAGCGGTTCTGGTGGGACGAGGAAGGGACCTACTACCTCGGCCTCGACGGATCCAAGCGGCCCCTACGGTCGGTGGCATCCAACCCCGGCCACCTGTTGTGGTGCGGCGTCGTCGACGCCGGCCGGGCCCAGCGGACCGCCGAGCGGCTCCTGGCCGACGACATGTGGACGGGCTGGGGGATCCGGACCCTCTCGTCGCAGCACCCCTCCTACAACCCGTTCTCCTACCAGCTCGGATCGGTCTGGCCCCATGACAACGTCATCGCCGCCGCCGGCTTCCGCCGCTACGGGCTCGACGACCAGGCGGCCAGGGTGATCCGGGGGATCTTCGACGCCGCGGCGCGGTTCCGTTCGGCCCGCCTCCCCGAGCTCTTCGCCGGCCTGCAGCGTGGGCCCGGCAGCTTCCCGGTCCAGTACCTCGGGGCCAACGTGCCCCAGGCGTGGGCGGCCGGGGCGGTGATCCAGGCGGTGGACGTCCTGCTCGGCCTCGAGGCCGACGCGCCCGGAGGCAGGCTCACGTTGCGACCGGCGCTGCCGGATTGGCTGAGCGAGGTCGGCCTTACTGGTCTGGGAGTCGGTCCCGCGTCCGTCGACCTGATTGCGACCCGACAAGCCGACGGTTCGCACCGTCTGGAGGTGGGAGGCGCCGGGAGCCTCGAGGTGGCCCTGGCCCCCGGTTGCTGACCACTTCCTCCGGGGCCCGGTCTACCAACTCGCGGCGGCCCGCCCCCAGCGGCCTGGTCGGCTCGACCTTGGAGCCACCTCATCACGGCTTGCGAGCAAATGGGCCTGGTGGCAGGACCTGTGTGTAGAGCGGGCGACGAGAATCGAACTCGCGTTCTCAGCTTGGGAATCTGATCAGCGCCGAGTCCGACGGACCTGAGCGGACGCCTAGGGAGCAGAAGTCCAGGTCGGAGAGGGTGGGCGCACGGCCCCGGACCCCCCTGGAACTTGATGGATGTGCCATGGATGTGCCATCGGGCGGCATGGCGCTGTCGCTCCACCTGAGCAGCAGCGAGGCCGTTGAGCTCCAGGCTCGAGCGCATCGTGCCGGTCTCTCGGTCAGCGAGGCAGCGACGGCGATAGTCACGAGCCTCCTCGCGTCAGACCCGTGATTGAACTTGTCGTTGTGTCTATGCCGGCGGAAGCGCTCCGCCTGCTCGGTCGGACGGCGGAGCGCATCATGGCCCGCATAGACACCTCCGCCGCTAATTGATCAGCCTCCGGTCGACTCGACCTTTGCGATCGGACACATCGAGCGCAAGGATCGACAATACGTGCTCGCACTACTGGTCGCGTCAATGACCCCCTGCTCAGCCCACTGGCGTGTGCCAGCGTTCCGGCCGCCGGGTCACCACCGCCCCTACGACGGTCACGAGTGAGAGAACGGCGGTCGCGGCGCCGAGGGCAGCTACCGGCCCCGGCCCCAGGACGAGCAGGGCTCCCAACACGGCGCCACCGAACATCGTCGTCACCGCCAGGATGCGGCGCAGCATGGCCGGGTTGGCGCCGGCGCGGATGTCGGTGACCAGCCCGGTCAGGGTCAGCGTGAGCACCGTGGTGGTCAGATCAGGCACCGCAAGCGCCCGTACGACCGCATTCTGAGCGCCCAGCCCTATAGCCAACAAAGCGGCCGTGCTGTCTCTGACCCCGCTCGTGACCTGGTCGGCGACGGCCACCAGGACGAGTCCTCCGGCGACGAACGCCAGCTCGAACATAATGCCGGCCAATAGCAGGCGACCCCGGTCGACCCGGTAGCGCGCCACCAGCCGGCCGGAGGCGGCCGCGCCGACCAGGAACCCGGCCAGCGCCGACAGTGATGCCGCCAGGGAGAAGCCGGGAGCTCCGGCCACGGCGAAGCCGATGAAGACGACGTTGCCGGTCATATTGGCCACGAAGACCCGGCCCAGACTGAGGATGCTGACGGCGTCGACTAGGCCCGTCACCACCGTCAGGCCCAGCAGGAGGACCGGCAGCGGGCCGTGCCGGTCGTCGGCGAACAGGAGGCCCCGCCAGTCGGTGCGGGCCGGGTCCCGCTGTGGTGGGGATACCTCGCCCGTCATCAGGGCAGTCCGAGGGCTCTAGCCGGAGGCCGTGTACACGACGGCGAGGTCCTCGTCGGCGTGTCCGGCCTCGGCCGTCTGGCGCCAGCGGGGCAGCAGAGCCTCGATGAGGGGCAGGTCGATATGGACGGCACCGGCGGCGTCGGCCGCCAGCTGGGCGTCCTTGAGGGCGTGCTTGAGGGCGAAGGCAGGGGCGTAGTCGCCCGCCAGCATGGTCCGCGCCTTGAGCACGGCGTAGGGCGACCCGAGGGGGCTGGCCTCGAGGATGTCGACGACCGCGGCCGGGTCGAGGCCCAGTGCCCGGGCCAGGGCCAGGGTCTCGGCCGTCGCCTCGGTGAGGTCGACCAGCCAGTTGTTGAGCACGACCTTGGCCCGGGTGCCGGCGCCGGCGGGGCCGAGCCAGACGGTCCGGGATCCCAGGACGTCGAAGATCGGCTGGACATTCTGGCGAGCGACATCCGGCCCGCTGGCGAGGATCACCAGCTGGCCTTGCCGGGCCGGCCCTTCGCTCCCCGACACCGGTGCGTCGATGAACACGAGCCCCCGACCCCCGGCGACGGCCGCCAGCCGATCGGTCCACTCCAGGCCGATGGTGCCCATCTGGATCCAGGGGAAGCCGGCCGGGGCGGCGTCGAGGATGCCTTTCGGCCCGTCGAGCACGGACTCGACGGCCGCTCCGTCGGTGAGCATGGTGACGGCCACATCGGCCTGCCTGACGGCCTCGGCCGGGGTCGGCACCGACACTGCCCCTTCGGCGACCAACCGATCGGCCCGGCGGACGCTGCGGTTCCACACCCGGAGGGGGAACCCGGCACGGACGAGGTTGGTGGCCATGGGCAGGCCCATCCGGCCCAGGCCCAGGAAGGCGATGGTCGGCCGGGCGCTCATGTCATCGCCTCCGGTGCCGGGCCGCCGATCGGCTGGGCGGTGGCCATGATCCGCTCGATCTCCGCCCTGTCGGCGTCGTCGAGGCGGAGATCAAGTGCTCCGATGCTCTCGGCCAGGTGGTCGGGGTGGCGCGATCCGACGATGGCCACCTGGACCGCCGGGTGGCCGAGCACCCAGGCGAGGGCCAGCTGTCCCGCCGTGGCCCCGCGTCGGGCCGCCATCAGGGCCAGCGCATCGACGGCCGCCAGATTGGCCCGGAACCCCGCCCCGGTGAAGGCCGGGTGATGCGATCGCCAGTCGTCGTCAGGAAATGTCGTGGCGGCGGTCATGGTGCCGCCGAGCAGCCCGTGGGCGAGGGGGCCGTAGACCAGGACGCCGGTGTCGTGGTCCTGGGCGTAGGGCAGGAGGTCAGCCTCGATGTCGCGCCGGAACAGGTGGTAGGGGGGCTGGACGGTCTCGACGGCCAGGGCCCTGGAGAACTCGGCGATCTGATCGACCGAGTAGTTGGACACCCCTACGTGGCCGATCAGCCCCTCGTCGCGCAGCTCCCGCAGCGCCTCCGCCGTCTCGACCAGCGGGGTGGCGGGGTCGGGCCAGTGGACCTGGTAGAGGTCGATGTGGTCGGTGCGAAGCGCCTCCAGGCTCGACTCCACCCCTCGGCGGAGCCACTCCGGCGACGAGTCGCGCACTAGGCGCTCCCCGGCCATGCGCAGCCCGCCCTTTGTGGCCAGGACCACCCCTTCCCGGTTGTGGGCCAACTCGTCCGCCAGGGCCCTGCCGACAATCCCCTCGGCCCGGCCAAAGCCGTAGGCCTGGGCGGTGTCGAAGAAGTTGATCCCTGCGTCCCACGCCCGCTTGATGGCGGTGACGGCGGCGCCTTCGTCCACCGGCCCCCAGTCACCTCCGTACTG
>DASRBO010000160.1:0-11589 GCA_035653595.1 Acidimicrobiales bacterium | reverse complement strand
TTTCCGGCTGAGACACTTGATGAGATTCGTCGTCGGGCCGGAGAGGACGACCGCTCTGTGTCGAGCTGGATCCGCCGAGCCGTGGAGCACGAACTCAAGGAGGAGAAGACGGGCTGAATACTCCGGGCTACCGGGAGGCCTGGCCTGGCGTTTCTCGGGCGCCGAGTGCGTTTCTCGGGCACAATCCGGCCAGACCCAGGATATTGAGTATGCAGCCGCCTATGCGGTGCGTACGCAGACCCCTGGCAACCAGCGGATTCCCCCGCCACTAGCTGAACCCTCGACAGCCGAGTTACGAACTTGATGACTCGGCGGTCGGGGGGTCGGTAACCCGCAGGGGCCTATCTGAGAAGCGGCGTTCTGGTCGATGTGCCTGCGACCAGGGGTTTTAGCAACGCTGGTGGCATGGTCAGCGCGCACGTACGGCCCACCACGCCCTTCGCGAGGGCAGATTTCTCCTCGGGGGCGTCGGGGTTCAGGGCCGATGTGGAATCGGTGGCGAGGATGTGGGTGGCGGCTGCCTATGACGATCTACGGCGGGCGGGGCCCGACCGGGCCAGGCAGGTCCGCCGGATCCTTGACGGCTATGTCTTGCCGTGGTTCGCTCCGCAGACCACGACGGTGGGCGACATCAGTTACTTCATGGTGCACGACTGGCTGCTGCATCTGGTCGGTCGCCGCCAAGGCGAGACAGCCGCGTCCGCTCCCGCCGAGCCGGTGCTGATTGCAGTAGGGGAGGGCCGGGAGCTGTCTATGCGGGAGGCGGCGACGGCGGCCAGGGTGAGCGTGTCGACGGTACGGCGACGGTGGCGTGATGGCGAGCTGGTCGGCGCCTACCGCGATATGGAAGGGCGCGTTCGTATCCCAGAGACGACCGCCGTGGCCGTGAAGAGATCGAAACGGCAGCGGCCAGTCGGATTGTCCCAGCCGGTGGTGGCCGACGCGCTGTGGGTGCTGCGCCGGGTTCTGGCGTTCTCCCGAGCGAACGGACTCTTGGCCGCCGGTTTCGATCCCACGGAGGGACTGGATGCCCCAAGACCAGACCCGGCGGTGGCCCGGGCCCGACGGCCGGTCGCACAACTGCGACCGTTGAGCTTCCCGGAGTGCGCCCGGATCGCGGCCCATCTGCACCCGGTTCATCAGATCGTGCTGTGGCTGCAGCGGGTGATGGGATTGCGGATCTCCGAAGCCTTCGGGGTGCTGGTCGATGACGTGGTGGATCTGGGCGATAGCGGTCTGCTGCTGGTCAGAAGCCAGGGAGGACGACTCTTCCGGGTCCGTGACGACGACGGCCAAGTGGTGACCGTGAGCTACAAGGAGTCAACCAAGACGGAGGCCTCGTCACGGGTCTTGGTCGTGCCCCCAGCAATGATGGACCTGTTGAGGCTGGTGCTAGACGCGTTTCACATTGACCCTGACAGCGGAGACGTGGAGGACACGGCCAGGCTGATACCCGGTCTGCGGCACGGTGACGAAGCGGGACAGTTGAGCTTCCGGGAGGCGTTCGTGAGCGCGGCAGCGGCCGAGGGGCTCGGCGCCGACGATCTCGGCTTCCCGGTAGTACCGCACCTACTGCGTAAGAGCGTTGCTACCGATCTCGCTTGGCAGCCCGGCATCGAGGACGCCGTCCGCCGCCGCTTCATGGGCCACCGGGCCGCCGACGACGTCTACGGCCGGGTCTACACCCTTGACCATCCCGAGCTCACCCCACTCGAAAATGTCGCCCGGGTCCTCGAGGAGATCATCAGGGGTTCGATCGGTTCCCTGATCGTCCCGACGACTCGACGGATCCGATGGGGCCACTCCAACCGTTACCTCGAGCGGGCCGCCCATGTCGATGCCACGCTCGGGGCGGCCGGCTGGATGATCGATCCCGACAGTGTCGATGATCCGCTGTGCGACACCATCCGTGTGGCCGCCGAGCTCGGGATCGGCAGCACCACGGCAAGGTGTTGGATGCGCGACGGCACCTTGACCTGCGTCATCGTCGCCGACGGCGACGGAGTCGAACGACGATGGACCCGGCTCAGCGCGGTTTTGTCACTACGCGACCGTCTCCGCGACCGGGTGCAGCTCCCGGACCTGGCCGACCAGCTCGGCGTTCGATACCACGACCTCTACCAGACCGCCCGGCGCCTCGGCCTGCAGCTGGATCGCCATCCCACCAGCCGTCAGTTCGAGATCTCGGTCGAGACGGGACAGCGTCTACGAGACGAGCATGGTCGACTGCGGGCCTTGCACCAGCGCTCGATGAAGCTGGCGGCGGCCGCCACCCGGCTCAACATGGCGGTGAGCACCATCGGTTTGATGGCCAAACGCGGCCAACTCGAGGTTGATCCAGAGACCGACGGCAGCAATGCCAGATTCGTTACCCGCGAATCGGTTGAGCGTTACCGGACCGAGCATCAGGGCACGGTGGCGGAGGAACCCGCCGCCGTACGGCTTGGCGAAATCGTCAGATTCACCGATCGAGGACAAGGCGAGCTACTCGACCTCGTTCGAGCCGGCGTCCTTCACGAGGTAGGCGGACGCGGCCCCTGCCGCCTGACCACGGCCAGCCTGCGGACATGGATGACCGGTTGATGGTTACCTTCCTCAGCTGGGCCGAGCGAGCGTGCACGCGGGTGTCGCCTCAGCCGGCGCCCGATTCGGCACGACCGGCCCGAGCTTCGGGTACCTAACCCGAAAGTCGACCGAGTAGCCGGTGGTTTCGTGCTACGGGTGACGCGAGATTCCGGTACGAGCTTCGGAGGGGCACCCGGACAGGCCGGGTGTTGGCAATCAGTATGGCTGGCGCCGATAGTGTGACCGTGGCTAAATGAGGGCCGCAGTACCTCCCAAGGGAGCGCGGATCAAACCGGCCGAGATCGACGCCGAACTCAGCCTGAGCGACGGCGTCAGTGTCTCGCTCCTTGAATACGTTCGCCGAGTATGAACCGATGACCGTCGGGCGACCGCAATCCCATTTCTCGACGTCCCCAGGGTTCGTCTGTCGGGGCTTTGAGGACTTCGGCTCCTTCTGAGATGGCGCGTGCGTGGAAGTCGTCCACGTTGTCGACGGTCAGGTATGCAAGGTAACTGTGATCTCCGAGCTCGGACGCCGGAACGACTTCAGGGCAACGCCCCAGCATGAACGTGACGGTTCCTCCTCTGCAGAACGTCCAGTTGCCCGGGTCGGGGTCTGTCCGCTCACAGCCGAGCACACGCGTGAACCAATCAGAGGTTAGATCCAGGTCATGGACGGCAAGGACAGGGTCGGAGTTCACGATCTCCATGTCATCAGTGTGCCACCCGGAGACACGTGGATCTCGTGGGTTCCCCTGTTCCGCTTGGCCACTGAGTAGCCCGAGGTCTTGCTCGGCGTGACTGTAGTGGGTGCCCCCGGTGGGCAGGTCGGCCACGGATAACGGCCTGGGTTACCCGATTCATTTTGGTATTGGTCGGGATTCGGGGACACCCGCGACCGGCTGATGGTTCAGCGCTCGAGCAGTTGTCTTATCCAGTCGCTCTCGGCGGCGGCTGCAACGGTCTTGCCTTTGGCGTCTACATCGTGAGGGCTCGCGCCATGTTCCAGCAGCAACGCGATGATCTGATGTTGCTCCTCCTTTGCCGCATCAGACCCAGAGAGACTCTTGCCCGTGTTCTGGACAGCCAGGTGAAGCGGGGTCGAGCCACTCTTGTTCATCAGTAGAGGATCGGCACCCTTGTCGATCAGCGCCCGGACCCCGCCGGAGCATCGATCCCTTACGGCCCGATGTAGCGGCGATACTCCGCTCTTGTCGAGTGCGTTAGGGTCCGCGCCAGCATCAATGAGAAAAGTGATCAGCGACCGTTGCGCACTCGTATCCGAGCTCGGTCCACCATTTGCGGCGTAATGGAGCGGTTCGGCTCCTCTTCGGTTGCGTGCGCGAACGGTGGCGCCTCGGGCAACCAGTGACTCGGCGAGTACCCGATCATGGGCAGCCGCGGCCACATGCAGTGCCGTGTCGCCGGAGTAGACATAATGACGAATGGGGCTGAGGAAGTACGGTCGTGGATTCTGGCGGCTCGCTCCGATTCGGAGGGCTGCCGTGACCAAACCGGGCGTTTGATCAAGCGTGCGCGTGACCGCGACGTGGTCACGCGAGGCGATCGCAGAGAAGAGCTCGCGCAGGGCATGATCGAGGTTCTCGGATCCCCGACTTGGCTTCATCACAGCTACAGATTGCCAAATCGGGTGCTCCGGTGACGGGTTCGGATCGTGTCCACCGTTGTGAGGCCAAGGAGGGCGCAGAACAGGCTCAGGGATGCCGGACACCTAATCGCGCTGTCTCGGTCTAGGTCCTCCGAGTCGCCGTAACCCGGTGCGGACATCGCCGGGCTCCGCCTATCGGGCGGCGTCCTCCTGAGGTCCGAGCCTACGTGCGCTTCCGGGGTACCCCCCCGAACGGCGTTCAAGCAACCGCCGAGTGCCTATTCGCGCGCCCTCGTTATCGCCTCGGCGTCACCGAGCGTCTCGTAGCGTTCGACCTACGCCCAGACCAAACAATAGGTCACCGTCATTCCTGCTGAAGCCTGGGCCGGGGGTATCGCGGCCTCCCTCATCATTGGCGCCGTCGCCGGGCTCATGCCTGCCCTGCGCGCCGCCCGCCGTTCACCCACCGAAGCCCTGTGGGCGGTCTAGCCGCCGCCGGGAGCGCTCACGAAGTCTGCGCTTGTGTGCCCTTGATCGGTCGGCGCTTCACCCGGGGTAGGGGGCCCGGCCCATCCAATCCAGACGACACCAGCCGAGAAGAGCGCCGCCGAGTGCGTCATTTCGGGATGTCGCCCCCCAAAGGCCTCAGCCGATCGGTGGCCCCCCCAGCCGGGCGCCGCAAAGCGTGTAACGCTGGCTCCTCTGCGACCAATAAGGAACATGGGCTGGATCGACGGTGTCTTCGAGCGATGACAGGCGGCATCGACCGGGAGACCTTCGCCGCTATCTACCGCGAGCACGTCGCTCAGATAACGGGGTTCGCCGCCAGGCGGCTGGCCAGCTCGGGCGACGTGGCCGATCTGGTGGCGGCCACGTTCGTGGTCGCTCTGGAGCGCTCCGAGTCCTATGACCCGACCCGGGGTGATCCGGGCGCCTGGCTGGTGGGGATCGCCGCCAACCTTTTGGCCAACCAGCGCCGTCGGGCGGTGCGCGAGGCGCTGGCCCGAGCCCGCCTGGACGCCCGGGCCATGCTTTCGTCCGACGACGTCGAGGCCATCGTGGACCGTCTGGACGCCTCAGCCGAGGCCACTCGCCTGCGGGCCGCCATGGACACCCTCTCCGGGCCCCAGCGGGAGATCCTCGTCTTGGCAGCTGAACCCTCGCTCAGTCCGGCGGCGGCGGCCCGGGCGGCGGGCATCAGCCCCGGGGCGTTCCGGGTTCGTCTGGCCCGCGCCCGGCGAGCGCTGCGCCGGGCCATGAAGCCCCCCTCCGCCGGCCCCGACCCCGGGGAAGGCCCGAACCTCGTTAAGGAGGCCGTTACATGACCCCGACCGCTGACACCTTTGAGGACCGGCTGCTCGACGCGCTCCTCGAGCGCTTCGACAACCTGACCCATCCGCCGTCGCCTCACCTGGCGCCGCGTCTCCCCGGGCACGAGACCGAGAGTCTCTTCCCGGCGCGGTCCCGGGTGCGGCGTTACGGCGTCGCGGCCGGCGCTGTCGCCGCCGCCGCCACCACCGCTGTAGTCCTCGAACTGGGCGGACAGGGGGTCCCGGCCCGGCCGACCCGTCCCTTGGCCGCCAATGTCCTGGCGGCGTGGACGGCGCAGCCGACCGCAGCCAACCAGGCGCAGGTCTCCGCAGCCGAGAACGGTTGCTCGGCCACCTTCGATCAGTCCAGTAGTGCGCAGTCTGACCCCACCGCGAAGACGGGGCCCCCACTACCGAGCGGCCCATGGAGTCCGGCGCTGGTCGACACCAGGGGAAACCTCACGTTCGCTCTCTACAGCAACGGGCCTGACTGGATGGCCTGCCTCGAGGATCCCTCCTTCGTCTTGCTCAGCCCACTCGGCAGCAACGGCCAGACGCAGGTGGCAGAGACCTCCGCAGTCCTGGACGTGATGTCGAACCGGGGTGCTGACGGGGACCCTTACACGGTCGCCGTGGGCCGAGTCGGCTCCGCGGTCACCGGAGTCGGCCTCCAACGCACGGACGGCTCCGTGGTGACGGCCACGGTCGGCGACGGCCACTTCATCGCCTGGTGGCCCGGGACCGACGGGGTCGGGGCTCTATCCGTCACCACCCACGGTGGGACGCAGACCGACCCGGTCGACCCTCGCTTCGACCGTTCGGGGCCCCCGCCGGGCAACCACACGATTCGACTGCTGCCCTCCAGTAGCCAGTCCTGACCGTCAGAGACGGCCAGCCCGCCCCGACTACGGCCATACGGCGGGTCGCAAGCCTCCCCTCGGAGTGGGAGGGGCGATCGTCGGGCAAGTAACCCGAAGGTCAGAGCATCATGTGTTCCTCGGGCGCTCCTGCGAGTTTCTCGGGCAGTCATGGCGATGATGCCCGATCCTGAGTATGCAGCCGCCTATGCAGTGCGTACGCAGACCCCTGGCAACCAGCAGGTTTGCGGCCGCCGAGGCGATGTCGGGAGCGCAGCTAACAGCGCCCCCGCCACTACAGACGCCCTGGTCAGAGCATATATCTGACCGGGGCGTCAGCTTTTCTGAGGCCGGCGTGCCCGCTGCGTGCAGGCGCAAATCGCACAGCTGTTCGACGAGGAAGCCGCCTTCACTACCCCTATCTCTCGCCGCCACTGGGCCACTGTCCGTGACGGTTTCGGAAGCATCGACACACGGAACTGGAGCTGCCACAGGAGCCGTGGTGACGGGTGACATAGCATCCCTGCTATGTCCGGAGGTAGAATAAAAGACGAGGCGCTCGAACGAGCGTGACCACCGAGGTGTGTTCTCCTCCTGAGGAATCGACGGCAGGTGAGGACCTCTGACCGAGCGCACTAGCAACAAGGACTTAAGGTCCCGTCGGGCCGACCACGCACAGGGGCGCCGAGGACACAAGCGACATGGGAGAGCCGTCCGCTTGGCCTTCGAGATCCGCGCTCTGCGCGAGAAGAAGGGACTGAGCCAGCGGGAGCTCGCCGAACGGATCGGTACGACGCAGTCGGCTATCGCTCGTCTGGAAGCGGGCACCAACTCACCCAGCCTTGTCACGCTCGAGAGAGTTGCCGGGGCCCTCGGCGCGGAGGTGTCGTTGTCCCTTGTCGACCTGAGCGATTTGACTAAATCGAGGTAGGCCCGAACATGTGTCCCCGGCTTCAACCAGCAGAAGGGAGAGTCCGCTGCCGGATGAGCTGTTGTTCTTTCACGGCACGGACGTGCAATCGGCTGACGAGTTGGCCAACGAGGCTCCCCTTGACGCGACAATCGCCAGGAACAGACACATCGATGGTCACCTTGGCTTCTACCTTGCAACGGAAGCCTCAGACGCGGAGTTCTTCGCGGCTCGCCGTGGCGCAAAGGGATGGCTTACATATCGCCTCAACCAAGACACTCTGGATCGGCTCCTCGCGGTGGGGGCCAGGCTGCAGTCCATTCCCGGGCGCCCGCCTCCCTGGTTCCAAGGAAACGAGTTGTTTGTCCCGACAGAAGCGTTCTCGGAGTTCAATCGCATGCTGACTGAAGGAGCGATCCGTGTCGAGGCATGACGGTGACGGTGGAAAGGATCTCCGGGTCTTGGATGCCGTCGTCGCAGTTCGTGAGCATCCTGAGTGGTTCTTCCGACGTGCTCGCTTCAACGTACCCGAGATGGTCGCGATGCTGGTAGATGAGGCACGCCTATCCGGCGCCGTCTCAGTATGGCCCGAGACACGGGGCGATTGGGTATTAGTGCGAGCAGACGTCGATTGGCTCAAAGGCGATCTGAACGCCTTCCAACGGCCCGTGAGCTACCCGGAGGCGGGACAGAACTCCTCACGGGTTGAGGTAGTCCTGACGGCGTTCTGTAGAGGCGTCATTACAAAGGCAGGACACTTGACATCGCGCCTCATCGTGCCTCAGAGCGAGCGAGAACCCGACCTAGATCATGAGTCGTCGGACGGCAGGGTGATCGCCTTCCTTCCTCCGGAGTCTGCAGAGGTTCCGCCGTATCGAGGAGAGCCGTCAGTAATGGACGGGATCCATTCCTACTTGGAGAAGGTTTAGTGAGCTTCGAGCCCCCCGATCTTGACAAGCCGTTCAGTGGGCCACGAGAGAAGACGGAAGTTCTCTCGCGCATATTGGATCTATCCGTTGCTCTCGAGGCATGGCGGGACTCTGCCGCCTCGGGGGGTCTCACGGACTCGCAACGCCTGCAGCTCCTGAGCCATCTAGGGGACTACGACACTCCAGAGCGAAAGTTGCGCGTCTGGGCCAACTTGTTTGCTGATGAGCTCAGCGCCGTGCTGAGTGTTCGAAACGGGATTATCCATGGCAGGCCGATTGGGGCTAAGGACTTACGTGCCGCCGAGTGGCTGGCCAATCGGCTACTCGAGTACCTCCAACCGGCCGACGCGGCTTGAGGCGGAGTCGAAAGGTCTGCAGGGAGACGGGGCTCAGATGATGCATACGACATGTCGGGCTCGCAAGGAGTCAGTGTGAACGAGGCAGTCTCCGATTACGACGGCCTCGACCCCGAGGAGCGGGCTCTCGCCCGCGGGCTCTGGCAAGAGCGAATGAAGTCTTACCGGGATGCCCTTGATCTCGTCGCCCGCTTCCGAGAACAAGGCCGTCGGACCTGGGTGGAGCTAGACGAAGTTGGCCAGGTTGTCGAGCGGACTCTCTGAGTGGATCAGGTTCGGCCTCTAAGCGAAGTCGCAGGTAGGAGCGCAGCGCCCGAGCTCACCGGCTTCGCCGAGCGCCTGCTCGCTGTTATTGACGAGGGCCGCCGTACCGCCACCTACAAGCTCGCCGTACTCCTCGCTGTCATCGACTGTTGCGCAGAAGGGGTCTCCGCCTCCGGCACGGCGCCGGCCGAGCTGGGGACGAGGACGATCGCCCGGCGGGTAGCCGAGCTGTACTGGCCGCAGTTGCGGCCCTTCCTGGCTGCTTCCGGCCCGGTCGACCTGCGTCAAATCACGAACAAGTCGGCGACGGTCATTCGGGCCCTGCGGTCGGCCTTCACTGCCCTTCCGAACGTGTCCAGCTGGGCCGCGGCGGAGGCCATCCTCGAGCCCCGGGTAGTCGATCAGGTTCTCGACGTGGTCGAGCTCACGGTCGCTCGCTACCCCCTGGTCCGCCTCCAGACGATCGATGACGTCCCCCAGCCGTTCATTTACGACATCGACTGGGGCGAAGGCGTCACGATCGCCGGACTCCGCAGGGATGGTGGCTCCATGGTTCGACTGCGGCCGGGTGCTGGGGACCAGCTGATTCGCCTGGCTCCTCTGGTGCGGCCGCTCGTGGAGCTTCACTGGGTGCGGATGGTGGCCGGGCTCAACGAGTTGGACCTGATGGAGGAGGACCTGCATCGCCACCTGTTCGGTGCGGAAAGGGTTGCCTTTCCTGCAAACCTGCGGAAGGAGCTCACGATTATGCAAGACGGCTACTCCTTCTACTGCACCGATCCGCTGTCCGCATCTTCCGCGATCGATCATTTCGTGCCGTGGTCGAGATGGCCAAACGACTCCATCGAGAACTTGGTTGTCGCTCACACTTCGTGCAACATCCATAAGTCAGATCGGATCCCCGGGCCCGTGCCGCTCGCCCGCTGGACCCAGCGTCTCGGCAGTCAAAGTAAGGTTTTGGCTGACGCCGCGGCTCGGGTGCGTTGGCGCTCGGACCCGGTTCGGACGACGTCTCTGGCCCGGAGCTTGTACGCGCACCTGCCAGAGGGCGCACCGGTCTGGAACGCGCCTCAGCAGGTCGCCATGGCACATCCGACCGAGCTTCTGTCGATCTTGGCGGAGCTTTGAGGGCCCACCCTCCGCTGGATCAGCAAGCGGTTTATTCCAGTGCCGCGCGTTGAATGGAGGCGGGTCTACCCGACGACCACCTTCGCATGTGAGTAGAACTCGGCCGGCAAAGCGTGCTGCAACCGCCATGTGATCCTCATCGGCCGCTCTCCTACGTGATCGACGTAGTCACATGGGCCGGCATAAAGGAAAGCGGGTGCCCCGAGGCCGGGTCCTTCGATAACCTTCGTTTCTCGTACGAAAAGATGTACCGTCGTGCCTCGAGCCCGCTGGTTGATGTATCGCTGACCAGTAGCTGATCCCTCCCTGGTCGTACTCTGCGATTCCCATTGGAAGAGCTGTGGAGTAATGGCACGATCCGAGTACATCGTGGTTGGGGAATAGTGGTTTTCGGTCTTTCGCAAATCCACGAAGAGCAGGTCGGCTTTCGCCGATTCCACCCAGCGCACTCCCTGACCATAGAAGCTACGAAGGTTGAAGTCCCCGAATGCAGCCAGAACCTCTCGCGCCGCGTAATGAGCGTGAATGCTCAGCGGTGTGTCCGCTCCACTGGCCGGGCCGATCGTGACGTGATCGAGTGCGCTCAATAACAAGGTTAGGACATCGAGCATCTCGGCCTTCCTGGCGGGCTCGTTCCAAAGCTCACGCAGGCCCGCCCCGAGTTCCTCGATTGAACGGTCTCGGCCCCAAATGAGGAAGTGAAACATCGCCAGTTCCCGTAAGGAACGGCCGCCTAGCGACACCGGGGGTGGGTGGGGCGAGTTCAACCACTCGCTGTAGGTCACCAGACGGCGGTCGTCAAGGTGCAGCATGCGACCGATGGCCCGGCCCAGCTCCGCGTCCCTCGGGCCGGCGACCGGACCTGGGATGCCCGCCTCACGCCTCAGCCCGGCCCAGCCGCCCCGGTAGGTGCGATACAGGTCCTCCAACTCAAGGCCCGTCTCCTGAAGGAACGTCTCGAGGTCGACATCTCCCAGCCCTGCCAGCTCGCGAACCAAGTCGCGCCAGGGGACCCGAAGCGCCCGCGTGACGTTGGCCAGAACCAGACGGCTTACCTCTCGGTCGAGGTCGATATGACAGCCGGCGGGCAAGTAGGGGAAGCCGGCGGCGACCTGCTCGACTAGTTCGCGCCGGCTCGCTCCAGTGAGGGCCCGATACCTCCGATCGAAGCGGAAGCTGGCGTTCTGATTGCCTACAAAGTCGAGGACGGTCAGACAGGACTTGTCCTCCGATAGGCGGAGCCCCCGTCCGAGTTGCTGCAGAAAGATGGTCGCGCTCTCGGTTGGGCGCAGGAAGAGCACCGTGTCGATCTCGGGAAGGTCGATGCCTTCGTTGAACAGATCAACGGCAAAGACCACATTGATCTCACGGTCTCGCAACCTGCTTAGAGCTGCCCTGCGGTCCTCGCGAGCTGAACGCGATCTCTGCCTACAACGGTATGACGCCCGATGAAGAACTGATTGTCGGATCTTGGGTCGTCGAATAGTGAACGGCCGCAGCTGATGATCGGTGGCGCGGCTTGCTGATGATCACGTAATTCCCCCGGGGGTCGATCACCGAATTCCCCCACCCGGTCCGGGCGCAGTTCTAGCCGATCACCTCCTCTCCCCGCACACGGCGAGCGGCATCGTGACGGTGACGGCGGGGGCCTGGTGGGGGAC
>DASRBO010000159.1:0-4555 GCA_035653595.1 Acidimicrobiales bacterium | reverse complement strand
GCATCGGGGTGCGGCCGTACTCGCCCCGGCCGGTGCGGGCCACCTCGCCGCCGAGCTCCTGGGCGATCAGCTGGGCCCCGTAGCAGATGCCGAGCAGGGGCACCCCGGCCCGGTAGACGGCGGGGTCCGCCCTCGGCGCCCCGGCCACGTGCACGGACTTGGGCCCTCCGGAGAAGATGATCCCCCGCGGCCGGCGGGACAGCATGTCGGCCAGGGCCATGGTGTGGGGGACGATCTCCGAGTAGACGTGCGCCTCCCGCACCCGGCGGGCGATCAGCTGGGCGTACTGGGCCCCGAAGTCGACCACCAGGACGGTGTCGAAGGCCTCGGTCATGGGCGTGGGGGGTTCGGAGTGGACCGGCGGGCGGGGGCGGAGCGGGCCGCCCTCAGCGGCCCATCCCCACGCCCTGGCTGCGCTGCAGGCCCTTGCCCTCGGTCTGCAGGGCCGGGGCCACCATCACCTCGGCCTTCTGGAACTCCTTGACCGTCTCGTACCCGCAGGTGGCCATGCTGGTGCGGAGGGCGCCGAAGAGGTTGAGCCGCCCGTCGTTCTCATGGGCCGGGCCGAGGAGGATCTCCTTGACCGTGCCCCTGGGCTCGGTGCGCACCCGCGTGCCTCGGGGCAGGGTCGGGTGGAAGGTGGCCATGCCCCAGTGGTAGCCCCGGCCGGGGGCCTCGTGCGCCGCCGCCAACGGCGAGCCGATCATGACGGCGTCGGCCCCGCAGACGATGGCCTTGGCGATGTCGCCGCCCTTGGACATCCCTCCGTCGGCGATCACCTGCACGTACACGCCGGTCTCGTCGAGGTGGCGCATTCGGGCGCCGGCGGCATCGGCGATGGCGGTGGCCTGGGGCACGCCCAGGCCCAGGACCCCCCGGGTGGTGCAGGCGTTGCCCGGCCCCACCCCCACCAGGATCCCGACCGCCCCCGTCCTCATCAGGTGCAGGGCGGCCTGGTAGGAGGCGCACCCACCCACGATGACCGGAATGTCGAACTCCCGTATGAACCGCTTCAGGTTGAGCGGCTCGACCGTCCTGGACACGTGCTCGGCCGACACCACCGTGCCCTGGATCACCAGCAGATCCAGCTCGGCCTGCAGCACCGCCGGGGCGAACTGCTCGGTGCGCTGGGGGGTCAGGGAGGCGCAGGAGACCACCCCGGCGTCCTTGATCTCGCGGATGCGCTGGGTGACCAGCTCGGCCTTGACGGGCTCGGCGTAGATCTGCTGCATGCGGGCGGTGGCCTTGTCGTGGTCCAGCCCGGCGATCTCCTCGAACAGCGGCTCGGGGTCCTCGTAACGGGTCCAGAGCCCTTCGAGGTTGAGAACCCCGACCCCGCCGAGGCGCCCGATCTCGATGGCCGTGGCCGGGCTCACCACCCCGTCCATGGCCGCCCCCATGAGGGGCAACTCGAAGCGGAAGGCGTCGATCTCCCAGGAGATGTCGACGTCCTCCGGGTCCCGCGTCCGGCGGCTGGGGACGATCGCGATGTCGTCGAATCCATAGGCCCGCCGGCCCGACTTGCCGATGCCGATCTCGACCTCAGCCACCAAGCACCCCTCGTCCCTCGTCGCCCGTGCCCATCGGAAAAGGATACTGCCGGGGTGTGTCGAGCCCGTTCATAGAAGGGTCACCAGATCGAGCAGCTCGACCAGGATCCGGGCGGTGGCGCCCCACACCGTGTCGCCGTCCAGCTCGAAGACGTACATCGGCCGCTCGCCCCCCTCGAAGGGCCAGATTTCGGACCGGTAGGCGCTGGGATCCATCAGCTCGGCCAGGGCCACGTCGAAGACCCGCTCGACCTCGCTGGGCTGGGGCGACAGGTGGGGACGGCCGGGCAGCGCGGCCACGAAGGGGGTGATGTGCGCCCCCGAGGACAGGGTGGCCAGGGGGGTGAGCTCGCCCAGGATCTCGCACACCGCC
The DNA here is from genome assembly GCA_035653595.1 of Acidimicrobiales bacterium. Lineage (GTDB taxonomy): Bacteria > Actinomycetota > Acidimicrobiia > Acidimicrobiales > JAJPHE01 > DASRBO01. The sequence goes on along the minus strand of DASRBO010000159.1, from coordinate 2,632 downwards.
GGATCGAGGCCCACCTCCTCGCTGGCCTCCCGCAGGGCGGCCGCCACCGGGGCCTCGCCCACCTCCAGCCGACCGCCGGGAAAGGCCACCTGCCCGGTGTGGGACCGCAGGCGGGACGACCGCCGGGTCAGGATCACCCGGGCCCCGCCGTCCTCCTCGAAGATCGGCACCAGCACCGCCGACGGCGCCCCCCTCCGGGGCAGCAGGTAGGTGGCCGGGCCGGGCGGCCCTGAGCGCTCGAATGCCCTCCTCACCCGCGCCATGTCCAGCGGCTCGGCCGAGGGGGGCCAGTGGGGACCGTCGCCGGGACGCGCCCCCGCTGGCCGGGGGATGACCTGGGGCCCGGGCCGGCGGCGGGGCGGCGCTTCCCCGGTGCCTGCCGGCTCCGACCCGCTCAACTTCGACTACTCCGGTGCGCCGGCGGCCGGGCCTGGGGCGGCCGCCAGCGACTCGAGCAGCTCCCGCAGGCCGCCGCTCTTGAGGTTGGAGATCACCCGCCCCGGTGGGGTCTCGCCCCGCTCCCACTCCATCCACAGCCCCAGCAGCTTGGCCGGATCGGGGGCGGGCCTCTCCTCCACGCCCTCAAACTACAAGCCGTCCCCTCACCGACGTCGCCCCGGCAGCTGAGCCCGGCCCGAGTTACCCGGGGAGCAAGGACCGGACAGAGAGCGCCGCACGGAGCAGCCGGAACGCGGAAGAGCCCGGACCGAGGTCCGGGCTCTCCTGCGTCTGTCCCGCCTGGCGCCACCGGAAGGTTCGGTTGGCCGCCACCGGGTCGGGCGCCCCGCCCCGCAGGGCCGGGCCGGCGGTCCTGGCTACATCATCCCCATTCCGCCCATGCCGCCCATGCCGGCAGCAGCGGCGGCGGCGGCGGGATCGGGCTTCTTCTCCGGCTTGTCGGCCACCAGGGCCTCGGTGGTGAGGAGCAGGCCGGCGATGGAGGCGGCGTTCTGGAGCGCCGAGCGGGTGACCTTGGCCGGGTCGATGACCCCGACCTTGACCAGATCCTCCAGCACCCCGGTGGCGGCGTTGAGGCCGATGTTGCCGGTCTCCCGCTCCACCCGCTGCACCATCACCGCTCCCTCGAGGCCGGCGTTGTTGGCGATCCAACGAGCCGGCTCGGCGAGGGACCGGGCCACGATCTCCGCCCCGGTCGCCTCGTCGCCCTTGAGCGAGGCGACGGCGCCCTCGACCGCCGAGCGGGCCCGGATGAGGGCGGTGCCGCCGCCGGCGACCACTCCCTCCTCGATGGCCGCCCGGGTCGCCGACAGGGCGTCCTCGATGCGGTGCTTCTTCTCCTTGAGCTCGACCTCGGTGGCGGCCCCGACCTTGACCACGGCCACGCCGCCGGCCAGCTTGGCCAGCCGCTCCTGCAGCTTCTCGCGGTCCCAGTCGGAGTCGGTGTCCTCGATCTCCTTCTTGATCTGGGCGACCCGGCCGGCGACGTCGTCGGGGCTGCCGGCCCCGTCGATCACCGTGGTGTCGTCCTTGGTCACCAGCACCCGCCGGGCCCGGCCCAGCAGGTCGAGGGTCACGCTCTCGAGCTTGACGCCGATCTCCTCGGAGATGACCTGACCACCGGTCAGGACGGCGATGTCGGCCAGCATGGCCTTGCGCCGGTCGCCGAAGCCGGGGGCCTTGACCGCCACCGAGGAGAACGTGCCCCGGATGCGGTTGACCACCAGGGTGGCCAGGGCCTCCCCCTCGACGTCCTCGGCGATGATCAGCAGGGACCGGCCGGTCTGCATGACCTTCTCCAGCACCGGGACGAGGTCGTGCACGGCGCTGATCTTCTGGTTGACGATGAGGATGTAGGGGTCCTCGAGCACCGCCTCCTGCCGCTCGGCGTCGGTCACGAAGTACGGCGACAGGAAGCCCTTGTCGAACTGCATGCCCTCGGTGAAGTCCAGCTCCAGGCCGAAGGTGTTCGACTCCTCGACGGTGACGGTGCCGTCCTTGCCCACCCGGTCGATGGCGTCGGCGAGGACCTCGCCGATCGACGGGTCGGCGGCGGAGATGGCGGCCACCTGGGCGATCTCGGACTTGTCGTCGATCTCCTTGGCCTGGGCCCGGATGGCCTCCACGGCGGCGGCGACGGCGCGGTCGATGCCCCGCTTGAGCGACATCGGGTTGGCTCCGGCGGCGACGTTGCGCAGGCCCTCGCGCACCAGCGCCTGGGCCAGCACGGTGGCCGTGGTAGTGCCGTCACCGGCGACGTCGTTGGTCTTGGTGGCGACCTCCTTGACCAGCTGGGCACCCATGTTCTCGAACGGATCCTCCAGCTCCACCTCCTTGGCGATGGTCACGCCGTCGTTGGTGATGGTGGGAGCGCCGAACTTCTTCTCGAGGACCACGTTGCGGCCCCGGGGGCCGAGGGTGACCTTGACCGCGTCGGCCAGCCGGTTGACCCCGGCCTCCAGCCCGCGGCGGGCGTTCTCGTCGAACTTGAGGATCTTGGACATGAAAGGCGGGCCCTTACTTCTTTCCGACCTTGGCCAGCACGTCGCGGCTGGTCAGGATGAGCAGGTCCTCACCGTCGATGGTGATCTCCGTGCCGCCGTACTTCGAGTAGACGACGGTGTCGCCCACGGCGACGTCGAGGGGGATCAGCTCGCCGGTGTTCTCCGCCCGC
>DASRBO010000158.1:0-17414 GCA_035653595.1 Acidimicrobiales bacterium | reverse complement strand
GGCGGCCCACATCGTCTATGTCCGCTCCACCATGGCCCATGCGCGCATCGCCGCCCTCGACGTCTCCGAAGCGGGGCGCGCCCCGGGGGTGGTCGCCGTCTACACCGCCGCCGACGTCGACCTGGCCCCCATGCCGCCGGGGGCGCCAGGCATAAACCCGGCCATGAGCCGCCCGTTCGTGGCGGGCGAGGTGGTCCGGTTCGTGGGCGACGTCGTCGCCGTTGTCGTCGCCGAGTCCCGCGAGCAGGCCATGGACGCCGCCGAGCTGGTCTTCGTGGACTACGACCCGCTGCCCGCCGTGGTCGAGCCCGAGGACGCCCTGACCAACGAGACCGTGATCTTCCCCGAGGCCGGCACCAACCTGGCCTGGAGCCTCGAGCTGGGGCGGGACGAGTCGCTCTTCGACGGCTGCGAGGTGGTCGTGCGCCACCGGTTCGTGAACCAGCGGGTGGCGCCGTGCCCGCTTGAGGTGCGGGCCGCCCAGTCGGTGTGGGACGCCGAGGGCAACCTCACCCACTGGGCGACCAGCCAGGCCCCCCACGGGGTGAAGTCGGCTCTCGAGGGGCTGTTCGGGCTGACCCCGGGCCGGGTGCGGGTCATCTCCCCCGACGTGGGCGGCGGTTTCGGCGCCAAGATCGGCGGCTACCCCGAGGAGCTGCTGGTGGCGTGGGTGGCCCGCAAGCTGGGCCGCCCGACCCGCTGGGTGGAGACCCGGTCGGAGTCGATGGTCGGCCTCGGCCACGGCCGGGCCCAGATACAGGACATCGAGCTGGGAGGCAGCCGCGACGGCAAGCTCTCCGCCTACCGCCTGACCGTGCTGCAGGACGCCGGGGCCTACCCGGCCTTCGGCGCCTTCCTGCCCATGATGACCAGGATGATGCTCACCGGCGTCTACGACATCCCCAAGGTCGAGTTCGCCAACCGCTCGGTCGTCACCAACACCACCCCCACCGTCGCCTACCGGGGGGCAGGGCGTCCCGAGGCGACCGCCGCCATCGAGCGTGCGGTCGACATCTTCGCCGCCGAGATCGGCAAGGACCCGGCCGAGGTGCGCCGCCTCAACCTGGTGGCCAAGGACCGCTTCCCCTTCACCACGCCAACGGGCACCACCTACGACATCGGCGACTACGAGCGGGCGCTGGATCTGGTGCTGGAGGGCGCCGACTACAAGGCCCTGCGGGCGGAGCAGAAGCGCCGGCGCGACTCCGGGGACCCGCGCCAGCTGGGCATCGGGCTGTCGGTCTATGTCGAGATCACCAACGGCCTGCCCGGCAGCGAGTACGGGTCGGTGGAGATGAAGCCGGACGGGAAGGTCGTGGTCAAGACAGGCACGTCGCCCCACGGGCAGGGCCACGTCACCTCGTGGTCGATGCTGGTGGCCGAGCAGCTGGGCGTGCCGGTTGAGGACATCGAGGTGATCCACAGCGACACCGCCGTGGTGCCCCGGGGGGTCGGCACCTACGGATCCCGCTCGCTGCAGGCCGGGGGGGTGGCGGTGAACCAGGCCGCCACCAAGGTGGTCGAGCTGGCCAGGCAGCGGGCGGCCGACCTGCTCGAGGCCAGCCCCGAGGACGTGGTGCTTGACAAGGCGGGCGGGCGCTTCCACGTGGCGGGCACGCCGAGCGTGGCGAAGACCTGGGCCGAGGTCGCCGGCGCCGACGACGGGCCCCTGGTGGCCGAGGTGGACTTCACCGCGCCCGGCCCGACGTTCCCCTTCGGCGCCCATCTGGTGGTCGCCGAGGTGGACACCGAGACGGGCCGGGTCCGGATCGAGCGGGTGGTCGCCGTCGACGACGCCGGCCGCCTGGTGAACCCGCTGCTGGCCGAGGGCCAGGTGCACGGTGGCGTGGCCCAGGGGGTGGCGCAGGCGCTCATGGAGGAGGTGCGCTACGACGCCGACGGCAACCCGGTCACCTCGAACCTGGCCGACTACGCCTTCGTGTCGGCGGCCGAGCTGCCCAGCTTCGAGACCATCCACATGGAGACCCCCACCCCGGTCAACGAACTGGGGGCCAAGGGGATCGGCGAGTCCGGCACCATCGGGTCGACCCCGGCGGTGCAGAACGCCATCACCGACGCCGTGGCCCACCTCGGCGTGAGACACGTACCCATGCCCGCCACACCCGAGCGCGTCTGGCAGGCCATCAACCAAGCCCGAGGAGGCAGCCCCCGATGAAGGTCTCGGTCGAGATCAACGGCCGCGCGGTCAGCCACGACGTTGAGCCCCGCACCCTGCTGGTCCACTACATCCGCGACCACGCCGGCCTGACCGGCACCAACATCGGCTGCGACACCACCAGCTGCGGGGCATGCACCGTTCTGCTCGACGGCGAGTCGGTGAAGTCCTGCACCCTGCTGGCGGCGCAGGCCGACGGTCGGCGCGTCACCACCATCGAGGGCCTGGCCCCCGAAACCGGGGACTGGCACCCCATGCAGGAGGCATTCCGCCAGCACCACGCCCTGCAGTGCGGCTACTGCACGCCTGGCATGGTCATGGCGGCGGTGTCGCTGCTCGACGAGATCCCCGACCCGACCGAGGCCCAGGTGCGCGAGGGCCTCGAGGGCAACCTGTGCCGCTGCACCGGCTACCACAACATCGTCAAGGCGGTGCTGGCGGCGGCGTCGGCGGCCAAGGCCGGCTCGGCGGGAGGGCGGCGATGATCCCGGCGAAGTTCGACTACTACCGCGCCGACTCGGCCGACGAGGCCATCTCGCTCCTGGGCGAGCACGGGGAGGACGCCAAGCTGCTGGCGGGAGGGCACTCGCTGCTGCCGCTCATGAAGCTGCGCTTGGCCACCCCGTCGGCCCTCATCGACGTCGGCCGGCTGTCCGACCTCTCCTACGTGCGCGACGCCGGCGACCACATCGCCATCGGCGCCCTCACCCGCCACCGCGATCTGCAGGTGTCCCCGGTGCTGGCCACCCACGTCCCGGTCCTGGCCCATGTGGCCGGCCTGGTCGGCGACCCCCAGGTCAGGCATCGGGGCACCATCGGGGGCTCGCTGGCCCACGGCGACCCCGCCTCGGACCTGCCAGCGGTGGTGCTTGCCCTCGGCGGCACCCTGGTGGCCCGGGGCCCGGGCGGGGAGCGCCAGATCGACGCCGGGTCGTTCTTCCGGGGCTTCCTCGAGACCGCCCTTGCCCCCGACGAGCTGCTGGTCGAGATCCGGGTGCCCAAGTGCGAGGCGGGCTGGTCCTATCAGAAGTTCAACCGGCGGGCCCAGGACTGGGCCATCGTCGGGGCGGTGGCGACCCGCTACGCCGGGGGCACGGGCGTGGCGCTGGTCAACATGGGCCCGACCCCGGTGCGGGCGGCGGCGGTGGAGTCGGCCCTGGCGTCGGGAGCCGGGGCGGCCCAGGCGGCGGAGGCGGCGGCGGAGGGGACCGAGCCCACTGACGACCTCAACGCCAGTCCCGAGTACCGCCGCCATCTGGCCCGCACCCTCGTGCGCCGGGCCCTGGAGGAGGCCGGCCTCTGACCGCGGCCGATCCGGAGGAGGTCCGCGCCGCCCTGGCCCACCACGGCTACCTGGCCGACGAGGGCCTGGCCACCGCCGTCTTCCTGGCCATCACCCTGGCCCGCCCGCTGCTGCTCGAGGGCGAGGCCGGGGTGGGCAAGACCGAGGTGGCCAAGGTCATCGCCCGCTGGCGGGGTGCCGAGCTGGTGCGGCTGCAGTGCTACGAGGGGATCGACGTCACCCAGGCCGTCTACGAGTGGGACTACTCCCGCCAGCTGCTGCACCTGCGGGCGGCCGAGCTGCGCGGTGGGGGTGCCGAGGTGGCGGCGGAGGTGGAGGACGAGCTGTTCTCCGAGCGCTTCCTGGTGCGCCGGCCCCTGCTGCGGGCCATTGCCCCGCCCGGGGCGGGGCTGGAGCCGCCGCCGGTCCTGCTCATCGACGAGGTGGACCGGGCTGACGACGAGTTCGAGGCGTTCCTGCTGGAGATCCTGTCGGACTACGCCGTCACCGTGCCCGAGCTGGGCACCTTCAGGGCGGAGGCGCCTCCGGTGGTGGTGCTCACCTCCAACCGCACCCGCGACGTCCACGACGCCCTCAAGCGCCGCTGCCTCTACCACTGGGTCGAGCACCCCGACTTCGAGCGCGAGGTGGCCATCGTCGCCCTGCGGGCCCCCGAGGTCGCCCAGGGCCTGGCCCGCCAGGTGGCCGCCGCCGTCGGCGCCATGAGGGGTATGGGCCTCTACAAGCCCCCCGGCGTGGCCGAGACCATCGACTGGGCCCAGGCCCTGGCCGCCCTGGGCCGGACCGAGCTGGACGAGGGCGTCGTCGAGGCCACCCTGGGCAGCGTGCTCAAGTACCGCGAGGACGCCGAGCGGGTGAGGGCGGTGGGGCTGGCCGAGCTGGTGGCCCGGGCCGCCCCCGCCGGTGGCTGAGGCCGGGCCCGTCCCCGTCGGGGCCACCCCGGCCGGCAGCGGGGGCCAGGGCACCCGCATGGCGGTGGCCTTCGTCCGGGTCCTGCGCCGGTCGGGCCTGTCGGTGCCGGTGGGGGCGGCGGTGGCCTTCGCCCGCGCCCTGGGGGCGGTGGGCCTCGAGCGCCGCTCGGCGGTGTACTGGGCCGGCCGGGCTACCCTGGTGCGCCGGCCCGAGGACGTCGCCGCCTACGACCGGGCCTTCGCCGTGTTCTGGCTGGGGCGGGAGAACATCCGCGTGCCTGTCGTGCCCACCGAGACGGTGGTGGTCCTGCACGACGAGTCCGACGAGGCCGGGGCCGGCCCGGACGACCCGCCGAGCGGTCCCGACCGCCCCGCCATCACCGTGCGTTACAGCCCGGTCGAGACCCTGCGGGACCGGGACTTCGCCCAGGCCAGCCCGGAGGAGCTGGAGGAGGCGTACCGGGTGATGGCCCGGCTGCGGCTGGAGTCGTCGCGCCGCCGCAGCCGCCGGCTGGTGCGCTCCTCCCGCCGCCGGGGCCGGCCCGACGCCCGCCGCACCGTGCTGGCGGCCCTGCGCTCGGGGGGCGAGCCCGTGCGGCGGTCGTTCCTCGAGCCCGCCACCCGTCCCCGCCGGGTGGTGCTGCTGTGCGACGTCAGCGGCTCCATGGAGCCCTACGCCCGTGCCCTGCTGCGCTTCCTGCACGTGGCCGTGGTCGGGGTCGGCCAGGTGGAGGCCTTCGCCCTCGGCACCCGCCTCACCCGCCTGACCCGGCAGCTGGCCACCCACGACCCCGACCGGGCCCTGGCGGCGGCGGCCGAGGCGGTGCCCGACTGGTCGGGGGGCACCCGGCTGGGGGAGGGGCTGCGGGCCTTCAACGACTCCTACGGGATCAAGGGGATGGCCCGGGGGGCCGTGGTGGTCATCCTCTCCGACGGCTGGGACCGGGGCGAGCCCGAGCTGCTGGGAACCGAGATGGCCCGCCTGCACCGGGTGGCCCACCGGGTGGTGTGGGTGAACCCGCTCAAGGCCTCCCCCGGCTACGCCCCTCTGGCCCGTGGGATGGCGGCGGCCCTTCCCTACGTTGACTCCTTCGTGGAGGGTCATTCGCTGGCCTCGCTGGAGGCCCTGACGGAGGTGATAGCGGCGTGAGGGAGATCCTGGCCGACATCGACCGGTGGCGGGCGGCCGGGCGCCGGGTGGCGCTGGCCCGGGTGGTCGGCCTCGAGGGGTCGGGGCCCCGCGACCCGGGGGCGGCCATGGCCGTGAGCGAGGACGGCGAGGTCGCCGGTTCGGTGTCCGGCGGCTGCGTGGAGGGGGCGGTGGTCACCGAGGCCCTCGAGGTGCTGGCCGCCGGCCGGCCCCGGCTGTGCACCTTCGGCTACTCCGACGACGAGGCGTTCGCCGTCGGGCTCACCTGCGGGGGGACCATCCACCTCTTCGTCGAGCCCCTCGACTGGTGAGCCAGTACGAGGCCCTCAGCGCTGCCATACGCGCCGAGGAGCCGGTGGCCCTGGCCAGCGTCATCGAGGTGGCCCCCGAGGCGGAGTGGGAGGAGCCCCCCGTGACCGGCGAGGCCGTGCCGGTGCTGGGGGCGCGGATCCTCGTCCGGCCGGGCCAGCCGTGGTCGGGCACCCTGGGCGACGGCCGCCTCGACGCCGTGGTCGCCCGCGACACCCTGGGCGCCCTGGAGTCGGGCCAGAACCACACCCGCCACTACGGCCGCCACGGCGAGGCCCGTCGCCGCGAGGTGGCTGTGTTCGTGGAGGTGTTCGCTCCCCCTCCCCAGATGGTCATCTTCGGGGCGGTGGACTTCACCGCCGCCCTGGCCCGGGTGGCCAAGATCCTCGGCTACCGGGTCACGGTCTGCGACGCCCGCCCGGTCTTCGCCACGCCGCAGCGCTTCCCGATGGCCGACCAGGTGGTGGTGGACTGGCCGGATCGTCACCTGCAGGCGGTGGGGCCGTCGCTGGGGCCCCGCGACGCGGTGTGCGTGCTCACCCACGACCCCAAGTTCGACGTCCCCGCCATCGCCGCGGCCGTGCGCACCGGGGTGGGCTACCTGGGGGCCATGGGCTCGCGCCGCACCCACTCCGAGCGCAGCCGACGGCTGCTGGAGGCGGGCCTCACCGAGGACGAGCTGGCCCGGGTGATGGGGCCCATAGGCCTCGACATCGGGGCCCGCACCCCGGAGGAGACGGCCGTCTCCATCTGCGCCGAGATCATCGCCCTGCGCTCCGGCTCGGCCGGCCGGGTGCCGTCGCTGCGGGACCGGAGCGGGCCGATACATCGTGACGGGGCGGCTCCGCCTGAGCCAGACTGAGTCGATGTCCATCGAGGGCACGGGGGGCGAGTCGGCCATGCGGGTCTCCGACGAGGACCGCTCGCGGGTGGCCGACCTCCTGCGCCAGCACACCACCGACGGCTCCCTGACCCTGGACGAGTTCGCCGAGCGGGTCGGGGTGGCCCTGGCCGCCAAGACCAGGGGCGAGCTGGACGCCCTGCTGGTGGACCTGCCGTCGGGGGCCCCCGCGGCCGGGGTGGCCACCGCTGGTGACCCTGCCGCTCCGCCTGACACCCGCCGGCGCCGGTTCCGGCGCTGGATCGTGGGGGTGATGAGCCCGGGGATCGCCCGGGGCCGGTGGCGGCCCGGCCGCGAGGTGGCGGCGGTGGCGGTCATGGGCGGTTGCGAGATCGACTTCCGCCGGGCGGAGATCGACTTCGACGAGATCGCCGTCACCGCCGTGGCGATCATGGGCGGGATAGAGATCACCGTCCCCGAGGGCATCGACGTGGAGCTGACCGGGCTGGCCATCATGGGCGGCAAACACATCAAGCTGGCCGATGTCCCGGTGCTGCCCGGCTCGCCCCGCATCCTGGTGCGGGCCTTCCCGATCATGGGCGGGGTCACGGTCCGCTCCAAGCCAGACAAGGCTCCCAGAGACGACTCCCCCCGGCGGGGGGCGCTCGACCGGGGGGCCAGGGGAGCCCTGGGTGCCTCCAGCCCCGCCCTCGATCCGGCCAACTGGGAGCGCCAGTCCCAGACCTGGGACCGCGGCGACCCGGCCCCGGCCGGTGGACCCGAGCTGCTGTGGGGTCGCCACGGCCGGCCCACGTTCGACCCCAGGGTGGAGCGCCACGTCCAGCGCATCGAGCGCAAGGTGCAGAGGGAGGCCGACAAGTGGGGCCCCCTGCTCAAGACCCTGAGCACGTCGGAGCTGTGGCGCCAGCTCTCCGACGTGGCCGACGGCCGCGACCTGTCCAAGCGCGATCTCGACCGGGTTCCGATCCCCCCCGACGGCACCGTGACGATCATGTTCGTCGACATCTGCGGCTACTCCGAGCTGACCGAGCGGCTGGGCGACCGGGCCGCGCACGAGCTGCTGGTCGACTACCACCGCATGGTGCGCGAGCAGCTCGCCGCCCACGAGGGCTACGAGGTCAAGGTGCAGGGCGACGGTTTCATGATCGCCTTCTCGGGGGCGGCCCGGGCCCTGCGCTGCGCCATCGCCATGCAGAAGGCGTTCGAGAAGTACTCCTCCGAGCACCCCGACGAGCCGCTGCAGATCCACCAGGGTCTGCACACGGGCGAGGCGGTGCGCGACGCCGATGACTTCCTCGGCCGAACCGTCATCCTGGCCAGCCGCATCACCACCGAGGCGGGCCCGGAGGAGATCCTGGTCTCCTCGCTCCTGCGGGAGCTGACCGACTCCACCCGCGAGTTCCGCTTCGGCGAGGCCCGGTCGGTTACCCTCAAGGGGCTGTCGGGGAGCCAGACCCTCTACCCGGTGGAGTGGCGGGACTGACCACCGCCGCCGTGGTTCTCGCCGCCGGCGGGGGAAGTCGTTTCCGGGGCCCGACCCCCAAGCTCCTCGCCCCCTTCCGGGGCCGGCCCCTGGTGACCTGGGCGGTGGCGGCGGCGGTGGCGGCCGGCCTCGACGAGACGGTGGTCGTCGCCGGCGGGACCGACCTTTCCGAGGTGGTCGACGGCGGGGTCACCCTGCTGGTGAACCACTCGTGGGAGTCCGGCATGGCCAGCTCCCTGCAGGTGGGCCTGGCCTGGGCCGGCCGGCGGGGCCACCAGGCGGTGGTCGTGGGCCTCGGGGACCAGCCCCTGGTGCCGGCGGCGGCGTGGACGGCGGTGGCCGGGTCGGACTGCCCGGTGGCGGTGGCCACCTTCGGGGGGCAGCGGCGCCCCCCGACCCGACTGGACCGCTCCATCTGGCATCTCCTGCCACCGGGAGGCGACGAGGGGGCCCGGGTGCTGATGGCCCGGCAGCCGGAGCTGGTGTGCGAGGTAGCGTGCGACGGGGATCCCGTCGACGTGGACACCGTGGAGGATTTGGCCAGATGGAGTTGAGCAACCAGTTCCGGGTGTCGGTGCCCGTCGAGGAAGCGTGGTCCGTGCTCACCGACATCGAGCGGATCGCCCCCTGCATGCCGGGCGCCGAGCTGCAGGAGGTCGAGGGCGACGAGTACCGGGGGGTGGTCAAGGTCAAGGTCGGCCCCATCACGGCCCAGTACCGGGGGGCGGCCCGCTTCGTGGAGCGCGACGACTCCACCCACAAGGCGGTGTTGCGGGCCGAGGGGCGCGACACCAGGGGTCAGGGCAACGCCCAGGCGACCGTGACGGCCAGGCTGGAGGGCGACGGCGACGGCACCTCGGTGTCCATCGACACCGACCTGTCGGTCACAGGCAAGGTGGCCCAGTTCGGTCGGGGAGTGCTGGCCGACGTGAGCAACAAGCTGCTGCACCAGTTCGTGACCCGCCTGGAGGAGGACGTGCTGGCCGGGGCCAGGGTGGCCCCGTCGGCCCAGGCGGCGCCGGCCGAGGTGGCCACGCCCCAGCCGGCGCCGGGCCCGGCGCCCCAGCCCGGCCCGCCCCCCGCCGCCCGGGTGGCCGCCCCCACCGCCGGGCCGGCCGAGGTGACGGCCGAGCCGGCCAGCGGCAACGGCGCCCGGCCCGGGGTGCGCACGGTGAGCTCCCCGCCGGCCCAGCCGGTGGATCTGCTGGGGGCGGCCGGGGGCTCGGTGGCCAAGCGCCTGGCCCCGCTGGCCGGCGGGCTGGTGGGCCTGGGCCTGGTCTGGCTGCTGCTGCGGCGCCGGCGGAGCCGCCGACGGCGGTGAGCCAGGGCGATCCCCTGGTCGCCGAGCTGCTCGGGCGCCGTCCGCTGGCGCCGTTCGAGGTGGTGGTGGCCGAGGGCGGCCGGCCCGTGGTGATCCGCAACGCCCCCCTGACCGAGGCCGGCCGTCCCATGCCCACCCGCTACTGGCTGGTGGGAGAGATGGAGAAGGTCGCCGTCAGCCGGCTGGAGTCCGAGGGGGGAGTCCGCCGGGCGGAGGCGGCCGTCGACCCGGAGGAGGTGGCCGCCGCCCACCGCCGCTACGCCGCCGAGCGGGACGCCGCCGTCCCCCCGGGCTGGGAGGGCCCCCGCCCCAGCGGGGGAGTGGGAGGCACCGCCCGGGGGGTCAAGTGCCTGCACGCCCACTACGCCTGGTACCTGGCCGGCGGGGACGACCCCGTCGGGCGCTGGGTCGCCGCCGAGCTGGCGGCCCCTCCTCCCGCTTGAGCCCGACTGTCGCCGCCCTCGACTGCGGGACCAACTCCACCCGGATGCTCATCTGCGGGCCGGGCGGGGAGACGGTCGACCGCCGCATGAGCATCACCCGCCTGGGAGAGGGGGTCGACACCTCGCGCCGCCTCGCCCCGGCCGCCATCGAGCGGACCCTCGAGGTGCTGCGCCGCTACCGGGTGGCCATCGACGCCGCCGGGGCTGAGCGGGTGATGATGGTGGCCACCTCGGCCGCCCGCGACGCCGTCAACCGCGACGAGTTCTTCGGCCCGGCGGCCGGCATCGTCGGGGTGGAGCCCGAGCTGCTCACCGGCCTCGAGGAGGCCGGGCTGTCCTTCGCCGGCGCCACCGCCGGGCTGGACCGGGCGGACGGTCCCTTCCTGGTGGTGGACATCGGCGGGGGTTCGACGGAGCTGGTGATCGGCCACGCCGGGCGGGCGGACTCCGCCGTGTCGCTGGACATGGGCTGCGTCCGGGTCACCGAGCGCTTCCTGCGGTCCGACCCCCCGACGGCGGAGGAGCTGGCCTCTGCCCGGGCCGCCATCGCCTCGGCGCTGACCGCCGCCCGCGCCGGCCGGGCCTCGGCCTTCGCCCGGGCGGAGGTGATGATCGGCCTCGCCGGCACGGTGAGCGCCGCCGCCGTGCTCGACCTCGGCCTGACCGGCTACGACCGGGCCCGGGTGCACCACCACGTTCTCGCCCGGCCCCGGGTGGCGGCCCTGCTGGAGGAGCTGGCCGGCCTGCCGGTGGGCGGGCGCCGCAGGCGGCGCGGCGTCGAGCCCGGCCGGGCCGACGTGATCGTCGGGGGCCTGCTGGTCCTCGACGGCGTGATGGATCTGCTCGGCTTCGGGTCCTGCCTGGTGTCGGAGTCCGACATCCTCGACGGGATGGCCGCCCGCCTGCTCGGGGAGGTGTCCGGCGACCGCCGTTAGTCTCGGGGGGATGGTTCAGACCGACCGGGTGCTGATGGGCCCCGGCCCATGCAACCCCTACCCGGAGGTGACCGAGGCCCTGGTGCGGCCGCTGCTCGGCCACCTCGACCCCGACTTCATCGAGATCCTGGACCAGACCTGCGAGCGGCTGCGCTCCGTGTTCTGCACCGCCAACCCGCTCACGCTGCCGGTCAGCGGGACCGGTTCGGCCGGCATGGAGGCGGCCTTCGTCAACATCGTCGAGCCAAACGACGTGGTCGTGGTGGGGGTCAACGGGCTCTTCGGCGAGCGGATGTGCGACGTGGCGTCGCGCTGCGGGGCCGAGGTGGTGCGGGTGGAGGAGGCCTGGGGCCGCCCCATCGACCCCGAGCGGCTCCTGTCCGCCCACCCCTCGCCCAAGGTCATCGCCGTGGTCCACGCTGAGACCTCCACCGGCGTGGTCAACGAGGTGGCCCCCCTCGGCCCGGCCAAGGGCGACGCCCTCCTGCTGGTCGACTGCGTCACGTCCCTCGGAGGCATCGCCGTCGATGTGGACGGCTGGGACGTGGACCTCGCCTACAGCGGCAGCCAGAAGTGCCTGGGCGTCCCGCCCGGCCTGGCCCCCCTCACCATGGGCCCGGTCGCCGTCGAGCGCCGGGTCAAGCGGCCCCAGTCGTGGTATCTGGACCTCGGCATGCTGGCGGAGTACACCGGGCCGGCCACCGGGGCCCGCCGCTACCACCACACCGCCCCGGTCGCCATGGTCACCGCCCTCCACGCCGGCCTGGGGGCGGTGCTCGACGAGGGCCTGGCCAAGGCCATCGAGCGCCACCGGGCCTGTGGCCAGGCGCTCCAGGACGGCCTGGTGTCCCTGGGCCTCGAGCTGTTCGCCCCCGAGGGCCACCGCCTCCCGCAGCTCACCACCGTTGTGGTGCCCGAGGACCGGCTGCCGGCCGGGGTGGACGAGGCCGGGCTGCGCCGCCGGCTGCTGGAGGACTACGGCATCGAGATCGGCGGCGGGGTCGGGCCCCTGGCCGGGCGGGTCTGGCGGATCGGCTGCATGGGCCACACCGCTCGCCTGCGCAACGTCACCCTGCTCCTCGCCGCCCTCGACGAGCTGCTCCAGTCGCCATGAGGACCGACACCTACGAGCTGCGGGGCCGGCGCATCCTGCTGCGCCCGCTCAGCGTCGATGACTTCGACCAGTGGTCGGAGGTGAGACTGCGAAACGAGGAGTGGCTGCGTCCCTGGGAGCCGATGCCGATACCCGGCCGGCCCGACGTGGTGAGGGATCGCCGGGCCTTCGCCAGCCGCTGCGGGGCCCGCGACCGCGAGCTGCAGCTCGGTTCCGGCTTCGGGTTCGGGTTGTTCATCGACGGCAGCTTCGCCGGCGAGGTGAACCTGTCCTCCATCCGCCGAGGCCCGCTGCAGACCGCCGACATCGGCTACTGGATAGACCAGCAGCGGGCAGGCAACGCCTACGTGGCCGAGGGGGTGGCGGCCCTGTTCCGCTTCGCCTTCGAGGAGGTGCACCTGCACCGGCTCGAGATCGACATCATCCCCCGCAACCACCGCAGCCGGTCGGTGGTCGCCAAGCTGGGCCTCCGGGAGGAGGGGCTCGCCCTGCGTCTGGTCGAGATCAACGGGGCGTGGGAGGACCACGTCCGCTACGCCATCACCGCCGAGGAGTGGGAGCAGCGGCGGGCCGAGTTGTGCCAGCGCTGGCTCGAGGTCTCCTGAGCTCTCACCGGCCGAGGCCGGAGGGCTGACGGCTCGTCGTCCTCAGGAACGCGAGCGGGAGGAGACCCGGCGCTGCACGGCCGCCAGCCGCTCGGCGAAGAAGGGCTGGCTCATCGACCACAGCTGGGCCTCCAGCTCCACGTCGACCGCCCGCTCGTGCTCGTCGACGGCCCCCATCCGCCCCAGGGTGTCCTTGGCCCGACGGGCCAGCTCCGGGGGGGCCGACGCCGCCCTGGCCGCCACCGCCACGGCGGTGTCGAGCAGCTCCTCGTCGGCCACGCAGTCCCACGCCAGGCCGCGGGCGGCCGCCGCCTCGCCGTCGAGGATCTGACCGAACAGGACCATGGCCCGCGCCGTCTGGGGCCCGACCAGCTGGTGCAGCATCCAGGTGTGACCCCCTCCGGGGTGCAGCCCGAGGTCGAGGAAGCGGGTGTCGAAGCGGGCCGAACGTCCGGCGATGCGCAGGTCGCACACCAGGGCGAGGTTCATGCCGGCGCCGACGGCCGCTCCGTTGACGGCGGCGATGGTCGGCAGGCTCGAGCGCCCCACCCGCAGGAAGCCCTCGTAGATCGAGCGCATGGAACGGCCCTGGCCCCCGTCGCCGGCCGGGGCGGGACCGCCGCCCTGGCCCTGGCGGGCGGCCGCCCCCGAGCGGTCGAGGTTGGAGAGGTTCGCCCCGGCACAGAAGGCCGGCGGGGCACCGGTGACCACCACCGCCCCCACGCCGGGGTCGGACTCGAGCCGGTCGAAGATCTCGACGATCTCGCCGACCATGCCCTCCGACAGGGCGTTGCGCCGGTCGGGATCGTCGAGGGTCACCACCGCCACCCCGGCCTGGCCCTCCAGCGGCCTGATCTCGACCTGCACCAGTGCCATCCTCCGACCACCTCCCCGCCGCATCCTGGCAGCCCGGGACGGCAGCCGGCGACCGGAGGCCGGTCCACCCGGCGCCGCGGGCCGCGGGCGCCACGGTGGTACAGGAGCCGGGTCAGCCCTCCGGGTGGCGCACCACGGCAGGGGAGCGGCGGAAGAACGCCTCCACATCGCGCTCGTAGGTGTAGTTGGGCCTGGTCTCCCCGATGGTGCGCTTGAGGCGGCGGGAGCGGGCGAAGTTCTCCACCGCCCCGGCCGAGGTGTAGTGGTAGCGGAACCCGGCCTGCTTGAGCCGCCGGTTGTCGATGCCCCGCCCGTAGCGGAGCAGGTCGAGGACCTCGGGCGGGAGATCCATCACCCGCAGCCCACCCAGCACGGTGGCGGCCACCCCGGTGAGCACCGGAGGCAGGATGGGAAGCAGCCTGGCCCCACAGATGGAGGCCACCTCGCTCCACGGCACCCGACCGTCACCGGCGACGTTGAACACCCCGGGCAGCTCGCGGTCGAGGGCGAAGAGGAGAGAGCGGATGACGTCGTCCTCCTCGACGAACTGCACCAGGGGATCGAAGCCGGTGATGGCGGGAGCCACGCCCCGCTCCAGCACGCTGGAGATCGGGGTGACGATGTCGGTTCCCAGCACGTTGGTGAACCGCAGCAGGCTCACCACCACGTGGGGGTTGTCGTCGGCGAAGTCCCTCAGGTAGCCCTCCACCTCGATCAGCGATCGCTCCACCCTGGTCTGGGGCGGGTGGGACCGGGTCATCGACTCGCGGAACCAGACCGGGTCGTGCATGGAGGACCCGTACACCAGCGACGAGGACTTGACGATGAGGTGGCGGACCGAGCTGTCGGGCGCCCCCGCCGCCGCCAGCAGGTTCATGGTCCCGATCACGTTGGTCTCGTGCAGGGCCCGGCCGCTCATATGGGTCGAGTCGACCACCAGGAAGGTGTGCACGATGGTGTCCACCTCGGTGGCCCGCACGATCCGCGAGAGGATCGAGTAGCTCTGGTCGGCCCGGACGTACTCGGTGCGCTCGAGCGGCACCCGGGGCTCGGTGACGTCGAGGCCGATGATCGTGTCTATGCCCGACAGCTTCTCCAGCGCCTGGGCCATGCGGCCGCCCCAGAACGAACCGAGGCCGGTGATGAGGACGCGCTTGCCCATCCTCAGCCGAACCAGATGCTGCGCCGCTGGCGCAGCATCTCGTAGAGGGTCTCCTGCAGCGACTGGCGGATCTCCTCGGCCGCGTCCATGATCCGGCTCTTGGAGTAGCGCTCCTGGTCGGGCGGCACGTCGAAGCTGACCGGGTCGAGCACCTTGAGTCGGAACTTGGCCGGGAAGTAGATGATCGTCCCGATGGGCCCGAAGGCCAGGTGGTTGGCGGTGATCGGGAAGTACGGGATCCCGAGCAGCCGGGCCAGGGCCGGCACCTTCACCACGATCGGCATCGACTCCTCGGCGCCGACCACGGCGATGGGGACCACCGGGACGCCGGCCCGCATGGCGATCTCGACGAAGCCGCCCCGGCCGAAGCGGCGGAGCCGGTAGCGCTCGTTGACCGTCTTGCCGGGCCCCTTGTTCCCTTCGGGGAACACCAGGACCAGCTGGCGCTGCTCCCGCAGCAGGCGGTAGGCGTTCTCCGGGTGGGCGGCCACGCCCCCGGCCCGCGACCACAGGGTCCCGACCAGGGGCATGCCCTTGAAGATGTGGTCGGCCAGCCCGTAGACCGGGCGGCCCAGCTCCTCCTCGATGCCGTGCATGATCACCGGGGCGTCGGAGGGGATAGCCCCGGCGTGATTGGCGATCAAAAGGGCCCCCCCGTCGGTGGGGATGCGCTCGAGGCCCTCCCACTCGACCCGGAACCAGTTGCGGTAGATGGGGCCGTAGAGGGTGCGGGCCAGGCGGCGGATGTTCTCCGACCGGCCCCATTCGTCCACGTCGGAGAGGCGGGGGTCGGAGGCCGGCTCGGCCTCGTCGGGGCGGCGCAGGGGCACGAGGGCGCCCTGTCGCGCCAGCCCGATCACCCCGTCGCCAGCGGCCACCCCCGGACCATACCCCAGTCCGTTCCGGCGCCCTTCCGGCCGCCCGCCGACATCGCCCGTGCCAGGCTCTGGTGGTGCTCGCCGCCGACCTGGGCTCCACCGATGCCCAGAGCGATCCCCACGGTCTCTTCGCCGGCCTGCGGGAGGAGGCCGGTCCCGTCGTCTGGAGCCAGCGCCACCGTGCCTGGTTGGTGCTGGCCCACCGGGCGATGAGCGACGGCTTCCGCGACCGGCGCCTCTCCTCCGACCGGGTCAGCGGGTTCGAGGCCGCTGCCGCCCGCCGCCCCGACCAGTTCGGCGTGGTGGTCGACCTGCTGCGGGGCTGGATGGTCTTCCGCGACCCTCCCGTCCACACCGCCCTACGGGAGCCGGTCCGGGCGGCGTTCACCCCTCGGCGCGTCGCCGCCCTGGAGGCCTCGGTGACCCGCCAGACCGAGGCGCTGCTGGACGCGGTCGCCGACCTGGGGGCGTGCGATCTGCGCCGGGTGCTGGCCCAGCCGCTGCCGGCCATGGTGGTCGCCGAGCTTCTGGGGGTTCCGGACGCCGACCGGGCCGAGTTCCGGACCTGGTCGGACCGGTTGTCCAGGGTCGTGTTCGCGGTGACCGGGGAAGGAGTCGACGCTGAGAGCGCGGCGGAGGCGGCGGCGTCGTTCGCGGCCTACTTCTCCGAGCTCATCGAGCACTACCGCCGGCACCCGGCCGACAACCTCCTGACCGTGCTGGGCACCCGAAGCGGTGGGAACCAGCTACGAGACAGCGAGATCGTCGGCGCCGCCGCCCTGCTCTTCTTCGCCGGCCACGAGACCACCACGACCCTCATCTCCAATGCGGTGTGGTGCCTGTTGACCAACCCCGCCGAGTTGGACCGTCTCCGGGGGCGGAAGGACCTGTGGCCCAGTGCAATCGAGGAGCTCATGCGCTACGAGGGCCCGGCCAAGGTGATGGTGCGCAAGGCGGTCTCCCCGTTCGTCTGGGAGGGGGTCGAGATCGCCGCCGGAGACAGCGTCTTCCTCGTCATTGCGGCGGCCAACCGCGACCCGACCGTGTTCGCCGAGCCCGACCGCCTCGACGTCGGCCGACATCCCAATCCCCACCTCGGCTTCGGGTGGGGCATCCACCACTGCCTCGGCGCCGCCCTGGCCCGCCTGGAGGCCCAGGTCGTCCTGAGCCGGCTCTTCACCCGCTTCCCCCGCCTCAGGCCGACCACCGACGCGCCGAAGTGGGGCGGTGGCGTGCTGGGTCGGGCGGTGGTTTCGGTGCCGGTCGAGGTGCGGTGAGCCCGGCCGGTCGGCGGGTAGCGTGCCTTCCAGCGCCCGGGTGGCGTAACTGGCAGCCGCGGGGGGCTTAAACCCCCCTGATCCGAAAGGGTCGTGCGGGTTCGAGCCCCGCCCCGGGCACCCAGGCGCCACGCGATCGGGGCGGCCCGGCGCGTTCGGGCCGACATGCTGATCTCGGCTGGAGGGACTTCCCCGCCCAGCTCGGCCACGGTGGCGGAGCTGGGGAAGTGCTGGCTGGCCGATCTGGAGCGCCGGGGCAAGGGCCCGAACACCGTCCGCGGCTACCGCTCGAAGCATGGGCCGCCTCCTCCGGGTGCCTCGAGCGGGCTGGTGCGCCTGCTCGAGCTGCCCGAGCCGCCGACGTGAAGGCGGCCCTCCCCGGCGAGGTCGGATCGAACCTGCACAAGAAGCTCGGTCAGGGACTGCTCTATGACCCGCTCGCCTACCGACCTAGTGGAGCCTTCGGAGCGAACTCTCAGCGAAGCTCGCTTGGTAGGTGCCTGTCCGTGGAGGCTCGGATCTAGGTGACCTAGCCCCGGCCTTTCAGTAGACAGTCGGTAAGGCCATGAATCGGCACGCTCGGCCGTCGGAGCAGGCATCAGACTCTCC
>DASRBO010000157.1:0-37743 GCA_035653595.1 Acidimicrobiales bacterium | reverse complement strand
GCTTCGACAACCTCTTCGGGATGCTCGGCCGGGGTGACGGCTTCAGGCTCGGGCCCGGCGGTCAGCCCACCGCCACCAATCCCTATCCCGACGGGCGGATCCAGCACGCCTTCCACATGCCGACCACCTGTCAGCTGCCCGCCCGGCCGAGCAACGAATGGCAGGCCAGCCACAACGCCTACGACAACGGGCGCAACGACGGCTTCGTCCGCACCACCATCAGCCCGGCGAGCTCGCTGATGGTCGGGGGCGTGGCAATGGGCTACTGGACGGCCAAGGACATCCCGTTCACCTACAGCCTGGCCTCCGTCTTCCCCGTCGCTGACCGGTGGTTCGCCTCGGCGCTGGCCCAGACCGACCCCAACCGTCGCTTCCTGATCGCCGGCACCGCCGCCGGCATGACCGACGACATCGGCGAGAGCGCGGGCAACGCCGTCCCCGATGCCGAGCTGGCCACGCCCGAGCCCACCATCTTCAACGAGCTCGACCTGTACGGGATCAGCTGGGCCAACTACGTGTCGGGCTATCCGACCGGCGCCACTCCCAACCTGTTCCCTCTCACCACCGGGCCGACCGAGGCGGTGCACCACAAGGCCTTCGACCAGTTCTTCACCGACGCCGCCAGCGGGACGCTCCCGGCGGTGACCCTGCTTGATCCCAACTACGGCACCGAGTCCCAGGAGAACCCGCAGAACATCGTGGTCGGCGACGCCCTGCTGGCCAAGGTGGTGAGGGCGCTGGGAGCCAGCCGACTGTGGGGGTCGACCCTGCTGGTGGTCACCTACGACGAGGGTGGCGGCTACTACGACCACATCCGGCCGCCGCCGGCCCTCGCCCCCGACGCCGTGACTCCGATGGTCCAGCCCGGCGAGCAGCCCTACGACGGCTTCGCCCGCTACGGGTTCCGCGTTCCGGCGGTGGTGGTCTCCGCCTACGCCAAGCGCGGCTACGTGAGCCACGCCCTCTACGACCACACGTCGATCCTCGCCACCATCGAGCGCAGGTGGAACCTGCCGTCCCTCAGCGCCCGCGACGCCAACGCCAACGACCTGAGCGGCATGCTCGACCTGGGCGCCCTGGCCCGGCACCACCCGACGTTCCCCGCCCTGCCGGCGCTGGCCGCCCCCGGTGACTCGCCCGCCGCCATGGCGTGCTCGCGGACCGGGCCGGGCACCGTCCCGCCGCCCGGATCGATCAGCCCCGGACGCTGAAGGGGTGCCTAGGAGCCGCCGGGCCAGACGCCGGCCAGCCGAGGCCGGCACCACCGGCGCCACCGACGCCACCGCCCAGCCATAATCGCCCCGTGGCATACGACACCGATCTGGCCGACCGCCTGCGTGAGCTGGTCGCCTCCGAGCCGGGCCTGACCGAACAGGCCATGTTCGGCGGCCTCGCCTTCCTGATCGGGGGGAACATGGCGGTGAGCGCCAGCGGCCAGGGCGGTCTGCTCCTCCGGTGCGATCCGGCCCGCACCGAGGGCTACCTGAAGAGTCCCCATGTGCAGCGCTTCGCCATGGGAGGACGGGAGATGGACGGCTGGCTGCGGGTCGACCCGGCCGGCCTGCGCACCAAGCGGGAGCTCGAACGCTGGGTGAAGGTGGGCGTCGAATACGCCCGCTCGCTGCCGCCCAAGGCCGCCAAGAAGGCGGCCAAGAAGGCTTCCAAGGCCCCGAGGTCGGCCAGAGCCCGGTAAGCGAGGTGCCGCGCCGCGCTCCGGGGAGGCTCCGGCGGGGCCGGGTCTGATCGAGTCGGTCACCCTGCCCGCCGGCACCCTCGGTTGGCCGGTGTCGGTCTCCTCGGCCACCTTTGCCGGCGTCGCCGTCAGCCCCAACGGATGCTGGGTGTACGCCGCCGACACCGCCAACAGCCGGTTGGTGCCGGTCAGCACGGCCACCAACACCGAGGGCACCCCGGTGAGCACGCCGGCGGCCCCCTACGACATCGCCACCGCCTCGCCGCCGAGCACCTACTACTACGAGGTCCAGGCCACCAGGAGCCTGTGGACCAGCCCGGCCAGCGGGTCGGCGTCACTCAGCTTCGGGCAGCCGACCTACAGCAACTGAGCACCAGCAACGGAGCAGCAGCAACTGAGCGGGCCGGGTGTGCCGGCTCAGAGGTGCGAGAGCACCGCCTCGCAGGAGCTCACATCCAGGCCGGGCTTGGGCTCGACGTCGAGCCGGGTGATGATGCCGTCCTCGATCACCGCGGCATAGCGCTTGGAACGCAGTCCCATCCCCGCACCGGTGGCGTCCATCACCAGCCCCATGGCCTGGGTGAACTCGGCGCTGCCGTCGGCCAGCATGACGATCTTGTCGCCGACCCCCTGGGACTGGGCCCAGGCATCCATCACCCAGGCGTCGTTCACCGATATGCAGGCGATCGTGTCGACGCCCTTACCGGTCAGGGCCTCGGCGTTGTTGACGAAGCCGGGCAGGTGCGCCTTGGAGCAGGTCGGGGTGAAGGCACCAGGCACGGCGAAGAGAACGACCCGGCCCCGACCCAGCACCTCGGAGGTCTTGACCGCCTTGGGCCCCTCCGCGCCCATGGTCCGCACCTCGACGTCGGGCACCTTGTCGCCTACCGACACAGTCATGTCTTCCTCCCAGGCCTGTGATCTCTGTTCCCTCCCGACCCTACCCCGACGGGCGTCGCAGCCCCGACGCGCCCGGGGGCTGGAACCAGTGCCCCGGGCGGTGTAGTACGGGGGCAGGGAAATCTGACGAAGGGGGAACGTCATGGCCTGGGTCGAGGTGGGCGGTAACGACATCTACTACCAGGAGGAGGGCGAAGGTCAGCCCCTGGTCTTCCTCCACGGGATGAGCTCGTGCGGGGAGGCGTGGTTCCAGCAGTTCGAGGCCTTCCGCCACCGGTTCCGGGTCATCGCCTACGACAGCGTGAACCACGGACACTCGTCCAACTCACCTCGGGGCGAGCCGGAGCCCGACCGGGCCGACGAGCTGGAGGGGTTTCTCGCCGCCATGGGAATCGAACGGCCGATCCTGGCCGGCAACTCGATGGGAGGGGGCACGTTGCTGCGGTGGGCCGCCCGCCACCCCGGCGACGCCATCGCCCTCATCCCATCCGGGTCAGGGGTGGCCCGCCCAGGCGGCCCCGAAGTGCGGAGGCGGGCCGAGCCGCTGGACCACGACACGATCTTTCTCCCGTTTGGCGACTCCCTCACCGAGCGGCTCCGCAGCGAGCGGCCGGTCATGTGGGAGCGCTACTACCGCATCCGCTCCACGGCGACCCGCATAGAAGCGCTCAGGAACCCCCGCCCCCCGACAGCGGCGAACCCGAGCCGGGCCGAGCTGGCCGGCCTGATCGGCAAGGTGACCTCCCCGATGCTGATCGTCGTGGGCAGCCTCGACCGGGCGGTGCCGGCGGCCGAGCACCTCCACGAGCTCGTCGCCGGCAGCCGGCTGACGATCATCGACGGTGCTCCCCACAACGTCTACTGGGAGGCAGCCGAGGAGTACAACGCCGCTGTCTCCAAGTTCCTGGACGAGGTGGCCTGAACAGCAGGCCCTCCGGAGCGACACGCGCCGACACTGACGCCGCCGTCTCCAGGGCGGTGACCGCCCCAGAAAAGTGATATCGTTTTGTTATCGCTTTTCAGGAGGTCGTGCCATGACCGGTGTTCCCGCCACCACCCCGCTGCACCGCGGCCACCAGGAGCCTCGGGTCGAGATCGTCCAGCGCCCGGCCCTGGCGGCCAGCGGATGGCTCGGGTTGCTGGTCGTCGCCGGCTGCATCGCCGGGGCGTACTACGCCGCTGTCGACAGGACCGGGTGGATCTGGGCTCCGATCGTGGTCGGGGTGCTGGTCGTCTCCTCCCTGGTGGTAGTCACCCCGGGGCAGAGCTCGGTGATCCAGTTCTTCGGCCGGTACGTCGGCACCGTTCTGCGCCCTGGGTTCTGGTGGGTCGCCCCCTTGACGGTGCGGCGCCGGGTCAGCGTCAGGGTGCGCAACTTCGAGACGAACCACCTCAAGGTGAACGACGCTGACGGCAACCCGGTGGAGATCGCCGCCATTGTGGTGTGGCAGGTCGCCGACACGGCCAAGTCGACCTACGCCGTCGACGACTACGCCGACTTCGTGTCCGTGCAGTCGGAGTCCGCCCTGCGCCATGTCGCAACCAGCCACCCCTACGACGACACCAGCGGGTCGGGAACGTCGCTCCGGGGCTCGACCGACGTGGTGGCGGCCCAGCTGGCCGACGAGGTGTCCGACCGGGTGGCGGTTGCGGGGGTGGAGGTGGTGGAGGTGCGCATATCCCACCTCGCCTACGCCCCCGAGATCGCCCAGGCCATGCTGCGCCGCCAGCAGGCCAACGCCGTGGTCGCCGCTCGCTCCCGCATCGTGGAGGGGGCCGTCGGGATGGTGGAGGCAGCCCTCGAGCGCCTGACGACCAACGGCGTGGTCTCCCTCGACGAGGAACGGACCGCCTCCATGGTGTCCAACCTGATGGTGGTCCTGTGCGGTGAGCAGCCGGCGGCTCCGGTCATCAACACCGGCTCGCTGTATACGTGAGCGAAAGACGTTCGGTCCTGCTCCGCATGGACCCGGCCGTCCACGACGCCCTGGTCCGGTGGGCGGCCGACGAGCTGCGCAGCGTCAACGCCCAGATTGAACTCGTTCTGCGAAGAGCCCTGGCCGAGGCCGGCCGTATGCCCCACCGGACCGGGCCCCTCCCCCGGCGCGGACGGCCGCGCCGGAGCCCGGCGTGACCAGACGCCAGCCGACTGGCGGGGTCACCAGTGCCGGCGCCACTGTTCCACCACTGCTTCGGCCGCGGCCAGGTCCTCACGATCACCGGCCCCAAGGTCGGCGGCCCACCAGGAGGCCCAGGGTTCGCGGCCTTCGGCGTACATCTGCTCTCCGAAGGTCACGCCGCTACGCATGGAGGCGATGATGGCATCGGCCATGGCAGGCCGGTCCTGGTCGGACAGTCCGTAGGCCCGGCGGAAGACCTCGAGGCGCCCCACGCGGTCGGGCGGTCGCAGCCATCCCAGCTCGGCGCACTTGTGATCGCGCCTCATCGGCACCAGGCCGCAGGCGGCGTAGGCCAGCTCGGCCATGCGGTCCCCCGGCCCGGCGCCGTCCCAGTCGATGACGTACAACTCCCCGTCCGCACCGGCCACCATGTTCCAAGGAGCCAGGTCGTGGTGGCATATGGGCCCGGTCCCATCCTCGGGGCGGTCCCAACCTCCCCGCCAGGTCGCACCGGCGGGGATCTGGAAGCGGTCCAGGGCGTCATGCAGGTGGCGGATTAGCCGACCGGCCCGGGCCAGGGCCCCGTCGGTTCCCCACCAGCGGTGGTGCTCCAGCCAGGTGGGCACCCCCCGGATCCAGCTCAGGATCTGGCGGCCGTCATCGTCCGAGCCGAGGGGGCGGGGGGCGGGGAAGCCCTCGGACTCCAGGTGGTGAAGCAGGCTCACCGTGGTGGGCACCCAGGAACCCCCCGGCCGACGGACCGTGTCGGCCACCCTGACCACGCCCGGGGTGGTGGAGGCCAGCGTCTCGAAGGCCATGACCAGTCCGTTGGTCGGGTCCATGTCGGTGGCTTGGCGGTAGAAGGCCACGAGCTCGTCGTCGGTATCGACGTGGAGGTAGTGACAACCCGCCTCCCTGGCCAGGGCGACGGCTCGGTGGACAAGCTCGGTGCCGATGCCCTGGCGGCGGTGGTCGGGGTGGACGGCGGTGTCCAGAAGGAAGGCGTGCCGGTCCCCGTCCCAGGCGACGTTGATGAACCCGACGAGCTCGCCGTCGGCGTGGGCGCTCACCCAGCCGAGGCTGTGGCGGCCCAGCTGGGCGGACCACCGCCGGTCATCCCCCGGCTCCCCGAAGGCCAGGGCGTGCAGAGCGGAGAGCTCGGCGTCGCCGAGCGGAGCCGAGTTGGAATAGACGATCACGGTGTCGTATGTGGCTCGTGGCCGTCTGATTCGCCGCCGTCTGGGTGATCCAGCCGGATCATGAGGCCAGACACTCGATCGGCCTCCTGGCACTCCGGCCCTTCGGCAAGCGAATTGGTCGTCGCCCGCCGGCAGCGTCGAGAGCCAGGTTCTGCGTGGCCGCCCCGCCCGCCTACCGGATCGGCGCCCCCCAGCGCCGTATCCCTGCGTGCTGGGCGAACCCCGATGGCGTTTGGGAGGCCCGTCGGGAACACTGGTGTCGATCAGCCAATTGCTCCCCTCCGGGTTGTCTCGCCGCCCTGCCGCCGTCACGGACACTGACTGGGCCCGCCAGGTACATCACTGCGCGCTCCGCCAGGTGGTCGAGGCCCAGTTCGGCGGCTGGGACGAGACTGAGCAGGACCGGTTCTTCGACCGTGACTGGTTGGTCGAGATCTTTGAGGTCCTGGAGTGGTGGGGCCAGCCTTGCGGCTACGTCTGCGTCGAGGAGCGAAGTGATGACGTCCACGTCCGCGAACTCGTGATAGCGCCTGAGTTCCAGAACCAGGGCATCGGCTCGGCCCTGGTCATGGACGCAACCCGCCGGGCCGAGGAGCGCCACGTCCCGGTGGTGCTCGGGACCCTTCACGCCAATCGGGCCCGGGTTCTGTACCAGCGGCTCGGCTTCGAGGAGGTCGGGACCACCGCGACCCACACCCTCTACCGTCTCGATCCCAACGCCGGCGGGCCTCACCGTGGCCAAGCGTCCCGCCGGAGCCCGCCGTGACCTCGCGCCGCTCGATGAGGCTGCTGGGAATTGAGGTTCCTGAGGCCTTGATGAGGCGGTGGCGCAGCTACCTTGCCCCCGAGCGCCAACCCTTCTTCGTCCGGCCGCAGGACGGGTTCGCCTGTGTGGACCTCGAAGACGCTCCCGAGCTCGACGACGACCTGCGCTGCACCTACACGGGCTGGCGTATCCGCGATGCGACGGCGGTCGTCTGGTTGGACGAGTCGTCGTTCATGGACCTTCCTCGAGCCGATCGGGCCCGGCTGGTGCGGCTGCAGGCGCTGAAGCGACGGGGCGCCGTTCCGACGGTGCGCCGATGGGAGCACGACTTCGACCGCGACCGGCTCCGCTCGCAGGCCGACGGCCACCGCTTCGTATGGTGGCCGTCCCTGCTGGACCTGAACCCCGAGCCTGTCATCCGGGCCCAGGTCGAGGATGGCAGGCAGCTGGCGTCACGTCATGAAGAGGTGAGCGAGGCGACCTGGGCCCGCTGCCAGGAGAGGCTCCCGCGGGCCAGGGCCGTGGTCGGCGTCTTCCCACCGTCGAGCGGGCCGAACTGTTTCGGCGCCACTGTGGCCGCCGTCGGCCGGGCTCCGACCGGTGCCCGTGTCCTGCGGGAGCCCTTCGAATCGTTCCTGGCGGAGTGCTGCACCCGCGGAGGCAGCGACGAGGACGTCGGGACCGTCCTGGTGTGGCGGGACCGGCAAGGGCTCGTCTCCCATTCGGCCATCACGATCGGTGACGGGTGGGGCATCGAGAAGCCGGCCGAGACGTGGTGGACGCCGACGATCGTGGCCGAGGCGGCCCAGCTGGTCAGGATCAACCGGGCCCTCGGCCTCAGGCTCGAGCGCCACCGGCTGGCGAGCACCCGGTGACGCCGGTCGGGGCCCAGGGCAGCCTTGACTGCGACCCCGGTGGCGAAGGGGCCGTGCCCGCCGTTGGGTCCTGTCCCCGACCCTCAGGAGTGAATGGTGATGTTCCCGTGGGCGACGGTGAGGCTCGGCGCCTGCCGGTTGCCCGAGTCGGAGCACGGGCCGGAGCTGCTGCGAGTGGCGAGGCTGATCATGTCGGGGGAGTCATCCTCGACGGTGAAGTTGCTGGTGTTGCCGATCAGGCTCGGGTCCTCGGTCGACTGGGTCACAACCCCGCTCAGGTAGGCGACGTTCCCATCCACCACCAGGCAGTTGACGGCGAGGTGCACGGTGTCGTCCGTCTCCCGTGCCTGTACCTCCGCTTGGCCGCTGACGGTCCCGTCCGGTGCCGTCCGCGCATCGACGGTGAAGGTCCGGTAGAACCCGTTGACGTAGGTGTTCCCCGACCCGGTGACGAATGCGCCACCCGGAGCTGCACCGGCCAGGGCGACCGGTCCCAGGACCAAGGCCGCCGTGCCGACAACACCACCGATCAGTGCCCTGCGCACAGCGACCTCCTCTCCGGTGCGGGCGTCACCCGAGAACCGAAGCGGCGCCCGCCCACGACGGCTGCTGTTCGGCAGTGGTACCAGCCGGTCGGGCCCCTGTAAAGGAAAGATGTCGGCTCTTCGGCCGGATCCCATGCGGGCGGTGAGACAGCCTCGGCCGGGCGACCAGACGGCCCCGGACCGGGCGGCGCGAGGGCCGATCGGCCGGCCGCCGGGGCCGCCCTCCCGGCGGCTTTTGCGTAGACGGACCCGTTGGCATTGCTTTGTCCCGGTGATGACGTCATAATGACGTCATGCAACTGTCAGTGGCGGTCGAGAGTCTGAGCCAGGACCTGGCCGTTCTCGGTGGGCTGGGCGACGAGGCCACCGCCCGGGCGGCGGAGCGGCTGGTGGCGGCCCTGGGCCCCACCGCCACCGTCCGGCTCCTCGACGTGCTGGGCCAGGCGGCGGCCGAGGTGTCGGCCCAGCTGCCCGAGGGTCAGGTGGAGCTGCGGGTGTCCGGGGACGACGCCGCCCTGGTGCTGGTGCTCCCGCCCGACCCTGAGCCGGTCATACCGGGTGACGGGGCAGACGGGGCGTCCCGCATCACCCTGCGACTGCCTGAGCAGCTCAAGGCCAGGATCGAGTCGCTCGCCGATCAGGAAGGGGTCTCCACCAACGCCTGGTTGGTCCGGGCGCTGAGTCGCGCCGTTCATCCCGATGGGTTCGTCAAGCGGCGGGTGATTCGGGGCAGCCGCATCAGTGGCTTCGGACAGGCCTGAGGGCCAGACGGAGGGAGGAGGATCAGTGCGCCAGGAGCGCTTCGACACACCCGGTCCGGTGACCATCGAGGTCTACAACAAGGTGGGCCTCATCGAGGTGGTCGGTTGGGACCAGCCCTTCACCGAGGTGGAGGTGGACTCGAACCAGGACGAGCTGCTGGAGGACACCAGCATCTCGGTCTCGCCCACCGGGGCCGGGCACCGGGTGGAGGTGACGGTCCCCGCCCGCTTCCGCTCGCCCGGCCAGATGATCTCCGACGCCCTGTCCGGGCCGCGCTTCTCCTTCTCCTTCTCCACCGTGTCCGGGGCCACCGTCCGCGTCCGGACGCCACACGAGGCGGTGCTCCACCTGCGGTCGTTGTCGGCCGACATCGCCGCCCGGGGCCGGTTCTCCTGTCTGGCCGAGTCCACCTCGGGCAACGTCGAGATCGACCAGGCCTCCGACCTGCGGGCCAAGTCCCTGAGCGGTGACCTGGTGGTGCACCGCCTCGAGGGCTCGGCGCAACTACGCACCACTTCGGGCGACATCAGCGCCGCGGACGTCCGGGGCGGGCAGGTGTCGCTGAAGACGGCGTCGGGTGACCTCGAGGTGCGCTCCATCTCCTCCGGTGACGTGAGGGCGGAGAGCGCCAGCGGAGACATCCGGTTGGGGGTGCTCGCCGGCAGGACCGTGCAGGTTCAGGCGTCGTCGGTCACCGGGCAGGCCAGCTCCGACATCGATCTCGACACCGTGCCGCCTCGGGGAGCCGGAGGCGAACCGGCCGACCTGGTGGTCATCCGAGCCTTCACGGCGACAGGAGATGTCCGCATCGCCCGGGTCCCTTCTTCCTTCGCCGAGCGGGCCGGTTAGGGCCTGGGCCCGGTCGAACATGAGCGCTGGGGGGAATCTGATGGCCCTGCGGCGGCGGGCCAGCACCTGGGGGCCGGTGGCGGCACTGGTGCGCCAGCTGCCCGTGGCCAGCCCGGGGTTGACGCTGGTGTGGGCGCTCGCCTTGTCGGTCACCACCGTGCTGCCGCTCAGCTTCGCCCTGGCCAGCGGGGCCTTGGTAGGCGGGGTCACCCCCACGGTGCGGGCCGGCCTGGGCTCGGCCGCCGGCCACCGCCTGATACTGGCCCTGGTGGCCACGGCGTCGATCTTCGCCCTGCAGCAGGCCGCTCCCCCGGTCCTCGACTCGCTGGCCAACATGCTCGGGCGGCGCCTGACCGGCTCCCTCCGACGCCGGGTCATGACCGCCGCCCTCCGGCCGCCGGGCATCGCCCACCTCGAGGACCCCGCCACCCTTGACCTCGTCTCCCAGGCCCAGGGCGTCGGCACCGCCCAGTTCACCCCGACCCAGGCCACCGCCGCCCTGTCGGGGATGGTGGCAAGCCGCCTGGGGGGAGCGGCCGCCGCCGGCCTGCTCGCCACCTATCGCTGGTGGCTGGCGGGCCTCGTCCTGGTGGTGGACCTCACCATCGTGCAGGTGCAGACCTGGGAGCTGCGCCGCAGCCTGGCCGGCCTGGTCCTGGAGACCGAGACGTTCCGCCGCGCCGGTTACATCCGCGACCTCGCCCTGACTCCTCCGGCGGCCAAGGAGATACGGGTGTTCGGGTTGGAGCGATGGTTGGTGCACCGCTTCGGCGAGGAATGGACGGCGGCCATGAAGACCGTGCTGGCCTCCCGCGACCGGCGCCGGTGGGCGATCTTCCTGGCCATCGCCGCCGCCGGGGCGACGGACTTCCTCGCCTACAGCCTCATCGGATACGCCGCCGTCGCCCACCAGATCACCATCGGGCACCTCACCGTGTTGATCGGGGCGGTGCAGGGCTCGGCCATTCTGATGCAGGTCAACTCCAACTGGCTCAACATGACCTACGGGGCGGCGGCGGTACCGGCCGTGCTCGAGCTGGAGCGCACCACGGCCGCCATGACCATGAGCGGTGACCGGGCCGCCGACGGGCTCCCCCACCGCTCGATCCGCTTCGACGGGGTGGGCTTCTCCTACCCGGGCTCCAGCCTGCCGATCTACTCCGAGCTGAACCTCGAGATCGAAGCCGGCCGCTCGCTGGCCATCGTCGGGCGCAACGGGGCGGGCAAAACGACGTTGGTCAAGCTGCTGGCCCGGCTGTACGACCCCACCTCCGGTCGCATCACCGTCGACGACGTGCCGCTGACCGACCTCGAGCCGCGGTCGTGGCAGCCCCGGGTGGCGGCCATCTTCCAGGACTTCACCCGCTTCGCCCTGCCGGTGTCGGACAACGTGAGCTTCGCCGACGTGGGCCAGAGCCCCGACGTGGCCGCCCTCGACCGGGCCGCCGCCCGTGCCGGGGCCGAAGCGGTGGTCGCCGAGCTCCCCCACGGCTGGTCCAGCACGCTGTCGCGCCAGTTCACCGACGGCACCGAGCTGTCCGGAGGCCAGTGGCAGCGGGTCGCCCTGGCCCGGGCCATGGCGGCGGTGGAGGCGGGCGCCGGCGTGCTCATCCTCGACGAGCCCACGGCCAACCTCGACGTCCGAGCCGAGGCCGAGCTCTACGACCGCTTCCTCGACCTGACCCGCGGCCTCACGACGGTCCTCATCTCGCACCGCTTCTCCACCGTGCGCCGGGCGGACCGCATCGTGGTGCTGGAGGATGGCCGGGTAATCGAGGACGGCGACCACGACAGCCTGATGGCCACCGGCGGCCGTTACGCCGAGATGTTCCGCCTGCAGGCGGCGCGCTTCGAGCCCGCCGGCACCGAGGCTCCAGCAGCCGGGGCCCTCGAGCCATGATCCCCCTCCAGGCACTGGCCAAGGAGCGCCTCGGATGGCGGGGTTGGCTGCGGGCCGCCCAGGCCACGGTCACGATCACCCTCCGGGCCGACCGGGGGCGGGCGGTCGCCTCCGGAGTCCTGTTCGGCGTGGCACCGCTCATGGGGGTGCTGGTCGCCCTGTGGCTCAAGCAGCTGGTGAATGCCGCCGCCGAGGGACACGCTCACGCCGTGCTGCGTTCGGCAGCCGTGCTCGGCGTGACGGCCGCCGTGCTCGCCTTCGCCATCTGGAGCGGGGTCAACGTGCTGATCCCCCTGCTTGAACGGGTGTCGGCCTATGTCGATCGTCGCCTGATCGAGCTCACCGCCGCCACCTCCGGCCTCGAGCACTACGAGCGGGCCGACCACGCCGACAGGCTGGAGATCCTCCGTCAGCAGCGAGGGCTCCTCGCCTCTGCCTCGGCCATCTTCGTCCAGGGCATGGGGGCGATCGTGCAGGCAGTGGGCACCGTCGCCCTCCTCGTCCACGAGGACCCCCAGCTGCTGTTCCTGCCGCTGTTCGGCATCCCCACCGTCCTGGCCACGGCGTGGAGCGTCCAGCGCACCCAGCAGGCGGCCGACGCCGCCGCCGAGGACACCAGGGCGGCCCGCCACCTCTTCGATGTGGCCACCACCGCTGCGCCGGCCAAGGAGATGCGCATCTTCGGCCTGCAGCCCAAGCTGGTCAACCGCCACCGGACCACCTGGCGGCGGGTCGAGAGGGTGCAGGACGCCGCGTCCCTCGGCTCCACTGCGGTGGTGAGCCTGTCGTGGCTGTTCTTCGCCCTCGGCTACGGACTCGCCATCTTCCTGATGATCCGGCGGGCGGTGCACGGCCGGGCCACCATCGGTGACGTGGTCCTGGTCATCGCCCTGGCCGCCTCCATCAACCAGCTGGTGTCCCAGACGGTCGGGATGGTCGCCGCTCTCGCCCAGTGCCTCCGCATCGCCCACCGCTTCGTGTGGCTGTCCGACCTCCACTCGGCCAGCGAGCGGGCCGACCGTGCCCGCGACGGGGTCGCGCCCGAACGGCTGAGCCAGGGCATCCTGATCGAAGGGCTGTGCTTCGCCTACCCGGGCACGACCGAGGAGATCCTCGCCGGGGTGGACCTCGTCCTACCGGCCGGCTCGACGGTGGCCCTGGTCGGGGAGAACGGAGCAGGCAAGACCACCCTGATCAAGCTCCTTACCGGCATGTACCAACCCTCCGGCGGCCGCATCCTCGTCGACGGCGTCGACCTGACCTCGATCGACCGGGGCAAGTGGCGGTCGCGGGTCACCGCCGGCTTCCAGGACTTCGCCAAGTTCGAGTTCGTGGCCCGCCAGGCGGTGGGGGTGGGAGCCCTCCCCCACCTCGACGACGACGGGGCCGTCCGAGCCGCCCTGCAGCGCGCCCACGGCAGCGACGTGATCGACGCCATGGAGAACGGTCTCGACACCCAGCTGGGCAAGGCCTTCAGCGACGGGGCCGAGCTGTCCGGGGGCCAGTGGCAGAAGTTGGCCCTGGGCCGGGCCATGATGCGCGAGGATCCCCTCCTGCTGGTACTGGACGAACCCACCGCCTCCCTGGACGCCGAAACCGAGCACGCCCTGTTCGAGCGGTACGCCTCGGCCGCCGCCACCGCCGCCGACCGGTCGGGCTCGATAACCGTGCTGGTGTCGCACCGGTTCTCGACCGTGCGCATGGCGGACCTGATCGTCGTGCTGGCCGGCGGGCGGGTCATCGAGGCCGGTAGCCACGAGGAGCTGATGGAGGCGGGCGGTACCTACGCCGAGCTCTACGAGCTGCAGGCCCGGGCCTACCGGTGAGCCGGCGGAGGACGGGTCGCGCCGGGCGCACCTTCTCGTCCCTCCGGGTCTACAACTACCGCTGCTTCTTCATCGGCCAGACCATCTCGGTGTCCGGGACCTGGATGCAGACCGTGGCCCAGGCCTGGCTGGTGCTGCGCCTGACCGGCAGCGGGACCGACCTCGGCCTGGTGACGGCGGCCCGCTTCCTCCCCATGCTCGTGCTCGGCCCCTGGGGCGGCCTGGTGGCCGACCGCCTCGACAAGCGCCGGATCCTCTATGTCACCCAGTGCCTGGCCGGCCTGTGCGCCTTCGCCCTGGCGGCGGTGGTGTGGACCGGGGCGGTGCGGCTGTGGATGGTCTATGTCATCGCCCTCGCCCTGGGGATGGTGAACGTCTTCGACAACCCCACCAGGCAGGGCTTCATCCCCGAGATGGTGCCGGACGACGAGCTACGCAACGCCATCACCCTCAACTCGGTGACGGTCAACGTGGCCCGGGTGGTGGGGCCGTCGCTGGCGGGAGCCCTCATCGCCGGCGTCGGGCTGGCCGCCTGCTTCCTCGCCAACGCCGCCTCCTACGTGGCCGTGCTGGCCAGCCTGGCGGTGATGGACCGGTCGTCGTTGCGGCCCTCGGACCCGGAGCCCCGGGCCGGGGGCCAGGTGAGGGCCGGATTCCGCTACGTCGCCCGCACCCCCGAGCTGCTGGTGCCGCTGCTGATGATCGCCGTGGTGGGCACCCTGGCCTGGGAGTTCCAGGTCAGCCTCCCCCTCATGGCCCAGCGGGCCTTCCACGGGGGCGCCAGCACCTACGGCCTGTTCCTCGGAGCCATGGGGGCCGGAGCGGTGGTCGGGGGGCTGATATCGGCTTCGAAGTCCTCCTCCGGGGGCACCGCTCTGGCGGTGACCTCGGCCGGGTGGGGGGTGGTCATCCTGCTGGCCGCCGTCGCCCCCAACCGGGCCACCGAGCTGGCCGCCCTGGTCCTCGTCGGCTACGGGAGCATCTCGTTCAACGCCATCAGCAAGACCACCCTGCAGCTGCGGGCCGCTCCCAACCTGCGAGGCCGGGTGATGGCCCTGTGGTCGGTCGCCTACCTCGGCTCGACGCCCATCGGCGGTCCGATCGTGGGCTGGGTGGGCCAGCACCTGGGGGCCCGGTGGTCGCTGGTGGTCGGCGGCGCCCCGACCCTGCTGGTCGGCCTGATCGCCTATCCGTACCTGGCCCGGGCCGGCCGGCGGGAGGTGCCTCCCCCGGAGGACGCCGGCGTGGGCATCACCGCCGCCGCCGAAATCGGCCACACCGGCTGAGCCCGACCTCCCCGGCGGTCCCGAACACGACGACCCGGAGCCGGTACCCGGCGGTCGCGGCGGTCCTGGCTGTAGTGAAGCTCAGACCCGGCTCACTCGCCCCCGGGCGTCGGTCTCCTCCTCGGGGGCCGCGCCGTTCCGGTGCAGGCGCACCACCCGCTGGGGGAAGGGGATCTCGACGCCGGCGTCGTCCAGGGCGGCCTGGACCGCCATGGCCAGGTCGCTGCGCACCTTCCACACGCCGGCGCCGTCGATGGCGTGCCAGACGAGCACGCCGAAGTTCACCGACGACTCGCCGAACTCCTTGACCCATGCCGCCGGCGCCGGGGCGGTCTCGATGCCCGGCGTCCGCGCCGCCGCGTCGACCAGCACCTGCTGGGCCCGGGCCAGGTCGGTCCCGTAGGCGACGCCGACCTCCAGCTCCGTGCGACGGGTCGGCGTGCGGGTGTAGTTGACGATCGGGTTCTCGAGCACCGCCTTGTTGGGCAGGAAGACGTTCAGGCCGTCGAAGGTGACCAGAGAGACGTTGCGCAGGTCGATGTCCTCCACCACCCCCTCGTACCTGTCCAGCTTGACCTGGTCGCCGCGCCGGAAGGGCCTGCGCGCCTGAAGGATCACCCCGGCCACCAGGTTCTGCAGGGTGTCCTGCATGGCGAACGCCACGGCGATGCCGCCGATCCCGAGCGCCCCCAGCAGGGGCCCGATCTGCACCCGCAGGGCGCCCAGGCTGTAAAGGAAGCCGACCACCACCACCATGTAGACCAGGATGCGTTCGATGACCCGCACGACCACCCGGTCGGTGTCGACCCGGGCGATCCTTCCGACGGCGCGTCGCAGGACCAGGCAGAGGGCGAGGGTGACGGCCAGGATGACCCCGGCGTGGACCCAGTCCCAGGCGGTCACGCCCCGTGGAACGATGACCACGGGTCGAGAGCTGGCGC
The DNA here is from genome assembly GCA_035653595.1 of Acidimicrobiales bacterium. Lineage (GTDB taxonomy): Bacteria > Actinomycetota > Acidimicrobiia > Acidimicrobiales > JAJPHE01 > DASRBO01. The sequence continues at coordinate 22,081 of DASRBO010000157.1, read as the reverse complement.
TGAGCAACATGGCGGTCGACTGTATCGAAGGGACGGATCGGGCCCCGAAGCCTTCCGTGAGCCGGGATGAGAACTCATCCCCGGCGGGGCCCTCTTTCGTTCCGGTCCCGGATCGGCAATCCTGGGGCGAACGGCGACAGGGGGGAACGTGCGGACCAAACTGGGGCTATTGGCGGTGGTCGTGGTCGGGACGGTGCTGGCGGCCCTGGCCCCGCCGGGCGTGGCCGGTGCCACCGGGGCGGCCACGGCCAGGTGGTCAGCCCCTGTTCACCTGTCCGACTACAGCCAGGGGGAGCTGATCGCGCTGTCCTGCGGTGGAGGCACCTGCGTGGCCGAAACCGGCCGAGGCACCCAGGTCAACACCGGCAGCGGCTGGTCGGAGGCCCAGAACGGGCCGGGCGGTGAGTCGGCCGTCGCCTGCGCCAGCTCGACGTTCTGCCTGGTCCCGTCGGGGTACTGGTACGACGGAGCCACCTGGCACCCGGGCTCGCCCATCCCCGTCCCCGGCGGTTACCAGACCCCGGGTACCCATTCCGACTTTCCCGTGTCGTTGTCCTGCGCCAGTCGGGCCCTCTGTGTCGCTGGAGACAACCACGGCAACGTCTACCAGTACTCCAACGGCGGGTGGACCGGACCGATCGGCCTGGCTCCCTACAGCCAGAGCATCAACGGCGTGTCCTGCCCGACGACCTCGTTCTGCCTGGCCATCACCGAGGCGGCGGAGACCTTCCTCTTCAACGGCCAGGGCTGGAGCCCCGGCCCCAATCAGCCCGCTGGCACCTCGACGACACAGCAGGTCTCCTGCCCGACAGCCACCTCCTGCACCGCCGTGGACAACCAGGGCGACGTGTACACCTGGACCCCATCGGGGTGGTCGGGGGCCGTGCGGGTGGAGTCGGCGTTCGCAGGAACGATCTCGTGTCCGACCGTGTCGGCCTGCGTCATGGTCGACTACGAGGGGCGGGCCTTCACCGGATCCGGCACGACCTGGTCCGGGCCGGTCACGGTGGACAGCAACTCCACGTCCGACTCGAGCCTGCTGTTGGCAAGGGTGTCCTGCGGCACTCCGTCCAGCTGCGTGGTCCTCGACGGCAACGTCAACGCCGTCGCCGGACAGCTGTCGTGCCCGACGGCGGCCATGGTCCACACGACCGACGGCGGGGGCTACTGGACGGCGGACGCCTGTGGTGTCGTGCATTCGTTGGGAGACGCTCAGGCTCACGGTGACCTATCCGGCTCGACCCTCGCCCGTCCCATCGTCGGCATGGCCGCCACCCCTGACGCGGGCGGCTACTGGATGGTGGCCTCCGACGGGGGCATCTTCACCTTCGGCGACGCCCACTTCTTCGGCTCCACCGGCAACATCCACCTGGCCCAGCCGGTGGTGGGCATGGCGGCCACGCCGGACGGGGGCGGCTACTGGATGGTGGCCTCCGACGGGGGCATCTTCACCTTCGGCGACGCCCACTTCTTCGGTGCCGGGTGGGAGACCATCACTGCTCGCCCGATTGGGCGGCGACCGACGCTGAGGAATAGCTTCCCGACGGCGGGCGCCCGGGGGGACGGGGCCGCAGTGATCGAGGAGGCCTGTGATGGCAGAGGACACGATCGTCGAGCCCAGGAGCGGGCGCAAGAGCTACCTGGACTACCCATCCGACCTCCGGGCGGGCGAGGAGGTCACCTTCATCCTGAGCCTGCACGGCGGGGGCTCGGTGGGGGCGTGGCAACGGGAGTACTTCCCCGCCTACGAGTACGTCGACCGGTACCGCCTGGTCATCGCCACTCCGTCGGCGGCCACCAGGGAGCCGACCAGGCACTGGGCCCCTGAGGCCGACTACGACTACCTGGTCGACCTGGTCGAGTCGGTGGTATCCCGCTTCGGCGCCCAGGCCATCCGGTCGTTCTGGCTGGCGGGCCACTCCCAGGGCGGCATGACCTCCAACCGGCTGCTGTCGACCGTCGACTACTTCGCCGATCGGGTCGACGGCTGGCTGAGCCTGTCCGGCGGCCGGATCGGGCCGGCGGAGCGAGCGGCCAACTTCGGTCCGCCCCGCAGCGAGGCCGACCGGGCCGCCATGGAGTCCTTCTTCGCCCGCCGGCGGATGTTCGAGCCGCCGCCGCCGCCCAGCGCCGACTTCTCCTTCATCTACGCCACCGGAGAGCACGAGATCGCCTCCCTGCCCGACACCTCGCCGTGGGCCGAGCGCTACCGGGCCGGCGCCAGGGTCCGGCTCCCCGACGTGGTCGACGACCAGCCGGGCAAGATCCACGACCCCCGGTGGGACGCCAACCCCACCCTCAGCTGGGGCCGCAAGCCGGCCCCGGGCACGGCGGAGATCTACATCTATCCGGACGCCGCCGACGGCCGGGTCATCGCCGACGTGGTGCGTCTCGACAAGGGCCACACCGAGGGGCTCGAGCCCCGCATCACCGAGGAGCTGATCAAGCTGATCGTCTCCGCCCCCGGAGGCAAGCTGCGGGCCCTCAGCGGGGTGGCGGCGGCCACCTGAGCGCCCGCCCAACCCGAGCGGTCAGCGGATGACGCCGTCCCGACGGAGCCGGTCGATCTCCTCCGGTGGGTAGCCGAGCTCGCTCAGGATCTCGTCGTTGTGCTGACCGAGGGTCGGCGGGGCCGAGCGGGCCCGGACCGGAGTCTCCGACATCTGCACCACCGGTCCCACCATCGTCATGCGCCCGGCCACCGGGTGCTCGAGCTCGACGGTCAGCCCGTTGGCCTGCACCTGGCGGTCCTCGGCCAGCTCGGTGATCCGCCGCACCGGGGCGGCGGGAACCCCGGCCGTGTCGAAGATGGCCAGCCACTCGGCGGTGGTCTTCTCTCCCATGCGCTGGGTGACCGCAGCGGCGAACTCCTCGGCGATGGCGACGGCCTCCGGGCTCAGCCGGGGCAGCTCGCGGTCGTGGCGTTCGTCCTTGACTCCGACGGCCTGGGCCATCTTGCGGCGCAGGACGGGTGTGAGACAGGCCACCGCCACCATGGAGTCGCTGGTGCGGTACACCCGGTAGTAGGCGGCCAGGGCACGGCGCTGGGCGTCGGTGAGGTTCTCGGGCAGGGTGGCTGCCTCGCCCGAGCCGGACTCCACGCTGGTGCGCATGAACGCCGCCCCCTGCAGGGCCAGCGAGGTGGCCAGAAGGGTCGACTCGACCCGCTGGCCCACGCCGGTGCGCTCGCGGGCGAACAGGGCAGCGCACACCGCATAGGCCATGGTCAGCCCGGTGGCGAAGTCGGCGATGGCGGGGGTCAGGGGAAGGGGGATGTCCTCGGCGTCGCGCCGGCCGGCGGTCAGGAGCAGCCCGGTGTAGGCCTGGGCGGCCAGGTCGTAGCCGGGGCGGTGGGAGTCCGGCCCCTGCCGGCCGAGGAAGGTGTTGTCCACGTAGATGATGCGGGGGTTGAGGGCCCGCAGGGTCTCGTAGTCGATGCCCAGCTTGGCCCCGGTGTCGGGGCGGTAGTTCACCATCACCACGTCCATCGAAGGGACCAGCTTGTGCACGATCTCCCGCCCCGCCTCGGACTTGAGGTCGAGGGCCAGGCCCCGCTTGTTGCGGTTGAGGGCCAGGAAGGCCCGGCTTTCGGTGGGGGCGAAGGGCGCCGTCAGCCGCCAGGGCTCTCCGGCGCAGGGCTCCACCTTGATGATCTCAGCCCCCAGGTCGCCCAGGTGCATGCCGGCGAAGGGTGCGGCGATCATTTCGGAGAACTCCAGCACCCGAACGCCGGCCAGCGGTCCGTCGGTCACCCCTGACCCCCGTCCTGGTAGAGCGGGGACGAAGCGGTCATCCACCGCAGCTGCATCCTCATCGACGCCACCAGCTTCCCGTCCTCGTCGCTGGCCGCCGTGTCGTACCAGACGTACTCGGTACGGGGGCTCGCACCCACAGCCACCACCTCCCCCGTCACCTGGTAGGTCGTGTCGAGCAGCACCGGGCCTCCGTGGTGGCGGATCTCGATGGCGCCGAACAGGCCGACGGCGCCCCGCACGTGGGGCCCGAACTCGTTGCCCCGGTTGCGCAGCAGCTGCACCACCGACGATGGGTTGGCAATGGGGCCGCCCCAGGGCGAAGGCCCGCTGAACCAGCCCAGGGGGTCGGGCAGCCCGCCGGCCTCCACCCGCTCCCGCACCGGGCCGGACGAGACCGACGCCTGGTGACCGAGGGGGGAGCCGGGCGCCAGCCCGGCCAGCATGCGCAGCTGATCCGGGGGCGACGGGCGCAGGTCCACCGAGTAGAGATGGGTGGCCGGATCGGGCCGGCCGACCGAGGCGGTCCCCTCGGCGACCACCGTCCCGTCGGGCTGTTCGGTCCTCGCCTCCACCTGGACGTCGGCGCCCTCGGGCGGGATACCGACCACGGCGACCACCGGCTCCCCGCTGATGGTGGCGTGCTTGAAGCTGAGCGAGAGCGTCCCGGTCTCGAACCAACGCTGGCCGAACGCCTCGACCAGCAGGGCGGGGAACTGGTCCATGTGGATGGAGCCGGCGATGGTGCCGCCCCGGAACCCGAGGCCCTGGGCGGTGGCGTCGTCGTGGATGCTGCCGGCGCCGGCCCGGACCCTCATGTGGGGCCGGCGCTCGGCGCTGCGCAGGGTGCCGCCGGCACGGGTGATGGTGTCGCTGTCGGTCATCGCTGGGTTCCCACCTTCAGCTCGCGGAACGGGACATCGCGGTCCACCTCGGGCTCGCGGGGCAGCCCGAGCACCCGCTCGCCGAGGATGTTGTGCTGGATCTCGTCGGTGCCTCCGGCGATGGAGACCGACGGCGCCTGCAGGGTGGCCCTGGTCACCGCCCCGCCGTGGGGGGCGTCCGATCCGGCCAGCATCCCCGCCGGGCCGAGCACCTGGGGCCCGAGGTCGCGGTTGGCCCGGACCAGGTTGGAGCGGAACAGCTTGGTGGTCGAGCTGGTCGGCCCGGGCGAACGCCCGGCGGCCGCCTCGGCCCGCACCCGCTCCTGGTTGAACGCCCCGATGCGGGTGAGGCTGTAGTGCGACACCAGCCGCTGGCGCAGGACCGGGTCCCCGGCCTTGCCCACCTCCCGGGCGAGCTCGATCGGCGACGCCCCCGGCGCCGGCCCGTAGTTGCCTGCCCTCGACTGCTGGTCGGCCTGCCTGGCCTCGGCCAGCACATCGCCCACCCGACGCTCGAGCATCTCCCGACGGGAGCCGCCCCCGGCGGTCCCCACCCCGACGGCGCCGGCCCGGCCGCCCCGCTCGTAGGCGAGGGTGGTGACCGCCGCCGCCCAGCCGTCGCCGGGCCGTCCGATGAGATCGGCGTGGGCCACCCGGGCGTCGGTGAAGAACACCTCGTTGAAGGTGGCGTTGCCGGTCATCTGCTTGAGGGGCCGTATCTCGATGCCTGGCTGCTGGACCTCGATGATGAAGTAGCCGAGGCCCTTGTGCTTGGGCGCGTCCATGTCGACCCGGGCCAGCAGCATCCCCCGGTCGGCCGTCAGCGCTCCGGAGGTCCACACCTTCTGGCCGTTGACCACCCATTCGTCCCCGTCCCGCACCGCCCTGGTCTGCGCCCCGGCGAGGTCCGAGCCCGATCCGGGCTCGCTGAAGAACTGGCACCACCCCTCGGCGCCGGCGGCCAGTCGGGGCACGAAGCGGGCCCGCTGGTCGTCGTCGCCGTGCTGGATGACGACCGGTCCCCCCATCATCTGGCCCAACCCGCCCGGCGCCCCCAGCACCCCCTTCTGGCGGAAGACCTGGCTGACCACCGACAGCCCGTCGGCGCCCAGGCCCCGGCCACACCACTCCAGCGGCCAGGTCGGGAAGCCCCAACCCGACTCGGCCAGCAGCGACCACCACTGGCCCACGGTCAGGTCGGGGTCCCAGTGCGCCTCCACCCAGCCCGACACCTCGTCCCGCACGACCTCCAGCTCTGAGGCACTCAACTCAGACCCCCCCCGGCTCCCAAGCTGACCCGCCGAGGCTAACCCCGCCCCGGCCGGCCCGCCCGGTCGGGGCGGGGGCTCCCGGGCCACGGCGGGCGGGCCCGTCCGGAGCAGGTGTGAATGGCCTGCTCGGCAGCCGCATATGGGCATTGCCCGGTCCCCTGAGACCACGTACAACTTGAGGCTGCCCTGAACGCACCAGCGACAGACCAGCGGGAGGCAAATCGTGAAATACCTCGTCTCATGGACCGGGAGGCCCGGGCTCAGCCTGAAGGACGCCCAGGAGAGCATGAAGGTGTTCGAGAAGTGGGCTCCGGACCCCTCGATCACCTTCCACCAGTTCCTGCAGCGGGCGGACGGCCGGGGCGGCTATGCCGTCGTCGAGACCGACAACCCCACGGCCATGCTCCGCGACGCCATGACCTTCGGGCTGTGGTTCGAGTTCTCCACCGAGCTGGTCCTCGACATGCTCGAGGCCGCCCCCACCCTCACCGAGGTGACCACCCACCTCTCCGAGGTCCTGAGCTAGAACCGCCGGGCTCGGCCCGACCCCCGCCGTCCGCCTAGGCGGAGCTCAGGCGATCGGGTCGGGCCGGGTCTGCCCGGAGGGGACCGGGCTCTCCCGCGCCGGCCGGTCGCCGGTGACGGATACGTCGGGGGCCGGCAGCTCCGGCCACACGGCGAACAGCTCGTCCACCGCCTCCGGCGCCAGCGGCGGAGCGAACAGGTACCCCTGGGCGAAGTCGCAGCCGTAGCGCACCAGGGCCTGGCGCTGGTCGGGCGTCTCGACGCCCTCGGCCACCGTCACCAGGTCCAGCTCGCGGGCCAGGCGGATGATGTTGGCCGTCAACACCTGCACCTTCTGCTCGGTGGGGAAGCCGGCCACGAACGACCGGTCGATCTTCAGCACCTCGACCGGCAGCTCCCGCAGGCGGCTGAGCGAGGAGTAGCCGGTCCCGAAGTCGTCGAGGGCGATGCGGACCCCTAGGTCGCGCAGATCGGCCAGGCACGCCTGGGCTCGATCCTCGGCCGCCATGACGGCCGTCTCGGTGATCTCCAGGACCAGTCGCTGGGGGTCCAGCTTCCACTCGGCGATGTTGCGCGCCACCAGGGGGGCCATCCCGCTCCAGGCCAGCTGGGCGGTCGCCAGGTTGACCCCCACGGCCATGGTGGCCGGCAGCCGGAACAGGCGCTGCCAGCGCGAGACCTGGCGGCAGGTCTCCTCGAGGACCCAGTTGCCCAGGGCGGTCATAAGGCCGGCCCTGTCGGCCAGGCCCAGGAAGGCGTCCGGCGCCAGCAGGCCCCGGTGGGGGTGGGCCCACCGGACCAGGGCCTCGAGGCCGTGCACCTCGCCGGTGCGGAGCTCCACGATGGGCTGGTAGTAGCAGCGCAGCCCGCCGCCGCCGACCGCCTCCCGCAGCTCCGACTCGAGCTCCAGCCGCTCGACCAGCTCCTCGTGCATGGCGGGCACGAAGATCCTCCACCCGCCCGGCTCCTCGGCCTTGGCCCGGTACATGGCCAGATCGGCGTCCCGGAGGAGCAGGTCGGGGCTCTCCCCCGGCCGGGGCCCGACGGCTATGCCGATGGAAAGCCCAACGCTGACCTGCCGTCCGCCGATGGGGAAGGGAGCGGCCATCGCCTCGCGGATCCGCTCGGCGACCCCCTCGGCCGCGGCCAGGCCCTGGAGGTCGTCGATCAGCACGGCGAACTCGTCCCCACCCAGCCGGGCGACAGTGTCCGCCGAGCGGATGACGTCGGACAGGCGGCCCGCCACCAGCCGCATCAGGTCATCGCCGGCGGCGTGGCCCAAGGTGTCGTTCACGACCTTGAATCCGTCCATGTCCATGAACAGCACCCCGACCGAGCTCTGCTTGCGCAGCGCCCGCCGCACCGAGCGCTCCAGGCGGTCGAGGAACAGGGCCCGGTTGGGGAGCCGGGTGAGCGGATCCCGCAGCGCCTCGCGGGCTCGCCGCTCGCTCTCGCGCCGCAGCGAGCGTTCCGCCTCGACGGCGTCGACCGCCCTAAGGCTCAGGCCGAGGATGCGACCCAGGGCCCGGACCACCGTCTCCTCCTCGCGGTCCCAGCTCCCGCCCGAGCGGCCCAGCACCAGGTGGCCCTGGCGGCCGACGATGGCGGTCACCGCCGGGCAGCGCCCCAGACCGGTCACATCCAGCTGTCCGGCGCGCCCCTCGGCGACGGCGAGGATGTCGGCCACAGGCACGGGGCCGGCGCCGAAGCCCAGGGACTCGAAGACTTCCCCGTCCCAGACCACGGCCGCCACCTCGGCATCGAGGGCCTCGGCCGCCCTCTCCATACCCACCCGCAGGGTGCGCTGCTGGTCGGGGGCGGCGTCCGGGCCGGGGGTCAGCTCGGCCAGGTAGCGAACCAGCTGCTGCAGGGCCCAGCTCCCGGGGGTCACCACTAACTCAGGGCGAGCACGACGAGGGTCTGATTGTGGAAACCGCTCACTCCCTGGGTTCTGGCGAACTCCCCGTAGGTGTAGAAGCCGGCCAGGGGGGCACCGCTGCTGTTGGCGGCCAGGCGGACGACCTCCTGCCCCAGCCCCTCCTCGCCGAGGATGCCCCGGCGGGCGATGCAGTCGAAGGCCAAGAGGCCCAGGGCGGGACGGCCCTCCAGCTGGTCCAGAGCGTCCCGACAGGCGTCGTCGGCGGCCGAAAGGACCGAGTCGGCGTCGCCTTCCATGAGGTAGGCGAGGCCGCCCTCGGGCACCTCGGCGATGCACACCAGCTCACGCCGCTCGAAGTCGGCCCCGGCCACGAAGCGTATGGCCTCGCCACCGCGCCGCTCGAGGCCGAGGGGATGGGTGAGGGCGAACTGGGTGAAGGCGGCGGGGTCGCAGAAGGCCTTGGCCGGCGGGGCCAGCCTCTCGAGGTAGACGTCGAGGGCCGGGCGGTCGTCGAGGGACTGCACCCTCACCCCGGCGGCCCGGGTGACCACCATGGGCTCGCCGACCTTCTGCCAGCCGTGGCGGACCCCGATGCCGATGGGGGCGTCGGAACCGATGGCCAGGGCCACCACCGAATCGGTGAGCACGCGCTGGCGGTGGATCTGCCTGGTCCCCTGCATGCGCAGGTCGTCCCCGGCGCAGCCGCCCACGAGCGGCACTCCGGCTCCGGCCACCGAGTATGCGCCCCTCACCACCTCCTGCTGGTCGCCGGCCAGGCCGTCGGTGAGCAACATCAGGACCCGGTGCTCACCGTTGCAGCGGGCCAGGGCGGCGCCGGCCGCCTTGGCCCCGGCTGCCCGGAGATCCCGCGACGCCGACGTGGCCACCCCGGATGAGGTCGCGAACCCGTCGCCGCCCAGGGCGAAGACGACCACCCCCGTTGAGCCGGCCGAGCTCGAGGTGATCTCGCCGGCGGTGGTGCAGCCGACCAGGGGGACCCCAGGAGCGGCCTCGGATACTCCGGCCACCAGCGCGTCGAGATCGTGGCCGTCGGCCACGAAAGCGATCAGGGCCGAGGCCCGCCGGCCCCCGCACGCCTGGGCGGCGGCGGCCGCTCCGGCACGGAACGAGTCGGCGTCGGTGGACGCGCCAGCGCCCGCCCAGCGACGGTCGATGGACGAGGCGGTTTTGGGCATGAGAAGTAGATCGGCCCCGGTGCAATTCCTCTAACCACCCGAGCGCGTCATTGGTGGTGGACCAAATGACTAGTCCTTCGCCTCACCAGGGCCAGTCGCTCCATGCCATGGCCTCACCCGTCGCTCCACTCGCGGAGCCGTAGACGCCTGGCCCGTCGGAGCCATTTTGCCGGCGGTCCTTTATCCGCCGGCCCCGCCCCCCTACGGTCACCGGCAGCCACCCAGAAAGGAACTTCCGTGGATTACGTCGCACTTCTCCGGTTCCGCAACAGCGTCCCCGCAGCCGAGCGGGACGGCGCCCTCATGCGCAGGGCGGCCTGGAAGTACCCCGAGGGCATCCGGGTCATCGCCGAGTACTGGCCCGTCGCCGCCGATGTCCAGGTGGTGTCGGTCTTCTCCACCGAGGATCCCGCTTCCATCATGGAGCTGGAGTTCGAATGGAGCGACGTCTTCGACATCGACGTGCACCCGGCCCTGTCGGCCGAGGACGGGCTCAAGGTCGGCCCCGACGTCTTCGGCCGGCTCGCCCGCCTCAAGAAGTAGTCGTGATCCCGCCGCTCAGGTAGCGGCGCCCTCGGCGACGGGGAAGGCAGGGGCGGCGGCCCCCTCCCCGTCGCCGAGCACACCCAGGAGGAACTGACGGTTCCCGAGCAGGGCCTCGTCGGCCATGTACATCTTCCCGTAGCGGTCGAAGTAGAGCAGCTGCTTGAACAGCAGGAAGTTGGCCTGGCCGAAATGGCTGTCGGCCACCCCGGTCTTGAGCGCCTGGCGCTCGAAGCGGCGCTGACGGCGCAGCCGCTCGGCCACCTCCTTGCGCTCGGCCGGGCTCAGCCGGGCCGAGCGCTCGGGCCGGCCGTTGCGCAGGGCGTCGGCCATGTCGACCTCCCCGAAGGGCCGGGTGAGCATCTTGCCGATCTCGCGGTTGGCCTCCTCGAGCATCTCGCCGCTCTCGCTTCCCACGAAGGGCAGCATCTCCTGCATGAACTGGGCCACGTCGGCGAAGGCGCCGGCGTCGCCGAGCATGGCCTGCACGAAACGGCGGAACACGAAGCGAGTGCGCTCGTCGAGCACCCCGACGATGCCCCAGTCCAGCAGCCCCAGGCGCCCGTCGCGCAGCAGCATGAGGTTGCCGGCGTGGATGTCGCCGTGGAAGACGCCATCGCGCAGGCCGGTCAGGAACCAGAAGTCCACCAGCTCTCGAACCAGGGGCTTGGCGTCGATCCCGAGCCGGCCGACCTCGGCGAAGTCGTCGATCGGAACCCCGTCGAGGTACTCCATCGCCAGCACGTCGGTGGCCACCAGACCCTCGATCGGAGCCGGTATCACGATGCCCTCGAGGCCCGCCTCCGCCGCCAGCTGCCTCATGTGGACCATGGTGCGGGCCTCGTTGCGCAGGTCCAGCTCCTCGGCCACCTGGGACCGGAACCCGGTCAGGTAGCGGTAGAGCATCCCGCCCAGCTCGAGGCCCATGAGGCCAAGGCGCTTGAAGAGCGGCTGCATGATGTCCAGGTCGAGCGCCGCCCGGGCGGCCATCCCCGGCCGCAGCACCTTCACCGCCACGGTGCGCCCGTCGGGCAGCGTGGCCCGGTGCACCACGGCCATGGACGCCGCCGCCAGCGGCTGGGGCTCGAAGCTGGCGAAGAGCTCGTCGATGGGCCGGCCGAAGGCGGTCTCGACCGTGGCCCTGACGGTCTCGAAGTCGACGGTCGGCCCCTCGTCGAGCAGGGTGCGGAACTCGGCGGCCACCTCGGCTCCGAAGGCCCCCGGCGAGGAGGCGATGAGCTGGCCGAACTTCACGTAGGTGGAGCCGAGGGCGTCGAAGGCCCGCCGCAGGCGCCGGGCCACCTCGGCCGGCGGGACGCGGCGGCGCAGCACCGCCTTGCCGACCAGCAGCGGGCCCAGGCTGGTGGCGAAGGCCTCGACGGTGCGGGCCTGGCGTCGGAGGCGGCGCTCGAGGGGCGCCGAGGGCAGCGCGATCTTGGTCGGGGCGGTGTAGGCCGGCAGGTCAGCCGATGGCCCGTCCGCATCCTCCCCGATCACCCCGGCCCCCTCGGCGCCACTCATGCCCCGGCCCGGTCGCGGGCGACGGCGTCGAGGGAGGCGTACTCCTCCGACGTGTCGGCCCAGTCCTCGAACTGGATCACCGCGATTTCGGTGAACTTCTGGCGCAGCCAGCCGTCACCGGCGTCGAGCAGGCCGAGCTTCTTGCAGTTGGGCACGATCTTGGAGAACAGCATGGCCTGGAACATGTCCTGGCCGGGGTTGTAGGTGCCGGTCATGAACTTGATCACCGCCCGGGGGTCGGCGCCGGAGCGCTCCCAGACCTCGGGGGCGAAGAAGCGGTTGCGCAGGGCCAGGGCGGCCTCGAAGGCGAACTCCTGGCGACTCAGGATCTCCTCCTGGGAGAGGCCGGCGTAGTACTCCCTGAGCGACAGGACGCCGAAGGCGACGTGACGGGCCTCGTCGCTCATCACGTAGCGCAGCAGCTGCTTGAGCAGCGGCTCGGAGGTGACCATGTGCATCATCCCGAAGGCGGCCAGGGCCAGCCCCTCCACCATGATCTGCATGCCGAGGTAGGTGATGTCCCAGCGGGTGTCGTTGATGATGTTGTCGAGCAGCCCGCCGAGGTTGGGGTTGATGGGGTAGGCCCCTCCCATCTTCTCCTCGATGTAGCGGGCGAAGACCTCCACGTGGCGGGCCTCGTCCACGACCTGGGTGGCGGCGTAGTACTTGGCGTCGATCCACGGCACGGTTGCGGTGATGAGCCCGGTGCACACCAGGGCTCCCTGCTCCCCGTGGAGGAACTGGGACAGCATCCAGGTCTGCTGCTCTATGGCGAAGCGGGCCCACTCCTTCTGGCCCCACTTGGCCAGGGGCGAGCCGTCGAGGTTCTGCAGCACGGCGAAGCGGGCGTTGGAGCCGCCGAACTCGGCCGCCATCTTCTCGTTGTCGACCTGGGTGTCCCAGGGCAGGTCCGTGGTGGCGTTCCACTGCGAGGTCTTGGCCTTCTCGTACAGCTTGACCAGGGCCGGCCGGCTGCGCTCGTAGTCCCACGTGAACAGGACCTCCGAGTGCTGGTCGACGGCGTGCACGACCTCGTCGAGGGCGGCCCGGCTGGCACCGAGGATGGCATCGATGTCGTTGACGTCCCGATCGGTCGTCGTCATTGGTTCTCCTTGTCGTGGTTGCGGAAGGCATCGACGATGCGCTTGATGGCCGACACCCAGGCGTCGGGGTCGGTGCTGGGCAGATCGAGGGCCCGCACCATCAGCGAGCCCAGGGAGAGCATGAGGCAGAAGCGGGCGACCACCGCCGGGTCGACGTCGGCGACCACCTCACCGGCGGCCTGTCCGAAGCGCACGAAATCGGCGAAGAGGCTCTCGCGTCCGCCGACCTCACGCACCAGGATGGCGGCCACCTCCGGGTCGCGGCGGGCGGCCAGGATGACCTCGGCCAGCAGCGGGGCTGCCGGCGGCCCCTGGTCGAGGCTGGCCCCCAGCACGGCGATGAGCTCCGGAACCCCCATGGGCTCCCCACCGGCCAGGAGACGGCCCAGCTCGTGGGCGCCGTGGCGCTGGACCACCGCCGCCAGCAGCTCGGCCTTGGACGGGTAGTGGTTGTAGATGGCCCCGACGCTCAGGTCGGCGGCTTTGGCGATCTGGGCCATGCGGGCGCCCTCGTAGCCGGCCTGGGCGAACACGGCGGCGGCAGCGTCCAGTACCCGCTGTTTGGTCTCCGCCGGCCCCAGACCGGCCACCCGCCCCATGAGCCGCACCATAATGAACGCTCATTCATTTGGGCAAACCCGCCCGGTGGCGGCTAAGTGACGGATGGGTTATCGTCACTAGAAGAGGCACAGCGAGCTGGGGGGCAAAGCATGCGCAAGGTGTTGGCGCTGTTCGGGCTGGCGGCGGTCATGACGCCGATCATCGCCCTCGGATCCACCCGGTCCGGCTGGGCCGAGGACGACGCCTCGACGGCGCCCCTCGGATTCATGCACGCCGTCTACAGCACTCCCGGCGGGGGCCAGATCATCGACAACGCCGGAAACCCGTTCACCTTCCGGGGCGTCAACGTCCAGGGAAGCCTGAACGCCCCGGCCTACATGTGGGGCGGGCCCCTCTCCCCCGAGACGCCGATGTACCAGAACCTGGCCTCGGTGGTGGGCCCGGCCACGGTCGACGCCTTCCGTCAGGAGGTCTACGGCAACTGGATCACCAGGCAGGACATGGCCCGGATAGCCCAGCTCGGCTTCAACTCGGTGCGGGTGCCCATCGAAGCCCGCGACATAACCGACTACACCGGAGCCCTCGAGACGCTCGACAAGATGGTCAAGTGGGGCGCCGAGTACCACCTCTACATCATCCCGTCGCCGACCGAGCTGCCCGGCTGCGTGCCCGACGAGTTCCCCTTCTCGGACTGGCAGCCAGGCACGCCGCTTCTGTGGGATCCGACCTGCAACCTCGGCGCGGTGATCGACTTCTGGAAGATGCTGGCCTCCCGCTACCGCGACAGCCACTGGATAGCCGGATACGACCTGGCCAACGAGCCGATGACCGAAGTGGCCAACCGCGATTTCCTCCCCGTCGTGATGAAGGAGATCATCCAGGGCATCCGCCAGGTCGACCCCAACCACATGATGATGGCGGAAGGCGACTTCTTCGCCACCGACTTCGGGCCCTATGCGTACGGCACGGCCGGACAGGTCGAGAACACGGTGGGCGTCCAGCAAGTCCTGCCGCCGATCGACTCGAACATGGCCTACATGTTCCACAGCTACAACCTGAGCGGGAACCAGGTGAACGCCCAGAACAACATCACCGGGTTCACCAAGATCGAAGAGGCCCAGGGCGTGCCCTTCTTCAACGGCGAGTTCGGGGCCAACACCAACGCCTGGGTCCAGGGGACCCGCCAGGTCATCGAGGACCCGGCCAACAAGATGCACGGCTGGATGTTCTGGACCTGGAAGGACGTCTACAAGAGCGGGACCACCCATTACGTGGAGGAGATCACCGCCAGCCCCACCTGGCAGAAGGTCATCACCTGGGCCGGGGGCACCGACGAGTTCGGGGTCGCCGACCCGACCAGCGCCCCGACGCCCCAGGAGGTCATCCAGGGCATGAACGACTTCATCGGGGAGATGAAGCTGGCCAACACCCATGAGAACAGCGACCTCCTGGCCGCCCTGGGCATGTCCTCCACGACCAGCCCCAGCCCACCGCCGCCGACCACCGCCGTCAACTGCAGCGCCTCGGCCGGGGCGTCCTGCACCTTCGTCCCCGACGGCACCGCCGTCCAGGGCTACATCGCCGTGACGGCGCCGGGGACGACCATCACCGTCACCGACCTGACCGATCCCACCCAACCGTCAACCAGCGGAAGCGATCCGGGTGTGGTGCTCATCTCCTACAAGACCGGCGACACCTACCAGCTCACCGTGGGAGCGGGCAGCGGCACCGTCTACGCCGGATCCCTCTACTGACCCCATCGGTCGCACCGGAACCCGCTGGCGGGGGTTCCGGTGGCCGCGTAGCCTTCTCCTCACACACACCAAGACAGGCGAGGAAGGGGGGAGGTCCACGATGACTGTGTCCGGGAACCGGCGGTCGAGCGCGGCCGCCCCCATCCCCTGTCCGCTGCCCGCTCCCTGCTGACCGTCTGAACGCGCCAGGGGCGGGCCCTCCTCAAGGAGGCCTCCTTGGTGTTCAGCGTCACGCCTGGCGCCCTCGCCGCCTTCGGGTGGACCGACCGCGTCCTGGCCCTGTTCAGCGAAGTAGATGACCAGACCGTCGAGCCCGCCCGGGTGGTCCGGGTCGAGCGCTCGACCTGTGCGGCCGTGTTCGGGGACCGGTCCGAACGGCTCCTGCACGCCGCCGTGCTGCCCGCCGTAGGCGACTGGATCGCCGTCCGGGCCGAGTCCGTCCATGCCGTGTTGCCCCGCTGGTCGGTCCTCAGCCGGGCGGACCCATCGGGCAGCTCGGTGCAGGTGCTGGCGGCCAACCTCGACCTGGTCGTGATCACCGCGCCGGCCGACCGGCTCAGCCCCGCCCGGGTCGAGCGCGAGCTGGCCGTGGCCTGGGAGAGCGGGGCCCAGCCCCTGGTGGCCCTGACCAAGTGCGACCTGGCCGACGAGTCGGTCGAGCGGTCCCTGGCCGAGCGCCTGGTCGGAGCGGAGGTGCTCGCCACCAGCGCCGCCACCGGCCGCGGCATCGAGGACCTCCGCCAACGGCTACGCCCGGCCCGCACGGCCGTGCTGCTGGGGCCGTCGGGAGCGGGCAAGTCGACCCTCGCCAACGCCCTCCTCGGCACGGACCTGCTCGCCACCGGCGCCGTTCGCCACGCCGACCAGCGCGGTCGTCACACCACCACCTCCCGCCAGCTGGTCACCGTGCCGGGGGGAGGCGTGCTCATCGACACCCCGGGCCTGCGCAGCCTCGGCCTGGCCGGGGAGGTCCCGGTCGAGCTGGCCTTCCCCGACATCGACACCCTGGCGGACGGCTGCCGCTTCTCCGACTGCCGGCATCAGACCGAGCCCGGCTGCGCCGTGGTCGCGGCGGCGTCGAACGGGGAGCTGGACCAGGACCGCTTGGTCAGCTTCCGCAAGCTTCAGCGTGAGGCCGCCGCCGAGGCTCGCCGGACCGATCCCCTCCTGCGCCAGGCCGAGCTGAGCATATGGAAGGCCCGGGTGAAGTCAGCCCGGATCAACGACAAACGTCGGGGGAGGTGACTCCGCATCCGGAGGGACGATCCCAGCCTGGGTCGGCGGAGGGCCGTCAGGGGACTCGACTAGACCGCGTGCTCGATCTCGAAGTAGCCCTCGACCTTGGTCAGCGCTAGGACACGACCGACAGGCTGACCAGGGCCGACCAGGACCAGCCGTATCCCCTCGGCTGCGAGCCGTCTCCTGGCCATCATCAGCACGGAGAGACCCATGCCGCCCATGAACCCCACCTGCCGCAAGTCGATGCGGACGACTAGAGGGCCGGGCGCTACCGCCTGGATGACGGCCTGCCGCAACGCCGAGCCGAGCGCTGGGTCGTCGAGATCCCCGTTGACGATGATCGTCACCAGTCGACCGTCCTCGCCCACCTCGACGGCTACGAACCTGCCGCCCTCGACGCCGACCCATTCAACCGCCATCTCACACCGCTCCCGGCCGGGCGCTCCGACCCGGCAACCCTTAACATCGACCGAATGCTGTCCTGTCTGAGCCTCGGTGCCTGCGCCTGGTCTCCGTCCACCAGGCCCTTAGGGCTCCTCCGGCAGAATCCGACATTGGGACCACGAGTTTCCGGCCAAGCGCCACAATTCGAGGGCTGAAGTGCCCGATGGCCACCAAGTCGGGCGGAGAGATGGCCCGGTCTGACCTCGTCTACATCTACGGACCGCCAGCAGTCGGGAAGCTGACCGTCGCCAAACGGCTGGCGGTCCTGACGGGCTATGCGCTGTTCCACAATCACCTGACGGTCGACGCGGTGAAGTCGGTCTTCCCGTGGGGCTCGGATGGGTTCAACGATGTACTGCACCGCCTTCGCCTCGACGTGTTCGAGACGGCGGCCAGGGAGGGGATCAGCCTCATCTTCACCAACAACTCCGCCTGGAGCGGTCCCGAGCCCCGCCGGCGCTTCGCCTGCTTTGCCGACGAGGCCGCCACGCGGGTCGAGCGGGCCGGCGGGCGGGTCGTCTTCGTCCGTTTGCACGCTCCGTTGGGCTGCCTCGAGGACCGCGTCGACGGCGAAGACCGGCGCCAGTTGGGCAAGCTGACCGAGGCCGACCGGCTCCGCCAGCTTGTCGGCGGCATCGACCAGGCTCCGCTGCACCCGAGCGACCTGAGCATCGACACCAGCCGGACCGATCCGGGCGCGGCCGCCCAGGTGATCGTGGAGGCCCTCGGCTCCCTTTAGGGCCGGCCCGACCTGGCCTCATTTGGGGTATGGCGACGACTCCGTGCGGCTGGCATCCTCGTGGAAGACACACCCCTGAGCGGAAGAGGGAGACCACCATGGCGATCGCCGTACAACTGGACTTTGCTGGCGCGACCCTGCAGCAATACGACGAGATCATCGCCAAGATGGGCTTTCGTAAAGGCGGCCCCGGTGGACCGGGTGGGATCTTCCACTGGGTGACCGCCACCGATGGTGGGCTCCGGGTGACCGACGTGTGGGAGACCAAGGAAGACTTCGAGAAGTTCGCCGCCGAGAAGATCGGGCCGATCAGCCAGGATGTCGGGCTCCCCAACCCGCCCCAGGTCGAGTTCTTCGAGGTCCACAACTACCTGACCGCCGGTTAGGCAGACCGAGCAGGCGCTGTCGCCGGAGGGGCCCAACCCCAATCGGGGAGACGTAGCCCCCGCCGTCAGTCCCGCCTGGGCCCCCTCCCCCGCTGCGGGAGGGACTGAGCGCCGACACCCGCCGCGCCCGCCGGTGAAGCGACCGGTGTGACCACGACGAAGCCGGCGCCGGCGGCACGTTCAGAACGGTCGCTGCGCCGCCAGCCGGCGTCGGCCAGCAGCGGCGTGGCTTCATCGGCGGTGATCGAGTTGCGGGCCGGCTCCCCCACCCTGGCCACCGCCGCCTGGAAGCGAAGGCGCCGACGAGCGTGGTCGGACGAGGTCGGCATCGTCCCGAGGGACAGGGCCAACCGGCTCCCCGGGGCGGCGACGGAACGGAGCTCGCCGAAGAGGGCCGTCAGCACCCCAGGATCGAGATAGACGGCCACGCCTTCCAACAGGAAGAGGGCGGGATCGTCCGGGGTGAAGCCGGCTGCGGTCAATGCGTCGGGCAGCCCCCCGTCGGCCAGGTCGTGCGCTACGAAGCCGATGTGGCCGGCATCGACGCCCAGACGGGCGAGGCGGCGGCGCTTGTCGGCCTGGGTCCCCGGCCGGTCGACCTCCCACCAGCGCAGGCCTGCCTTGTGGTAGCGGATGGCCCGACCGTCGTAGCCGGCTCCGATGCTCACCAGCTGAGCGATGCCACCCTCGATGGCGCCGACCACCATCCGGTCGAAGAAGGCCGTCCGACCCCGGAGGTACCGCCCCATGGGGGCCTCGACGTCGACCACCTCGCCGGCGGCGACGTCGGCAGCGAGGGCATCGTCGGCGTCGGGGTCACCGTAGGGGGCGGGAGCACGTTCGAAGGAGAGGCGATAGGCCGCCACCCGCCGGGCGGTGACCGACGGGGAGGCCTCAGCCATCGCCGGCCCCGGCGCGGGTCAGGGCGGCCAGCACGACGCGGGCGCTGCCGACCCGCTCCTCCCCCACCGCCTCGATCAGATCCGCTTCAACGGCGGCGACGGCGGCCCTGATCACCGCCGCCGCCGATCGGCCCCGGGCGGTCAGGCCCACCACCAGGCGCCGGCGGTCCTCCGGGTCCACGTCCCGTTCCAGATAGCCGCGGGAGACCAGGGTGTCCACCAGCTGACCGCCGGCCTGCTTCGACACGCCCAGCCGGCGGATCACCTCGCCCAGGGGAGCCCCGGTGCGGGCGATCGCCCCCAACACGTAGGGGCCGTTGGGCGGGACGTCCTCGAGGCCGGCTCCGTCCAGGGCGCGCCGGATGGCCCCGCTGAAGGCGCCCCCGGCCGAGCGCAGCAGGGCGGGCAGCGGAAGCGCTGCCAGGGTGTCCGGCTCCTGCGGCTGCATCCGGGCCCAGGATAGTCAGGACCAGAGATAGTCCGTAGGCTTGACCATCTGGGCGGGCAAGGCCAGAATGTCCCGCGCCGACCGACGAGGCGGGGAAGCCGGCGCCGGACAGTCCGGGCAAGCGCGGAGGTGACCGTTGGGGTCCGACTACATCATCGACCTGGCGCTGGTGCTGCTGGTGGTGCGCCAGATCCGACCGCGGATGCTGACCACGCAGTCGGCCCTCCTGCCTCTTGCCCTCGTGGGCCTGGCCGGCCTGCGCTACGTGCGGGCCTTCCCCACCGCCGGCCACGACCTGCTCCTCGACCTGGTGCTGGTGATCATGGGAGTCGCGTGCGGCGCCATCAGCGGGCTGGGCACCAACGTGTGGCGATCGGACGCGGGCACGGTCATGGCCCGCGCCGGCGCCGTCGCCGCCACGGCCTGGGTGCTCGGCATGGGCTTCCGCATGGGCTTCGACGTCTGGGCCCACACCACCGCCGGACAGCACTCGCTCCTGCGCTTCTCCATCCACCAGGACATCACCAGCGCCCAGGCCTACGTGGTCGCCTTCGTGCTCATGGCCTTCGCCCAGGTGGTGGTGCGGGTGGCCATCCTCCAGCTGCGCCGCTCGGCATTGGCGGCCCCGGCGTCGGCGGTGGCGGCCTGAGGACCCCCTGATCCGGCCCCCGATCCGGTTACGGGTGCCTCGTGGAGCGTGGCGCCGATGGGAGTGAGGACCCTCTACGTCCTGCGCCACGCCAAGTCGAGCTGGGACCATCCCGACCTCGACGATCGGCAGCGGCCCCTGTCGCGCCGGGGCCAGCGCGACGCCAAGCGGGTGGCCAAGTACCTCGCCACCCGCACCCCCCCTCCGGCGCTGGTGCTGTGCTCATCGGCGCTGCGCACCCGCCAGACCCTCGCCGCCCTTGAGGGTGTCCTCGCCCCGACGACCGAGGTGAAGATCGAAGACGACGTCTACGGCGCCATGGTGGACGAGCTGATCGAGCGGCTGCAGGGGGTCGCCCCCGCCGTCGACTCCGTGCTGCTCATCGGCCACAACCCGGGGGTGGGCGACCTGGTGCTCAGGCTGACCGGGGAGGCTGATGCCGGCGCCCTGGCGCTGGCGGAGGAGAAGTTCCCCACCGGCGCCCTGGCCACCCTCAGCTTCACGGGGCCGTGGGCCGAGCTGGCGCCCGGCACGGCACGGCTCGACGCGCTGGTGGTTCCCCGCCAGCTGGCGGACTGATCGCCGAGCTGACCACATCCCCGCCTGAGCCGAGGACTTTCGACTCCGTACCAGGCGCATAGGCGCGACGAGCTGCACCCAGCTGGGGCCACCGAGGAAGCCTGGCCGGCCGGGCGCGGCCAGCCGGAGCTCAGCTGCTGGTCCGCCGGCTGTCCTCCGACGCGATCCCCTCCACGAAGGCGGCGATGCGCTCCTCGGCCGATGGCCGCCACCCGGACTCGCCGGCCACCAGCACCTCGTAGAGGCCGGCCCCCACGAACAGCTCGGCCAGGGTGGCGGCGTCCAGCCCCTCCCTGACCTCGCCCCGCTCGATGGCCCGGGCTATGGCCTGCTCGACCGCCTCCTGCCACGGCTCGATCCAGCTGGCCCGGAAGCTGGCCTCAAGCTCAGGCTCCTCGGCAATGTCGGCCATCAGGCCCGGGAGGATGCGCCTGATCCGGGCCGAGGACATCGAGCTCACGTGCCGGCGCAGCAGGACCACCAGGTCGGTCTCCAGCCGGCCGGTGTCGATGGGCGGGGGCGACTGCAGCAGGTAGGGCAGCACGGCGATGACCAGGGCCGCCTTGGAGGGCCAGCGCCGGTAGATGGTCGGCCGACCGACCTTGGCCGCCTGGGCGACGGCGTCGATGGTCAGGGCCGGATAGCCCGCCGTCCGCACCAGCTCCATGGTGGCGTCGAGGATGGCCCGATCGTTGCCCGGGTCGCGCGGCCGCCCCGGTCCCCTTCGGACGGGCTCTTCGTCGTGATCTGTCATGGTCCGCCGTTTCCTTCCAGATCAGCGCAACAGCAGCCGCCTGGTCGCCATCCGCCGGCGCTGGACCTCGTCGGTGCCTCCCCACACCCCGAACTCCTGCTTGGTCGAGATGGCGAACTCGAGGCAGGGGTCGCGCACCGGACATACCGCGCAGATCGCCTTGGCCGCCGCCACCTCGTCGGCGATGGCCCGGGTGCCGGCCGGGAAGAACCGCTCGGCCGGCATGTCGCGACATGCGGCCTGTATCCGCCACGACCGGTCGCTGTCGGGACGCGGTAGCGCCAACACCGATGACCGGTCCTGGGTCGATACCGCCATCTCGACACCTCGCTCTCTGGGCACCGGGAACCAGGGCCCACCAGGCACCGTAAGTAGAAGGTGGGGCTACGTCCATAGCCCAAAAGGGCCATTACCTACCGCCCGGCCGGCCACGGGGTGCCCAGCCCAACGCCGAGGGCGCACGCCAGCACCACTGCCCCAAGCGGTGGCCGATTCCCGCTCTCACTCGGAGGGTGCGCCCGGGGGGTTGGCAATTTGTCAGGATTCCGAAATAATTGCCGAGGATCGATCGCGGAGGGCACCTCATGGGAACAGCCAAACCACGCCTCGTCACACCTGAGCAGGCGGACTCCTTCCGCCGCGACGGCTTCGTGGTCATTCCCGACCTGCTGAGCCCGGAGGAACTGGTCACATTCGGGACAGCGGTCAGCAATGCCGTAGTGCAACGTAAACGGGAGGACCGACGCCGCCTCGAGCACAAGAGCCGGTACGAACAGTCCTTTATCCAGTGTCAGAACCTCTGGGAGGACTTTCCCGAGGTCAAGCCTCTCACCTTCCACCCCCGACTCGGTCAGGCGGCCGCCGAGCTCCTGGGGGGTCCGGCCGTACGGATATGGCACGACCAGGCACTGTTCAAGGAGCCGGGCGGTCGTGAAACCGATCTCCACCAGGA
>DASRBO010000156.1:0-2370 GCA_035653595.1 Acidimicrobiales bacterium | reverse complement strand
GGGGCGGGTGCTGGACGTGGGCACCGGCACCGGGCGCTGGGGGATCGAGGTCTGCTGGGAGCACCCGGAGGCGCTGGTGGTGGGGCTGGACCTGGTGGCGGGGCCGAGGGAGCACCCTCCCGGCTACCGGCACGTGCGGGGGAACCTGCTCCAGGGGTTGCCCTTCCGGGAGGGGGTCTTCGACCTCGTGCACCAGCGCTACCTGGTCTCGGGCATCCCGCTGGCGGAGTGGCCCCGGGTGGTGGGGGAGCTGGTCCGGGTCACCCGTCCCGGGGGCTGGGTGGAGCTGGTCGAGCCGACCATGGCGTTCTCCCACATGGGCCCCGCGACCCGGCGCGCCTGGGGGTTGGTCCAGGATCACGTCGCCACCCCTCTCGGACTCGACACCACCAGAACCGTCTTCGAAGCCCTGGACGGCTATCTCCGCCAGGCCGGGTTGGAAGCGGTGGTCCGGCGCGAACTCGTGCTGCCGGTGGGCGAGTGGGGCGGCCGGGTCGGCTCCTTCCTGGCCAGCGACGCCCGGGCCGTCCTGACACGCATGGGCGAGCTGCTCCGGTCCCGATCGCTCGTCCCGGCCGAGGAGGCGGCCGACCTCACCCGTCGCTCGACCCTGGAGTTCGAGGAGCACCACACCACCTGGCCTCTGGCCATCGCCTTCGGCCGCAAGGCCGGCTGAGGGTCGCGGCGTCGCGGTCGGTCGCCGTTGACCACCCCCGGCGCACGGCTGCACGGAGCGCCCGAGAGAGCACGGTGGGTGGATGGATCGAGGTCCGACGCACGCGCGGGCTCACTCCGGGATGTTGCCGGAGCGGCTGCCCATGGTGAAGGGCGTGGTCACGCCGGCGTAGTCGACCGTCATGCTCATGCCCATCCTGGCGTGGAGCAGCACGTGACAGTGGAGCATCCAGAGACCAGGGTTGTCGGCGAGGAAGACCACGTCCCAGGTCTGGTGAGGGCCGACCAGGAGCGTGTCCAGGTGGAT
Source organism: Acidimicrobiales bacterium (assembly GCA_035653595.1). GTDB lineage: Bacteria > Actinomycetota > Acidimicrobiia > Acidimicrobiales > JAJPHE01 > DASRBO01. Next base: position 1,388 of record DASRBO010000156.1, on the reverse strand, counting down.
CGGGCTGCCTCGAACCGGGACGCCGTCGCGGGCGACCGCCGACATCGTGTGTCCGTGCAGGTGCATGGGATGGTACTCCCCGCTGCGGTTGACGATGTGGAGCCGGACCAGCTCGCCCTCGTGGACCGTGATCGGCGGCACGTAGGGCGCCGCCTCGCCGTCGATGGTGTGCACCAGCTGGATGGTGCCGTCGCGAAAGCCGGGCGCCTCGTCGATCACGATCGGGAAGGTCACGTCCGCAGGATGGGTCGTGATCGGATCGAGCGCCGGCGCCCCGTAGTGGAGTGGGTCGAAGACCGGCAACCGGCCCAGGTCGGGGACCGCGGGCGCCGGCCCGTCGCCGATCAGGGCCGAAGCGAATCGGGCGGTGGGGCCACCGAAGAGGCGCTGCAGCAGTGAGGGCTTGCCGTGCTCCTCCCCGTCCACCAGGCGGACCGCCCCGCTCATCGGCATCGTGAACACCAGGTCCGCCCGTTGCCCCATCCCGAGCACCAGCCGCTCGGGCCCGAGGAGTCCAGGCGCGTCGAGGTCGCGGCCGTCGAGCGCCACCACCCGGTAGGACGCCCCGATCAGGACCGGCGTCTCCGGCGTCCCGTCCATCTGCGGCACCACCGCGTCGATCAGACGCAGCCGGACCGTCTCCCCCGGCCGCGCTGCCAGCCGCAGCGTGCCGGTGACTCCGTTCATCGCCACCGCCGCACCGTCCTGGTGCAGCACCACCGTGTGGTCGCGCGCTTGCGCCACGCCGCCCCGCGGCTCGACCACGAGGGCACCGAACAGCCCCAACGGTAGCTGGCCGCCCGTGTCCTGATGCGTGTGGTACCAGTAGGTGCCCGGCTCACGGGCGACGAAGTCGTAGACGAACCTGCCACCTGGCGGCACCGCATCCTGGGTGAGACCGGCAACGCCGTCCTCGGCGTCGGGCAAGCCCGGCACGCCGTGCCAGTGAACGGTGGTCGGGGCCGGCAGGTGGTTGACCAGCGTCACCTCGACCCGGTCGCCCTGGCGAACGCGCAGCTCCGGCCCGGGCACGGTCCCGTTGAAGGTCCACGCCTCGTGCCCGCCGATCCGGCGCACCTCGGCGGTCAGGGTGAAGCGGTCGACCGGCTGGGGGCCGGGTGCCTCGGTCAGGGCCGTCACCGGGATCGATGGTTCGCCGGGGACGGCGGGAGCAGCCTTGAACGCAACCGGCATGGCGGCCGCGCCGGCGGCGCTTCCGACCAGGGTCAGCAGCGCCACCAGGAGCGCGACGGGTGCGATCGCGACCCTCGTCACCCACCCCCGGTGGCGTCGTGGTCCCCGTCGGCGCAGGAGCATGGCGGCCAGCACGATCGCCGTCACCGTCTCCATGAACGAGCAGACGACGTCGGGCACGCCGGCCTCCTCCG
>DASRBO010000155.1:0-2971 GCA_035653595.1 Acidimicrobiales bacterium | reverse complement strand
GGCTGCGCGCGGCGTCGTCTTGGTGCTTCAACGCGTCCTGGACGACAGCCAGTCCCGCAATTGGAGAGTCTGATGCCTGCTCCGACGGCCGAGCGTGCCGATTCATGGCCTTACCGACTGTCTACTGAAAGGCCGGGGCTAGGGCGCCGACGACGGCGGCCAGGTCGGCCCGGAACTCGGCGATGCCGATTCGGCCGGGCTCTGACCAGCCGTGACCACGCTGATCATAAGCCACGACCCGGAGGCCTGAAGTCAGCAGTGGGCCTAGGTAGTCGAAGCTGGCCAAATTTCCATAGTGGCCGTGGATCAGGAGGATGGGCGGACCGCTCCCTCCGTAGTCACGGACGGCAAGTCGGGGACCGTCCCCCCGGACAAAGAGATCATGTGACACGGCCCTGCACCCTTGCACAACCAACGGGAGCGGACAGGAGAAATTCACCGCGCCCGCCCTCCGGGCAGGTGATGGTTAGATCATCCGCATGGCGGCAGGTTGCTGGACCGGCGGACGCTCTTCCACCGCCGCCGCGCTCGAGGCATGCTGGTCCCATGCGCCTGGCCCGTGTCCCTGAACTTGAGCAGAGCCTGACATGACTGAGTTGCCCTACGTCCGTCAGCCCGTCGACTTTTCGGAGCCGATGCGGTACGCCTATGGCCCGGACTCGGTTCGCCACGCCGGCGTTCCGCAGGGCACGGTCGAGACGTACCAGTGGACCGAGTGCCGGTCCTACCCCGGCACGGAGAGGCGGTTCTGGATATACCTCCCCGCCCAATACGACCCTTCCCGGCCGGCTTCCCTGATGGTCTTCCAGGACGGGGCCTATTACATGGAGCCGGCGGTCGGCGTCCAGGTGCCCGTCGTGTTGGACAACCTCATCCATCGGGGCGAGATGCTGGTGACGATTGGCCTCTTCATCGATCCGGGCGAGTTCCCCGGCGCCGAACAGCCCAGGAACCGCAATCACGAATACGACGCATTCGACGATGTCTATGTGAGATTCGTGCTCGACGAGATCGTGGCCCGGGTCCGCGAGCGATACTCCATTGTCGACGACCCTGGGCAATGGGCCATCGGCGGGGGCAGCAGTGGAGGGAACTGCGCCTTCACCGCCGCGTGGATGCGGCCGGACAGGTTCGGACTGGTCTTGAGCTTCCTCGGAAGCTTCGCCCAGATCCCTGGTGGGAACCCCTACCCAAGGCTCATCCGCGAGACTCCACCCAAGCCGCTACGGATCTTCATGCAGGCGGCGACCCGAGACATCGGGTACAACCGCTCCGAGCGCAACTGGCTTAGCGAGAACCTCCAGGTGGCGGCGGGATTGGCCGAGCGGGCCTATGACTTCCGCTTCGTCCTCGGGGATGGGGGACACGATCCCAACCACGGTGGGGCCATCTTGCCGGACGCATTGCGGTGGCTGTGGAGGGCGTCGCCTTAGCGTGGCGGCGTCCCCGCCGCAGTGCTGCTGGAAGCCGCGCCGGCGCAGGCCTTGCCGTCTCTTGGGAGGATACCGTGTCGCGGGTGGCGAGGAGGGGAGCCTGACAGCATGGTGCAGCCACGTCATTCCGGGCCAGAGGGGGCGTCCGCTTGAGTGAGCCGATCTGGATAACGGAACTGACCGACGTCCAGGTCAGAGACGAGCTCGACCGCCGGCATCCGGAACGGCTTCGGCTCCGTCCTCGGGATCTGGCTGGGATTTCGGCGGCCATGGATCTTGTCAATGAGATTTGGACGCCCACTCTTGCTCGGGCGAGGCGGCTGCCGACGACGAAGCTCCATGAGCGGGTCGGAGGCGAGTACTCCTTCGTCGAGACGTTGCGTCACCTCCTGTTCGCGGGCGATGCCTGGCTCCGACGCATGGTGCTGGGCGTTCAGGGCCCCTTGCACGAGTGGGGCGTCCCGCCCGATCTCCCCCGTGACGCACCGCCCGACACCGGCCCAGAGCTAGACGACGTCCTGGCTGTGCGCGAGCAGCGCGAGGTAGACGTCCGCGCTCATCTCGCCACCCTGGCCGAAGAGGACCTGCGCATGCGGGTGGGCGGTCCCTGGGACCCGCCGGACCTCCCCGCCGAGCGACGCGCCCGCGTGATCGATTGCTTCCGCGTCGTGTTCCGGGAGGAGTGGTGGCACCACCAGTTCGCTTCCCGTGACCTCGACGTAATTGAGCGCGGCTGAGGTTGGTTGGCTGGAAGACCGCGGCCGGAGGCGCGGTCTGAACAGGGCTACGGGCTCGCCACTGGCGAGGAACACAAAGGTCATCGGAGATGGAAGCGTCTGGCTTGAGGGCCAGGGATAGCACGGGCCGCCAAGTCCGTCAGAAGTCGTCGTCCGCCCTCAGTGTCTCCGGACCAAATTCCATACTGCTATCGATTCGCTCGACGCCGGCCACCAACGTCCGGCGACGGTCGCAACGGGGTGCGATATACATGGGCTGGGGCGATTGGGCCCAGCGCCGCCCCGTCCGCACAACCTGGAGGCTCGATGTTTCTCGGCTCCTATGACTTCGACGGCGACCCGGAGACCCTGCTTGAGGCCTACAACCGCCTAGCGGCAGGTTTCCCGCCTGGGGCCCTCCAGCTACATGTATGTGTGACGCGGGAAGGCGGCCTAACCGTCTTCGACGGTTGCCCGTCGAAAGAGGTATTCCTCCAGTTCAGCGCCGGAGAGATGTTCGCTGCGGCTGTCGCAGCCGCTGGGCTCCCGACTCCGCGGGTTACCCCCTTGGGCGAAGTCAAGAACGCCGTCATGCGCTCGACCGATCCGGAGTCCAAGGATCGCTGACTCGGGCCGACCATAGGGAAAGGCCAAGCTCGCTAAAGGGCACCCTGGAACCCCTAGCCCGGGCCTTTCAGTAACTCACCGGGTCTAGCTGGTTCCCATACGCGAAAACGCCTTCCTGTTGGGTGAAACTGAGGTTGCTCAAGACCACAGCCACCACAACAGGAAGGCACTTCCGGGATGAACCGTAGTCCGGCC
>DASRBO010000154.1:0-9780 GCA_035653595.1 Acidimicrobiales bacterium | reverse complement strand
GACACGTCCGAGCGCCTGCACTATCCCGTTGGCGACCTCCTCGCCGCCGCGCCTGGGGTTGGTGCCGGCCACCACCTTGGTGCCGTAGGCCCGGTTGCGCAGGCCGTGGTACAGGCCCTGGCCGGTGGGGCTCAGGCCCTGGATCACGACCTTGGTGTTCTCGTCGACGAAGATGCTCACTTGGCGCTGCCTCCCGCCAGCTCGGTCGCCCGGCGGGCGGCCTCGACCATCGTGGGGACCGACTGGATTCGGCCGGCGGCCTCCTTGGCCAGGATGCTCCTGCCCTCCGCGGCGTTGGTGCCGTCGAGGCGGATGACTATGGGAGCCTTGATGTCCACCCGGCCCAGGGCGGCCACCACCCCCTTGGCCACCTCCTCGCCGCGGGTGATGCCACCGAAGATGTTGATGAAGATCGAGCGCACCTTCTCGTCGGTGTTGATCACCTCGAGGGCGTTGGCCATCACCTCGGCGTTGGCGCCGCCGCCGATGTCGAGGAAGTTGGCCGGCTTGCCTCCGACCTGCTCGACCACGTCGCAGGTGCTCATGGCCAGGCCGGCGCCGTTGGCGATGATGCCCACGAAGCCGTCGAGGCCGACGTACTGCAGGCCCTTCTCGCGGGCCAGCGCCTCGCGCGGGTCGAGCTGGGCGATGCCCCTGAACTCGTCCCACTCCGGATGGCGGAAGGCGGCCGAGTCGTCCAGGGTCACCTTGGCGTCGAGGGCGTGCACCCGGCCGTCGGGGGTGAGGATGAGCGGGTTGATCTCCACCAGGTCGGCGTCGCCCTCCACGAAGCAGCGGTACAGCTCGACCAGGATGTCGGCCGCCCCCGAGCGCGCCTTCTCGTCGAGGCCGGCCTCCTCGACCAGGCGCCGGGCGCCGGCGGGGTCGAGACCCTCGACTGGGTCGATGTGCAGCCGGGCGATGGCGGCCGGGTCCGACTCGGCCACCTCCTCGATGTCCACCCCGCCCTTGGCCGACACCATGCCCAGGTGCATCCTGGCCGCCCGGTCGAGGGTGAAGCTGGCGTAGTACTCGGCGGCGATGTCGGACGCCCGCTCCACCCACAGCCGGCGCACCACGTGGCCGCGGATGTCCATCCCCAGGATGTCTCCGGCGTGTCGGCGCACCTCGCCGGCGTCGGCGGCCAGCTGGATGCCGCCGGCCTTGCCCCGCCCGCCCACCTGCACCTGGGCCTTGACCACCACCGGGTAGCCGACGGAGTCGGCGACCTTCACCGCCTCCTCGACGGTGTCGGCCACGCCACCGGGGGACACGGGTATGCCGTAGCGGGCGAAGTACTGCTTGCCCTGGTACTCGAACAGGTCCACTTCTCTCCTTGGGTCTGGGTCAGTCCACGACGGGTCGCCGCCGCCGGGGGCGGCGGGCGGTCCGGTCAGCCGGTGCGGCCCGGGGCCCTGGTGGCGTCCAGGGCGTTGCGCAGCCACTCGGCGATGGCGGGGAGCGGGGCGCCGGGGCCGAACACCTCGGCCACCCCGATCTCCTTGAGCTTGGGGATGTCGGCCTCGGGGATGATGCCGCCGCAGACCACCACCACGTCGTCGGCCCCCTGCTCGGCCAGCAGCTCGACCACCCGGGGCACCAGGGTCATGTGGGCCCCCGACAGCAGGCTGAGGCCGACGGCGTCGGCGTCCTCCTGGATGACCGCCTGAACTATCTGCTCCGGCGTCTGGTGCAGGCCGGTGTAGATGACCTCGAAGCCGGCATCGCGCAGGGCGCGGGCGATGACCTTGGCCCCCCGGTCGTGCCCGTCGAGGCCGGGCTTGGCCACCACCACCCGGTATGGCTGGTCAACCACGGCCGAATCCTACGGGAGAGCCCGCATTCCCCCCCAGTTGGCCCCGCCACCGGCGGGAGCCGACCGGCTGCGAGCCCCGGGGATCCGGGACTGCGCCCGCCGACGCCGGCCGACCGGGCGGGAGGTGGAGGATTCAGACGAAGAGCCGGCGCAGCTCGGCCCGGCGCACCTTGCGGGTGCCGGTGCGGGGGAGCTGGTCCACCACCAGGAACCGGACCGGCACCTTGAAGCCGGCCAGGTGATCGGTGGCCCAGAGGGCCAGCTCCTCCTCGGTGGCCGACTGCCCCGGAGCCAGCCGCACCGCCGCCACCGGCACTTCGCCCAGGCGGTCGTCGGGCAGGCCCACCACCGCCGCCTCGGCCACGGCCGGGTGGGTCTCCAGCACCCCCTCCACCTCCACGGCGTAGACCGAGTAGCCGCCGCGCTTGATGACGTCCTTCTCCCGCCCCACGAACGACACCGTGCCCATGGGCCCCCGCCTCACCATGTCGCCAGTGCGCAGCCAGCCGTCGTCGGTGAGGACCGCCCTGGTGGCGGCCTCGTCGCCGTGGTAGCCCTCCAGCACCCCGGGCCCCTTGACCCACAGCTCGCCCACGTCGCCAGCCCCGACGTCGTGCCCGTCCTCGCCTACCACCCTCATCCGGTTGGGCGGTATGGGCACACCGAGGCTGTCGCCGCCGATAAGGGGCAGCCGGAACGGGAGCGGGGTGGCCACCTTCACCGCCACCCCTCCACCGGTCTCCACCATCCCGTATCCCTCGATGAAGGCGGCCCGGCCCAGGCTGCGCCCGCCCGGCAGGGTCAGGATGGCCCCCATGTCCTGGAAGCGCCGGACCAGCTCGGGCGGCATCACATCGGCCCCCGAGGCCCACACCCGCACCGAGGACAGGTCGCGCTCTTCGGCCCCGGCCTCGACCATCATCCGATACATGGCCGGCACCCCGATGAAGAAGGTGGCCCGGCGGGCCTCGATGGCGTCGAGGGCGGCGTCGGGACGGAAGTGGGGCAGGAAGTAGGACGGAACCCCGGCCCCGGCCACCCCCAGCACGGCGACGAAGCCCATGATGTGGGAGAGCGGCAGGCCGAACACCGCCTCGTCCCGCCGCAGCCCCGAGGGCCACAGGGCGGCGGCGGAGATCTGGCCGAGAAGGGCCCGGCTGCCGAGCCTCGCCCCCTTGGGGCGCCCGGTGGTGCCCGACGTGTAGAAGATGGCCGCCACCGACCCGGCCGGCGCCGGCGCCTCCAGGGGCGCCGCTCCCAGCAGCTCCTCGGGGTGGCGCACCACCACGGCGGCGCCGGCGTCGTTCACCACCGTCTCCCGCTCAGTGTCGGTCAGCTCGGCGTTGAGGGGCACCGCCACCGCCCCGGCCCGCACCGCCGCCAGCGAGGCCAGCACCACGTCGTAGGAGTTCGGCAGGGCCAGGGCCACCCGGTCGCCTGGCCTCACCATGGCGGCGATGGCCCCGGCCATCAGGGCGACGCGGGCGGCGGCCTGCTCGTAGGTGTAGGTCGGGCCCGAGGCCTCCTCGACCAGCCGGCGGGAGCGGTGCACCAGGGCCAGACGCTCCAGGAAGTCGCCCAGGCCAACCCCCCGGCCGAGGGCCAACCTAGCCCGTTCAGTCCAGCCCGTCATCACTATCCACCAAAATGACCCCGACACCCCATTACAAAACGCTTGTGGATCGGCCGACAACTAATCCCGTGAGCGAGCGGTCTACACCCCCGAAGGTCGTGGACGCCATCCTCGTCGCCGCCCGCCGACCGGGCACCTACATCGGCCACGCCCGCGAGTTCGTGTCCGTGGCCCGATGCGTGGCCCACTATCCCATGGGCCTGGTGAGCCCTCCGGTGGTGCGCCGGGCCGAAGGCGCCGCCGAGCAGGCCCCGGTCCTCCTCGTCCACGGCTACGGCCACAACCGCTCCGGCTGGTTCGTGCTCGAGCGCCATCTGGCCAAGGCCGGCTTCGGCCACGTCGACGCTCTCAACTACTCCCCCCTCCGCCACGACGTGCCCGAGCTGGCCGAGCAGCTGGCCCGCCGGGTCGAGCGCCTGCGGGCCGACAGCGGCGCCGAGCGGGTCCACCTGGTGGGCCACAGCCTGGGCGGCCTGGTGGTGCGCTGGTACGTGCAGGAGCTCGGCGGGGACGCGACCGTGGACCGGGCCGTCACCATCGCCACGCCCCACCAGGGCACGGTGGCCGCCTTCGCCGCCCCCGGCCGCACCGCCGAGGAGCTGCGCCCGGGCTCGTGGGTCATGCGACGCCTGGCCGACGGCGCCCGCCCCAGCCCGGTCAGGTGGGTGGCCTACTACTCCAACGTGGACCTGCTGGTGCAGCCGGCCAGCTCGGCCATGCTCACCCACCCGGCCCTGGCCGCCACCAACGTGCTGGCCAAGGACCACGGCCACCTGTCGCTGATGCTCTCGCCGTGGCTGTCCCGCTCCGTCGTCCAGCACCTCCAGGGCTCCACCGCCGACCGGTCGGCCGCCGACGAGGTCGAGCTGCGCCGCGCCGCGGCTTCCTAGCTCCCTCCCCCTCGAGCCCGGTCGTCAGGAGCCCCGGCGCCCGACACCGTCGCCGATCGCCGAACGGGCGCCCCGCCGGGGCGGGCTCAGCCGGAACGGGGCGACCAGGCGAAGCGCCGGGCCGCCACCACCAGGCCGGCCGCACCCCACGCCCCCACCACCAGCAGGTCGGCGCCGCGCACCACCCCGTTGCCCGCCACCGCGGCCAGCACCGCCTGGGCCAGGTGCCGCACCGGGAAGATGGCGGCCACTTGCCGCAGCCAGGGCGGGATGAGGCCCCAGGGCACGAACACGCCTGAGATGAAGAACAGCGGCAGGGTGACGGCCTGCACGACCGCCTGGGACGTCTCGGCCGAGCGGATCAGGCCGCTGAGCGCGAAGCCGAGGGCGCCGAAGGACAGGGTCCCCACCACCATGGCGAGCAGCAGGGGGAGCAGGGCGCGCCCCGGTACGGAGGCGCCGTAGGCGAAGTGCCCGACCGCCAGCAGCACGGCGGTGAGCGAGAAGCTGGTGACCGCCCCGACCACCGCCCGGCTGGCCACGATCATCCACGCCGGCACCGGGGTGGCCCGCCGCCGTTTGAACACCCCCGACTCACGGCTGACGATGAGGGTCATGGCGATCGACATGAAGGATGCGCCGACGATCCCGAACACCACCTGGGTGCACACGTAGTAGGTGGTGCCGGACAGCCCCAGGCCGGGGCTGCCGAAGCTGACCCGGCCGAAGATGGAGGCGAACAGCACCAGCATGAGCACCGGCAGCCCGATGACGAAGAACCGGGCCGCCCGGTTGCGCGACATGACCAGCAGGTCGAAGCGGACCTGGTGGGCCAGCAGGGACAGCGCCGACCGGCGCCGGGGGCGGGCGGCCGGGGCGAGGGCGGCGTCGACGGTGACCGCGCTCACCGATGCCCCCCTCCGGTGAGGTCGAGGTAGATGTCCTCGAGGCTGCGCCGGCGGACCTCGACCGAGTGGGCCGCTATCCCGTTGTCCAGCAGCCAGCCGCACACCAGGTGCAGGTCGCGCAGCGGGTCGTGGCTGCGCACGATGAGCTTGGTCCCCTGCACGTCGGCCCGGCGGGAGATGTCGGCCGGCAGCAGGCGGGGCCGGATGGCGGGCTCGGTCACGAAGCGCAGCTCCGTCGGCTCCTCCCCGCGGCCGCCGAGCAGGGCGGGCGGCCCGCAGGCGACCACCCGCCCGCCGGCCATCACCGCCATGCGGTCGGCCAGCACCTCGGCCTCCTCGAGATAGTGGGTGGTGAGCAGCACCGTCTTGCCCAGCTGGCGCAGGCCGGCGATCACGTCCCAGGCCGCCCGGCGGGCCCCAGGGTCGAAGCCGGTCGTGGGCTCGTCGAGGAAGACCAGGTCGGGATCGCCTATCAGGGCCAGGGCGAAGTCCAGCCGGCGCTGCTGCCCGCCGGAAAGGCGGGCGTTGCGCACGTCGGCCGAGGGCCCCAGGCCCACCAGCTCCATGACCTCGGCCACCGGCAGGGGTCGGTAGTGGAGCCCGGCGTAGAGGCGGAGGGTTTCGGCCACCGACAGCTCCGGCTCGGGGGTGGAGGACTGCAGCACCACCCCGACCCGGTCCCGCCACGCCGGGCCGGCCGTCTGGGGATCCTGGCCCAGCACCCGGACCCGGCCGCCGGTGCGGCGGCGGTAGCCCTCGAGGATCTCCACCGTCGAGGTCTTGCCTGCGCCGTTGGGGCCGAGCAGGGCGAAGATCTCCCCCCGCTGGACGGACAGGTCGATGCCGTCGACCGCCACCCGGCCCCCGTACTCCATGCGCAGTCCCTCGACGGAGATGACGGCGTCGCCCGTCCGCCCCCGCTCGTGCGCCTCCCCCAGCTCGACCGTTGCGGCCATTACGGACAACGGTAGACCGAACCGCCGCCGGCGGCATCGGGCCCGGGGACGATTCCCGTCCGCCCGCCTCCTACCGCGGTAGGAGGCCGCTCAGGCCCGCTTGAGCGGGGCCCAGGCCAGCAGCACCCGCTTCTCGCCCAGGCCGGGGAAGGCCACCACCGCCTCGGCCTTGTCCCCGCCGCCCTCGATGGCGACGATGACCCCCTCGCCCCACTTGGCGTGCACCACGTCGTCGCCCACCCGCAGGCCCAGGTTCTCCGCCCCGGTGGTCCGCACCGGGGTGTTCCGGCGCATGGCCGAGTCCACCAGCCGGTCCCGCCCCGACAGGCCGGCGGAGGCAGCCGGCGAGCGCCCCGAGACCATGGTGGTGAGGGCCTCGGGGATCTCCTTGAGGAACCGGCTGGGCGGGTTGTACTGCGCGCCGCCCCAGATGGTCCGGCAGAAGGCGTGGGAGAGGTAGAGGCGCTGGCGGGCCCGGGTTATGGCCACGTAGCACAGCCGGCGCTCCTCCTCCATCTCCTCCGGCTCGCCCAGGGAGCGCTGGTGGGGGAACACGCCCTCCTCAAGCCCGGCCAGGAACACGGCCGGGAACTCCAGCCCCTTCGCCGTGTGGATCGTCATCAGGCTCACCGCCGAGCCGTCGCCCACGATCTCGTCGCTGTCGGCGACCAGGCTGACCGCCTCGAGGAACTCGTCGAGGTCCTCGTGCTGCTCGGCCACCGCCACCAGCTCGGACACGTTCTCCAGCCGGCCGGCCGCCTCGACCGTGCGCTCGGCCTCCAGCTCGGCGGCGTAGCCGGTCGCGTCCAGCACCGTCTTGAGCAGGGCGCCGGGGCCCTCCTGGCGGCGCTGGCGGAGGTCGGCCAGCAGCTCGTCCAGCTGGCGCAGGCCGTTCACCGCCCGGCCGCTCACCACCTCGGCGGCGTGCCCGACGGCCTCGGCGAAGGTGATCCCCTTCATCTTGGCCCAGGCGTCGAGGCGGCCGACGCTGGTCTCGCCCACGCCGCGCTTGGGAACGTTGACGATGCGCTTGAGGGAGACCTCGTCGGCGGGGTTGGCCACCGCCCGGAGGTAGGCGAGCATGTCCTTGATCTCGCGCCGGTCGTAGAAGCGGGTGCCGCCGATGACCCGGTACGGGATCTGCCTGCGGACAAGCTCCTCCTCGAGAGCTCGGCTCTGGGCGTTGGTGCGGTAGAAGACGGCGACGTCGCCGAAGCGGAAGCCGTGGCGGTCGTGCAGGGCGCCGATCTCCTGGGTGACCCAGGCGGCCTCATCGTGCTCGTCGGCCGCCTCGTAGCGGATGATGGGCTCGCCGCCGACCTGGTCGGTCCACAGCGACTGGGGGTGGCGGCGCAGGTTGTTGGCGATGACGGCGTTGGCCGCGTCGAGGATGACCTGGGTGGAGCGGTAGTTCTGCTCCAGCAGGACCACGGTGGCGTCGGGGAAGGCCCGCTCGAAGTCGAGGATGTTGCGGATGTCCGCCCCGCGGAAGGAGTAGATGGCCTGGGACGTGTCACCGACCACGCACACGTTGCGGTGGCGGGCGGCCAGCATGATCACCAGGTCGTTCTGGGCCCGGTTGGTGTCCTGGTACTCGTCGACCAGCAGGTGACTGAAGCGGGATCGGTAGTGCTCGAGCACCTCGGGGCACGCCCGCATCAGATCCACCGTCACCATCAGGAGGTCGTCGAAGTCCATCGCCGAGGCGGACAGCAGCCGCTGCTGGTAGGTGGCGTAGACGTCGGCGACCTTGCGGTCGAAGATCGTCTGGGCCTTCTCGCGGTAGGTCTCGAAGTCGACCATCTCGTTCTTGGCCGCGCTGATGACGGCGTGGACGCTGCGGGGCGGGAAGCGCTTGGCGTCCAGGCCCAGGTCGCGGATGACGTAGCCGGTGAGGCGCACGGCGTCGGCCTGGTCGTAGATGGTGAAGGACGACTTGTAGCCCAGCCTCTGGGCGTCGCGGCGCAGTATCCGCACGCAGGCGGAGTGGAAGGTCGAGACCCACATGCGCCGCGCCACCGGGCCGACCAGCGCCTCCACCCGCTGGCGCATCTCGTCGGCCGCCTTGTTGGTGAAGGTGATGGCCAGGATGCCGAACGGCGAGGCGCGGCCGGTGGCGATCAGGTTGGCGATGCGGTGGGTGAGGACCCTGGTCTTGCCCGAGCCGGCGCCGGCCATGACAAGCAGCGGCCCGCTCTCGTGCAGGACGGCGTCGCGCTGGGCGGTGTTGAGCCCGACCAGCAGGTCGGCCTGATCCGGCCCGAACGGGCCCCCGGCCGACTCGTCGGGTGCGCCGGCGTCGGCCGGCAGCAGCGGGAGATGGGTGCTGCTCACTCCCACTCGATGGTGCCGGGCGGCTTGGAGGTGATGTCGAGGGCGACCCGGTTCACCCCAGGCACCTCGTTGATGATGCGGCTCGACAGGCGCTCCAGCACGTCGTATGGCAGCCGGGCCCAGTCGGCGGTCATGGCGTCGTCGCTGGTGACGGCCCGGATCACGATCGGGTAGGCGTAGGTGCGCTCGTCGCCCATCACCCCGACGCTGCGCACCGCCGGCAGGACGGCGAAGCTCTGCCAGATCTGGCGGTACAGACCGGCCCGCTTGATCTCCTCCACCACGATGGCGTCGGCCGCCTGCAGGATCCCGACCCGCTCGCGGGTGACGGTGCCCACGATGCGCACCGCCAGGCCCGGGCCGGGGAAGGGCTGGCGCCACACCATCTCCTCGGGCAGGCCCAGCTGCTCGCCCACCGCCCGCACCTCGTCCTTGAACAGGTTGCGGAGGGGCTCGACGAGCTCGAGGTTCATCTCCTCCGGCAGGCCGCCCACGTTGTGGTGGGACTTGATCTTGGCCGCGTCCTTGGTGCCCGACTCGATGACGTCGGGGTAGAGGGTCCCCTGGACCAGGTAGCGGGCATCCTCCAGCTCGCCGGCCACCTCCTCGAAGACCCGGATGAAGAGCTCGCCGATGACCTTGCGCTTGCGCTCGGGGTCGATGACGTCGTCGAGGGCGTCGAAGAACCGGTCGGCTGCCTTCACGTGCACCAGGTCGATGTTGAACTGGCGGCGGAAGGTCTCCTCCACCTGCTCGGCCTCGCCGCCCCGCATCAGCCCGGTGTCGACGAAGACGCAGGTGAGCTGGTCGCCCACCGCCTTGTGCACCAGGGCGGCGGCCACCGACGAGTCGACCCCCCCGGAGAGGCCGCAGATCACCTTCTCCCTGCCGACCTGGGCCCGCACCGCCTCCACCGATGACTCGATGATCGAGGTCATGGTCCAGTTGGGCCGGCACCCGCACACGTCGTAGAGGAAGTGCTTGAGGATCTCCTGGCCCCTCGGGGTGTGAGCCACCTCGGGGTGGAACTGCACCCCGTAGATGGCCGAGTCCTGGTGCTCGAGGGCGGCCACCGGAGCGTCGTCGGACATGGCGGTGACCACGAATCCGGGGGGCGGGGCCACGATGGCGTCGAAGTGGCTCATCCACACGTCCTGCTCGGCCGGCAACCCGGCCAGCAGCGGGGACGGGCCCAGCACCTGCATCGGGGTGCGGCCGTACTCGCCCCGGCCGGTGCGGGCCA
>DASRBO010000153.1:0-28429 GCA_035653595.1 Acidimicrobiales bacterium | reverse complement strand
GTTCAGCGTCACCAGGCAGACCGGACCATCTCTGTCCACGATGATCTGCTCGTAAGCCATCTCCACCCCTTTTGGTCGCCCACCCCGGCAGTCCAACCGGCGACCTGCCACTTTTGCACCGCCAGTCGACCATGGTCAACTAGTACCCGCCCTGAGCCAGCCTCCCGCCGGCCCTTCCTACGGCGGTCAGCCAAGAGCCGCTCCGCCGCCTCCGCGGCCGGCGCGGCGATCGTCGGTCACCGTGGCGGAAGCAGGAGCTCTCCGTTGCGGACCATGTACTTCTCGATCACCGCGTCACCCAGGTGCTTGAGGCTCTCGTACGAGTCCTGGATCGGTCGCCTGCCCCCTTCGGGATGGGGGTAGTCGGTGGAGAAGACGTAGACGTCCTCGAGCCCGTAGCGGTCTATATAGGTCCCCACCGGCTCGAAGAAGAACGGGGTGACCCGGACGTTGCGGGCGAGGTACTCCGACGGCTTGAGCGGCAGCGATTCGGCCAGCGGAGCGTTGCCCGCCAGCTTCACCTTCACCCGTTGGTCCATGAGGTCGGCCATCGGGCCGACCCACTGCGCTCCGAGCTCGATCACCCCGAAGCGCAGGCTCGGGTGTCGCTCGAAGACGCCACCCAGGACCATGGCACTCACGAAGGCCTGAGCCCCCATGTGCATGGTGACGAGGTTGTAGGGGCCCAACGCCTCTCCGCCCCGCTGGCTGGGGCGCTCGTCGATGGAAGGGATCCGGCCCCAGGGACGGGGGACGAAGCCGGCTTCGCCTCCGATGTGCAGCAGTGCCGGCACATCGGCCTCGGCCAGCATGGCCCAGAACGGGTCCCACGCCGGATCGGCGGGCGACAGATCCCCGGGGGGACGGCCGCAGGCGATGTTGACGGCATAGGCGCCGGCATCCAGGGTGCGCCGGGTCTCCTCGAGGGCGGCGTCGACGGTGAGGGTCGGGATCATGGCCACCGGGCGCAGACGGCCCTTGGCCTCCTTTGACCACTCGAGGATGTAGTCGTTGTGGATTCGGGCCGCCTCGGCGGCACCCTCCATCTTCGACACCAGCAGGGCGGCAACGAAGGCGATCGGGAACAGGATCTGTCGGTCGATCCCCATGAGGTCGAGCGCCTTCAGCCTCTCCCGCGCGTCGCCGGCCGCCGGGGAGGCCCACCCCTTGACCTCCCAAACGTTGTCCGGCCCCAGCACTATCGACTTGGACTGCTCGACCATCTGGTCGATCACGTCGAGGCCGATTCGCTGAGACTCGAGCTCCCGGTAACGCTGGGCGAAGGAAGCTCCGAGCATGAGGGGGAAGTCGGCGGGGACAGGATGCAGGTGGGCGTCGCAGTCGACCAGGCGGCCGCGGAAGCTCTCCGGGGTCGTGGTGGTCGGGCTCGGGATGGTTGTCGTCATCGATGGCTCCCAGTGGTCCGCTGACGGGCTCAGGTCGGGGCCGACCTCATGACCGGGCTACTCGTCGAGGGATCGGTCGACGCATGGCCGGCCGGTTGACGATCGACCGCGGTCAACTTTAGCCTCGGCCGTCGTTTCGGGAAAGGGCGGGGCGTGTCTGAGGATCTGACGGGAAGGGTCGCCCTGGTGACCGGGGCGGCGAGCGGGATCGGGCGGGCCGTGGCGGCCGGCCTGCTCGCCGACGGCGCCCGGGTGGCCGGCCTCGACATCAACGAGGAGGGCCTCACCGCGACCGAGGGGCTGCTTCGGATCGTGGGCGACGTGGCCGACCCAGCGGTGGTCGAGAAGGCCGTAGCCCAGACCGTTGCGTCCTTCGGTCGGATCGACATCCTGTTCAACAACGCCGGCTACGGGACAACCACCCGGATAGAGGATCTGCGCCCTCAGGAGTTCGAGCGGCTGGTGGCGGTCCACCTGTTCGGAACCGTAAACGGCATTCGGCTGGCCGCACCCCACATGCGGGCGGCCGGCCACGGGCGGATCATCAACACCCTCTCAAGGGCGGCGGAGGCCGCTGCCCCCGGCTCTTCGGCCTACTCGGCCGCCAAGGCGGCCATGTGGGCCGTCACCCGCTCGGCCGCCCAGGAGCTCTCCGACACCGACATCCTGGTCAACGGCCTGATCCCCGGTCCGACCAACACGGCCATCTGGGGTCGGGACCGGCCCGAGCTGCAGGCGCCGGAGGCCGTCTATCCCACCGCCCGGATGCTGGCGACCCTGCCACCCGGCGGTCCCACCGGACGGGTGTTCTGGGACGAGAAGGAGTACCTCATGTTCCGGGCGGTCGCCGCCGGCCGCTGAGCGGCGGCGGGAGACGTCCGAGGGCCTTTGGTTGACCCTGGTCAACTAAGGCTCTAACTTGATGGCACCGTTGGGGGACAGGGGGATCGAACATGCCTGTGGCCGTGGAAGGGTTCAAGGGCCGACTCCTCGATGCCGACTCGCACATCGAGCTGCCGCCACCGATGTGGGACGAGGCCATCGGGCCCGTCTTCGCCGGCATGATGCGAGCCCGCCTCCAGAGGGCCATGGCCCACTCGCCGGCGGTCGCCGACCGGTTCCGGATGGCCATGGCGGCCAGCCCGGCCGAACCTGACGAGAGCACCATCTGGGAGCGGAAGATGTGGGCCGCCCCCGGGGCCCATGACCCGGAGAAGCGCCTGCGCGCCGTCGACCTCCTGGGTGTCGAGCGCCAGCTGCTCTTCCCGATGGCCGTTCCGGCGGCGATGATGCTGGCCAACCACGAGCTGTCGGCCCAGGTGGCCGAAACCCACAACACCTTCGTGCTGTCCTGGGCCGGCGGCGCCGGGGGGCGACTGCGACCGGTGGCCGTCATCAACATGGAGGAGTTGGACCGGGCCCTCGCCGAGGCCAGGCGCGTCGCCGACCTCGGCGCCTACGCCTTCAATGTGGGTTGCGGGCGGCCGCCGGCGGGCCTGTCCCCCGCCGATCCTGCGTGGGAGCCCCTATGGGACCTGGCCGAGCAGGCCGGGATACCCGTGCTTCTCCACATCGGGGGCGAGTTCGGCCTGGTGCCGAACGCCTGGGGCGACGCCGAGCTGTTGCGCGCCGGACACTCGACCCCTCTGGACGGTGAGGGCACCGGCCCGTTCAACCTGTCGGTCACCCCCTTCGGGCCCCAGGCCTTCCTGACGGCGCTCATCCTGGGAGGGGTCCTGGAGCGCCACCCGGACCTCCACCTCGGCGTGATCGAGATGACCGCCCAGTGGGTGGGGCCCTTCGCCGAAATGCTCGACCAGCGCTTCGACCTGTTCACGCGCCTCGGCAAGGTCCTGTCGATGCGGCCGTCCGAATACATCGCCCGCCAGGTGCGCGTCACCCCCTTCTGGTGGGAGCCGGTCGGGAAGTACATCGAGCGCTACGGGCTGGAGGACGTCTACGTCTTCTCCACCGACTTCCCCCACGTCGAAGGCGGCACCGAACCCTTGCAGCGCTTCCACGCCAGCCTGGCCGGCCACCCCGACGAGGTCTACGAGAAGTTCTTCGTCACCAACGCCCGACTAATCGTCTGAGCCCGCCCGGCTCCGCCGGACCTCGGGCCGATCCCCGCCGCTGACCGCCACCAGCCCCGTCCCGCGGCGGCGGCGCCACCCCTCAAGGAGGACACATCTTGACCCAGACCGACTCCGAATCGGCGCAGACGCTGGCGTCCCGACAGCGCGCCGAAATCCTCCTGCGCAACGGCCGGGTGGACGAGGTCAGCGACCGGGTGAACCTGGCCATCGGGTTCCACCTGGGCAGCGTCATCCAGGTGAAGACGCCGGAAGGTGCGGTGGTCATCGACTCCACCGGTGGGACGGCCAACGCCGCCGCCGCCCGTGACGCCCTCAGGCAGCGCAGCGACCAGGAGACCCGCTACCTCGTATACACCCACTGCCACCCGGACCACTGCGGCGGGGGGGAGGAGCTGACCTCCGAGCGGACCGAGGCGGTGGTGGCTCAGTCGCTGCTCCCCCAGCTGTGGGATCGGGATATGAACTGCCTCTGGCCGTGGCACCGCCGGGTGCGCTCGTGGCAGGTGGGGTTCCCGGAGGAGGCCGGCGGTGGGTTCCCTCCGGCTGGCAAGTTCCTTGCCCCGACCGTCACCTTCGACGAGACCATGGAACTGGTGGTCGGCGACCTCACGGTGCAGCTCGAGCACACCCAAGGCGAGACCCGCGACCACCTTATGGTCTGGATCCCCGAGCTCAAGGTGCTCTGCCCGGGCGACCTCTGGTACCGAGCCTTCCCCAACCTCTCCACCCCTGCCATCGGGCCCCGGCCGATCCAGGGCTGGATCCGCTCGCTGGAGCGCTTCATCGAGCTCGAACCGGAGTATCTGGTTCCCAGCCACACCCCGGCCGTCGTCGGGCGCGAGGAGGTGCGCAAGGTCCTCACCGACTACCGCGACGCCATCGCCCACGTGTGGGATGCATCCACCCAAGCGATGAACGACGGACTGTCGGTCCACCAGGCGGCCCGGGCCATCCGGCTGCCGGACCGCCTGGCCTCACTCCCCTACCTGGCCGAGGCCTACGGGACCGTGGCCTGGGGCGTGAGGGCCGTCTATGACCAGCTCACCGGCTGGTATGACGGCGACCCGGCCAACCTGGACCCCCTGCCCCGTAACGAGCGGGACGCCGAGCTGGTGGGGCTGGCCGGCGTCGACGCCATCGTGGCCCGGGCGGTCCAGTTGAACAATGACGGCGAGCACCAGCTCGCTCTCGAGCTGCTGTCGGTCGTTCTGTCGGCCCATCCCCTCGACGAGGCCGCCAACCGGGCCCAAATCGACGCCTGCCGGGCGCTGGTGGCGGCTTCACCGAGCGTCAACCAGAGGGGCTTCTACACCTCCGGGGTGAGGGCAGCCGAGGCCCGCCTACAGAAGGCGGCCGACCAGCAGGCTTGAGCGGCAGCCGGAACTGCGGCGGGGTGGCGGCCTCAGAGGAGCCGGCCGCGCACCGGTCGCAGCACGTCAACGCACGAGCGTGACACCTCGGCCCCCTCGTATAGGACATTGAGGCGGCTGGCCGGGAACGACGACTCGGTGCGGGCCCGTGCGTCCACCGAGCGGGGGGCGGACTGGGCGACGTAGGGGAACCCGGCCACCTGCCAGGTGAGGATGTCTCCCGCCTGGCTGGCGAACTGCGGGCCCCGGACCAGCTCGGCGCTGAGGAACCACGTGTGTCCGTCCTGGGACAGGACGGCGAAGCCGTACCTCAGGTAGGCCCCGGGCGGAGCCACGAGATGACCGTCCATGTAGGCCAGCACCCTCTTGCCGGCGTAGTGGCAGCGGGGCGAGAGGGCGGCCTTGGCCGCCGCCAGCCGGTTGGCCGCCGACAGGCGGCCACAGCCGGCCAAGCCGAGGGTGCTCAGCAACGCCAGGGCGGTGGCACCGGCCTTGAGCATGGCGCGCCTCAACGTCCCGCCTCCGACGAACGGCGCCGTCCGGTGTTCCGCCGCCGCGCCGGGGCGAGGGGCTCGGGGCCCCACAGCTCGGCATAGGCCGGGGTGCGGTCGGTGGCCAGCTGACCGGGGCTGCCGGCGCCGGCGATCCTTCCCTGTTCCATCACGATCACCCGGTCGGCCCACTCGGCGACGCTGCGGCGGTGGGAGATGAACAGGGCCCCCACCCCCAGGGACCGGACCGCGGCCAGCACGGTCGCCTCCACATCCGAGTCCAGACCGGAGGTCGCCTCGTCGAGCAGGAGGAACTCCGGGCGCATCAACCACGCCCGGGCGAGGGCGATGAGTTGGCGTTCCGTGGTCCCCAGGTTGCGACCCTCCTCCTCCACCCGGGCCGCCAGGCCCCCAGGCCGCGAGGTCAGTAGGTCATGAGCGCCGACGGCCCGCACGGCGGTCTCGATCTCCTCGCCGGTCGCATCGGGACGGCCGTAGGCGACGTTGGAAGCCACCGTGCCGCGGAAGCAGAAGGCGTCCTGGGGCACGATGCCGAGGCGACGCCGGTATGAGTCGAGGTCCAGGGTGCGGATGTCGCGGCCGCCGTAGGTGACCCGGCCCTCCTCGGGGTCGTACATCCGGGTCAGCAGCTTGGCCACGCTGCTCTTGCCTGCCCCGGTCGGCCCGACCAGGGCCACCACCTCCCCGGGGGCGATGGAGAGATCGACCTCGTGCAGGACGACGGTGGCTGTGCCCGGGTAGCGGAAGGTGGCCCCCTCGATGGCGATGGGTCCGTCCAGCGCTGGCGCCGGGACCGCACCCGTCTGCCGCTGAGGCAGGATCGGGGCCCGGAAGGGCTCACCGAGGGTCCGCAGGGAGACCTGGGCGGGGATCCACTCCTCAAGCACCCGCCCGAGCAGGCCGATCGGCTCGATGGCCGCCTGGATGAAGCGGTGCATGCCCACCACCGCCCCGACCGACAGGACACCGATCAGAGTGAGGTAGCCCGAACGGTCGAAGACCGCCGCGCTGGCCAGGGCGGCCAGGAGGGCGAACAGCTGACCGCCGGTGTTGATGACGACGGTCGACCACATGGTCACCCGGCGCAGGTCGCGCGCCTCGAGATCGAACTCGTGGCTGGCCTGGGCCTCGGCCCCGAAGCTGGCGATGAGCTCGCGGCCGGCGAAATCCTCCTCCAACCGGGCGATGACCCGGCCCAGGGCGCGCCGGACCCGGAAGAAGATCCGCCGGCCGATGACGAACTGGCCCACCATGACGGCCAGCATCGGGGGCAGGAACAGCATCAGCTGCGTCGCCACCGAGGGGCTCCAGGCGTAGAGGACGGCCGTCGTCCCCACCAGAAGGGCGCCACCGGCCACGATCTGGTTGAGGGAGCCCTCGGCGAAGGCGGTGATGGTGTCGATGTCGTGCACCACCCGGGTGGCGATCAAACCGGGCAGCTCGCGGTCGTAGAAGTCGGTGCCGAGGCGGGACAGGCGGCGGAAGACCCTCCGGCGCAGGAGGTAGAAGATGCCCTGGGCCACTCTCGCCGCCGCCATGCGGAACGCCCAGGCGACCGGGGCGGCAGCCACGCCCACGACCAGTATCCAGAGAACCTTCCACAGCGCCTGGCCGGACTGGTGGTTGTTGGCGGCGTCCACGAACCCGGCCAGGAGCAGGGCGGGGGCCAGCAGCGCTCCGGTGAGCACCACCAGCGCTCCGGCCGCCTGCAGGACGCGGCCGAGGAGGGGCCTCAGCACGGCAAGGACCGAGGGGGGCCTCGAATCGTCGACCGCCACCGCTTCGGACACCTCGGGCTCGTAGGGCCGCAGGTCTTGGGCCGCGACCAGGTTCGCCAGTCGGGAATCGAGAGGGCGATCGCCCACCTTGGCACTGGTCAGGCCGGTGAGTGAGATGCCCGCGTCGGTGAGCAGCCCGACCCAGGAAGGCGGCGGGGGAGCCGGCACCGGCTCATCGATCGAGGGTGCGGACTCGGCCGGGTCGGGCGAGAGGTCGAGCCTCACATCGGCTCGTACCGCGCTGGGACGCCGACTGACCGAGACGATGATGGTGAGGGGGCTGTAATGGCGGATCCGCTCGAGGATGTCGGCCTCCACCGCCGGGGGCACCGCCGACAGGGCGTCATGGAGGATCAGCAGCCGCGGGGGCTCCACCAGCGCCCGGGCCAGGGCCAGTCGTTGGCGCTGGCCGCCGGACAGGGTCAGGCCTCGGTCGCCCAGAACTGTCGCCAGCCCATCGGGCAGGGCCTCCACGATGCCCTCGGCGGCGGCGGCCCACAGGGCGGCGCCAATGGTCGTCTGGTCGGGGACCCTGGCTTCGGCCAGCCCGGTCTGGGCGCCGAACTGGAGGTTCCCCAACACCGAGCGACCGAACAGGAAGGGCTCCTCTTCCACAACCCGCACGGTGCGGAGCAGGCAGGAGCGGCTCAGTTGGTTCACGGGGACTCCGTCCAGCTCCACCCGGGCGGTGCCGGGGGGCCGCCGCCCGGCGAGTACGGCCACCAGTCGCGAACGACTGGACTGGCTGCCTCCGCTCACGGCGGCCACCTGACCGCCGGCGAGGTCGAGGTCGAGCCCTCCGGACCTCGACCGGGTGAGCCCGAGCCCGGCCGCCACCAGCTTGCCCTCCGGGGCGCCGGACTCGCGGCCACCGGCAGCAGGCAACAGGGCGCCGCCTCCTGGCACGGCCGCCAGGTTGAGAATCTCTCCGAAGCGGGAAGTGCCGGCCCGGGCGGCGCCGAAGCCGTAGGTGACATCGCTCAGGGCTCCGGCCGCAGTGGTGAACAGCGAGCTGAGCCCGACGATCACGGTCAGGGTCCCGATGCTCAGGTGGCTGGAGGCGATCAGCCACAGCGAGGCGGACAGCACGGCGGCATGGAGCACCACCGGCGCCGCCTTCATGACCACGTCCCAGTTGGCCAGCACCCGGACCCGGGTCATGCCGACGCGGTAGGCGAGGCGAGCCGCCCGGGCGAGCCTGGCCTCCTCGTCGGCCTCGCGGGCGAAGGCCTTCACCACCCGGATGCCCCGCACCGGCTCGTCGACGGCGGCTGTCACCTCGGCCCTGGTGTTGAGCTCCAGCCAGGTGAGGCCGACCATCCGTCGGTACAGCCGGGTGATCATGAACAGATTGATGAAGACCGCGGCCAGGGCCAGCACGGCGACCGGTGGCGCCACCACCAGCAGGTAGATCGCCATCCCCGCCAGCATGAAGGGCAGCAGGGCGATGCTGGGCAGAATGGTGGCGACCGCCTTGACGATCTCGAGATCGCTCATGGTCCTGGTCACCAGCTGACCGCTGCTGAGCCCGTTCAGTCGGTTGGCCCCCGCCGCCTGCAGCTGACGGTAGAGGATGACCCGGAGCTGGTACTCGATCTCGAAACCGATGCGGGACACCACCTGCCGGTGGGCCAGGCCGACCGCGAACATGACCACGGCCAGTCCGACGAGCTTGTGCACGAAGGGGCTCAGGGGAGCGACCTGGTCCACGATGGCCTGGTCGATCATCTTCCGGAGGGTCTGCACCGTGGCGAAGGTCGCCGTCGTCACCAACAGGGACAGGCCGGCCAGGGCGAAGAGCCAGTCGCGCTGCTGGGCCAGGAGCTTCCAGAAGATCGAACCGCGGAAGAGGGACCAGAGGAACCGGGCCCGCGGCCACAGCCGCCGAATCGCCCTCACCTGCTTCACCGGCCAGGCCCGAAGCTTCGCCGCCAGGTCATTCACCGCCATCGTGCCCCCCGTCCCCAGCCCTACCAGTGTTCCCCGCCAAATCGACCATGGTCAAGTAGATCGGCGTCCGCATCCGGCGGGAGGGCCACCCTCCATAGTTCGACCCGGAATGGCGGTGTCCTACCGGCGGCCCCTGTCGCGGCGCATCCGGGCGGGAGAAAGTTGACTGGAGTCAAATACCGGCTACGCTGCTCGGCAGCGAGACCTAGGGGGACACCGTGACGGCAACCTACGCCGGCAACCGGACCGTGTACGACGCCGACAGCCACATCATGGAGACCTACGAGATGGTGGCGCCCCACGCCGACGACGAGCTGCGGGCGGTCCTGCAGGGGTGGGCCAACGGCCCCGCCGGCGCACCGGCCCGGGCGGGCCAGGAAGAGGCCAAGCGGCGGGCGAGCGACCCCGCCGAGTGGGACTCGGCCGTTCCCGAGCTCATGACCCGCAAGCTGTGGGCCGGCCTCGGCTCCTTCGACGCCGGCGAGCGGTCCCGGGCTCTCGACCTCCTCGGCTTCGAGGCCCAACTGGTCTTCGGAACCCTGAACCTCTTCCTCTGCAACAGCGCCCCCAGGGTGGCCCCCGGCCCGGTCCAGTATCGGCGGGCCCGGGCGTTCAACGCCGCCATGGCCGAGTTCTGCCGCCACGACCCCCGCCTCATCGGGGTGGCCAACGTGCCCCTGTTCGACCCTGACCTGGCCCGAGCCGAGGCCGAGCAGGCTCTGTCGGACGGCTGTGGCGCCATCATGATCACCACCACCCCCCACCCGGACGGGTTATCGGTGTCCCACCCCGACTTCGACCCCTTCTGGGACCTGCTGGAGGACGCCGACGTGCCCTTCGTCCTCCATGTCGGCATCAACCTCGGCCCCACCGGGGGTCACGACTTCGTCCCCGCCGCCTTCCGGCGCAACGGGCACGACCGCCAGCGGATTTCGGGAGGCGAGGGGCAGCTGATCGACCACCTCGGCTACCTGACCCTCGGCACCGGGCCCTCACTGTGCCTGGGCGTGATGGCCCTCGAGGGGGTCTTCATGCGCCACCCCCGCCTGCGCGGAGCGTGCGCCGAGCAGGGTGCGGTGTGGGTCCCGTCCTGGCTGCGCCAGCTCGACCTGGCCCACACCCTCTCCCGCCGGGTGCATCCCGACCTGCCCGAGCTGGAGATGAAGCCCTCCGACTACATCCGTCGCCACGTCAAGTTCACCCCGTTCGTGGGCGAACCGGTCGGTTGGATCATCGACCAGGTCGGTCCGGAGATGCTCCTGTTCTCCTCGGACTACCCCCATACCGAGGGCGGCACCGATCCCATCCGGGTCTTCGATGCCACCATGGATGGAGTCGGCGAGGAGGCCAGGCACAAGTTCTACGCCGGCAACCTGAGGGAGCTGCTCAAGCTCTGAGGAGGACGTTCGGATGGCAACCACCATCGACAGCCAGTCGCTTCCGACGCTGCTGGGGGGCTTCGACGAAAAGGCCCGGGCCGACCTGGCCACCTATGGCTACTGCCTGATCGCGGGAGCGCTATCCCCCGACGAGGTCGAGGCCCTGCGGCGCCGGCTGGACGAGCAGGCCGCCGGCGAGGCCGCCGCTGGCGTGGCCACCTTCGACGCCGGTGGCGCCAATCAGCGGGTGTGGAATCTGATCAACAAGGGCGAAGCCTTCCGGCGGCTGGTGCTGCATCCTCTGGCTGGCGTCGCCATGGACCATCTGGTGGGCAGTCCCCACCTCCTGTCCAGCATCACCGCCAACATCGCTGCCCAGGGCGGCCAGCCCATGATCCTTCACTCCGACCAGGGCTACGTCACCATGCCCCAGCCTCCCTACGCCATGGTCGCCAACATCATGTGGATGCTCGATGACTTCACCGAGGACAACGGCGCCACCAGGGTCGTACCAGGCAGCCACCAGCTCGGCGCCGCCTTCCTGGCCCCTGGCTCGGACGAGGCCGCCACCGCCGTGCCCGCCACCGGCCCGGCCGGAACGGCTCTGATCTTCGACGGACGTCTCCTCCACGGGACCGGCGCCAACACCACGGCCGAGCCCCGACGGGGCATCCTCACCTACTTCTGCCGCACCTATGTGCGCCAGCAGGAGAACTTCACCCTGTCCATCCGCGACGACGTGCTGGCGGCGGCCTCCGAGGAGCTCAAGGACCTCCTCGGCTTCCGCTGCCAGAACACTCTGGGCGGGGTCGAGGGGCCTCGGGTGGGCTCGCTGGTGGGCCGCCCGGCCGACCCGGTGGGCGAGCTGAGCGGCTGAGCCGCCCGTCGCCGCTGGGATCAGCGCAGTAGCTCGCCCTGCGCCGACGCCCGGGCGGCGGCCAGGAAGATGCCCTTGGCCATCAGTGACGGCTCGACCCTGGCCCTCTCCTCGTAGATCGCGGTCCGCGCTTCATGCGCGGCCGCCGGGGCGGCGCGGGCCGCCCACTCGATCAGGTGGGAGGCGAGGCGGTGGTTGCCGTTCCGGCTCAGCTCGATCGCCCGCTCGACGAGCCGCTCGGGTCCGCCGGCGAGGGAGGCCACCTCGGCCGCCAAGTCGTCGAGGGGAGCGGGCTTGAGGCTGGCCGGGTCGAGATCCCACCACCCCCCGTACAGGCGCCAGATGTTGCGCACCACGAACTCGGGGTCGTCGTAGCCGGGGTTGAGGTAGGGAGCGGAGGCCACCTCCTCGGGGACCCGGACGGTATGGATGATCTCGTCCAGCCCCGCCCCCCGGTTCATGAGCTCGAGCGTCGAGGCGACCAGGTGCTCGAGCGCCCGGGCGATGGTGTCGAGCATGCCGGCGATCCGGGCCTCACCCGCCACCGGCAGGCCGTGCTGGCCGATCATCAGCTGCGGCCGACGGGCGATCATCAACCGGAGGGCCTCGGCCCAGTCGGCGGCGTAGCGCTGGACCTTCTGGGGGTTTCCGGCGTTGGGGAAGCTCCACAACACCAGGTCGCCCGGGCAGAGGACCCCATGCTCGGGGACGAACGCCCACGTGTGGTCGTCGGTCTCGCCTCGGGCGTGGTTGAGCTCGAAATGGATGCCACCGACGGCGAGGGTCAGCTGGTCGCGGTAGACGACATCGGGCTCCACGAACCGTGGAGCGGCGGGCGCCGAGCGGTCGAAGCCGGCCAGGGGCAGGACCCCGGTCTCACCGAACTGCCTGCGGTTGATGGCCGCCACATAGCCGGCGGTCACGGCGTAACGCCGGAGCCGCTCCGGTACCAGCTCGTGGCCCACGATCCGCGGCCGCTGGTGGCCCCTGCGCTCGGCGTCGTCCAACAGCTGCGGGATGCCCCCGACATGGTCACCGTGCCCGTGGGTCACCACCACGGTGTGCACAGGCAGATCGGACCACTCCCGCAGCGCCTTGATGGTGCCGGGCGCCTGGGCCGGGATGGGGAGGTCGAAGAGCACCAGTCCCTCGGCGGTGGCGAAGACCACGGTGTGGGCGAACCCGGAGATGATGGCGACGCCCTCGGCCAGCTCAGCCAGCTGACCGGGCGGTGGATTCACCCCGGGCCGCAACTGGCCTCCGTCGAGGATCTCCTGGGAGCGGGCGAGGAGCTCCTCGCCCGGGGCGCTCACCGCAGCCGCCTTCGCCCCGCAGCCGTAGCCGTCCGGGTGATTGGACTCATGCCGTCGTGGTCGTGGTGACCAGGATCCCGAGGGAGTTGTTGGACCGCTGGTACTGGATGATCTGGGCGAGAATGCCCTCGTAGGGCAGGCCGGCGTCGGACTTCTTGATCTGGAGCACCTCGAACAGATGGGGCCCGAACCACATGTAGAACACCTCGCTGGCCGTCTGGGCCGCCGCCACGGCCACGTGGTCCACCTGAATCGTCTCGTACGCCCCCGGCAGCACCTGGGTCAGGATGGTGGTGCGCTCGGAGTTGTCGGTGGGGTTCACCGTCGGCTTCAGGGTCGAGACCTGCAGGGCCCCGGCCAGGACCTTCCCCTGGCGGATCTGCCACAACTCCCCCCGCGAGACCAGCGACTGGGCCCCGGCGGAGATGAACTTCTGGCGGGCCGCCGTGTACTCGGCGGTCGTCAGACCGGGGTCGAGCTGGGCCGGCAGCACGTTGGCGGGAACGGCAATGGGACGGGCGTTGGCGCTGTTGGCCGAGGCCGAGCCGCCACAGGCGCTGGCGGCCAGAGCGAGGCCGGCCAGGGCCAGTCCGCTCCACCGGGCGCGATGAGAACGACCTTTGGCCTGCAGAACGGTCAAGACTTCTTCACCGGGGTGACCGAGCTCAGGGTGGAGGTGTAGTCAAGGCTCAAGGTGATCGCCGCCCCGCCGGTGAAGGCGACGGCCACCGGGCTGGTGGCGATGGTTTCGGTCTCGTCGATGTGCTGGGCGAGGAACAGTCCCCCGAACTCGGTGGCCACCCAGTAGATGTTGGGGTCCGAGGAGCTGGTCTGGGACGACACGCCAGCGGTGACGTTGGTTATCTGCTCCGACGACTGCACCTTGTAGCTGTCGTACATGGTGCCGCAGACGTCCACCGGTTGCTCGGCCAGGATGCTGCCCGACACGGTCATCACCGTGCCGGAGTTGTGGTCCACCCCGACCGAGTGCCACGAGGAGCCCACTCCCCCGAAGCCCATGATCTCCACCGCCGGGGTGGGGGTGAAGCTGTAGGTCTTGCTCGAGGCATTCACGGTCTGGGAGACCAGCTCCAGCTGCTTGTTCGTGGCCTCGTAGGTCGTGGTCGTGATGGTCCCGAGTCCCTGGGCGATCACCTGCCAGGTGATGTTTTGGGTCCCGGTGACGGCCGTCAGGCCTCCGGAGGCGGTGGTCTGGCTCACCTTGGCGATCTCGAAGACCCCGTAGGGCGGGACCTGCCCACCCAGCTTGAGATTCCCGTCGGCGAGGTTGAACTTGCCGGTCTCGTGGGTGAGGTAGGTGCCGGCCTTGGGCTTGGTGGAGACGGCCGCCGGCGCTGCCACCGTCGGCACCGCGCCGGCAGGCGCTTTCTTGCACACGCCGAAGGCGGGGGCGAAGTGCATCTGGTTGACCGGGGGGTAGTAGGTCTGGTTGTTGAAGGCGATGTCCGACACCATGCTCGAGGGGCCCACCCCGGCCGGGACCACGATGTGCTCGATGACCGGCGGCGGGTTCAGCTGCCCGTTGGCGAAGGCGAGGTTCACGCCCACCCGCCGCAGACCGATGTTGAGCGTGGTCCCGTGCGAGAACCCGCAGGCCGATGCCAGGCAGGCCACAGCGGCCAGGGCGGCCGCCGTGGACCGGCGGTGGCGGCGACGGTTGGGACGGGGCCGGGGCTGGCCGGACGGGTCGATCGGTCGGGACAAGAGTGTCACTGTGACCTCCCTGCAGCTACGGGGGCGCTGCGGCGCAGGCGGATGTAGCGGAGTCGATTGAGGCGGGGCCCAGCACCGGGCCGGCGGCCGCCCCGTCGACGGTTGCGGCGCCGTCCGGTGAGCTTGGGCCGCGGCAGGCGCCAGAGGCGGACGTTTGGTACTTCGTTGGTGTAGGGCTCGGCGAGCGACGCCCGGGTCAACACGGCCAGAACCTTGGTCTGGGTCGGCTGGGGCCCGAACAGCCGCCGCCGCAGCGACGAGACCAGTTCGTGGGCGGCCTCGGCGTCGGCCTCGGTCGCGGTCAGGGCCATGTCGCCGTAGAGGGTCCGGCTCACCAGCCAGGCCAGCTCGAGGTGCTGATCGTCGGGGACGACCTTCTTCAGGAACTCGAGCGGAGTGTCGAGCGGGTCGCCGACCCCAAGGTCGGTCGCCCAGTCACGGAACTCGGCGTACTCCACCGAAATCTGCGCCCGCGGCCCCAGGGCGGCGGCCCACTTGCGCCGCTTGGCCGAGCGCCACCACTTCTTGGCAACGGGCAGGGCCATATAGAGGAGCAGGATCAAGGCGGCGAAGGGGAGCAACGTCAGGATGACGTCGCGAACCTCCTGGTACAGCTGCTTGAGGCTGGGCAGGTTGACCGGGATGTACAGCTCGACGGCGATGTCGTTGCTGGCCTGGACCGTCGGGTTGACCTGGGTGTTCTTGTTGTTCAGGTTGGCCTGGGCCCGGGGCGGGGTGCCCACGATGGGGACCCAGCCGTAGCCCTGGAAGTAGACCTCCAGCCACTGGGCCGAGTTCTTGGGCCGGACCGTGTAGACCTTGCCCTCGAGGTTCTTGCCGTCGAAGCCGAAGCCGATGCGGGCCGGCAGCCCCGCCCAACGGGCCATCAGCACCTCGGCGGCCACGATGTCGTACGGCGAACCCTGGTGGTTGCCGGTCAGCATCTGGGTCACCTTGGCCGGCGTGACCGGCTCGGGCACCCCGGCGCCGTTGGCCACCACGACCTTGAGGAGGGCGTTGCGCAGGTAGTCCAGCCTCCCCCACGGGTTGTCCGGCGCCTGGGACAGCAGCTGGCGCACGGCCGGCGGGGCCGGCGGGGCGTACAGGTCGGTGCGGAAGGCGGACCGGTTGGTGAGCGGGCCAGCCTGGGCCAGGGTGGCGGCGGCGGGGTAGGCGGGGATCGACTCGGAGTAGGTGAGCCCGGTCGGCACCCTCCCCGTCGCCATGCGGAAGGTCTCGCTGGTGGGGTCGTAGGTGATGGGCGGAGCCGAGGTGAGGGCGATGTTGACCGGGTCGACCAAGCCGGGGAGCACCGAGGTGTTGCCCAGATCGCCCGTCGTGAACTTGACCGTCACCGTCGGGGTCCGCGACTTGTCGATGACCGTGCCGGTGGCCGGGGTCTTCTTGGTCTTGGTGGGATCGAAGGGGGGCAGCAGGAAGCTGCCGTCCTGGTAGACGTCGAGGGTGCCGAGCGCCCACGGGCCGGTGACGGGGCCGTCGACGGTGAAGAGCACCTTGTCCTGGGCCTCGGACAGCGGGATCGACTTGGGCTTCTGGGGCTTCTGCTGGGGGTTGTAGACCGGCTTGGGGAACAGGAAGTTCGAGTTGTTCAGCAGCACCAGCACGACCACCGCCCCGGCGAAGGCCGGGATGGCTCTGATCAACCGCCGGATCTCGAAGCTCGATCCCAGCTGGGAGGCGCTGCGCACATCACCGCCGAACATGACGGCGAGGGCCGCCACCAGCGGGGCGCCAGCGAGGATGCCGGTCAGGACCTGCCCGCCGGGGGGCTGGGTGATGGCGGTCAGGGCGATGACGACGCCCGGCAGCACGAGGCCGGCCAGCGGCCGCTCCAGCGCTGTTCCCACCCAGGCGGCGGCATAGCCGACCGACACGAAGACGATCACCAGGATCGGGCGCCAGCCTGGGTCGAAAGGCACGGGGGGTCGGAACAGCCGCCCAGCCTTGATGGCGTCGGCGATCAGACCGCCGAAGCTGGCGTTTCCTCCGCTGCCTGGCAGCAGCGCCAGCGCAGCCAGTCCCACGGTCACCGGCAGGAGGAGTGCCTGGTACATCACCCGCCGGCGGATGCTGCGCAGGGTCAGGAAGCACCAGGCCACCCCAACGAGGGCGGCACCGAAGGACAACAGCCGTGCCGGCCACGAGCCGAAGATCCCGCCAGTGGTGAGGGCGGCGGCGGAGGTGGCGAGGGCCGCCACCAGGAGGGGCCGCACCGGTACGGGGGCCCGGACCTCCGCCTCGGTCTCGTCGAGATCGTCGTCCACCCCCGCCCCGGTAGGAGCCTGGGGAGGCTCCTCCTCCGAGGTGTCGGTGCGGATGGGGGCGGTCGGCGCCTCGAGGTCCTCGTCGACGACGCTCATCGCACACCAGCTCCGGTCTCCCGGCGGAACGACACCGCCAGGGGCACGTTGGGCCGCAGCTCGACCACCTGGCAGCCGAGAGATGCCGCAGCGCCGAGGGTGTCCTCGCCTTCGTCCTCCCAGATGACCGCAGCCACCAGCACCGACGCCCCCCGCTGGAGGAGGAAGTTCAAGCGGCTGGCAGCCTCGGCGTGCAGATGGGGCGTGATGACGACCACGTGGGTGTCGCGGCTCGGGTCGGAGACCAGGCGCATGATGGGATCGACAAGCGTCTCCCGCACCCGCTCCACCCGGGCCAGGGCGTCGAGGTACCTCATCTGGGCGTTGCCACCCCGCACCGGCGGAAGGATGCGGTTGGCGTTGCCTTCGAGGGTGACCTGGTAGCCCTCCCGCAGATGGCGCACCCCGAGGGAGGCCGCCGCCTTGACCGCCGCCTCGAAGGAGTCGGACACGTCCCCCTTGCTGTGCCTGGCGATGTCCTGGTCGAGGATGATGGTGATCTTGTCGGTGATGCCCTGCTCGGACTCGCGGACGAGGAGCTGCCCGGTACGAGCGTAGGCCCGCCAGACCACCCGACGGATGTCGTCGCCCGGTGTATAGGCGCGCATCCCGTAGAACTCGAGGCCCTGGGGCCAGGGCTTGGACACCGGTGGGCGGATCGGCGGGTCCTCGAACAGCCGGGTGAGCGGCCGGTCCTGGACCAACTCAACGCCCGGGTGCACGAGCATCTCCGTCGGCTCGGCCAGCACCGTCTGGCGCTGGGTGAGGCCGAAGGGGTCACCCC
Organism: Acidimicrobiales bacterium; assembly: GCA_035653595.1. GTDB lineage: Bacteria > Actinomycetota > Acidimicrobiia > Acidimicrobiales > JAJPHE01 > DASRBO01. The sequence goes on along the minus strand of DASRBO010000153.1, from coordinate 10,849 downwards.
ACTTCACCACCAGGGGGCCCAGGCTGTACACGCCACGCCGCGAGCACGACAGCTTGTAGGCGTGGGTGACCTCCTGCCCGCCGTCAATGGCCGGCACGGCGATGCGGGGGGTGTCGCCCAGCCCGGCCGGCACCTGCTCCTCGAGGATGAAGGTCGACAGGCGGCGGGTGGCGTTGAGGGCCACCTCCATGTCGATCGTCTCCCCCTCGGCGAAGCGGGGCCGGGCGTCCGAGCGGCGCCCCTCGAGATTCAGCGGTCGGCGACCCAGCAGGTAGGAAACCACCAGCACCAAGGCCAGCAGGTAGGCGATCAGGTAGAGGGGACGCCCCCCGATGAGCCAGCCCAGGAACCAGAAGCCGACGGTCATGAACACCAAGACGATGCCCGAGGTGGTCAGACCCGTCGTCTTGGTGATCGCCTCGCGGACGGCGTTGAGCCCTCCCCGACCACCGGTCGGGGTGCGCAGCACCCTGGTGTCGGGGACAGCGATGTCGGTCATGCCCGGGAAGCGCTCCTAGCCCGGCGCCGCGTCACTCGCCCGGTCGCTGCCGGCTCGGCGGCGGCCTCGGTATCAGTGTCGGACTCGTCAGCGGCGGCCTGCTCGGCGGGGGCCGGGGCGGAACGGCGGGTGGGTGCCACCGGCGCATCGGTGACTCCGAGGGGTGCCTTGATCCGGGTGACCACCCGCTCGAGGACGTCCTCCACCGTCTCGCCCCGCAGAACGGCGTCCGGAGTCATCATGATGCGGTGGCGCAGGACGGGCGCCAGCAGAGCCTTCACATCCTCGGGGTAAACGGTGTCGCGCCCGTCGGAGGCCGCCATGACCTTCGACGCCTTCAGCAGGTTGATCGAGGCCCGAGGCCCGGCCCCCATGACGAAGGCCTTCTCCGCCCTGGTGGCGTGAGTGATCTCGAGGATGTAGCTCTGAACGGCCGTCGGCACGGCAACTTCGGAGGCGAGCCTGATCATCTCCAGCACCTCGGCGGTGCCGATGACCGGCTCGAGGCTGTCGACCTCCAGGGCGAAGGCGTTGCCCAGCATGACCTTCCTCTCGGCCTCGAAGTCCGGATAGCCCATCGTCAGCTTGAACAGGAACCGGTCCAGCTGCGCCTCAGGCAGCGGGAACGTGCCCGCCAGCTCGACGGGGTTCTGGGTGGCGAGGACGATGAACGGCTGGGGCAGACCATGGGTCACGCCGTCCACCGAAACGCTCTTTTCGGCCATGGCCTCGAGCAGGGCCGACTGCGTCTTGGGCGTGGCCCGGTTGATCTCGTCCACCAGCAGCACATTGGCGAAGACGGGACCGGGTCGGAAGGTGAACTTCATGGTCTTGGTGTCGATGATCGACGATCCGGTGATGTCGCCGGGGAGCATGTCCGGAGTGCACTGCACCCGGTTCATCTCCGCCCGCATCGACTGACCGAGGGCTCGGGCCAGCACGGACTTGCCTACACCGGGGACGTCCTCGAAGAGGATGTGGCCGCCGGCACAGATGGCAATCATCGACAGGCGGACGACGTCGTCCTTGCCGTGGATGACCAAATTCACGTTGTCGACGATGCGGTTGAAGATCTTGTTGAACCTGGTTAGATCCACTGGTTTGGCTCCCCTTTGGGTCGGGTCAAGAGACTGGCGGGCATTGCGGTTCGACGTCTAGAGGTTTCCTGAACGGCGGATCACCTCTTCGCTGGTGCCGAGGTAGGAGTCGATGACCACCTGGTTTTGGACCACGTCGTCCGGACGACCACGGGTGACCACCTGACCCAAGACCATCGCCACCAGCTCGTCGGACACGGACTGGATGAGAGGCATGTCGTGCTCGATCAGCAGTATCGAGCACCCGGTCTCGAACTTGATGCGCTGGAGGAGGGGTCCGAGCTCCTCGGCCTCGGCCTGAGCGATACCGGAGGAGGGCTCGTCGAGCAGAAGGACCTTGGGCTCGGCCGCCAGCATGCAGGCCAGGTCCACAATACGACGCTGACCGGTCGACAGCTCGCGCACGAACTTGTCCCGGTTCGGCCCCAGCGACATCAGCTCGATCAGGCGGTCGACCCGCCGACGGGCCCGGCGCTCGGACCGGTTGGCGGAGGGGAGATGCAGCGCCGCCGTGGTGGCGCTGTGGGAGGAGAGGTGCCGGTCGAGGGCGACGGCGATGTTCTCGGCCACGGTCAGGGCGGGGAACAGACGGGCGTCCTGGAAGGACCGGCAGAGTCCCAGCTTGGCCCGCTGGTCGGGGCTCAAGTCGGTGATCTCATCCCCGAACAGGAGGACCGAGCCCTCGTCCGGGTCGACGAAGCCGGTGATGACGTCGAACACCGTGGTCTTGCCGGCTCCGTTGGGACCGATCAGGCCCAGGATGCGGTTCTCCTCGAGGCTGAAGCTGGCCCCGTTGAGGGCAGCCACCCCGCCGAAGCTCTTGTGGATGTTGCGGACCTCGAGGACGGTCGGCACCTCCTCCGCCGTCTTGGCCACCGTCGCCGACCGGTTGGCCAGCTGGCCGCCGGCCCCGACCGAGCCCCGCAGGTACACGGACGACACGATGTCGGGCCGGGCCAGCAGGTCCTTCGCCGACCCGGAGAAGCGGATCTCCCCCTTCTCCATGAACACCGCCCGGTCGGCGATCGTGAGGGCCACGTTCACGGACTGCTCCACCAGGATGATGGTGGTGCCCAGGGAGTGGATCGCCCTGACGATCTCGAGGAGCTGGGCCACCACTGAGGGGGCCAGGCCCAGCGACAGCTCGTCGATCATGAGGAGCCGGGGCCGGGACAGGAAGGCCTGGGCCAGGGTCAGCATCTGCTGCTGGCCGCCGGAGAGGTTGCCCGCCACCTCGTGGAACCGCTCCCGAAGGATGGGGAAGAACTCGAGCACCTGCGAGATGGCGTCCTCGGCATAGCCCGAGTCGCCGCGGAACATCCAGGTGCCGAGCTTGAGGTTCTCCTCGATGGTCAGGCCCGGGAAGATGCCCTTGCCGCCAGGCACCTGGACGATCCCTCGCTCGGCGTGCTCGTGGGAGGGCAGAGCGGTGATGTTCTCCCCGTCGAAGACGATCGCTCCATTGGACGGGGGGGTCACCCCCGAGATGGCCCGCAGCAGGGTCGACTTGCCGGCGCCGTTGGTGCCGAGCAGAGCGACGATCTCGCCCTCTTCAACGTCGAAGTCGACCTTGAAGAGGATCTGCAGCTGGCCGTAATGGACGTCCATGTCCCGGCAGACGAGGAGCTTGTGATGGCCCTCGGCCTTGGAGCGGCGGGCGATTTCGGAGGCCAGAGCCGATGCAGTGGCGGAGCGGATGTCCGCTTCGACCCCGGAGCCGGCCGACATGAAGATCAGGGCCCCGATCAAGAAGACCCCGGTCATGACCACCAGGCCACCGCGGATGCCGAAATGGTCGCCGACGGCCCCGGAGATGACGATGAATATGAGGCCGGGGGCCACGGCCAGACCGAAGGCCGACAGGCCGAAGGTGCGGACCCGGGGAGGCGTGACCACCGACATGATGGTGATCATCGCCGGAGTGATGGTGGTGCTCAGGAAGGCGAGAATCCACCACAGGCCGACCGCTAACCACAGGTACGGAGCGACGGCCATGCCGGTGATGAGAAGCCCGGAGATCACCATGACGGCGCCGCCGGCCGTCAGGATCCGCGCCGGCCGCCGCCGCATGAAGCGGTTGGTCAGCGAGGCCCCCACGACCAGCCCGGCCATGGCGAAGGGCTGGGCAGCGGACGCCAGAACGCCGCGCTCGCCCACTCCGAGGTTGAACACCTCGGAGAAGTAGAGCTGGAACAGGGTGAGGATCCCGATGAGGGCGCCGGCCAGGAAGGGGGCGGCGTAGAGGGTCCGACGAAGACTGCGCACGCTCCAGATGAGCCGGAACGACTCGCCCAACGACGGCGGACGCTCCTCCGTCTCGGCGACCTCGCGGCTGGCGCCCATGGCCAGACGCTCCTGCATACCGCGCACCGGGTCCCGCAGGCGGAGGACCATGAAGCCGATGATGGCTGCCGGTATGGCGTAGACGATGAAGACGGCCTGCCACACCAGCACGGCGGCGATAAGACCGCCCAGGATCGGCCCAATGAACTTGGCGAACTCGGTGGTGAACTGGCGGAAGGCGAACACGCCTCCCCGCACCTGGATCGGGTAGTAGTCGGCCAGCAACGAGTTCTCGGCGTGCTGCATGGCTCCGCCGAAGCCCCTGATGGCGAGTGCGCCACCGAGGAGGATCACGCTGGGCGACAGTCCGGCCAGGACTCCGCCCACCCCGATGACAAGGGCCCCGAAGGCCGCCATGCGGGTCCGCCGCACCCGATCGGCCAGGAAGCCGATGGGAATGGCCCCGAGGATGAGCATGAAGCTCACCACCGAGGTGAGGGCGGTGACCACGGTCAAGGACACCCCGAAGTAGTTCTTGATGTTCGGGGTAAGGAGGGCCAGGGCGCTCTGGCCGAGCTGGTCGGTGAGAGTTACGCCCGACAGGAGCAACAGGGGGCTCAAGCCGCCCGTGGCCCGGATGCCGGGCAGGTTTAGGTTGGCGAGGACACCCGCGAGCCGGGACGGCCGGGGCTCGCTGGGGACCACCGACACCGGGGCCGGGGCGCTGAAGTCGCCCAGCTCTAGCTCATCGCCGACCAGGGCCCGGTCGGTCTCTACCGGTGCCGTCTCCAGCGGCACCAGCCCCTGTAGGACTTCATTGGCGGCGCCACTGCCGCGGCCGTTGCCGTTGCCGGTCATATCCTCCACCCCCTGGCGGCCTGGCTGGCGCCGGACTCGCCGATTCTGCTGTTGACCCGGTAGCGGGCGGGCACGGTGGCCGGGCCGCCGTCCGACCTCACCAGCGGGGACAAGGGTGCCTGGGTCGTCTGGCCCGCCGCCAGTCCGAAGGCAGCCAGCAGGCTGGGCACATAGATACGGCGGCGGATCGCCACCCGTCGCAGGAAGGAATCGCGGATCTTGTAGGCGCCGGAGCCCAGCCCTCCGGGCAGGAAGAGCAGAACCAGCAGCGTACCGAGGGGCCCGGCGAACAACGGCCCCCAGGGCGCAGGCACCAGGATCGAGACCAGGGCGAAGTACAGCACCCCCAACAGGGCGCCCTGGACCGACCCGAGCCCACCGATGATGGCGATCAGGAACATGTTGATGCTCTGGGTCGGGGCGAAGGACTGGCTGTTGACGGCGTGCTCGTGGGCGGCGAAGAACACGCCGGCGGCGGCGGCCAGACCCCCGGACAGGGCGAAGGTGGCCAGTCGGGTGCGAACCAGGTTGATCCCGAACACCTGGGCGGCCCGCTCATTGTCCCGCATGGCGATCAGCACCCGACCGGTGCGGCTGCGGCGCAGCCCGACGGCGGCGAAGATGGCCAGGATGAGGGCGGCCAGGCAGAGGTAATAGAAGGACCGCTCGTTCTCGAAGCTCATGAACGGGAGCTTCGGCCGGTTGACCGAGCTGGGCTGTATGGCCCCGGTGAAGCGCTGGTTGAGGATCACCGACGTGGTCACGTTGGCGAAGGCCAGGGTGGTGATGGCCAGGTAGAGGCCCCTGACCCGCAACGAGGTCAGGCCCAGGATGATGGCGGTCACGCCTCCCAGGAGCGCCCCGACGAGAACGGCGATGAGGAACGGAACGTGGGCCTTGTAGGTCAACGACCCGCCGACCAGCGCCCCTACGGCGACGAAGGCGAACTGACCCAGGCTGATCTGACCCCCCCAGCCGGTCAGCACGACCAGGGACACCACCACGATCCCGAAGATCAGGTACATGCTGCCCTGCTGGGTCTGGCTCGGGGACATCACGAAGGGGAAGGCCAGGACGATGATCCCGATGATGGCCATCACCCACCTGGTGCCCGAGCGCACGCTCGGGAGCCCGGCCAGCTCCTTGGGTATCGGGCGGACCTCCTCCGTGTTTGCCCAGCTGCTGGCGTCGGCCTCGTCGGTTCGCACCAGCTTGCGGCGCTGGAGGAGGAAGGCCACCAGGATCACCAGGAGCACGGCCACGTCGCTGATGGCCGTCTGGGACGAGATGTAGAAGACCGACTGGGAGAAGATGTCGATGCCCAGCGCCGCTGCCACGGTGACCGGCAGGTTGTCCATCCCCGCCATCACGGCGGCGGCGAAGCCGACCAGCAGAAGAGTGACGTCGCTCGTCCCCACGCTGGCCACCGAGAAGCCGTTGATGGGGACCTGCAGGGTCGTAGCGAGGCCGGACAGGGCGGCAGCTATGACCCACACCAGGGTGATCAGGCGAGTGGTGTTGACCCCGAGGAGGGCCGCCCGGTCCTGGTTCTCTGAAGCCCCCCGGATGGCTATGCCTATCGGACTGCGGCGCAGGAACATCACGAACCCGGCGAGCACGACCAGAGTGGCTCCCACGAAGGCCAGGTGGTTCCCGGTGAAGACCACCGGGAACCAGACCTTGTGCCAGGCGCTCAGAGGCGTCTTGACCGTGGTGGCGCGGCTCTGGTGGTCGCCCAGTAGACCCGGGATCTGCGTGGCGATCACATCGAGGATGCCGGCCAAGGAGATGGTCACGACGGTCGCCACCAGGCGGGGTGCGGCCCGGAACCGGCGCATGATCAGGAACTCGAGCACCAGCCCGATCACCGCCGAGGACAGGATGCCCGCCGGCAGCGCTAGCCCATAAGGGATCTTCATGTAGGTCAGGAGTTCGAAGAACATCACCGACCCCACCGTCCCGAAGGCCGCCTGGGAGAAGTTCAAGATGCGGGTCGCCCGGTAGACCAGGACGATGCCCAAGGCGATCAGCGCATCCCCGCACCCGTTCACCGCAGCCAGGGCGATGACCGAGGTCGGAATGAGCTTGTGGGACCACACCAGCGACATCAGGTCGCACAGGACGATGACGCCCACCAGAGCGCCGAGGATCACGCCTCCGCGCCGTAGCGATCGGCTGGTCAGCACGAGGTCACCGCTCTCTCCTGGGTCACGGACGTGGTCGGGCTCCCGACGGGATCAGGCACTCGACACCGTCTGGATGAGTTGGCCGAAGCTCTGCACCTGCGCCACCTCGTCGACGCCTGGGAGGCCGATCGCCACCGGGCCGCCGAAGGACTTGAAGTCGATGGTCGCCGTCAGGGAGGCAGAGTCCCCCCTGTCGATGAACTGCGGGATCTGCAGCTTGATCCGGCGAGGCAGGCCGGAGCTGTCCAGCCAGACGTCGGAGGGCACGACGGCGTTGGTCGACACCCCGTTGGCCCCCAGCTGCTTGAGCACGTCGTTCTGCTGCTTGGACGGCAGGTCGGATACCAGCTGGCTCGGATCGAGGTTGAGGACGTAGTGGGTCGCCGACACGCCGTCGACCGTGTCCGTCCCGACCGACTTGATCGATCCCGCCAGCGCCCCGTGGAGGAGCCGGACGAGGAGGACCGGGTTGATCCCGAGGGCCCCCGCCGACACCGGTATCGACTGCTGGGGCAGGGTGGAGAAGGAGTACTCGAACCACTGCTGGCTGCCGGGCCCCAGGTTCACGTCAGAGCTTCCCGTCACCTGGGCGCTGCCGGTTATCGAGTTGGCGCCCGGCGCCGCGGTCGTGGTGGTGCTGCTCGGCGCCGCCGACGCCGCCGGTATCCCGAGCCTCGAGGTGGCCGGCTTGGCACCGGGGGCACCCGCTCCGGGGGCAGCGGCGAGGGAAGACCCCGCCTTGGCGCTGATGCCGGGCAGGTGCAGGCCCGACCCCGCCGTCGAGGGAGGCGCCAGGGCCAGGATGCCTATCGGGCCCTTGAATATGGTCACCACCGAGTTGGTTCCGCCGGCGCCGATCGCCGCCAGGCCGCCGGCGGTGCTGCTGGCCCTGCGCTGGTAGATGTTGGTTCCGGCGAAGACCACCTGGGGGATGGCGCCGGCGACGCTCGGATCGGCCCCCAGCTCGGCCCGGTCGGTGGAGAAGTCGATGGCGATCGGTATCGGGCCGACCCGCACGGGCGGGAACGACGAGGGGTCACCCACGCTGGAACGGGTGACGCTGACGGAGAGTGAGACGGTGCCCACGGCGGTGCCGGCCTTCAGCGAGTGGGTGACGGAGGCGGCCACCTTGTCTGCCAGGGCCTGCTTGGCCCCCAGGCTGCAGGCCGCCAGGGGTAGGCAGGCGAGGATCGCCCAGGCCAGGCCGGCCCGGCTATGGGGCCGCGACAGCTGAGGGGACGACGCGCCAACCCCTTGCGCCGACAACCGGTTCTTCACCCGATCCCCCACTCCCCAGTCCGAGCCTTGCTCCGGGATATCTTCGACCTGCCGGGCGCCGTCCCTGTTCAGCGTACTAGGGCGTCGACCGTGGTCAATTACGGTAGCGATACTAGGCGGATGGTGGCGGGCGGTCTAGGCGGCCGCCAAGCGGGTTTCCCCCACCGTTAGGCCCGAGGGGTGGGGGCTGCCCGGCGGGAGCCAGAATCTGGCGGCCGAAAGCGTCGCCGGCGCCCGACCGGGTCAGGCGCCACGGCCTCAGCAGGACGCTAATCCAGCCTCGTTGACCGCGGTCGATTTGGTTGCTTGGATGCGGGCCTACACCAGCAACGGCGGACCGCTGCCGCCGCCACGGCCCGAGGAGGGCGCCCCGGTGTCGGATCGGATCGACATATTCAGGAAGTTCCAGGAGTTGCCCAACCCCTGCCAGGCCGGCCGCCTCGAGACAGCCGCCCTTAGGTAGTGCAACTCAGCCAGGTTCGCTACGAGGTCGAGGCGCCGGTGGCTCACCTGGTGCTCGACCGCCCCCGCTACCGCAACGCCCAGTCGAGGGTGCTGCGAGAGGAGATGGACGAGGCCTTCGCCGCCGCCATAACCGATCCGACGGTTCGGGTTGTCGTCCTAAGCGGAGAAGGGGACCACTTCTCCTCCGGGCACGACCTGGGCACGCCGGAGGAGCTGGAGGATCAGGCGGCCCGGCCGTTTCCCCCGGGGTTCGACGGGAGGTTCAGCCGGTCCTGGGAGCTCAACGTCGAGAACTCCCTGCGCTGGAGAGACCTGCCCAAGCCGACCATCGCGGCCGTGCAGGGCTGGTGCATCTACGGGGGCTGGATCATCGCCTCGGCCATGGACCTGATCGTGGCCGCCGACGACGCCCGCTTCGTCCCCGGCCTGGTCCAGTACTTCACCCTGCCCTGGGACCTGAGCCCCCGCAAGGCCAAGGAGGTGCTGTTCCAGAGCCGGGTGGTTACCGCCGCCGAGGCAGAGCGGCTCGGCATGGTCAACCAGGTGGTGCCCCGTGACCAGCTGCTGGAGGAGACCATGGCACTCGCCCGCCGTATCGCCGAGACCGACCCGTTCGTGGTGCGGATGGTGAAGCTGGCCGTCAACAACACCCAGGACGTCGCCGGCTTCCGGGCGTCGGTGACCGCCAACCACAGCGCCTACATGCTCGCCCAGGCCGCCGGCGCGGTACGGCCGCCGGCGGACGAGGCCTCCGGGCGCCGGCGCCTGCCCGGCGTCGACCTGGCCATCAGGGCCGACGCCGAAGAGTCGGCCGGCTCGGAGTGAGGCAGCAATTGTCGACCATGGTCGATTACCGTCCGCTCAGACCAGCTGAGGGGGGCTGACTTGACCTACGCGACCAGACGCATCTTCGACGCCGACAGCCACATCATGGAGACCGCCGACTGGCTGGCCTCATATGCCGATCCGGCGATCCGGGGCCGGCTGCGGCCCTACACCACCAACGCCACCGAGCTGCTGGAGCACCTCGACGAGGCGCTCCAGCTGCACGCCCGTCGGCAATCGGACCCCGACCTGCTGGCCCGGGCCGAGGATCAGGTACTCATCGACAAGGGCTGGCTCAGCCTGGGGGCCTTCGACCCGAAAGAGCGCTCGCGGGCACTCGACCTGCTCGGGTTCGAACAACAGCTCGTATTCGCCTCCTTCTCCCTGGCCCAGTTCTTCAACCACCGCGATCTCGATGTGGTCTACGGCGGTGCCACCGCCCACAACCGCGGCATGGCGGAGTTCTGCGCCACGGATCCGCGCCTGCTGGCTGTCGGCTACGTGCCCATGGAGGTGCCCGAGCGTGCCGCCGCCACCGCCGAGGAGGCCGTGTCGTTGGGGTGTCGGGCCCTGCACGTCAAGTCCCACCCCTCTGGATCACTTTCCCCGAGCCACCCTGAGTTCGACCGGCTGTGGGCAGTGTGCCAGGAGGCCGGCGTGGCGGTGGTCGCCCACCTGGGCGGGGGCAACCTCCCGGACGGACGGAGGCCACTGCCCGAGGTGTTCGAGAACAACGGGAAGCCGCCGGGTTCGGGCTTTCTCGGAGGCGAGGGCATGAAGGCCCTCGACTACCTGGCCACCCCGCATCCGGTGGAGCTGTTCGTGGGCGCTCTGGTTCTCGACGGCGTCCTCGAGCGCTTTCCCCGGCTCCGGGTCGGGGTCATCGAGCAAGGTGCCATGTGGTTGGTCCCCTGGATGCGCCGCCTCGACCTGGCCCAGAAGATCTTCCGCAAGGGCCAGCCCTATCTCGAGCTCCCGATGAGCGCGTCCGAGTACGTCCGACGCCAGGTGAGAACGACCCCGTTCCCTCGCGAGCCGGTCGGCTGGATCATCGACCAGGTGGGCGACGAGATCGTCATGTTCTCGTCCGACTACCCGCACCCTGAGGGCGGGAAGGACCCGGTCGCCCTCTGGGAGGGCACGTTCGACGGCCTGTCCGAGGAGTCCCTCGAGAAGTTCTACTGGCGCAACTGCGCCGACATGCTGGGGCTCTCCGTGGCGGCCTAGACATCCCACGGCCTTAACTCGTCAAGCGGCAGCTGTGGATCGGTGTCCCCAGGCCGTGTGCTCGTCGTAGAGGGTGCCGTGACGGAGGCAGCCGTGGAGGATGCCGACGAGGCGGTTGGCCAAAGCCCGCA
>DASRBO010000152.1:0-14024 GCA_035653595.1 Acidimicrobiales bacterium | reverse complement strand
CTCAGGGCCGGGTGATGCCCGCCCGTTTGAGCACGGAGGCGTCGACACCGGCGGTGCGCCACACCTCGTAGCTGATCCCCTTGCGCTCGCCGTAGGCGCGGGCCGCCTTGACGAAGTCCTCCTCGAGGGCGCTCACGTCCTCGGTCTCACCGAGACCGGCCAGCTCGGCCTGCAGGTCGATGCGGGACTGCAGCAGGTTGAGCCGGGTGAGGGCGTCGGCGTCGGCCAGCTTGGCCTCGATGGCGTCGAGCTGGCGCTGGATGGTCTCCGGGGTGCGCCGGCGCCCGCGACGGGGCCGGTTGCGCTCGATGGCCTCGAGGTAGCGGCGCACCGCCCGGCTCTGCTCCCGCCCGGCGGACAGCGCTTCTTTGTGTTCGGGCGACATTGCTGACTTCGGCGTATCGGCCATTTGCCCCAATGCTAGGTCGCCGGCGGGGGCCCCGGCCCGACGGGAAGCCCCCGCCCGGCGATGGTGATCGGCGGCCCCCCGGCCCCGGCGGGGACATTTGGCGGCGACGGCCGCCCGGCGGCCCGAGGGTCGTCGGGGGCCGGGCGGCCGGGGGATACCTTGGGGCCAGCCATGGCCGATCCCCTGCACCGGGCGCTGGGTCTCACCGACGACGAGGCGGAGCGGATCGCAGCCATCCTCGGCCGCCAGCCGAACCATCTCGAGCTGGCGATGTACGCCGTCATGTGGAGCGAGCACTGCTCCTACAAGTCGTCCAAGGTCCACCTGCGCCGGCTGCCCACCGAGGGCGATCGGGTCCTGGTGGGTCCGGGCGAGAACGCCGGGGTGGTCGACGCCGGCGACGGCATCGCCGTCGCCCTGCGGATCGAGAGCCACAACCACCCCTCTTTCATCGAGCCCTACCAGGGGGCGGCCACCGGGGTGGGCGGCATCCTGCGCGACATCTTCACCATGGGCGCCCGCCCCATCGCCGTCATGGATCCGCTCCGCTTCGGGCCGCTCGACGACCCCCGCAGCCGCTGGGTGTTCGAAGGGGTGGTGAGGGGCATCTCCGGCTACGGCAACTCGGTCGGGGTCCCGACCGTCGGCGGGGAGCTGGTCTTCGACCCGACCTACACCGGCAACCCGCTGGTGAACGTGCTCTGCGTCGGGGTGCTGCCGGTGGACCGGCTGGTGCTGGGACGGGCGTCCGGACCAGGCAATCTCGCCGTCCTGCTCGGGTCGCGCACCGGGCGGGACGGGATCGGCGGGGCCAGCGTGCTCGCCTCGGCCGGGTTCGACGCCGAGGGCCAGGCCAAGCGGCCCAGCGTCCAGGTGGGCGATCCGTTCGAGGAGAAGCGCCTGATCGAGGCCTGTCTGGAGCTGCTGTCCGAGTCTCTGGTGGTTGGCATCCAGGACCTCGGCGCCGCCGGCATCACCGGGGCCACCTCGGAGACGGCCAGCCGGGGCGGGGTCGGCATGGAGGTCAACATCGCCGAGGTCCCCCGGCGGGAGCCGGGCATGGAGCCGTTCGAGGTGATGACCAGCGAGAGCCAGGAGCGCATGTTGGCCATCGTCGCCCCCGCGGATCTCGACCGCGTGCTGGAGGTGTGCCGGCGCTGGGAGGTGCGGGCGGCGGTGATCGGGCGGGTCACCGACAGCGGGCGGCTGCGGGTGCGGGACGGCTGGGAGGGACCGGTCCTGGCCGACCTGCCGGCGGCGTCCCTCCACGAGGACGCCCCCCTATACGAGCGGCCCATGGCCCCACCGGCCGGCCGCGGTCGGGTGACGGCCCCCTCCGGCACCGGCGGGTCCGCTCCCGTCGATCCAGGAGAGGCCATCCTCTCCATGCTGGTCGACCCGTCCTGGGTCTACGAGCAGTACGACCACCAGCTCTTCCTCAACACGGTCGTGGGGCCGGGGGGCGACGCCGCCGTGCTGCGGCTCAAGGCCCCCGGTGTGAACGCCACCAGGTCCGACCCTCTGGCCGGCGCCGGTCAGGAGCGGGCGATCGCCCTGTCCACCGACGGCAACTCCCGTTGGTGCGCGCTGGACCCCCGGGTGGGCACCGAGTGGCTGGTGGCCGAGTCGGCCCTCAACGTGGCCTGCGCCGGCGCCACCCCGGTGGCCCTGGTCAACTGCCTCAACTTCGGCAACCCCGAGCATCCCGAGGTCATGTGGCAGCTGTCCGAGTCGATCGACGGCATGGCCGCCGCCTGCCGCGCCCTGTCCATACCGGTGGTGGGGGGCAACGTCAGCCTCTACAACGAGTCCAACGGGATCGACATCGACCCCACCCCGGTGGTCGCCGTCCTGGGCCTGATCGAGGCCATGGCGCGACGGCCCCCGTCGGTGGGGCTGGAGCCGGAGGCGGCCCTGGTGCTGCTGGGTCCGCCCGCCGGCGGGCTCGACGGTTCGGCCTACGCCGCTTTAGCCGGACGGACCGGCGGGTCGCTGGCCGCCCCGGACTACGCCCTGCACCGGCGCCTGCTCGAGCTGGTGGCGGCCCTGGCCAACGACCGCCTGGCCGCCGGTGTGCACGACGTGTCCGACGGCGGCATCGGGATGGCCCTGACGGAGATGGCCGTCCGTTCCGGGCTCGGATGCGAAGTGGGCGGCATCACCGGAGCGGCCGAGCTCTTCGCTGAGTCGCCTTCACGGGTCCTGGTCTGCACCACCCAGCCCGACCGGGTGATCCAACGGGCGGCGGTCGGGGGGGTCCCCGCCGCCCGCCTGGGCGTGACCGGGGGGCGGCGCCTGGTGGTGGCCGGCCTGGTGGACCTCGACCTGGATCAGGTGGAGGAGACCTGGCGGGGCTCCCTCAGGTCCGGGGCCGTGGCGGGCGCGAGTAGGACAGGCCCGACATGACCGCCAGCACCAGGACCAGCGCGATGGCGGCCAGTATCAGGATCACCGGCGAGCGCCGGGGCAGGCGGCTGCCCGAGTAGCCGGCACCGGCCGCCCCGCCGGCGACGGGGCCGTTCCGGGCCGCCGGGGTGGTGACCCTGGGAGTGGTAGAGGGGGTTGCCGCCGACAGCGGCCGGGCCCCGTGGGCGCCGGCCGGGACCGCCGCCGCTTGCCCCCCGGTCGCCTGGTTGGACTGGGCGCCCTGGGCGGCCTGGGCCTGGGCCTCCGAGTCGGACGGCGACGTGCCCGGCGGGGCGTAGACCAGCGGCTGGGACGGATTGGCCGGCCTCCAGCCGTCGGCGTACCAGTCCTTGAGCAGAGTCTCGGCCGTCTTGTCCCGCGGGGTGCGGGTGTTGTCCTGGGGGGCCGACTTGGACTCGACGTACCAGTCGAACCAGCTCACCCCGTTCCACCACGGCTTGGACGAGAAGGTCTGCAGGACGGCCTGGTAGAGGTCCGACTGCAGCTGCCAGTTGACGTTGGAGTAGTAGTTGAGGAACGGCTGGCGGGCGGCGTAGTCGCTGGAGAGGTACCCGACCTCGCCGAAGATGATCGGCTTGCCGGTGGAGTTGGCGACCCGGCTGATCTTGCCGACCCAGTCCTGGCCCTGGGTGGCCGAGGCCTGGCTGTTTGACCAGTCCGACAGCAGGTTGGCCAGGCTGGGGGAGCGGGCGTCGTCGAGGGGGAAGTAGGCCGACACCCCGACCAGGTCGACGGAGTCGAGGAAGCGGGCCTGGCCGAGGACGTCCCAGTTCTCCTCGTAGGCGATCTGGCCGTTGTAGATGCCCCGCACCTGGTCGGCCAGGCCCTCCCACTGGCTGGTGTCGGACTCGAGATCGGTGTCCTCCGACCCGATGAAGAGGATCTGCACCCCGTCGGCGGCGGCCAGGCGGGCGTAGTAGTCGATGAAGCCGGTGTAGGAGCAGCGGGTGTTCTCGCTGCAGGGGGTGACGGCGAACCAGGTGTTGGGATCGGAAGGCTGCATGGTCCCGCGCCAGCCGCCCTGGCAGTCGCCGCAGTAGAAGATCGGAACGAGCATCACCGACATCCCGTTCTGCTTGGCCAGGGCGATCTGGGCCTGCAGCTGGGCGTCGGGCTCGCTCGTGCCGGTGCGGAAGTACAGCGAGTTGTCGGTCTGGTGGTCGGCCCACCACCACACGAACAGGGTGACGGTGTTGAGACCGTCCGCCTTGAGCCGGCTGATCTCGGTGCCGAGGTCCTCCTGGTTGACGTTGGGGATGGCCATGGCGGCGATCTTGCCGTCGGTCCCGTCAGCCACCGTCCGGGGCGGCGGGTTGGAGGATCGGGAGAGCTGTCCGCCAGCGGCGGTGGCCCCCGAGGCGCGCGCGGGCCCGGCCAGCGCCGACAGCAGTGCGGCCAGGGTCAGGACCACGGCGACCAGGGCGCTGCGCCTCGTGCTCACGGCTCTAGGTTCGACGGTTCCCTGCCGGCTCCCTTCGCGGCGGCCCGTGCCGGTGCCGGCCCATCGCGGAGGTCGCCTCCACCGGGTGGGCGGCCCCGGCCCCAGGACACCCGCCCCGGTCGGGGAGGCGCCGGAGCCCGGCCCGCCGGCGGAGTCGGGCAGCGGGCCATGAACCCGCGCTACCCAACCTGATCGCCTTCCAATCGACGGGACGGCGTTTGGGGGTGGCCTCACGGTACGGTGAGCCCGCCGTGAGCCCGCCCTCGCCCCGCCTCCTGTGGGTGACGGCCGAGGCCCCCCACCACCGCCGCGGCGGCGGCGCGATCCGTCAGGCCTACCTGATCGACGGTCTGGCCCGGATGGCCGAGGTGGAGTTGCTGGTCGTCGGCCGGCTGGACGACCCCGACACCGAGGCGGTGACCGGCGGCGTCGTCGAGCTCGACGACGCCCCTCCGCCCCGGCGCGGCCCGTGGCGAAGGCGGTGGTGGGATCTGCGCCGCCTGGCCGCCGGTCGCCCGGCCGAGCTGGCCGACCGGGCCCACCAGCGCTCGGCGCTGGCCATCGAGCTGGGGCGCCGCCTGGCCGCAGGTCTCCGTTACGACCTGGTGCACGTCGAGCACCTGGGCCTGGCCGGGGTGAGCCCGCCCGGGCTCGGCCGGAGGCTCTCGCTGGGGGTTCAGAACGTCCCCTCCGTCATGGCCCGCCACGCTGCCGCCCTGGCCACCGGCACCAGGCGGCGGGCGCTGTGGCGGGGCGAGGAGATGGCCGCCCTGCGCTGGGAGCGCCGGGCCGCCGCGTCCACCGACGTGGTGGTGGTGGTGTCCGACCAGGACGGCCACGACCTGACTCCTGGTCCCGAGGTGGTGGTGGCACCCAACGGGGTCGACACCTCCCGATGGACGCCGACCCCGGTACCGAGTGCCCCCAGGGTGGTCTTCACCGGCACCCTCGACTACCTGCCAAACGTGGATGCCGTCTTGTGGCTGGTCTCCGAGGTCATGCCCCTCGTCCGCCGGGCGGTCCCGGCCGCCGAGCTGGAGGTCGTCGGCCGCTCGCCTACCGCCTCGGTGCGGGCGGCGGCCACGGGAGCCGGGGTGGCGCTGGCAGCCGACGTGGCCGACACCGCCGGCCACCTGGCCGCCGCCCGGGTGGCGGTGGTGCCGGTGAGGATCGGATCGGGGACCCGCCTCAAGGCCTTGGAGGCCATGGCCGCCGCCCGGCCCGTGGTCGGCACTTCGATTGGCCTGGGCGGCCTGGCCGTGCGCGAGGGAGAACAGGCCCTGATCGCCGACCGGGCCCCCGACCTGGCCCAGGCGCTGGTCCGGGTCCTCGGCGACGACGCCCTGGCCGCAGGTCTGGCCGCCGCCGGCCGGCGCCTGGTCGAGGACCGCTACGACTGGATCCGCATCGGGGACGAGTTCGCCTCCGCCATCACCTCCTCGCTGCCATGACCTCGTCGTAGACCGCCGCCGTCCGCTCCACCATGCGGCCGACGCCGAAGTGGTCGACGACCCGGTCGCGTGCGGCCCGGACCAGGGACCGGGCCAGCTCGGGCCGGTCCAGGATCCGCTCCACGGCCGCCACCGCCCCGTCAATGTCACCCGTTCGGAACAGGAGACCCGAGCGGCCCGACTCGACCAGGTCGCGGTTTCCGACGGCGTCGCTCAGCACCACGGGCACGCCGGCGGCCATCGCCTCGAGGGCGGTGTAGGGGCAGCCCTCGTAGCGGGAGGGGAGCACCAGCACGTCGAACCGGCGCATGAGGGCGGCCGCCCCCGGGCGGTGGCCGAACAGCTCGAGTCGGCCCTCGAGCCCGCCCCCCGCCGCCGCTCGCCGCACCGCGGCCTCAAGCCGGCCGGCGCCGATCACCTCGAAGCGGACCGCGGGCCGGCGGGCGACCAGCGCCCGGGCCACCGCCACGAAGGCGAGGGGATCCTTCTGGGGCACCAGCCGGCCGACGAACCCCACTGTCGCCTCGGCGCCCCCCGCCGCCTCCACGACCGGAGGACCGGCCGGAGGCTCGACGCCGTTGGGGACGGTGGCGATCCGGTCCACCGGGGCCAGCCCGTTGGCGGCGGCCAGCCTGGCCTCGCTGGGCGAGACGGCGATGAACCGGTCGGTGAGCGCCCCCAGCCGCCGCTCCGCCGCCATGGCCCAGCGGGCCGGGTGCAGGCCGTTCGGCGTGTAGATGCACGGCGTGCCGAGGCTCCTCGCCACCAGCCGGGCCAGGGCCCCGCCGGCGGCGCTGTGCCCGTGCACCAGGTCGGGCCCCACGGCGGCGGCCAGACACCGCAGCCGGGCCAGGGCGGCCAGGTTGGCGGCACTCACCGGGCTGCGGCGCATGTCTATGCGGTGCACCGTGGCCCCCGCCCCCTCCATGGCCGGCCCGGCGGCGGCGTCGGTGACACCGCCCACCCTGGTGGCGGGCAGCGCCACGTGGTGGCCGAAGCCCTCGAGCCTGGTCACCAGGTCCACCACGTGCCGGGCGGTGCCGCCCTCGATCGCCTCCAGCACGTGCAGCACGGTCCTCACCGGCCGGCGGCCTTCAGGTAGAGCTCGACGTACCGGCCAGCGGCTTCGTCCCAGCTGCGGCCGGCGACCACCCTCTCGCCCCGCCGGACGAGGTCGGCCCGGAGCATGTCGTCCTCGGTGACGCGGGTCATCGCCCACGCCCACGCCCTCCGGTCGCGGGTCGCCACCATCAGGGCGGCGTCCCCCACCGTCGCCGCCATCCCCCGGCCGGTGCTGGCCACCACCGGGGTGCCGCAGGCCATCGCCTCGAGGGCGGTCAGGCCCACCGCCTCGTAGTCGGAGGGAGCCAGCACCGCCACCGCCCCCGAGTACAGGGCCGGCAGGAGCCCGTCCTCGACCCGGCCAAGCACCCGCACCCCGGGCGGGAGCCGCGCCGCTGCGCGGGCGACCTCCGCCGCCGTGGGACCGGCCAGCACCAGGGTCGGCAGCCCGACGTGGTGGGCTCCCAGCACGGTCCCCAGGTTCTTGTGCGCCTTGGCCGTCCCGACGTAGAGCAGGTAGGGCGCCCTCAGACCGAAGGCCCGCCTCGCCGAGGCGACCTCGTCCTCGGTCCGCCGGTGCCAGAGCGAGTGGTCGATGCCGTGCTCGATGACGGCATCGGCGGTGACGCCCAGCCGGTCGGCCAGATCGCAGGCGGTGAGCTCGGACACGGCCACGACGAGCGAGGCCCTCCTTATGGCCTCGGGCATCACCGCCCGGTAGTAGGCCGCCGCCGCCGCCGACCGGGCGTGATCCGGCTCGAGGAGGGGGAACACGTCGTGCACGGTGAGCACCACCGGCACCGGCGGCCGCAGGGGCACCCCCAGGTGGGTGGCGTGGTGCACCGCCGCCCCCGCCTTCTTGATGGCCCGGGGCAGCTCGGCGTGCTCGAGCAGTCCGAGGGGCGCCGAGCGCAGCCGGGTGCCGGCGGGGGCGGTCAGGGCGGACGGGCCGAGCCAGCCCCGGGCCCGGCCAGGGGTGAGGGCGACCAGCTCGACCCCGGACCCGCCGGCCGCCCGCTGCAGTGCGGGCCACAGCCCGGTCACGAACCGCCCGACGCCGGGCAGGCCCACATGCCTGGCGTCGTAGGTCACGACGGTCCGGGTGGTCATCGCTGGGCCCGCCGGTACAGGGGAGCCCCGCCCGCCAGGGCCACGGCCTTGAGTACCGCCCGCACGCCCACGGTGGCGGTCAGGAGGGGCCGGATCGCCGGGGGGGTGCGGGGAGCCAGGTAGCGGTACATGCCGGCATGGGACTGGACGACCCAGCGCAGGCCGGCCAGCGAGATGCTGGCCCCGCCGGAGTGCACCACCACGGCCGCCGGAGCCAGCCACGCCTCCCATCCCGCCCGGCCGGCCCGGTCGAACCATTCCGGCCCCTCCCAGTCCAGCCGGAACCCGGGGTCCTGGCCCCCGAAGTCCTCCACCGCCCGGCGCCGCACCAGGTAACAGGCCTCGGCCCCCCGGGGCACCACCCGCTCGCAGCGGTGCTCCGCCTCCGGCCACCACATCCGCCCGCCGCCCCCCTTGGACCAGCTGGTGCCCATCAGGGCCGACCGGACGGTCGGGAGGTCGCCGGCGCTCGGTTGATGGCTTCCGTCGGGATGCACCAACCGCGGCACGGTGAAGGCGGCCCGGCCGTGGCGGCCCATGGCCGCCACCAGTTCCTCCAGCGCCCCCGGCTTCAACTCGATGTCGGGGTTGGCCAGCAGCACCAGGTCGCCCGTGGTCGCCGCCAGCCCCTGGTTGTTGGCGGCGGCCAGGCCGAGGTTCGACCGGTTGGCGATCAGCAGCACCTCGCGGCCGGCGCAGGCTCGCAGCTGGCGGCTCGACGGCGGGGGGCGGGAGCCGTTGTCGATCACCACCACCTCGAGGCTCATGTCGGTCGAGTCGGGGGGCAGGGAGGCCAGCGCCCCGAGCAGGGCCGCGTTGGCGTTCCAGTTGACGAAGACGACCGACACGTTCACGCCCGCTCCCATGCCCGCCGGTAGGCGCCCAGGATCGCCCCGGCCGCCGACTCCGGGGTGTTCGAGGCCAGGGCCACGGCGCGCGCCAGGCGGGCGAGGCGCTCCCGACGGCCGGGGTCGCCCACCAGGCCGAGCAGGGCCCGGGCCAGTGCGTGGGGATCTAGCCCGTCCGACCACTGGGCCGCCTGGCCCAGCACCTCGGGCAGGGCGCCGACCGGAGCGCAGACCGACGGCGTGCCGCAGGCGGCCGCCTCCAGGGCGGGCAGGCCGAAGCCCTCGTAGGCGGTCGGGTAGAGGAAGGCCAGCGCCCCGGCCAGCAGCCGGGCGAGCCGGTCGTCTCCGACGGCGCCGAGCCAGCCGAGTCCGCCGGCGCCGGTAGCCGGACGCTCGGTGCCGACCACCACCAGGTCGAGGTCGGCTCCGGCCCGGCAGGCGAGCAGCCACGCCTGCACCGCCACCGGCAGGCGGCGGCGGCGGGCCCCGCCCAGGGCCACGACGTAGGGGCGCTGGATGGAGCCGGTCGCCGCCTTCCCGTCCGGCACTGGCTCCTCGGCTGGCCCGGCCGGTGCGGCCCGGGCGCCGTCTCCGGCGGCCAGGAAGGTGGCGGCCACAGTCGGACGGACGACCAGCACCCGGTCGGCGCCCACACCCAGCCGTTCGCCTATGGCATCGGCCACGGTGGCCGAGCCGGTTATCACCACCTTCGCCGTGCGGGCGGCGAAGCGGGCCTGCCCGACCAGCGCCGCCCGACGCCCCGGGGGGAACCATTCGGGGTGGTCGATGAAGGTCAGGTCGTAGATGGAGACGACCATGGGCACCGGCTGGCGCAACGGGAGCCCGTAGAAGGGGCAGTGGAACACCCCGGGGTAACGGTGCAGAAAGCGGGGCACGGCCACCTGCAGCCAGACCGAAGCCCGCCGGCTCGGAGCCTCGAGGGCGTGCACCCGGACCCCTTCCGGCACCTCGGGCGCCGGTCGCCGCCCGTCGATCAGTAGGTCCAGATCGGCCTTCCGGGCCAGCGGGGCGAGCACCCCGGCCAGGGTCCGGCCGACCCCGCCCGGCGGGCGGTCCTGAAGGGTGCGGGCGTCCACGGCGACCCGGAGCCGCCCGGCGGCGCCGTTGCCGATTCCGCCGGCGTCGTCGTCGGCGGACCGGATGGTCCCGTCGTCGGCCGTCAACTTGCTGCCTCAGCGGCGGCCAGCAGGATGGCGGCGTGCTGGTCGACCGTCCGGTGCCAGTCGAAACAGGCCGCCCGGGCGATGCCGGCGCGGGAGAGCTCGTCGCGTCGCGAGCGGTCGCGCAGGACCTCCACCAGGCTGGAGGCCAGGGCGCCCACGTCCCCGTCGGCGACCAGCCGTCCGCCTTCGGCGACCACCTCCGCCGTGGCTGAGTTGGCGAAGCCGACCACCGGCGTGCCGGTGGCCATGGCCTCCATGGCGGCCAGCCCGAAGCCTTCGTGGCGGCTGCTGACGAGCACGGCGTCAGCCCCCCGGTACAGCGGGAGCAGGTCCCCGACGAAGCCCAACAGCTCGATGCGGTGGGGGGCGCGGCTGGATGCCACCAGGCTCCTCACCACCGGGGCGGTGGCGGGCGTCAACCGACCTGCCACCTTGAGGGTGTGGTGGAGACCGGCCTCGGCCAGGGCGTCGCTGACGGCGAAGGCCTCGCGGTAGCCCTTGTGGGGGCCGTACTCCGCCACCATCAGCACGTACGGCGGCCGGGAGCCGTCACCGGCCGGCGCCGGGGTGAAGCGGGCCTCGGGGGCGAGCGGGACCACGTGGATGCGGTTCGGCTCGACACCAAGCAGCTCCACCGCCTGGCGGGCGGAGTGGCGGGACACGGCGATGACCGCGCTGGCCGCTCTGATCCTCGGTCCGTAGCGCCGCCAGCGCCTGGCCTCTGCCTCGAGACCGCCACCGGGCCAGGCCAGCGGCACGACGTCGTGGATGGTCTGGACCCATGGCGCCGGCGAGCGCCGCGGCGGGTCGAGGGCGGGGCTGTGCACCACCGCCGGCCGGGCCCGGGCCAGCTCGGCCGGAAGGCGCAGGTCGTGCTCCAAGGTCGCCCAGCGGTCGGGGGCCCGTCGCCGCACCACCACGTGGCGCACGCCTGGCGGTACCGGAGCGCCCGCCGGCGCCAGCGCGGAGATCTCCAGCCGGGCGTCCGCCGCCAGGCCGCCCAGCAGCTGGCGCAGGTAGGTGCCTATGCCCCGGTAGGCCGAGGCGTCGGCCAGGGCGCGGGCGTCGCACGCCACCGGGGTCGGCACGGTGGGCCATTGTGTCAGTGGCCGGGGCGGCTACCGTCCGCCCGGCATGACCGCACCGGTCGTCGACGTGGGCGTGGTGACCTGGAACAGCGCCGCCACCGTGGTCGGCGCCCTCCGGGCCACCCTCGACTCGGACCAGGGCGCCGCCCTGCGGGTGCTGGTGTGGGACAACGGCTCCATCGACGGCACCGTGGCGGCGGTGACCGCCTCGGTGCCCGAGGCCGAGGTGCACACCGAGGGGCGCAACCTGGGCTTCGCCGGGGGCGTCAACCGGCTGGTGCGCATGTCGGACGCCCCCTGGTTCCTGGCCCTGAACCCCGATGCCTGGCCGGAGCCGGGGGCCGTCGGCGCCCTGGTCCGGACCGGGGAGCGGCTGGCCGGCACGGCGGCGGTGGCGCCGCGCCTCGAGCGTCCGGACGGCACCCTCGAGCACTCCACCCACCCGTTCCCCTCGCTCCCGTTGGCCCTGCTGCACGCCGCAGGCGGGCAGTGGTGGCTGCCCCGCAGGACCAGGGACCGCCTCTTCCTCGAGCGGGCGTGGGAGCACGATCGGGGACGCTCGGTCGACTGGGCGGTGTTCGCCGCCCTGCTCCTGCGGCGCACGGCGCTGGACGGGGTGGGCCTGCTCGACGAGGGCTTCTTCATGTACGCCGAGGACCTCGAGTGGTGCTGGCGGGCCCGGAGGCAGGGCTGGGACATCCGCTTCGAACCGGCCGCCCGGTTCCGCCACGTCGGCAACGTGTCGGGCGCCCAGGCCTACGGCGAGGACCGGGTCTACGTGGAGACGGCGAGTGCCTATCGCTTCCACCGCATGGCCCACGGGCCGGCGGCGACCCTCGGCTACCGGCTGGCCAGCGCAGTAGCCAGCACCGAGCTGTGGGCGTTGTGCCGGCTGCGGGGCGACCACGCCGGCGCCGCCCACTGGTCGGCCCAGGCCCGGGCCCACCTCGGGAGCCGACCGCGCTCCGACGGTGCCGGTGGCCTCAGCCCCGGGCCGGTCGGGGCTCGGCTCGCAGAGCCCGGGTGAGCAGGCCGCGCCGGCCCGGGCGGCCGGCCAGCACCCCCGCCAGGGACGACAGCCGGTGGTCGGGGGCCGCACCGGGCCCGTGGGGCACGAGGAAGCGCTCGCTCACCTGAGCCACCCGGAACCCAGCCGACTCCACCAGCTTGATCAGCCCGGCGCTGTTGACCCGCCACCACTCGTCCGGCTCGGGGTGGAACTGGGCCGATGGGCAGCGTCGGGCCACCAGCTCGAGGCGGGGGTCGACCGATTCGACCAGGACAAGGCTGCCGGTGCACACCGAGCGCATGCGCTCGAGGCCGAGCACCGGATCCCGCAGATGCAGCAGCAGTGCTCCGCACAGCACGGTGTCGAACCGTCCGTCGGCATCGGGGTCGAGGTCGTAGACGGAGCGGCTCCGCCTCTTCACGTCCGAGCTGAGGGCGGCGGCGGCCTCGGCGAAGCCGGGGCCACGACCCGAGCCCCACTCGGCGATCTGGGCCGGGCCCGACAGCCGCAGGTCGTAGGGCCAGTCGAGCTGGAAGGGGTCGTCGAGGTCGATGGCGACCACCTCGGTCGCTCCCCGCCGCTCCATCTCGAAGGCCCAGAACCCGTCGAAGGTCCCGACGTCGAGGCAGCGGCCCAAATGCGCCGGCCAAGGGACCTTGGCGGGCGACGATCGGGTGTCGAACCAGCCGGGGGTGGTCCGCCCTCCGGGCAGATCGATGGTGTGGTACCAGGCTCGTGGTGACATTTGCGCTGTGAAGAAGAGTATCGGTACGTATTGCGATGTAAAGGTTGAGCTGGACTGCCGGGGAACCCGGGCTACAGGAACACGGTCCGGTACCTGACCGAGGCGGCGGCCAGGACGGCCGTCTCGCTCAGGTCGGACACGAGTCCGAGGGCCAGGACCGGAACCAGGTTGCGCCGCCGACAGGGCCACGGCCGGACCGTCAAACGGTACCAGAGCCAGGGCAACGCCAAACCCAGTCCGAGCACCAGGCGCCGCGACGAGCGGGGCCCGGAAAGGGCCGTGCCAGCGCCGGCGGCGGCTGCCACTGCCAGGGGATGGGCGGGGCTGAGGAACAGGCCGAGGGGGTACTGGCGGCGCAGGCCCGGGTGTCGGGCGACGTCGCGCACCAGTCCCACCCGCCTCGGCATCTCCCGCAGCTGGGCGCGGTAGTCCGAGCGGTAGACCTCGCAGTGGACGACGGCGTCGGGAACGAAGGCCGTGCCTGCCCCCGCCTCCTTGGCCCGCCACGCCAGGTCGGTGTCCTCCCCCCACACCGGAGCCCCGGCCACCGTGCCGAAGCTCTCGTCGAAGCCGTCGAGCTTCTCCAGCCACGCCCGCCGGTAGCCGATGTTGCAGGTCTCGTACAGGCCCCGGTCGCGGTCGATCCACAGCAGCCGGGCGAACGGTCCCCGGCCGGCGGCCTGCTCCGGTATCGGCATGGTCCGACCCTGGGCGATGTCGGCCCGCTCGAGCGACCGCACCAGGGCGGCCAGCCATCCGGGCTCGGGCACGCAGTCGTCGTCGACGAAGGCGATCAACGAGCCGTCCGCCAGCCGCCACCCGCGGTTGCGGGCGGCCGCCGGACCCCGGTTCGAGGCGGTGCGGGTCGCCACCAACTCGAAGGACTCGGCCGGGGGTCGCTGCCCGAGGGCCTCCCAGGTGCCGTCGGTGGAGCAGTCGTCGACCACCACCACCTGGAAGCCGGTGATGCCCACCTGTCGGCCCAGGGCGTCGAGGAGTCGTTCGAGCAGCCGGCGGCGGTTGTGGGTCGGGACCACCACGCTGACGGCCGGGCCCACCCCATTACCGTACCGACGGAATGCGCATCGCCCTGGTGCACCCGCACTCGTGGCCCGAGGTGCGCCGGGGCGGCGAGCGTTACCTGCACGACCTGGCCTGGTACCTGGCGTCCGCCGGCCACGAGGTCCACGTGGTCACCGGCACGCGCCTCGAGCCGGCCACGGCCACCGAGGAAGGGGTGACCTTCCACC
>DASRBO010000151.1:0-2106 GCA_035653595.1 Acidimicrobiales bacterium | reverse complement strand
GCCTCGGCCTCGAAGGGGATGTAGCCGACCTCATCGATCACGATCAGGGGGTAGCGCCCGAGACGGGTGAGCTCGGCGTGGAGACGTCCTGTGCCGTGGGCCTCGGCCAGACGGTCCACCCACTCGGCGGCGGTGGCGAACAGCACCCGGTGGCCGGCCTGGCAGGCCCGGAGGGAGAGGCCGATGGCGAGGTGGGTCTTGCCCGTGCCCGGCGGTCCGAGGAAGACGACGTTCTCCCTGGCCTCGACGAAGTCGAGCGCGCCGAGGTGGGCGACGACGTCCCGCTTGAGGCTGCGCTGATGGTCGAAGTCGAACTCCTCGATGGTCTTCCTCGCCGGGAAGTGTGCCGCCCGGATGCGGATCTCGCCGCCGTTGGACTGGCGGGCAGCCACCTCCCGCTCCAGACAGGCGGCCAGGAACTCCTCGTGGGTCCAGGTCTCGGCCCGGGCCCGTTCGGCCAACCGGTCGACGGCGGCCAGGAGGGACGGAGCTTTGATGGCCCGGCACAGGTAGGCCAGATCGGCGGCCTGCTGCCTGCTCGTCATCCGGCCACCCCCAAGGCGTCGTAGACGGCGAGGTCGCGTTCTTCGACCTCGGTCTCGAGCACCGGGCGGTCCTCCGCTTCGGCCCGCATGGCCCGCAGGATCATGGCGTGGGCCGGGTCGAGGAGGCTCTGGTGGGTGGCGAGGCACCGCCGGTGGCGGGCCACCTCGGCCCGATCGGCCGTCACCACCACCGAGTCGAGATCGGCCCGGACGTCGACCAGGCGGCCCACGTAGCGGGGGTTGACCGAGTAGTCGTTCGTCTCGAAGCGCACGTAGTGGTCCCGGGGGAGCCGGGTCCTCGTGCGGAAGGACGGGTCGGGGAGGACCGCAGGAAGCGGCACCATGGCTCCCCGATCCTCGGAGAGCTGCTCAGCGGGGACGAGCCGGGTGGTGGCGTGCACCCGGCGGTTCGCCTTCACGAGCCAGGAGGTGAGCTGGGCGTTGAAGTCGGCAACGTCCTCGAAGCGCCGTCCGGGCAGGAACGAGGTCTCGTAGTAGCCGTTGGCCCGCTCGTTCATCCCTTTCGCCTCGGGGTCATTCGGCCTGCACAGCCGCACCCCGACCCCGAGGGTGCCCCGGAAGCGTTGGCACTCGGCCGTGAGCACCTGGCGGCCCTGGCGCCACTGGCCGATGCAGCCCTCGCCGTCCCAGACGAGGGTCCGGGGCACGGCCCCGAACTGGTTCAGGCAGACGAGCATGCCGCCGAGCACGTCGTGGGCGGCCCGGGAGGGGACCATCCAGGCGGCCATGAACCGGGAGAACCCACTGACCGCCGTGACCACCCACAGCTTCCTCTCCTGGCCGTGGCCGAGCGGGATGGGGCGGTCCGGCTGCCAGAGGTCGAACTGGGCGACCTCTCCGGGGCGGTAGTGGGTGCGCTGGGAGGGATCGGGGGGTCGGAACAACGGGCGCAGCTCGGCCACCCGCTCCTTCAAGATGGTCATCCCGTGGGCCCACTCGATCCGCTCGGCGATCACCGTCGCCGGCATGTCCGGGGTGTCTTTCAAAAGAGCCCGGATGTCGTCATCCACAGCGTCGACCAGCGAACCCCTCGATGGTCGGCGATAGGCCGGAGGGCGCTCCGACCGCACGGCGCTCCGCACGGTGTTGCGGGCCACACCCAGCCGACGGGCGATGGTCTTGATCCCCAGCTTCTCGGAGCAATACAGGCGACGGATCTCTGCCCAGTCGTCCACGTTGATCATGTCCTTCCTCCCTGGCCGCAGCTCCGGCCAGGGTCCGTGATCCAGCACTCTCCGTGGTGGACCACCAGGAAGGGGGGTCAAGATTCGAGCGTCGATAGGGGGTCAGTTTTCAGCCGGCGCTGACAACGAGCCAGGATGAGGGGACAGCCTGGGTGGTGAGCAGTTCGCCGTCAGGATCCGTGCTCATCACCAACTTCCACGTCGTGGCCGACGACTGGAACGCCGGAGACCGCTCCGTGACCCTCGCCCAGGGGAATGCGACGTATCCGGGAACGGTCGTGGAGGTTTCGCAAGGCACCGATCTGGCTGCAATTTCGGTGAGCCAGCGCTTCCCTGCGATTCCTCTCGACAAGGCA
>DASRBO010000150.1:0-9296 GCA_035653595.1 Acidimicrobiales bacterium | reverse complement strand
CCCGAAGGTTCAACTTTGATACGTCTAACTCCTGCTCCGTCGAAGACATCCACCGGAGACGTGGCTCATCATTAGAAATATCAAATCGAAGGAGCCCGGTCACGCCCCCGGGCGTTACACCGCCGGGGCGGTCCTTAGGGCCGCCACCCTCTCGCCGTTCCTTAATCAATGCGGCAATGAATGCGCGTAACTGACGCGGCAGCGTCGGTCTGGGCCAGGCCGGCGTCGGCCTTCTCCTCTGGGCCCGGCCGCCGGCGCCGCCGAGGTGGCGAGGGCGACCGCCCCGGTCAGCGGCCAGGGGCTGGCATTTTCATGACGCTGCTGGCGGCTTGGCTCCTATGAGGCCCAGGTCGTCGAAGTGGCCGCCGAGGGCGGGAGCCGGGTCGATCCCGAGGTGCGAGCCGATGGCGGTGGCGTAGACCTGGCGGTAGTCGGTGGTCACGGCCAGATCCCCGGAGTCGAGATTGGAGAGGGAGGGGGCCTGGCCGTAGAAGCCGCCGATGACCCGGTCCCCGAGCACCAGCACCGGTGCGGAGGTCCCGTGGTCCGTGCCGCTGGAGGCGTTCTGGGCGACCCTCCGGCCGAACTCGGAGTAGGTCATGGCCACCACCCTCGAGCGAGCCGGGCCGAGGGACGCCATGAAGCCGGTGAGGGCCCGGTCGAGATCGCCCATGAGGGCGGCGTGGTTGTTCTTCTCGTTGACGTGGGTGTCGAAGCCCCCCAGCGACACCTCGTACATGAGGGTGGGGGCGCCCCCCTGGATCAGGCGGGACACGACGGCCAGCTGGCCCCCGAGCGACCCCCCGGCGACGGAGACCTTCGGGGCCGAGCCCAGGATGCTGGCGATCTCGCCCGAGGCCCCCACCAGCTGGTTGTCGGTGCCGCCGATCGAGCCGAGCACGCCCGGGCGGCCCCCGGCGGCGGCCATGTAGGCGTAGGCGTTGGCGGCGTTCCTGTCGAGAGGTACGGAGAGCCCACCGGACGGGACGCAGAGCCCCCTTATGGAACGACCGGAGAGGATCAGGGGCAGGTTCGACCCGATGGAGATGCCCAGGGTCGGGTCACCCAGCTGGTCGAGCACCCGACCCAACCACCCGGAGGGGTCCGTCCCGGTGGGATCGCCCGACTGCCACTTGGTCATGGACGAGGTGTGCGAGTGATCCGGGGCTGGATAGCAGACCCCTTGGACGATGGCGAGGGTACCGGAGGCGAAGGCGTTGGCCAGGCCGGCCATGTTGGGGTGCAGGCCGAACTCCGACGAGATGCTGAGGGCCTCGGTCGGCTTGTAGCCCAGCGTGGGCCGGGCGGCCATGTAGGCCGGGTCGAACGGGATGACCATGTTGAGCCCGTCGTTGCCGCCGTAGAGCGAGACGACGACCAGCACGGGGGAGGCGCCGGCGCCGTGGCTGACCGCCGGGCCGGGGGCGGGGGAGGCCCAGGCCCGGCTGGGCAGGGCGGAGCCGACGGCGGCGGCGATGGCGGCACCGGCTCCTCCGGCGAGCACCTGGCGACGAGTGACGGGGGACGTCACGTCAGTTGGCCACGTACTCGGGACAGACCAGGGCCAGGGTCATCACGTCGACGGGGCTGCGGGCCACCGCCTGCATGGCGGCCGTGGTGGCGGGGGAGAGATCGATCGACAGCATCCGGGCTGCGGCGAGGGACCGCTGCGATGGCGGGGCGTCGATGACCGGGGTGATGTCGGCCTTGGCCGCTGCCGACCGGGCGAAGCTGAGCCTGGCCCTCGAAGCGGCGGTGGAGAGCCAGTAGCCGTTCTGCGGCCAGCCGGCGACGCTGGGCGGACGGAACGGGACCTGGCCCAGCGACGACAGGCTCGGGGCCACGGGCGGGTACTCGGCGGCCAGGTTGAGGGCCCGCATGACCCCGGCCACGTACTCGATCGGCGTCTTGACCAGGCCGGACTTGGCCCTCGAGCTGCGGAAGGCGGGGTGCAGCAGCACCGCCTTCATCAGTGCGAGGACGTCGAGGTCCGATCCGTAGGCCGGCACCAGGTCGTCGATCACCGGGTCGGCCGGTCCGACCGGATAGGCGACGTGCGACCAGACCTTGGCCGCCACGAAGCGGGCGCTGATCGGGTCGTTGGTGACCTGGTGGATGACGTCGGTGCCCGAAAGGTTGCCGGTCTGGCCGCGGACGGTCTTGATGCCGTTGTCGTGCTGGGAGGCGTTGACCTTGAAGGCGAAGATGTTGGGGTCGAAGGTCCAGCCGGTGAAGGCCCGGGCCGCCTCTCTCACGTCGTCCTCGGTGTAGTTGCCCATCCCGAGGGTGAACAGCTCCATCAGCTCGCGGGCGAAGTTCTCGTTGGGATGGGCCTTGTAGTCCGAGCGGGTGTCCAGCCAGACCAGCATGGCCGGGTCCTCGGCCACGGCCGTCGTGAGGGCTTCGAAGTTGCCCAGGCCCATGGTGCGGAAGATCTGGTTCTGGGCCAGCATCAGGCCCGGGTAGCTGACCTTGTCCACCGAGGTGGCGAAGTGGCCGTGCCAGAACAGGGCCATCTTCTCGATCAGCGGCCGTTCGGCCCGGGCCATCCTCGACAGCCACCAGGAGGCGAGCATGTTGTCCTGGCCGCTCAGGTCCTGGTTCTGCATGGAGCGCACCGACGGGTCGGTGGACCACACCACGCTCGAGACCACGTCCGGAGGGCTCAGGCCGGCAACGCCGGGGTCCGGGGTCGCCGTGTCCAGCAGGTAGTCCACCCCGGCGGCGTAGCCGTAGGGGGTGAGGTGGTCGAGCTGGGCGGGCAGGGCCCCGAAGCCGGCGCGCCGAAACAAATGGGCAATGTCCGCCGCCGCCGGGTCCACCGGACCGTTTTCGGCGTGCTCACCCCCGAGTTGAGCCGATCTTTGCCCCGGCACCGCCCAACCAAGGGGCGGAGCCCGGACGGACGGCCCGATGGCGGCCACGGACAGTGGGATCCGGGCGGCTCTTTCGTCGCTGGAACCCGATTTGAGGTGTAACTAACTATTCGGTACTTTGTAACCATCCGGCTACCCTGAGTGGCGGGACGGCGGAAGGACTAGGGGATGAGAAAGAGCTGGGGCGCGCTCGCCCTGTTCGCAGCGACGGTGAGTGGTATCGGTCCGATGGCCATACGGGCCGCCGCTGCCACCCCGACGGTCACACTGAGTGGTTCCAACACCTCGCCGGCGGTGTCGCGGTCGGTGACCCTGACCGCCACCTCGTCCGTGGCCGCCACCTCCTCCCAGCCGCTGCAGGTGTTCGACTCCACCACCGGGTCGACCGTCGCCTCCTGCACCAGCGGTAGCCAGTGCGTGGCGACCGTCTCCCAGCCCGGGGCGACCAGCCATAGCTACGTGGGCCGGTTGGTCAACTCCTCCGGGGCGGTGGTGGCCTCCTCCTCGACCGTCACGGTCACGTGGTCCGATCCGGTGGTGGCGGCCGCCGGCGACATCGCCTGCGACCCCGCTGACCCGAACTTCAACGGCTCCAACCCGTCCTACTGCCAGATGGGCGCCACCGCCTCGGCGATCAGCTCCGTCGCGCCCAACTACCTCCTGCCGCTCGGCGACGACCAGTACTCCGACAGCGCCACCCAGGGCCAGCCCCCCACCGGGTCCATGTACACCAACGGCTACGGGGCGTCGTGGGGCAAGCTCGCCACCAGCGTCCCCGGACTGGTGGTGCGGCCCGTCCCCGGCAACCACGACTGGGGCGATGTCAACGAGACCGACGCCGAGCCGCCCACCCTCAGCGCCTCCTCCTACTTCTCCTACTTCAACAACGTCCTGCCGTCCGGGGTGAGCGCCACCAACGACTGGTACAGCTACGACGTGCCGGTCACCGGTGGCACCTGGCACCTGGTCAGCCTGGACACCGAGTGCGCCGCCATCGGCGGGTGCGGTTCGGGCTCGCCCGAGGAGACCTGGCTGCGCAACGACCTCGCCGCCCACACCGGCCAGTGCATCGCCGTGTCGATGCACGATCCCCGGTGGTCCTCGGGCGAGATGGGCAGCGACTCGACCTACTCGGCCCTGTGGTCGGACCTCTACTCCGCCCACGCCGCCTTGGCCCTGGCCGGGCACGACCACTCCTACGAGCACCTCTCGCCGCGGGACGCCAACGGCAACCTGGCCAGCAACGGGGTGAGCGAGTTCGTGGTCGGCACCGGGGGAGTGGACCTGAGCCCCTGGGGGACCAGCCCGCTGCCCGGCACCGTCTACCGCCAGGACGCCAACTTCGGGGTGCTGGCCCTCACCCTGCACTCCGGCTACGCCTCCTTCGCCTACCACAGCACCGCCGGCACCACCCTCGAGCAGGGCCAGGTCAGCTGCCCCGGCGTCAGCGGCGGCACCGCCGCCCCTTCCGTCACCTCGGTCAGCCCGATTTCGGGCCCGGCCGCCGGGGGCACCTCGGTGACCATCACCGGCACGGCGCTTACCGGGGCCACCGGGGTCAGCTTCGGGACCACTCCCGC
Organism: Acidimicrobiales bacterium; assembly: GCA_035653595.1. Taxonomy (GTDB): domain Bacteria; phylum Actinomycetota; class Acidimicrobiia; order Acidimicrobiales; family JAJPHE01; genus DASRBO01. The sequence goes on along the minus strand of DASRBO010000150.1, from coordinate 4,840 downwards.
CACCAGCTTCACCGTCAACTCGGCCACCTCGATAACCGCGGTCGCCCCGGCCCTGTCCTCGACCCAGAACGTGACGGTGACCACCCCCAACGGCACGTCACCCACGTCGGTCAACGACGAGTACACCCCCACGTTCTCCAACAACGGCTACGCCATCACCCTGGCCGCGTCCACCACCTCTCCGACGGTGGGCGGGACGGTCACCCTCACCGCCACCGCCAACCAGGACGTGTGCCCGACCCCCTACGGGATGTCGATCTTCGACGCCTCCACCGGGGTGGAGCTGGTCCACACCGGGTGCGGCACCACCCTGTCGACCACCATCAGCCAGGCATCGGCGGAGACCCAGCGCTACGTGGCCCTCATCTGCAACTCCGGGGGGGCCAACGCCCAGGCCGACTCCTCGCCGGTGCTGGTCACCTGGTCCCAGCCCTCCAACACCACCTCGGGGGTGCCGGTGGTGAACTCGGTCAGCCCGGTGTCCGGGCCGAGCGGAGGCGGCGCGACCGTCACCATCACCGGGTCCAACCTCACCGGGGCCAGCGGGGTGAGCTTCGGCAGCGTGCCGGCCACCAACTTCACGGTGAGCTCCGACACCTCGATCACCGCCACCTCGCCGGCGCTGGCCACCTCGACCGTGGACGTGACCGTGGCCAACGCCAACGGCGCCTCGGCCACCTCGGTCGGCGACGAGTTCACGCCCACCTACGCCAACGGCGGCTACGGGGTCACCCTGACCACCTCCAACTCGTCCCCCTCGGTTGGGGCCACGGTCACCCTGACCGCCACCTCAAACCAGGACGTGTGCCCGACGCCTTACGGGATCACGATCATGGACGCCTCCACCGGCACGCAGGTGGCCCACACCGGTTGCGGGACGACACTGTCGACCACGGTGAGCCAGTCCCAGGCCACGACCCAGCGCTACGTGGCGATGATCTCCAACAGCGGCGGGGCCAACGCCCAGGCCGACTCCTCCCCGGTCATCCTGACCTGGTCCCAGCCGACCAGCACGGTCAGCGGCGTGCCGGTGGTCAGCTCGGTCAGCCCGACCTCCGGGCCCACCGCCGGCGGCACGACCGTCACCATCACCGGCTCCAACCTGACCGGCGCCACCGGGGTGGACTTCGGCGGAGCACCGGCGGCCAGCTTCACGGTGAGCTCGGACACCTCCATCACCGCCACCTCGCCGGCGCTGTCGTCGACGTCGACGGTCGACGTGACGGTGGTGAATCCCAACGGGGCCTCGGCCACCTCGGTCAACGACGAGTTCACCCCGATCTACGCCAACGGCGGCTACGGCGTCACCCTGGCCGCCTCGGCCACCTCGGCGGCGGTGGGCGGCAGCGTCACCCTGACGGCCACCTCCAACCAGGACGTGTGCCCGACGCCTTACGGGATCACGATCATGGACGCCTCCACCGGCACCCAGGTGGCCCATACCGGCTGCGGGACGACGCTGTCGGTCTCCGTAAGCCAGTCCTCGGCGATGAGCCAGCGCTACGTGGCGCTCATCTCCAATAGCGGCGGCGCCAACGCCCAGGCCGACTCGTCGCCGATCGTGGTCACCTGGAGCTAGCGCGTTGCCGAGGGCTGGCTCAGGACATCTGGAGAGACTCGGTGGTCGCCCACATCACCGCCACCCGCCAGGCATCGAGCTCCCGGGTCGGCAGGATCTCTTGTGTCGCCTCGGAGCAGATGGCCTCTAGCAAGACGTGGCCGGCCCGGTAGTAGCTCTGGGTGGGTCGGATCTTCCTGACCGCGTTCAGCTCGACCCGGGTCGATCGAGGCCGAGTCCATTGGCATATCAGGAGCTCCATCGGAATCGACCTTCGCACGCCGAGCACCCGCGCCTGCATGGTGGTCTCGCCGCGCACCTCCTGATGGGCGATGTCCAGACCCCGGATCTGAACCCGCGATCCGAGCATCTGGCCGGGTGGCGCCTGGTCGCCCCCGGAACAGGAGGCCAGGGAGGCCAACACCTCCAAGAAGGGCCTCGGCACGATCCTGAGGAAGCCGGTCGAGGACACGACCGCTGAGAGGGTGTCCATGCCGCTCACCGCGCTGATCGCCCGGGCTCGGAGGAGTGCGCGGCTCGGGCACGACCAGTGGACCGCTGCTGTCCGAGGCTGGCCCGATGCCTTCGGCTCGGGCGTTGGAAGAATGTCGGGGCCACTGGACTCCTTTGGTCCGGGCAACGAGTGCCGGTCCGTCTCGTCGGCGCCGGTTTCGCCACTCGCTCCCCCCGGACCAGGCGACCAAGCTTCAGCCCGAAGTTCAACGCTCCGCCTGGTCAGGATGGTGGACAGCCACGCGGCGCACTTCAAGCATTTGGCACAGATGCGTCGGCAAATGAGCACCTGGCGCTACGACATGACTGGTCAGAAATGTGCCGGGTCCTAGTCCGCTGCCCGTAGGGGATTGGCCCGTAGACGCTGCGCGCTGCTGGCAGTTTGTGGTTGTCGAAGCCCTGGACCCCTAGGGGCTCAAGAAGGGCGGGACCACCTAATCGAATCGGCCGCCCCATGCCACCGGCGGACCGGGTCGGACTCAGGCCGACAGGACGGTGCGCCAGAGCGCATCCAGCTCGCTCTCCAGTTCGACCATGTCGTCCGCCTCGACGCACAGCCGGATCCCCATCAGCTCCCGCAGGGCGAACAGTGCGCATGCCCGGCGCTCGAGACCGGGGTCATCAGGCCGCTCGGCAAGGTAGGCGGCCAGGATTTCCGAGTAGGGCTTCGCACCGAAGTACATCTGGGTGGCGAGATCCTCGGCCGGGTCACCGACGCCGGCGTTCTCCCAGTCGACCACCCCGCTGAGGCGCCCGTCCTGGACGCGCAGGTTGGCCCACCAGAGGTCCCCGTGTCGGAGCACCGGCTCGAACTGGTCGCTTCGAGCCACCGCCAGGGTGCGGTCCAGCCAGGTGGCGAGGGCGTCGACCCGAGCGGGGGCCCAGCGGTCCTCGGCCACCCGGAGAGCCAGGCCGGCATCGGCCCTACGGCGGGCATCGATGGCATCGGGACCGGGCAGTCCGGCCACCGCCAGGGCACCGGGCTCGACCCGATGCAGCTCCGCCATGAAGCCGCCGATGTCGGACGGGTCGGGCGCCGGCTCGGGGCCGGCCGGTGTGGCGCCCGCCAGCCACGTGAGGGCGAGGGCCCCATGAGGAAAGTCGGGGCCGGCCGGCGCCGACCAGACGGGCGCCGGCACACGGGCCGGCAGAGCTCCGTCAAGCAAGGGGAGCAGGACCTGCTCGCGGGCATGTCCGGCGTGGCTGGAGGCGGTGCGGGCGAGGCGGAGGACGACGGCACCGGGTATGCCGTAGACATCACTGCCGAAGCCCCGGTCGAGTGCCTGGAACGCCTCCGGGTCACCCAGGTCGCAGTCCCAGCCAGCCCATCGGAGCCGCTCGGCCAGGCCTTCCACCGGCGGGAGAGTCACGACCGCCTCCTCCAATCGGGGGGAGCCTGCCCGGGGGTACGACCGCGTACAAGTGCGGCGACGATCGGGTTGTTCTTGCTTGGTGGCAACGGGTGAAAAGCGGGAGCCATGCCCGGCGAGCCCACCCTACGATGCCCGGGTGGCCAAGACCCGGAAGGGACATCGCAAGCCGCCTCCGGGGGCTCGCCCACGGAGGCCCGCTGAGCCGCCGTTCGCCGCCGCCTCGCTGATCGGGCTGACCGGGGAGGAGCTGCTGGACCGCCTGTGCGTCGAGCACCTGTCCAGCGCTGCCTCCTGGAAGCTGTGGAACGAGGCCGCCAAGGATGTGCGCCTTCTCCAGCGGGGCCTGCGGCACACCGAGGCCAAGGTCCGCGCCACCTGCGCACGCATCCTCGACCACTTCCTCGACGACGCCGCCATCGCTGACCTGATCGAGTGCCTCGATGACCCGAGCCCCGAGGTCCGAGCGTGGGCGCTGCACACCCTGGGCTGCGACCGCTGCAAGGAGGGCGCATGCCGTCCCGGGGAGGCGGCCTTCTCGCCGGCGGCGATCAGGCTAGCCCGCGACGATCCCAGTGCGAACGTCCGGAGGGTGGCCATCGAGACGCTGGCCCGCTCTTCTGCCCGGCGAACCGAGCCGGTCCTCGCTGCGATCGCCCAGGTGAAGGACGCTGACCCCAATCCGCGGCTGCGCAAGTTCGCCGCCCGCTGGTTCGCACTCTGCTGCTGAGGATGGAGCGGCCGGGGCCTGACCCGGCGCCGTTTCGACAGTGAGGACAGCCGTCGCTGGCGCTCAGGCCCCGAGCGCCCGGCGGACGGCGGCCAGCCGGGTGGGTTCGATCCGCCACCAGGTCCACTTGCCCCGCTTGTCTCCGGTGATAAGACCGGCCGCCGCCAGGATCCGGGTGTGATGCGAGACCGTCGGCTGGGAGCGGGCCAGCGGCGCCTCGAGGTCGCAGGAGCACACCTCCCCCTGAGCGGCGACGAGGGAGAGCAGGCGGAGGCGGACGGGATCGGCCATGGCCGCCATGACCTGGGCCAGCTCGGCCGCCTCGGCTTCGGACAGCGGCGCCTCGATGACCGACGAGCAGCAGAGCTCGTCGGAGGTAGTCGCCCGCACTGACTGTCTGGTTGCCACCGAACCTCCGATTGACAGTCGTCAATCTGTAGCGTAGAACTCTGATCGACGACTTTCAATCTAACAGGAGGCACCCCGATGTCCCGAGTCCAGCTGGCCCTGAACGTCTCCGACCTGGACGCGGCCATCGAGTTCTATTCGAAGCTGTTCGCCGCTGCCCCGGCCAAGGTCCGGCCCGGCTACGCCAACTTCGCCATCGCCGAGCCGCCCCTCAAGCTGGTCCTCATCGAGGGCGGCGGCCAGCCCGGATCGCTCAACCAC
>DASRBO010000149.1:0-35458 GCA_035653595.1 Acidimicrobiales bacterium | reverse complement strand
CGCTTCCCCCGCTGGTTCTGGATCGGCATCGGGCTCACCTCGATCTCCGCCTTCTTCGCCGGCGGCCATCCCGAGCTCCACCTGGCCGGGGTCAGGATCGGCCTTGGGGGGCTGGACAAGTGGGCCCGGTTCACCGTCCTGGTGCTGCTCCTGCTCAGCCTGACCATGGTCATCGGCTGGACCACCCGCAACGGCGACGTGGCCCCGGCGCTGGCCGGGCTGCTGTCCCCCCTGCGCTGGTTGCGGGTGCCGGTGGACGAGGCGGCGGTGGTCACCGCCCTCGGCGTTCGGTGCATGCCCCTGCTGCTTGACGAGATCCGCACCCTCTACGCCGCCCGCAAGCTGCGCGACCCGGTGCCGCCGGAGACCTTCAGGGCGGCCCTGGCCGAGGTGAACGACCTGCTGGTGACGGCTCTGGTGACCTCGGCCCGGCGGGCCCAGGAGATGGCCGACGCCATCGAGGCCCGCGGCGGGGTCGGCACGGTGGACCCCAGCCGTCCCGGATTCGCCGTGCGAGAGGTGGCGGCCCTCCTGATCACCGTGCTGGCGGTCGCCGGGGTGATCCTGCTGTAGGTCGGCGCAGCCGGCGCCCTCAGCGCTGCGGCGGGCCGGCGCGCTCAGCACCCTCGCCGGCGCCGGCGCCGGCGCCGGCGCGCCAGCATCACCGTCAGCCCGGCGACCACCACCACCCCGACCACGACGGCGCCGGCGGTGCCGGCGTCGTGCACGACGACGCGCCAGCTGGCCCCGGCCAGGTATCCGGCGACGACGAAGCTCACCGCCCACACCGTCCCGCCGGCGGCGTTGAACACCAAGAAGCGCGGGTAGTGCATGCCGGCCATGCCGGCGGTCCCCGGCACCAGCACCCGCAGCACGGTGGCGAAGCGGCCCAGGAACACCGCCCATCCGCCCCGGCGGGCCACGTAGCCACGGGCCCGGTCGATGTGGTCCTGCTTGACCAGCCGGCCGGCCGTGCGCCTGAGGATGGCCTCACCCCAGCGGTGGCCCACGGCGTAGCCGACGCTGTCGCCGATGATGGCGCCGGCCACCGCTGCCACCAGCACCTGCCACAGCGACACCCGGTGCTGGGAGGCCAGCACCCCACCGAGCACGACGGCGGTCTCGCCGGGGAACACGAAGCCCACGAACGCCGACGCCTCCAGCATCGGCAGGCCGAACACCAGGGCCAGGGCCCGCCATCCGCCCAGGCTGGAGAGGAGATGGGCGAGGAAGGCCATGGACGGCTGCGAGCCTACGGTGCACCGGGGATGGCGCCCCTTCCCGCCGGGTACCCTGCTAAGGGTGAGCGAGCCGGGCCAGCGCGACTCGCCCTTTCCCCCCGAGGAGGCCTCCGACCGGGTTGTCGGCGGCCGTTACCGGCTGATCTCCCGCATCGCCAGCGGCGGGATGGCCGAGGTGTGGAAGGCCTACGACGAGCTGCTGGCGCGCCCGGTCGCCATCAAGTTCCCCCTCGAGCACCTCCGGCGGCTGCCGGAGTTCAGCGCCCGCTTCCAGCGGGAGGCGGTGGCGGCCGCCCGCCTCAACCACCCCAACGTGGTGGCGGTGTACGACACCGGCACCGACGACGAGGTCGACGCCTACATAGTCATGGAGCTGGTGCCCGGACACAGCCTGCGCCAGCTGCTGTCGAGCCGGGGGAAGCTGCCCGTCGCCCAGGCCGTCGCCGTCGCCGCCGAGGTGGCCACGGCCCTCGACTTCGCCCACCGCAAGGGCATCATCCACCGCGACATCAAGCCGGCCAACGTGCTCATCGCCGACGGCGTGGTGAAGGTGGCCGACTTCGGCATCGCCAAGGCGGCCATGGGCGACGACCTCACCAAGACCAGCCTGATGCTCGGCACCGCCCGCTACTGCTCCCCGGAACAGGTGGAGGGGGCCAGCCTCGACGCCCGCTCCGACATCTACTCCCTCGGCGTCCTCCTCTACGAGATGGTGTGCGGCTGCCCGCCCTTCGACGCCGAGTCGGAGGTGGCCCTCGCCCTCAAGCACGTGACCACCGAGCCGGTCCCGCCGTCGCGTCACTGCCCCGTTCCGGGCTGGCTGGAAGAGGTCATCCAGACCGCCATGCGCAAGCAGCCCGACCAGCGCTTCCGCACGGCGGCGGCCATGCGCCGGGCCCTGGCCGAGCGGGGGGTGACTGACTCGCCCGCTCCCCCTCCCGCCCCGCTGGGCCAGGCCGGCGCCGCCACCCTGGCCGACGAGCCCACCGGCCTGATGAGCCGCCCCTTCGACGACGTCGAGGACGCCACCGTGGCGGCGGCGCCGTGGCCGCAGGCGGGAGCCCCGTCGGGTGGGCCCGGATCCGGCGCGGCCGAGCCCACCCGGGCCGTGCTCGGGGCAGCCCCGCCCCCCTCGCCGGCGGGCGATCCCACCCCGGCGGGCGCCTGGGTGCCCTACTCGCAGGCAGCCGCCGCCGACGCCGCCCAGAGGGGCCAGGCGGTGCTGGAGGACGATCGGCGGCCGGGGGGCGGCTCGGTCCCCGACAGCGACGCGCACCAGCGGCGCATGGGCCCGATCGTCCTGATCGTGGCGACGGGGGCGGTGCTGGTGGCGGCGATAGTGGCCGCCACCCTCGCCACCCGCCAGCACGGCTCCGCCCCCGGTGGCACGGCCGGGGGATCGGCGAGCGCCCCCATCCGGGTGATCGGCGGCCAGTCGTTCAACCCCCCGCCGGGGGATGGCACCGAGCACCAGGAGCTGGTGCCGGCGCTGTACGACGGCAACCCCGCCACCTACTGGAACACCGAGCACTACGCCAGCGCCAACTTCGGGAACCTCAAGCCCGGGGTCGGGGTCTACCTCCAGCTGCCGGCAGGCAGCCGGCCGGCCCGTCTGGTGGTCGACTCCCCCGACACCGGCTGGCGGTTCAGCGTCTACGAGTCCTCCTCGCCGCATCCCACCCTGGCCGGCTGGGGCCGCCCGGTCGCCTCCGCCACCCAGACCCTGCCGTCGGTGACCCTGAGCCTGCCCGGCGCCCCGGCCGACTACGTGCTGGTCTGGATCACCTACCTGGGGGACGGGAACGCATCGGTGCGGGTGGGCGAGATCAGCCCCTGGTCCTGACCGCCGGCCAGGCGACCGGGCGAGCCCGGTTCAGGCCGCCGGTCGCAGCGGCGGTGACGGGCGGCGGGCATGGCGCTCCCACCAGCCGGCCACCGCCGGCGAGGCGGCCGGGTTGACCGCCCGCCCGACGGCGACGGCCACCTCGACGGTTGCCCCCGCCCCGGTGAGGGCGGAGGCGGCGCTGTGCAGCCGGGCCCCGGCGGTCATGGTGTCGTCCACCACCACCAGGGCCCGCCCGGCCACATCGGCGGTCGCCCGGAACAGCTCGTCGCTCGCCTGCCCGTGGCCGGAGGGCCCGGCCGGGGCCAGCGCCTCGACCAGCTGGGCGGACAGGCCGGAGATGCCCCCTAGGGCGGCGGCCAGGGGGTGGGGCCCGGGGCGGCCCCGGGTGGACGGCACCACCACCAGCCCGTCCCAGCCGCCCGGGGCGACCACGGCCGCCCGGGCGAAGAGGAAGGAGGCGAGGAGAGCGCCGACCAGGTCGGCCAGCTCGGCCCGGACGACGGGGTCGGGCGAGTCCTTGTAGTGGCGCAGCACGTGGTGCAGCTCGTCGCCCGGCCGGTACAGCGAGACCGGGACCACCCGGCGCAGCGGCCAGCGCACCTGCGACATGGCGGTGACGCATGGGAAGCAGACGGAGTAGTGCGGCCGGCACCGCCCCCGGCACAGCCGGCACACGTCGGGCCCCGCCGCCGGGGGCTCCACCACTAGGCCCCCCACCCTTCCTGCCGTCTCCACCGCCCACCGCCAGCTGCGCTCCCTGGCGGGCAACGTAGACACCGGTGGTGACAGCCCGGCCGGCCCGGCTGGCCGGGCCCGTCTACTAGTCGGCCCGGTGCAGCAGGAACGTTCCGGTCGCCCGGCTCACCAGGCGGTCCCCGGCGTCGGTCACGGTGGCCTCGGCATAGGCGACCTGCTTGGCCATGCGCATCACCCAGCCCCTCACCCGGAGGTGGTCACCGGCGTTGGCCACCCGCATGGTCTCGGTCTTCATCTCCAGGGTGGCGCGGGTGCGGTCGCGGCCTTCGAGTCCGGTGTTGATGGCGAAGTTCATGGCGGCGTCGAGCATCACCGAGTGCACGCCGGCCTGGACGATGCCGTGGGGGTTGCAGGCCAGGGCCGTCGGGACCCAGTCGGCCTCGGCCCAGGCCCCGTCGCCGGAGGGGTCGTCGGAGCCGTAGCCGTCGAAGGAGGCGCCGATGGCCTCGATGACGGGCATGCCCCCGTCCCCCAACCAGCGGTCCATGTCCTTCACCCGGGCCTCCTTCGGATCGACGCGCCGGCCGGCGCCGGGGGCGGAAGATACGGGAATTGGACCGTTCGCGGCGGGTGGACAAGACTTGACCGCACAGTCAATTCTCCCCCGCCGTCGGGATGAGAAGAGGAGCGCCCATGGCTACAGCAGTGATCGTCGACGCCGTCCGCACCGCCGGAGGCAAGCGCAACGGCAAGCTTCGGGGCTGGCATCCGGCCGACCTGGCCTCCGAGGTCCTGAAGGCCCTGGCCGAGCGCAACAACCTCGACCCCGCCCTGGTCGACGACGTGATCATGGGCTGTGTCATGCAGGTGGGCGAGCAGGGCGTCAACATCGCCCGCAACGCCGTGCTGGCCGCCGGCTGGCCCGAGTCGGTGCCCGGCACCAGCGTCGACCGCCAGTGCGGCTCGTCCCAGCAGTCGGCCCACTTCGCCGCCCAGGGCGTCATCGCCGGGGCCTACGACGTGGTGGTCGCCGCCGGGGTGGAGTGCATGACCCGCACGCCCATGGGCGCCTCGATGGTGCCGGGCCTGGGCGCTCCCTTCGGCCCCCGGGTCATGGAGCGCTACGCCAAGGTCGGCGGCCTGGTGCCGCAGGGCATATCGGCGGAGATGATCGCCGACAAGTGGGGCCTGTCCCGCGAGGACCTCGACGCCTTCGGTGCCCGCAGCCAGCAGTTCGCCCTGCAGGCGACCGAGGAGGGCCGGTTCGAGAAGGAGATCGTCCCGGTCAAGGTCAAAGACGACGAGGGCCACGAGACCGACGAGGTCTTCGCCCGCGACGAGGGCATCCGGCCCGGCACCACCCCCGAGACGCTGGCCAACCTCAAGCCCGCCTTCAAGCCCGACGGGAAGGTGACCGCAGGCAACTCGTCCCAGATCACCGACGGCGCCGCCGCTGTGCTGATCATGAGCGAGGAGAAGGCCAGCGAGCTCGGCCTCCGGCCCCGGGCCCGCTTCCACACCTTCGCCCTCGCGGGCGTGGACCCGGTGACCATGCTGACCGGGCCCATACCGGCCACGGCCAAGGCCCTCGAGCGGGCCAAGCTCAGCGTCGACGACATCGACCTGTTCGAGGTCAACGAGGCCTTCGCCTCGGTCGTGCTGGCCTGGGAGAAGGAGCTGCACCCCGACATGTCCAGGGTCAACGTGAACGGCGGCGCCATCGCCCTGGGCCACCCCCTCGGGTGCTCGGGGGCCAAGCTCATGGCCACCCTGCTCAACGAGCTGGAGCGGACCGGCGGCCGCTACGGCCTGCAGACCATGTGCGAGGGCGGCGGCATGGCCAACGCCACCATCATCGAGCGGCTGGGTTAGGCCCGGCGCCTCCCGGCGCAGCGCAGCGACAACAGCAGCGATCAGCGGACGGCCGCCCCGGTACCTCCGGAGGCGGCCGTTTCGCGCCCCGGGGCGGTGAACCCCGTCGTCGCCTGTTGACAACGTGCCTGGGGTTATCCACCGCCTGTGGACAACTCTGGGGAGAATTACCCGCCTGTAACTACATCCGGGAGCTGGAAGGCGGCCGGGCCCGGGGGGTCAGTGGTAGTTGGTGGCGGTCACGAACCCGCCCACGATGAGCCCCAGGCCGATCAGCAGGTACCAGTTGGACGCCCCCCCGGGCAGCACGCCGAGGTAGTTGATGATGATCAGGACCACCCCGGCGATGAGCAGGAACAGGATCAGGGCGGGCACCCAGCGGGGGCTGACCCGGACCGAGCGGGGGATCGGGGGCGTGTAGCGGCCCGCACCCCTGGCCGTCACTCGCCCGGGCCCGTTTCCGCGGCGAGACTGTCGCTGGCGGGTCTGTCGGGCCACGCCAGGAGGTTACTCGTGCCCCCCAGGGTGCTGGTCGTCGACAACTACGACTCCTTCGTCTACAACCTGGTCCAGGAGATGGGCGAGCTGGGGGCCGAGCCGGTCGTCCGCCGCAACGACGCCGTCACCGTCGACGAGGTCTCCGACATCGCTCCGGACGGGATAGTCGTGTCCCCCGGCCCGGGCCGTCCCGAGGACGCCGGGGTCAGCATGGAGCTGATCGCCGCCCTGGCCGGCACGGTGCCGATCCTCGGGGTGTGCCTGGGCCACCAGTGCATCGGCGCCGTCTACGGGGCCGATGTGGTCCACGCCCCGTCGATCATGCACGGCAAGGCCTCCGACATCCACCACCGGGGCGACGGGGTGCTTACCGGCCTGCCCTCACCCTTCGCTGCCACCCGCTACCACTCCCTGGTCATCGACCGGCTGCCCGGCGTCCTCGAGGTGACGGCCTCCACCAGCGACGGGGTCATCATGGCCGTGCGCCACCGCGAGCTGCCGGTGCAGGGCGTGCAGTTCCATCCCGAGTCGATCCTCACCACCGAGGGGCCCCGACTGCTGGGGAACTTCCTGGCCTCGCTGTAATCCGGCGGCTGCGCCGCCCCGGCGGGGGCCCCGGCCCGGCGCCGGGGTCAGCCGGAGGTCGTGGTGGTCGTCCCCCGGCCGTTGGTCGTGGTGGTCGAGCCGAAGAAGGTCGTGCTGGTGAAGGTGGTGCTGGTCGTCGTCGAGCTGGTGGTGGTCGACGAGGGCCCGCTCGACACGGCGATGGTCACCGTCGAGCCCTGAGGCGCCTGACTGCCGCCCGGGGGGTTCTGGGCGATGACGGTGCCCTGGGGCTGGCTGTTGTCGGGCTGGTTGATGACCGACACGCGGAAGCCGGCCTGACCGAGCTCGTTGGAGGCCTGGGCCTCCGACAGCCCGGTGACGTCGGGAACGGACACCTGGTTCGGCCCGCTGGAGACGGTGAGGGTGACAGTCGATCCCTGGGGGGCGCTTTGGCCGGCCGACGGGGTCTGGCTCAGCACCGTTCCCGAGGGGCTGCTGTCGGGCTGGTTGACGACCGACACGTGGAAGCCGGCGTTCTGCAGGGTGTTGCTGGCCTGGTTGACGTTCTGGCCCACCACGTTGGGGACCCCGACGTTGGACACGCCCTTGTTCACGAAGATGGTCACCGTCCCGCCCTTGGAGAGGCTGGTACCAGCGGTCGGATCCTGGTTGTAGACGGTGTTGGGGGAGGACCCCGGGTTGGTCTGGTCCTGCTCGTGCACGTTGAGGCCGTCACCGGTGAGGGTGCTGGTGGCCTGGGCGGCTGACATGCCGAGCACGCTCGGCACCGTCACCTTGCCCGAGGTGCCGAGCAGACCAAGGCTCCTCGCCAACAGGTAGAGCAGGGCCGCCAGGAGGAGCAGCAGCACGACCAGCAGCCCCAGGTAGGCACCGGAGCGGCCACCCCGCCGGGGCGGGGTGCTCTCGACCACCGTCGCCTGGCGGGTGACCGGGGGGACGACGGCGGTGGCGGACTGCAGGGCGGTGGCGGGATCCACCGCCAGCGGCCGGCCCTGGATGAAGCGCAGCAGGTCGGCCCGCAGCTCGTCGGCGCTCTGGTAGCGGTGGTCGGGATCCTTGGCCATCGCCTTGAGGACGATGGCCTCGAACTCGGGCGGCACCCGGGGGTTGCGCTGGGTCGGCAGCTCCGGGGTCTCGCGCACGTGCTTGTAGGCGATGGAGACGGGGTTGTCGCCGCGAAACGGCGGCTCCCCGGTGACCATCTCGTAAAGGACGACGCCGAGGGAGTACACGTCGCTGCGGGCGTCCACCGCCGCGCCTTCGGCCTGCTCCGGCGAGAAGTAGGTGGCGGTGCCGAGCACCGCCCCGGTCTGGGTGAGGTTGGCGTCGCCGGCGGCCCTGGTGGCACGGGCGATCCCGAAGTCGGTCACCTTGACGTGGTCGTCGCCGGCGATGAGGACGTTGCCCGGCTTCACGTCGCGGTGGATCACCCCCTGGCGGTGGGCGAAGGCCAGGGCGGCGGCGATGTCGGCGCCCAGCTTCGCCGCCCGCTCGGCGGACAGCGGCCCGTCCGAGCGGATCACCGAGGACAGGGTGGGCCCGGAGACGTGCTCCATCACGATGAAGTAGGAGCCCTCGGCCTCGCCCCAGTCGTAGACGCTCACGACGTTTGGATGGCTGAGGTTGGCCGCCGCCTGGGCCTCCCGCCGGAAGCGCTCGACGAAGGCATCGTCGCGCGACAGTTCGGGCGAGAGCACCTTGAGGGCGACCGGGCGGTCGAGGGAGAGATCCCGGCCCAGGTACACCTCGGCCATGCCGCCGCGCGCCAGCCGGCGTACCAACTCGTAGCGGCTGTTGTAGACGGGGGGGCTCTCGTCGGGCATGAGGCGTCCAGAGACTAGGTGGGCGGGTGGAGGCGATGGTCGCCGGGTCGTGCTGGCGGTCGGGGCGGGCCTGCGGTCATCCGGCCGGGGGCGGGGTGGACGAGGCCGACAGCGACAGGGCGGCGGTGAGAACGGCCTTGGCGATGGGGCCGGCCACGGCGTCGCCGGTGGCCGAGGGGGCCTGACCGGGGACGTTGACCGCCACCACCACCCGGGGGGCGTTGGCGGGGGCGAAGGCGACCATCCAGTCGTCGGTGGTGTTGACCCCGGTCTGGGCCGTGCCGGTCTTGGCGGCGACCTGCACACCGGGCAGGTTGAGGTCGGGGGCGGTGCCCCCCGGCTGCACCACCTGGGTCATCATGGCCGTCACCGCCGACGCCGTCTGGGCCGAGGTCGCCTGCAGCCACGGATGGGGGGAGTAGCGGGTCACCACGTTGCCCTCGCTGTCGGTGATCTCGCTCATGACGTGCGGCGTCATGGCCGTGCCGCCGTGGGCGATGGCCGCTCCCACCAGCGCCATCTGCAGGGCGGTGGCGGACACGTCGGCCTGGCCGATGGCCGAGAAGGCCAGCAGCGGCAGGTTGGCCTTGAAGTACGACGCCGGCGGGAAGGTCGACGCCGCCGGCGCCGGCAGGTCGAGCCTGGGCGCCTGGCCGAAGCCGAAAGCGGCCGCCTCGCCCGACAGGTTGTCCGCCCCCAGGTCGAGGCCGATCTGGCCGAAGCCGGTGTCGCAGGAGACCTTGAGCAGCTCGGGCAGAGTGCCGCCGCAGCTCTCGTGGTTGAAGTTGTGCAGGGTGTTGGTGGTCAGCGGCAGCGAGATCTGCCCGGTCTCCGGATAGGACTTGCCGGCCAGCGATGGGTCGCGGTCGAGCACCGCCGATGAGGTCACGATCTTGAAGGTGGACCCCGGCGGGTAGCTGCGGCGGAAGGCCCGGTCGAGCATCGGCTGGGCCGGGTCGAGCTGGTAGAGGTTCCAGGCGTTCTTCTGGGCGGTGGAGTCATGGGCCGACAGCGGGTTGGGGTCGTAGGACGGGTAGCTCCACATGGCGAGGATGCCGCCGCTGTCCGGGTCGATGGCCACCACCGAGCCGACCCGGCTGCCCAGGGCTGACTGGGCGGCCTGCTGCAGCTTGTTCGACAAGGTGAGGGTCACGTCGCCGGTGCTGATCCGGGTGGTCAGCAGATCCGACAGTTTCCTGATGGGGAGGCTCTTGCCTGTCAGCTGCGGGTCGTAGACACGCTCCACCCCGTCGGCGCCGTAGATGAACGAGTAGTACCCCGTCACCTGGGCGAAGAGCTGGCCGGTGGGGTACTGGCGGAGGAACTTGAGGCTGTCCTTCGTCGGGACGGACCGGGCCACGACCACCCCGTCGGCGGTCTGGATGACCCCCCGGGGCCGGCTGTAGGACTCGGTGATCGCCCTGGTGTTGCCCGGGGCGGTGGCCAGCTTGTGCGCCTCCACCACCTGCACGTAGTTGAGCTGCAGGAACAGCGCGGCGAAGCACACCAGAAGGGCGATCCCCAGCCGCCGGATCTGACGGTTCACGGGATCGAGCTCGTACCCGTGCGGGTGGCGATGGTTGTGGTGGGCTTGGGGATGGTGGGCGGCGCCGGCGCGATGGCCCCGCCGGCGGCCCGGGCGGCCTGGGCCTCGGCCAGCAGATTGTTGACGTAGCGCAGGGCGGCCTGGCGCGACGGCTCGACCTTGCCCGCCCGCAGGTCGGCCAGCCGGGAGGGGAGCACGTCGGTGGTGGTGACGGGGGTCCTGCGGGCCACGGTCGGCCGCCACCACAGCAGGCCGCCGGGGCGGCCCTGGAAGACGGTGAGGCGGTTGCCCGACAGTCCGACGAAGTAGGAGCCCCGGGCGTACCAGGCCATGGCCCCGGCGGCGGTCCCGAGCACCACGCACAGCGCTACCACGAAGGCGCCCACCCGGAGGGTGTTGGCCAGGCCCCGCCGGCCCCGGCCGCTGCGGGAGGGCGCCTTGCGCCCGGCCGTCTTCCTGGCCGGCGCCCGCTTGCCGGGGGCCTTCCTGGCCGGCGCCTTCGCCGGTGGCCCGGTGGTCGGGGCGCCCGCCACGGCGGCGGCCGACCCGTCGAGGGCGGCGGGGCCCTCGACCACGTCGACCAGCACCACCGAGATGTTGTCCGAGCCCCCGTGGTCGCGGGCCATCGCCACCAGCCGGGTGGAGGCCTCCTCGGGATCGGGGACCTCGAGGAGCACGCCGGCGATGTCGGCGTCGGCCACCTCGTTGACCAGGCCGTCGCTGCAGAGCAGCAGGCGGTCGCCGGCGTGGGGGGCCAGCTGCCACGTGTCGACCTCGATGTCGGGGGCCATGCCCAGGACCCGGGTGACGATGTTGCGCTGGGGGTGGCCGACGGCCTCGTCCTCGGTGAGCTCGCCGGAGCTGACCATCTCTGCCACCAGGCTGTGGTCGGTGGTGAGCTGGGTCATCTCACCGTTCTGCAGCAGGTAGGCCCGCGAGTCGCCCACGTTGGCCACGACCAGCTGCTCCTCGTCGCCGTCCTCCACCAGGGCCACGGCGGTGATGGTGGTGCCCATGCCCCGCAGCTGGGGGTCGGAGCTGGAGCGCTCCCACACCGCCCGGTTGGCTTGGCGCACGGCTCCGTCGAGACCGTCGCCGGGACCGCGCTGGGTGAAGGCCTGCTGGAGCGCCTCCACCGCCAACCGGGCGGCGACCTCCCCGCCGGCGTGGCCGCCCATCCCGTCGGCCACGGCGTAGAGGCCCTCCTCCACCAGCACGCAGTCCTGGTTGATCGGCCGCACCCGGCCGACGTCGGTGGCCGAGGCCGCCCGCAGCCTGGTCATCCTCGGGCCCGCCATCGCCTCAAGCCGACGCCTCGAGGACGGTGCGGCCTATCTGCAGGCGGTCGCCGCGGAACAGGGGGGTCGGTTCGGTGATCCGGGCGGCGTTGAGGAACGTCCCGTTGGTGGAGCCCAGGTCCTCGACCAGCACCCGCCCGTCGGAGGCGAACACCCGGGCGTGGGCGGAGGATACGAAGGTGTCCGCGGTCAGGCACACCCCGCAGTCCGCCGCCCGCCCGATCACCGTCTCCGCGGTCAGGGCGAAGCTCTGACCGGCCGCCTCGGTCGGCTCCACCACCCGCAGCCGGGTGGGGATCCGCCTGGCCTGGCGGCGCTCGGCCCGCCGGGGCCGGGCCTCGGGCGTGGGCTCGCCGGCCGGGACCTCGGCCGGTGCCCTGGTCTCCACCCAGGCCACCCGGATCACCCGGATGAAGAACAGCCAGATGAGAAGGATCCAGCAGAACTTGAGGATGGTAAGCAGCTGCTCGGGCACCGTCAGGCCTCTACAGGGTCTCGAAGCGCAGGACGTTGGACCCGATGGTGATCTCGTCGCCGTCCTCGAGGGGCCGGCCCTGGCGGGGACTGAGTCGGGTGCCGTTCACCTTGGTGCCGTTGGTGGAGCCCTGGTCCTCGATGACGGTCACCGGCCCGTCCCGCCGCAGCAGGGCGTGGTGGCGGCTCACGTTGGGGTCGTCCAGCACCACGGCGCAGTCGGTGGCCCGGCCCACCATGGTCGAGTCGGCCCTGACCACGTAGCGGCGGCCGTCGGGCAGCACCAGGATCGGGTCGGGTGCGGGGCCGGCCTCGGTCTCCGCCCGGAGCTGGAACACCCCGGCCGCCAGACCCCGGTCGACCGCCAGGTCCACGTGGACCGGGCCCAGGAAGTGGTAGTGCTCGTCGCGGGCGTGCTGGCGGGCGGCGTCGGCCAGCTCGGCCAGCAGGGCGTCGGCGAAGGGGCTGAAGCGCTCCTCGTCGGCGGGCGAGAGCACCACCGTGAAGCGGTTGGGGGCCACCAGGCCCCGCACCCCCACCGTGCGCTCGAGGTCCATTTCGCGGGTCAGCCTCCGGCCCAGCTCGACCGGCTGGAGTCCGCCCCGGAAGGCACGGGCGAAGACGCCCTCGACGAGGCGCTCGAGCCTTTGCTCGAACTGCTGGAGTCCCATTGGCAGCCAAACCTTACCCACGGGCCCCGGGGGGGACCCGCCGGGTTGGGCTACCCTTCCAGCCCCCGGGCGAGTGGCGGAATTGGCAGACGCGCAGGATTCAGGTTCCTGTGTCCGAAAGGATGTGGGGGTTCAAGTCCCCCCTCGCCCACCGGGCCGGGTACCCACAGTGCCCCAAACGCGCGAGAGCGCCCCTTTGCCGGTACCTTTGCCGCGGTGGCTGGTGGGGTCCGGGGGGGAGCAGACGAGCCGGCCGTAGACGACCCCCTCGACCGGCTTACCAGCCGGCAGCGCCAGGTGGCCATGCTGGTGGCCCAGGGCCTCACCACGGTCCAGATCGCCCAGGCCACCGGCCTGGCCGAGGCCACCGTCCGGGCCGCCCGGGGCCAGATCCGGCGCCGGCTCGCCACGCCGCCCTCGCTGTCTTTGTCGGAGCACCTGGGCCGGCTGGTGGAGTCCTCGGGCGACCCCGTCCTCAACCGCCGCCGCTACATCGAGCTGCGGGAGGCCATTGGCGAGTTCCGCGAGGTCATCGAGAGGACCCGCCGGCGGGCCCTCGACGTCCGCCGCCAGGTGGTGGACCTGCGCACCCCGGCTGGCACCGAGGCCGCCCGCCAGGCCCGGCTGCTGGAGGTGGCCGCCTCCGCCATGGCCGACACCTACGAGGACGTGGTCGGCCGCATCCGCTCCACCTGAGGCCCCGCCGACCGGCGCCGTCCGGTCCGGACCCCGTTAGGTGGGGTCAGCCGGTGGCCAGGCCGGCCAGCAGCTCGGCCAGGGTGGCCGCCACCTGGGGCCGGGGCGCCTCGAAGGCCACGCTCACCGACCACACCGAGTCCTGCCCGTCGGGGATGGCCATGACCACCCGGCCGTCGAGGTGCAGCTCGGCCCCGGCCCCGTCGAAGTCCAGCCCCACCCGGTCGCCCACCTCGACCCGCCGGTCGATGGCCACCCGGGCGCCTCCGGGGGAGAGGTTGACCGCCCGGCCGGTGCAGGTGGCCCCGGGGTGCTTGGCGATCCGGCACCGCACCGGTATGGAGGCCGGCACCCGGGGGTGGGCCCGGCGCTGGAGCAGGTGGGCCTCGCCGTCGAGGCGCAGCCCGGCCTCGGAGCCGACCAGGCGGGTGACCTTGGCCTGCCACTGGGCCAGCCCGTCCTGGGTGGGCCGCATCAGGGTCAAGGTGGCGCCGGGGACCAGCGCACCGGGGGCCTCGTCGAGCACGTTGAGGCTCAGCTCGTCGCCCTGCCGGGCGAGAACCTCGGCCACGCACATGGCGCCGGTGTCGAGGGCGATGCTCACCCGGTGACCCGGGGTCAGGGTTTCGGGAGACTCCAACGGTCCGACCTCCTGGGGCCGAGGATACCGACAAGGACCGGTGGAGTTCTCCCTCGATGTCGACCCGGGCACTGTGGGCGTTTGGCGGGCAGGTCGCGCCCTACGGGCCGGTGACCACCCTGAGCGCCAGCACGGCCAGGTCGTCGCGGGGCGGGTCACCCCCGAAGTCAATGGCCAGCCGCTCGAGGATCTCCACGACCTCGTCGGCCCGGGCGTCCCGCCGGAGGGAGCCCAGGGCCTCCAGCACCCTGGTGGCGCCCAGCTGGCGCCCGGCCTGGTCGCGGGACTCCACCAGGCCGTCGGTGTAGAGGACCAGGGCGTCGCCCGGGCCGAGGTCGACCTCGGTCTCGGTCAGCTCGAACTCCTCCACCAGCCCGACGGCCGTCCCCGGCTGGCCGATCACCTCCACCGCCCCGTCGGCCCGCACCACCAGCGGGAGGGGGTGGCCGCCGGAGGAGAGGGTGGCGGTGGCCCCGGTCGCGGTCGGGCGGACCACGGCGAAGGCGACGGTGCAGTACTCCTCCTCGGTGCCCGCTCCGAGCACGGCCCGGTGCACCTCGCCCAGGGCCTCGACCGGGCCCTCGTGGTGCCGGGCCTCGGCCCGGAGGGTGTGGCGCACCAGCGAGGTGAGGGAGGCGGCCCGGACCCCCTTGCCGCACACGTCGCCCATCGCCACCCCCCAGCGGTCAGCGTCGATGGGGAACACGTCGTAGAAGTCGCCGGTCACGTCCGCCCCTCCGGCCGAGCGGTAGCGGACGGCCACCTCGAAGCCGGGCAGGTCCGGCAGGCGGTCGGGCAGGAGGCTCTGCTGCAGGGTGCGGGCCCGGGCCTCGGCGTCCATGAGGGCGTGGCGCTCGGCCTCGATCAGCCGGGCCCGCTCGATGGCGGTCACGCCCAGGCGGGCCAGGGCCTGCAGGAACTGCTCGTCGGCGGGGGACACCGGCCGGTCCTCGGCGAAGCCGATGGTGAGGGCTCCCAGGGGGCGACGTCCCCCCACCAGGGGGACGGTCACGTACTCGTTGTCGGTCATCGGCACGCCGGCGAAGACGGGGTAGCGCCGGTCCCGCTCCTGCTCGCCCCGCAGCACGATGGTCCGCCCGGTGCGGATGGCCTCGGCGGCGGGGACCGGGTCGTGGACCGAGAAGATGCTCCACGTCCCCCTCACCGTGTCGCCGTAGCCGAGCTCCTTCACCAGCGCGACCGTCTCGCCGTCTTCCTCCAGCAGGCACACCGACCCGGTACGCCCGCCGAGCTCGGCCAGGCCCCGGCTGATGATTATGTCGATCACATCGGGCACGGTGTGGGCCCCGGTGAGGGCGGCGGTGACGCTGAGCAGGTGGGCCAGGCGCTCGGCCACCTCCTCGGCCCGGTGGCGGTCGTCCTCCGCCCTCGAGAAGAGCAGCGAGTTGTCGATCGCTAGGCCGGCCCTCCGGGCGAGCTCGGCGGCCAGGCGGAGGTCGGGGTCCTCGTAGCGCCGGCCCGACACCCGGGTCGTGGCCAGGGCGATGGCGCCGAGTATGCGGTCGCGGCCGGGCAGGGGCACCACGATCAGGGACCGGGGCACGTGACGCTCGGCGTCGCCCCGGCGCAGCCCGTCGGTGATGGTGGCGATGATCGATGCCGGCTTGAGGTTGCGCCGCAGGAGGGGCTCGCCCGTGGCCAGCACCTCGGTCATCACGCTGCCCGGCACCGGGGAGGCCCCGGTCGCCTCGCCGCCTCCCCGGGTGACCGTCGGTATGGCGTGACCCTCGTCGGCCTCCACCGTCACCGCCCGCCGGCGGGTCACGCCGTCGGGCTCGAGCAGCTCGATGGCGCAGAAGTCGGCCAGCCTGGGCACCACGAGGAGGGCCAGGGACTCGACCACCTGCTGGGGGTCCAGAGACGATCCGAGGGCCTCGCTGGCGGCCAAAAGGAGAGCCAGACCTTCGGAGGCCTGGCTTCCCTTGAGAGCCGGATTGGTGGCGGAGGGCATGGAATCGTCGAACTCGCAAGAATTGTAGGGGGCTGTCTTATCCTCATCGACGGGGGAAGCGGTGGCTCAAGGGAACGGCGAGGTGATGAGGTCAGGGCCGGACGGCCCCGAGCCGCCCTGGGACGCCGCCGCCGCCGTCCTCGCCCACAGCCTGCTCAACTCGGTCAACGCCGTGCAGATGGGGGCCCACGCCCTACGGCGAGGCTGGCGGGATCTGGACGAGGAGAAGCGGGACGAGCTGCTCAAGATCATCGCCGACCAGGCCGCCCACATCCGGGGCATCCTCCAGGACATGATCCGCGGCCTGCCCTCCGACGTCATGCGGGCCCTCAACACCCTCGAGGAGTCCCCCCAGGCCGGTCGCGAGACCGGCTGATCCTCTCGGGGGCATGAGACGGGTTCGCTCCCTTGTCTGCCGCGGCCGGCCGGTGCCCGGCGGCGAGACCGGGACCGGCTGAGGACGCCCGAAGCCTCAGGAGAAGGCCTTCACCACCTGGCCGGCGCCGACCACCAGCTCGCCGTCGCCGACGCCCGGGGTGGAGTACGGCGCCGGCGATCCCAACGACTCCTGCACGACCGTCGCCCCAGTGGAGGGGTTGAGCCCGTAGAGGGTGCCGGAGCCGACCGACCACACCAGGCCTCCGGCCACCACCGGCGGGCCGGTGGCGTTGCCCGGCCCGGTCCAGGCCACCTTGAACGACGGCGGGCTGACGGTGACCCTCACGTCCTCGATGCCCGACCGGCAGGCCACGTAGAGGTCGGGGGCCCGGTAGGCCTCGCCGCCGATGGTGAAGCACATCGACGCCTGGAACAGGGGATGGCCGATGCCGCCCAGGTTGCCCGCGCGCAGGAGGAAGCCCTGCTGGTTCTTGCCGGCCTGGAAGACCAGCCCGCCAGCGAGCAGCTGGGGGCTGGTGGAGCCGAGGTCGGAGTCGTTGGCGTTGAGGTTGGCCCAGTTCGACGGAGCGAACGACGAGAGAAGGGACAGGCCCGGCGACAGCTCCAGCACGCTGTTGCCCTCGTCGTAGCCCTTCTGGGAGGAGCTGTTGCCGGTCGCCACGTAGAGGTTGCCTGCGGAGTCGACGCTCGGCCCCGGAGGGGCCCAGATGCCGGCCTCGTTGCCGCTGGGCACCTGGTAGGCCCTCAGCCGCCCCGGCCCCGAGGCAGGGGCGGAGACGACCCAGCCGTGGTAGTGACCGCAGTCGCCGTAGAGGCCACCGTAGGTGATGTACACCCGGCCGTTGGCCAGGGTCAGGCCGCCCCGCTGCTGCTGGGTGGTGGGCGTCATGCCGGAGGGGTCGGCCGACTCGCTCCAGGCCAGCTTCCCGTTGGCGGCCACCGCCACCAGGCGGTGGGACACCGAGCCGCCGCTGACGGTTTCGGCCACGGCGTAGATGGTTCCGGTGGAGGGGTCGATGGCCGGCGTGCCGGTAATGCCGAGGGGGTCGATGTCCCCGCACGGCAGCGACGACTGGGGGACGGGAGACCCCACATGGGCCGACCACCTGACGGCCCCCGAGGCGGCGTCGAGCCCGTAGATCGTGTCGTTCTCGGTGGCGGCCACCACCAGGGACCCCCACACCAGGGGCTCGGCGTAGACCTTGCCGTCGAGGGTGGGCGAGGTCCACTTCGCCCTGGTCGGTTGCAGCACTGCGCCGGAGGCGTCCACGCCCGAGCGGGCCTGGTCCCCGTGGTAGGTCAGCCAGCTTCCGCCCGACGGCGCGCCGGGGGCGGCGGTCGTGGCCGTGCTCGACGTCGCCGCCGGGCCGGTCCGGCCCGAAAGGGGCGTGCCCCCCGAGGCGACGGTCACCGAGGACCCGCCGCCGAGCGGGGCACCGGTGGTGGCCGTGGAGCTGGGACCGCCCTGGCTGCCCGGGGCGATCAGCGCCCCGGTGGTGCCGGTGGACCGGGTCCGACCGGTGGCCGAGGTGTGGGAGGCGCCCGAGCCGCACGCGGCGGCCGCCACGGCGAGTACCCCGGCCACGGCGGCGAGGAGCGGTCCGGGCCGGCGCATCGCCGCGATGGTAGGGGGCCGGCAGCGCCGGGCCCGACACCTCGGTGCCGGCGGGGGGCCGGGGCCACCCGAGGGACGAAAGCCGCCAATCGGCGCGAGACTCGGGGCATGGCCGATGCTGACTTCTTCTTCGACACCCTCTGCCCGTGGGCGTGGATCACCAGCCGGTGGGTCCAGGAGGTGGTGGCCCAGCGCCAGCTGGACGTGGACTGGCGCTTCATCGCCCTGAGGTTCGTGAACGCCGAAAAGGTGGAATCGGGCCAGCTCCCCGAGCGCTACGCCCAGGGACTCGACTTCGGGCTCGGGCTGCTGCGCATCGCGGCGGCGGCCAAGGACAAGGAGGGCTCCGAGGCCGCCGGCCGCTTCTACACCGCCGCCGGCACGGCCATCCACGTGGACGGCCGGCGGGACCAGCTGGTCTCCGACCCCGCCACCCACCTGGCCGAGGTGCTCCGGGCCGCCGATCTGCCCACCGACCTGGTGGACGCCAGGCAGGACGACAGCTACGACGCGGTGATCCGCTCCGACACCGATCTGGCCCTCGAGCGGGCGGGCAAGGACGTCGGCACCCCGATCATCACCTTCGCTCCCCCCGGCGGCCCGTCGTTCTTCGGCCCGGTCATCGCCCGCATCCCGCGGGGCCAGGAGGCCCTGGAGCTGTGGGACAGCGTGGAGCGCCTGGCCCGCTTCCCCGGCTTCTTCGAGCTCAAGAGCGCCGTCCGCTCCCGCCCCCAGACCTCATAACCGGCGGCTCCGCCGCCCCGCACGGGCCCCAACCCCATGCTCCTCCGGGAGCGTGGGGAGGCCGGCCCCACGCCCGTCCGGTGCTACGGGCGGCTCCGCCAGCCCACCTGCCGCTGGTCAGGCGGGCTCGTCGTCGGGGGGCTCGGCCGCCTGACGGGCCCACCACGCCTGCTCGGCCCGGCGGGTGACCTCGCGCAACGGGAGGCCCCGCAGCGACGCCACCCGGGCGGCGTCGTCGTGTTCGACCTTGGCCCGCCCGGGCGAGACCTTGATGCGCACTGGCAGCCCGTCCACCTCCACCTCGTCGAAGGAACGTGACATCGGCCAGCGCTGCATCTGCTGGCCCCTCACCCCCAGGGTCCCCGTCTCCGCCCGCATGACCCCCGCCACCTGGCCGGCCAGGGCGGGATCGCACAGGGCGGCGATCACGTGGCCGGGCCGGCCCTTCTTCATGACCACCGGCACCACCCAGGCGTCGTGTGCCCCCGCCTCCAGCAGGGCGCCGAGGGCATGGCTGAGCGTCTCCCCGGTGGCGTCGTCGAGGTTGGTCTCCAGCAGCACCACCGGCTGGCCGTCCATCGCCGGGGTGGAGGCATCGACGGCGCCGATCACCACCTGGGTGCAGTTGGGCAGCTCGTCCATGTCGCGGCTGCCGGCTCCGTAGCCGGTGGCGGTGATGGTCATCGCCGGCATGGGTCCCCAGCCGCCGGCCAGGGTGGAGATCAGGGCGGCACCGGTGGGGGTGGTGAGCTCGAGGTTGATGTCGCGCCCGTAGGTGGGGATGCCACGCAGGAGCTCGACCGTCGCCGGGGCCGGGTTGGGGAGGACGCCGTGGGCGGTGCGCACGACGCCGATGCCTGTGGCCACCGGGCTGGTCCGCACCTCGTCGACCCCCAGGATCTCCAGAGCGGCGCAGGTGCCCACTATGTCGACGATGGCGTCGAGACCGCCCACCTCGTGGAAATGGACCTGGGCCGGCGGACGGCGGTGGAGCCGCCCCTCCACCTCGGCCAGGGCGGCGAAGGCGGCCAGCGACCGGTCCCGCACCCGACCAGGCAGGCGGGCCTCCTCGATGAGGCCGGCGATGTGGGCGTGGGTCCTGACCAGGGCGGTATCCGCGGTGCTGACCACGGCGTGGGTGGCGGCCACCCCGCAGCGCTGCACCGGCTCGGCCTCCAGGCTCCATCCCCCTACCGGCAGCAGATGCAGCATGGAGACGATCTCACCGAGGTCGGCGCCGGCGTCGATGAGGCTGCCGAGCGCCATGTCGCCCGCCACCCCGGCGAAGCAGTGGAACCACGCCAGGGTCCGCGCCGCCGCTGCCGGTGCGTCACTCATCGGTCGCCCGGCCGGCTCAGCCCGCCCGTTCGGCGGATGTGGGAACCGCCGGGCGGCCGGCCATGATGCGCGCCGCCGCGCTGGCGGCGCCGTAGCCGTTGTCGATGCCCACGACCGTCACCCCCGAGGCACATGAGCTGAGCATGGCCAGCAGTGCGGTCACGCCCTGCAGGGAAGCGCCGTAGCCGACGCTGGTGGGCACCGCCACCACCGGGGCGGCGGTGAGACCGCCGACGATGCTGGCCAGCGCCCCCTCCATGCCGGCCACCACCACGACGACATCGGCGTCGCCCAGGGGGTCGAGGTTGGCCAGCAGCCGGTGCAGGCCGGCCACCCCGCAGTCGGCGACCAGCCGGGGGCGGAAGCCATGGGCCACCAGGACGGCCACCGCCTCCTCCGCCACCGGCAGGTCGGCGGTGCCGGCGGTGAGGACCACCAGCCGGCCCGGCCGCTCCGGCGCCGGTCGCCACACCACCGTGCACGGCTCCCCCTCGGGCGGGGTGGCGACGCCCCCGGGCACGGCCCGCAGGGCGGCTTCCACCTGCCTGCGGTCGGCTCTGGTGAGGATGACCGGGCCGCCGGCGGGGTCGGCGGTAAGCTCGGCGACGATGGCGGCGGCCTGGGCCGGGGTCTTGCCGGGGCCGTACACGGCCTCGGGCTGGCCCTGTCGCAGCCGCCTGTGGTGGTCCACCTTGGCGAAGCCCAGGTCGGCGAACGGCAGCCGGCGCAGGCGCGCCACCGCCTCGTCCGGCCCGACGGCGCCGGAGGCCACGTCGTCCATCAGCCGGAGCAGGAAGGCCTCGTCCATGCGGGCAATATCCTGCCCGATGTGACCAGCCCGCTCCCCGGCCCGGCCATCTCCCGCCGGTCGGGGTCCGGGTCATGAACCGGCCATGACCAGGACGGCCGTGATCAAGATCGGCTTCCTCGGCCCGCCCGGCACCTTCACCGAGGAGGCGTTGCTGAGCCAGCCCGACCTGGCCCATGCCGAGCTGGTGCCGATGCCAACGGTCCCCGACGTGCTGGCCGCCGCCCAGGCCGGCGAGGTCGACCTCGGTTTCGTGCCGATCGAGAACTCGATCGAGGGCACGGTCAGCGCCACCCTCGACCCGCTGGTCTTCGAGCACGACCTGCTCATCCAGCGGGAGGTCGTCCTGGCCGTCCACATGCAGCTGCTGGCCCTGCCCGGCACCGGGGTGGACGACGTGCACACGGTGGTCTCGTTCCCGCACGCCAGCGCCCAGTGCCGCGGCTTCCTCTCGCGGCGCCTGCCGCGGGCGGAGGTGGTGGCGTCCAACTCCACCGCCGAGGCCGTGCGCCGGGTGGGCGAGGAGAAGAGCGCCGGGGTGGCGGCGCTGGGCACGGCCCTGGCCGCCCAGCTCTACGGCCTCGAGGTCATCGCCTCGGCGGTGGAGGACCATCCCGACAACGAGACCCGGTTCGTGGCGGTGGCCCGCGAGGGCATCCCGCCTCCCTCGGGCCACGACCGCACGACGATCGCCTGCTTCCAGCACGCTGACCGCCCCGGCAACCTGCACGCCATCCTCGGGCAGTTCTCCGCCCGCAACATCAACCTGACCAAGCTGGAGTCGCGGCCGACCAAGAAGGCCCTGGGCCAGTACTGCTTCATCATCGACCTCGAGGGCCATGTGGACGACGAGGTGGTCGCCGACTGCCTGCGCGACCTGTACGCCCAGCTGGAGGACGTGAAGTTCATGGGCTCCTATCCCGCCGCCGGCGAGCACGGACCGGCCATCCGGCGCGACGCCGAGGCGGCGTGGCGGGCGGCCGACACCTGGGTGGAATCCCTCCGTCGACAGGTGCGGCGCTGAGCCGGGCCCGGTCGTGAGCGGGCGGCGGTAGCGTTCCGACGCCGGGAGGGATGGCAGAGCGGCCGAATGCGAAGCTCTTGAAAAGCTTTGGGAGGCGACTCCCCGTGGGTTCAAATCCCACTCCCTCCGCCGCAGCGGTGTGACCCCTTTCCGGTTTTGGGATCCCGGTGGCCGGGCATCGTCAGGGTCGAACCGCGAAAGGAAAGTGATAACCAATGTCAACCATCCAGAAGCTGCCCAGGGTCCTGCCCGACCTGGGCGAGAAGATGATGGGGCTCACCAAGGAGTTCTGGGGCACCGTCCTCAGTCGTGACGAGCTGCGCCGCGAGGGCCAGGCTCAGCAGCAGAAGGCCTCCGAGCGCATCGAACAGCTCGAGCGGGAGATCAAGGCCGACCTGAAGCGGGGCGAGGCCGAGGGCCGCGAGCGCCAGCAGATGGCCCACCAGAGCCCCGACCGGCGCGGTGGGGGCAAGCCCGAGCGGGCCAAGACCGGGCCGGAGGCCGCCGCCAGCTCCACCACCGAGAAGCTGAAGGGCGGGGCCAAGGAGGCGGTGGGTTCCCTCCTGGGGCGCGAGGAGATGCGTCGTGAAGGGATGGCCCAGCAGGACAAGGCCGCCGCCGAGAAGGACGTGGCCAAGGAGGAGGGGCGCGCCGAGGAGGCGCGGCTCAAGGCGGCCGCGGCCGAGCGGGAGCAGAAGGCAGCCGGCCGCTAGCGCCGGCCGCCGCCCGGCTCAGACCAGAGCGCCCTGCTGGCGCCGGGCAGGCATGAAGTCGTTGAGCGGGCTGGGGTGGCGATCGGTCACCCCGGCCCGGCAGTAGTGGAAGACCATGGCCGCCCGGATGCCGTCGCTGACGTTGTCGGTCGAGCGGTGCATCAGGTGGCTGTCGAAGACCAGCAGGTCGCCCGGCTTCATCAGCACCGGCTGGGCTGCGGCGGTGTCGTGGTCGACGATCTCCACGTAGCCGGCGTTGGCGTTGGGGCGGCGGTCGGGCACGTGCTCGTGCACCGGCTCGCGCTGGGAGCCGGGCAGGACGTGCAGGCACCCGTTCTCGAGGGTCGCCTCGGTCACGGCCAGCCAGACGCCGGCGATCGGCCGCCCCCCGTCCGGGTCGAAGGGGAAGTAGTAGCTGTCCTGGTGCCAGGGCTGACCCCAGGCGCCGGGGTTCTTGAAGATGAACTGCGAGAGGAAGCAGTCCACCTCCGCCGATGAGAACAGGTCGGCCAGGAGGTCGACCACCGGGGCCGACACGGCGAAGTCGTGGAAAGGGCCCCGGCGGTGCAGCCGGAAGATCTTCGACACCAGCTCCTCGGGCCGGCCCGCCCGCCCGGCGTCGCGCAGGTTGTTCTCCGGGGTGATGTAGGCGGGGGAGACCTTCTCGCCGGCGGCGAACCGCCTGGCGATGTCGATGACGTCGTCCAGCATCGCCCGACACAGCTCCGCCTCGGCGAATCCGTCGATGCGGAAATAGCCGTGCTCTTCCCACGACGACCGCTGGGCGGCGGTCAGGACCTCGGGAACCATGGCACCCTCCTCCAGCCGGGTTCGTTAACGATGGCACCACCGGCCCGGCCCCACCAACCTGCGCCCGGTTGCGGGTATGGGGGCACCGGTGCCCGGGGATAACCCGGGTCGGTCACCGAGGAGGTCTGTAGTGCCCAATCCCCAGCAGCCGGAGCTGCGCCGCAGCAGCAGGGGTGCCGTCGAGGACGGCGCCGTGAAGGAGGCGCTCACCGGCGCCGGGGCGCCGGCCGCGTCCGACGCCCCCGGGCCGGTACCGGAGGAGAACCGGCCCGGGCACCATCCCGAGCGCGACCAGGACAAGCCGGTGGAGCGGTTCCGCCGGCGGGCCGAGCGGGTGGCCGGCGAGGCCCGCCAGCGCCACCACAGCCTCCGCCAACGGTCGGTGGAGGTGGGCCGCTGGCGCTTCGACGCCATCGAGGGCGGCCGCCAGGCCGGCGACCTGGTGCTGCTCCTGCACGGTTTCCCCCAGACCGCCGCCGCCTGGGAGAAGGTGATGCCGGCGCTGGGCGACGCCGGCTTCCACACGCTGGCGCCCGACCAGCGGGGCTACTCGGCCGGCGCCCGGCCTTCGGGGGTGAGGTCCTACCGGCTCGAAGAGCTGGTCGGCGACGTCCTCGGCATGGCCGACGGGCTGGGGGCCCGCCGCTTCCATCTGGTGGGCCACGACTGGGGCGGGGTGGTCGCCTGGGCGCTGGCCGGCCTGCATCCCGACCGGGTGAGCAGCCTCACCGCTGTCTCCACCCCCCATCCGACGGCCTACTCCACCTCGCTGCTGCGCAGCCCCCAGCTGCTCCGATCGGGCTACATGGCCTTCTTCGGCCTGCCCCTGGTGCCCGAGCTCCTGTTGTCTTTGCGGGGAGGCACCGGCCTGCGCAGCCTGCTGCGCCGGTCCGGGCTCGATGAGGCCACCGCTGGCGAGTACAGCCGCGCCCTGGCCGATGCCCGGGCGCTGGGAGCCGCCCTCAACTGGTACCGGGCCCTTCCATTCCTTGGCCGGGTGCCCGACGTCGAGGTGCCCACCCTGTACGTGTGGGGCGACCGCGACCCCGCCCTGGGCGGTGTGGCGGCCCGGGCCACCGCCGGGCACGTCAGCGGCCCCTACCGCTTCGAGGTGCTCGAGGGGGTGGGCCACTGGATCCCCGAGATGGCATCCGACCAGCTGGTCCCGCTGCTGCTCGACCACCTGGGCGCCGGGCGGGCCTCCGCCGCCGCCGGATGACGGCTTCGGCCACCCGCTCACCGACCGACGGGTCGCCCGTCGGCCGCCTGGTCGACGAGTACGCCCGGGGTCAGGACGTCGACCCGGCCGCCTACTCGGCCTTCATCGCCGCCTACTCCGCCGCCGTCGTCGGCTACGCCCTTCTCTACCGCCGCTCAGGCAGGACCCTGCCCGAAGGTCCCCGCGCCGGAGACATCGCTCTCCTCGGGACGGCCACGTTCAAGCTGAGCCGGCTGATCTCCAAGGACAAGGTGACCAGCGCCCTGCGGTTCCCGTTCACCCGCTACGAGGGCGACGCCCCCGGCCCGGAGGTCCGGGAGGAGCCTCGGGGCGGTCGGCTGCGCCGGCGGGTGGGCGAGCTGATCACCTGTCCCTTCTGCGTCGGCCAGTGGGCCGGCACCGCCCTGATGGGCCTCTACCTGCTCAGCCCGCCGGCGGGCCGGGCGGTGGCCGGGCTGCTCACCTCAATCGCCGTCTCCGACGGCCTTCAGTACGCCGACGCCGCCCTGCACCGGACGGCGTCCGGGTAAGGCGGCCGCAACACCCGGCGACGACTTCACATGCTCTTGACGGCATATGCCGTCACAGGCATACTCAGGTCGTGGACGCCTTCGCCGCCGTGGCCGAGCCGACCCGGCGACGCCTGCTCGACCAGCTGCTGGACGGGGAGCGGTCGGTGGGCGAGCTGGTGGAGCGGCTCGAGGTGAGCCAGCCGGTGGTGTCCAAGCACCTGCGGGTGCTGAGGGACGCCGGTCTGGTGCGAGCCCGCATCGCCGCCCAGCGCCGTTGCTATCGGCTCGAGCCGGCCGGGCTGGCGACGATCGAGAGCTGGCTCGAGGCCTACCGCCGTGCTTGGGCCCGGCGCCTCGACGCCCTCGAAGCGCACCTGGAGCGCTCCGACCCCCAGGGGTCGCGGGGGGAGGTCGGGTGAGGGACGGAACGATGGAGCGCGACGGAGACCGCATCACCCTGCGCTACGAGCGCACCCTGGCCCACCCGGTGGAGGAGGTGTGGCGGGCCTTGACCGATCCCGCTGCGGCCGCCAGCTGGTTCGGTGGGCGGGTGGAGATCGACCTGCGGGTGGGCGGCGAGTACGTCACCCACCACCAGACCGGCGACCGGGTGGTCGACCGGATAGTGCGCCTCGACCCGCCCCACCTCCTCGAGCACACCTTCTGGGTGCACCTCAACCCGGACGCCCTCGTCACTTACGAGCTCGAGCCCGCTGCCGGCGGATGCCGGCTGCTGCTCACCCACCGGCTCACCGTCCAGGATCTCGAGCGGGCGGCGGCCGCCTACTCGTGGACCGGGGATCCCATGGACCAGCTCCCCCGCACCCGGGCCGGCTGGCACCGCCTGCTCGACCGCCTGGAGGCGGCCCTGGGCGGGGATCGAAACCGCCCCACCGCCTAAGCTGAGGCCCTCGGAGAGGTGCGAGAGCGGCCGAATCGGACTCACTGCTAATGAGTTGACCTGGGAGACCGGGTCCGAGGGTTCAAATCCCTCCCTCTCCGCTGCAGGCTGACGACCATTGGGGGACGCCATGCGGATCCGGCAACTGGCGCTGGTGGCGGCTGAGCTCGACCCGGTCGTGGACCGGCTGTGCTCCGATCTGGGACTGGAGGTCGCCTACCGCGACCCCGGGGTCGGCGCCTTCGGCCTCCACAACGCCGTCATACCGGTAGGCAATCAGTTCCTCGAGGTCGTCTCCCCCGTCAGGGAGGGGACCACCGCCGGGCGCTACCTGGAACGGCGGCAGGGGGACGGCGGCTACATGGTCATCATCCAGGTGCCCGATCTGGCCTCGGCCCGCAAGCGGGTGGAGAACTCCGGGGTGCGGGTCGTGTGGGAAGGCAGCGTGGAAGGCATCGCCGGAATGCACCTCCACCCCAAGGACATCGGCGGCGCCATCGTGTCCTTCGACCAGGCCGACCCTCCCGAGGGCTGGCCGTGGGCCGGTCCTGACTGGCGCGACCACGTCCGCACCGATGTTGTCTCAGGCATCGCCGCCGCCGAAATCCAGTCCTCGGAGCCGGCCAAGCTGGCCCGGCGCTGGGCCGAGGTCATCGGGGTGGACGCGGTGGATGCGCCCGGCGGCGCCTCGGCCATCGGCCTCGACGAGGGCGTGATCCGCTTCGTCCCTGACAGCAACGGCCGCGGTGAGGGACTGTCGGGCATCCAGCTGACCACGGCCGACCGGTCCCGGGCCGGCGCCACCCTCGACATCGGCGGGGTCACCTTCAAGCTGGTCTGAGCCGGAGCTGGGTCGCACGACCGGCAGGCAGGATGGCGGGGTGTACTGGATCCTCTTCTACGACGTCGTCGACGACTACCTCGAGCGGCGCACTCCGCACCGGCCGGCCCACTTCGATCACCTCGAGGCCGCCCAGGCCCGGGGGGAGCTGGTGATGGCGGGAGCCCTGGCCGAACCGGCGGATGGAGCGGTACTGGTGTTCCGGGCTCCGACCCCGGCTCCGGTCGAGGAATTCGCCCGCACCGATCCCTACGTGCGGGCCGGTGTGGTGACGGCCTGGCGGGTGCGCCAATGGACGGTGGTGATTGGGGGCGAGGAGTAACCACCGGCCGCCCTCGGCGACCCGGGCCGGCGCCCATGGTTAGAGCGCCTTGCGGGGCCCAGTACCGGGTCCGGGTGGTCACCCGCACCCTCCGCGGCGGCCGGTTCGACGTGGCCCGCGCCACATCACCACGGCCCCCGGCTTGTCGACCACTATCCCGACAAGCACCACCACCACCCGATGGGGGATCCAGGGGTCGGGCCCCCGGTCGGAGGAGCCGGGCCGGGCGACGGCTCGGAGAGGGACCCTATAACCTGTTCGGACCCTCGACTCCGGGGTCTCGCACCCGGGAGTCGATGCCTCTGCGCTCGTAGCTCAACGGATAGAGCATCTGACTACGGATCAGAAGGTTGGGGGTTCGAATCCCTCCGAGCGCGCTACCGCTGACCAGGACTTTCTTGGTCAGGCACGGATGAGGCGATCCGGCTGCGTGCCAACTCCGTGCCAGAAACGGCGGTGCGCGGCACGGAGGCGTCATGGCCTGGGTTTCCAGCCTCGAGGCGGAGAAGCGCAAACGGGCACGCACTCGTGTCACCGCGATGGCCGACGCGATCGAGAAGGAGCTGCGTGCCACCGGCTCTACCGAGTTGCACGTGCGCGCTGACGCCGTGTCAGACCGCACGGAATGGCGACGTGCCGCCGTCATTGCCGCCCACCGGATCGGCTATCCGGGCGCCACCCTGGACCGGGGCGGACTGCTCAGTCTCTTCGTCGGCAAGCCGTCTTCGCCGCTCGAGGATCGACTGGCCGCCGACGTCGTGGCCGCCTGGATCACGCATGGTCGTGACCCGCGCCACGTTCGTTCCCGCCGGTCACGTCGGTAAGGCCCGGGGGAGCCGGGCCGTGGAACAGAGTCCGGTTCCCCGCAGCTTCGCGTTCCCGCTGGTCCTCCTCGGAGTCCTGGTCCTCGGCGCCTCCCCCTTCTACTGGCAGAGCCTTCCGCGATGTCCGCCTGATCACTCCTCTTGCGTGACGTTTGGTCGCATCAGCGTGTCGCTGTTCAGGGACACTGGCCTGGCGCCCTCGTCGCCATTCGCCTCTGGCTGGGCCGCGGTCTACTGGCTCTGCGCCATCCCGGTTGGGTTCGCCCTGACGGGCTGGTACCACCGGCGTAGCGGCCCGAAATCAGGCGCAGGGGTTCGGATCTGGGCGCCCCTCGCTCTGGCGTGCACCCTTCTCGGAGCTCTCGTCGTGACCTCGCCGCAGGTGGAGCCGCGGGCTTGGTTCGGCGCGGCCGTGACTCTCGACCGCGTTCCCGATCTGATGGTCCGGGGCCTGATCGGTCTCCTCGTGATCGCCGTCGGACTGGCTCTGCTGGCCGCTCTGGAGCGGAGCATCCCCCTGGCCGTATTCGTCTCTGGGTTCACCGGGCTCGCACTTCTCGCCTGCCTTTACGACATCTCGAACGTGATCAGCTTCGGTGGCGCACTTGGCGCCCAGGCGTTACCCAACGTCGTCTTACCGGGTGCCGCACTCCTTATTGGCGGCATCGGCTTCTGGCGTTGGGCTGAGAGGGGGATCCTCCCGGGTCGGAAGGACTCCGACTAGCTCATGCGAGCAACGGCTTCTAAGCGAACGCCTACAGCGTTCCCCGGCCTTCTGCTCGTCTTCTTGGCGGCGTGCTCCAGTGCTCACCCCTCGTCGGGATCCCGTCGCCTATGGCCATGTCCTCTATGCCGTAGGCCAAGGTGGCGGAATTCTTGCGATAACGCCGCCTTCTGCGTGCTGGAGCCGGCCTGTCGGCGGATGAGACATGAACCTGCCGACCGCAAGGGTCGTGCACCCGGGCCTGGTGTCGCGCAATCGTCGTGACAATCACCTTGGCGGTCCTCACGAGCGGCTGTACCGCGCCACGGCACGGCACGCAGCCCGAGCTGACGTCGGTTCATGGCTTGCAGAAATGCTCGGCCAGGGCACCAGGAGACGGCTCCACCGCGCCCGGCGCCCACCCGGCCACGCCGACGGCCCAAACGTCGGCGGCCCCATCGGCGCTGACCCCATGGAGAAGGTCGTCGGCGTCGGGGCTCGGGCTGGGGACGACCGACCAGCGGGTCCCGGCCCAACGCTCGACCAGGGTGTCATTGCCGGAGGCTCCGCCGTAGGCCTCGCCGACCGCCCAGGCGTCGATGGGCGAGACCGCGGTAACCCCCAGAAGGGCGCTTGAGCTGTATCCGGCCGGGCTCGGGCTCGGCACCGTGGACCAATAATGGCCGTTCCAATGCTCGACGAGGGTCTGCGTGCCGAGCGACCCCACGGCCCAGACCGAAGACCCAGAGAGGACGGCTACCGCGGCAAGTTGTCCGGTGCCAGCATGCATCACCGTCCAGGAGCGTCCGTCCCAGTGCTCGGCCATGGCGCCGTTGCCGTCTCCACCGACGGCCCATACGTCGTCGGGGGCATCTCCGGCCACCCCGGCGAGGTGCTCAGGGGTGGGAAGGCTGGGAGTGGGTACCAGCGACCAGGACCGGCCGTCCCAGTGTTCGATAACCGTGAAGGAGCCGGACGAAGTGCCGCCCTGCCCGCCTGATGAGGGCCCGGAGCTGGATGAAGGCCCGGGGCCCCCTGAGGCGGTGACCCCATTCTCCTGCTGGCCCACTGCCCACGCGTCGGTAGCCGAGATCGCCGTGCCCCCTCGAGGCGGGTCTGCGGCCCCACCTGCGGGCTGGGCGTTACGGACCACAGCCGGCCGTTCCAGTGCTCGATCAGCGGTTGGTCCGGATCGCCGTGGAGCTCCTGGTAGCCGACCGCCCACACGTCGTCGGAGGCGCGGGCGGCCACCGCCGTCAGTTCCTGGGCCGAGCCGGGGTCCGGAGTGGGCACCACGGACCACAAAACCCCGTTCCAGTGGACAGCGAGAGTCCGGTTCGACTGGCCGGATCGGCCCCCGACTGCCCAGGCGTCAATAGGTGAGATGGCACCCACAGCATTCAGCCAAGTCCATCCTGTTCCAGGTGGGGCCTCGGCCCCACTGTTGACTTGCGACCATCCGGCGGTGGAACAGACGGTCGTTTCGGGGATCGTGGCCGACGGCACTTCGACGGGGATCGTCACCGAGGTCGTTGTGCTGAGGCTCGGCGGCGGCATCGTCACGGTCATCACCGGCGCGGGTACGGACGACGGAAGCGTCCCGGCCGGCTGATCGTTCGGCTGCGGGCCGGCGGTGGCTCCCAGCCTCGTCCGGACCGATGACGGAGGACCGGGGAGGCCGATCAGCGCCGTGGCCACCGCCGTCCCCCCGACGAGGGCGGCGCCCCACAGCGTCCAATGGCGCCAGCGGTGACGATCGCCCATCATCACGAGGATGCCTCACGCCGCGGATCGTCGCCTGTCACCATCGGCCTGTTGGTGGGCCGCCCGACCTCGGATCAACCGCTGCCCTCCGAAAGACCCGATTGGTGGCGCGCCGGCGCCGCCCCTCCGATCATCGGTGACCTACCCGGCCTTCCGTCTAGACCCAGCGCCGGTACACGTGCGACCGGTGCTCGATGATCCTGATGGTGACAGTGCGGGCGTCGTCATCAACTCCGTAGACGACCCGGTAGTCCCCCCGGCGTGCGGAGTGGAGGCCCTCCAGACCAAGGCGGAGGGGGTGCCCTACCCGCTGAGGGTTCTCAGCCAGCGCCCCGTAGACGAACTCGACCACGGCCGAGCCGACCTTCTCGGGCAACCTCGTGAGCTGGCGCCGGGCGGTGGGCGACCAGGCGACCGCGTACGGCTCGCTCAACTCGGCCGAATCAGGGCCTGGGCCTCTTCCTTCGTGAGGATCTCCGCCTGGCCGGCGGCCACCTCCGCCTCCGCCTGGCGGATGTCCGCCAGCAGCTGCGGATCGGAGAGGATGTCGAGGGTCTCCTCCAGTGACTCGAGATCGTCGACGCTGAGCACGACGGCGGCCGGCCTGCCGTGCTTGGTGATCACGACCCGGCCGTGCTCCCGTTCCAGGCGCTCAACCACCTCTGACAGGCGGTTCTTCACGTCGGCCAGGGGCAGATGTTCGGCGGCGGACATAGCCATAAGTATAGCCAGAACTTGCGATCGCTGACGCCGAGCGGGGCCCCCGTGGAACGGCCGAAGGGAAGGCCCGCGCTTGGGCCGGTCTTGAGATCACCGCAGCAGCAGGTTCTGCCTCTCTGCATGGGAATTATGCTGCCGCTTGTCCTTGTGAGACTCCCGGGGGGAGGGGCCTTCGGGTCCCTCCCCCCTCAGTCTCCGTCCTGGTCGTCGGTGATCAGGCGGGCCACTATCTCGGCGGCCTCCCGGTCCAGGTCCTCGACAGGATGCAGATAGATCGAACGAGTAATAGTTGCTGTGCTGTGACCCAGCCGGTCCGCCAGTGTCTCGACCCGAAGCCCGCTCTGCAGGAACGCCGTGGCGTAGGAGTGGCGGATGTCGTGGAGCCGGATCGGCGGCAGCCCGGCCCCGAGGGTCAGCACCCGGAACCGCTTCGTCAACGACTCGGGGAACACGGGCCGCCCGAGCTGATCGCGAAAGACATTGTCGCACTCTTTCCATTGCCCTGGCGGACACGCCCGGCGCTCCGCCTCCTGTAACCGTTTGTGGGCCCGCAGTGCCTCCACGGTCACTTCGTCGAGGCCGATCTTGCGCACGCCGGCGGGAGTCTTCGGCTCCTGCGTCATGGCATAACCCCCACCGACCATCACGCGAGCGCGGCGCACGAACAGGTGCCGCCCGTGGAGATCGACGTCCCCCCACTCGAGGCCGCAGAGCTCTCCCCGCCGCATGCCGGTGGTGGCAGCCAAACGCCACAGAGCGAAGTCACGCTCCGCCTCCACCGAGCGCAGGAACTGCCCCAGCTGTTGCTTGGTCCATATGGTCGGCGGACGCTTGGGCCCGCCGAGCCTGACCAGGTCGGGCTTAGCCGCGTCGACCGGGTTGCGAGAGAGAATCCCCCATCGAACGGCGTCGGCCAGGGCCATTCCCAGGACCTTGCGGGCCACTTCGATCGTGCGCGCTGAGCGAGGCCGACCGTAGCGGCCGGGCTCGGTGGCCAAGTCGGTGATCATCCGAGCTACGTGGTCCGGGCGCAGGTCCTTCAGTTTGAGGGCGCCGACCTTCGGCACGACGTAGCGGCGGATGGCCCACTCGTAGCCGGCCACAGTCGACGGCCGGATACCCCGGGCCTTGCGCGCCGGCAGCCAACGCTCCAGGAGGAACTCGCTCACCGTGGTGTAACGGGAGTCGACCACCGCGCCGTCGGAACGCTCGACCAGGACGCGTGCGGCCGCCTGCTCGGCCTCCCTCTTGGCGGCGAAGGGTGGCTTGCCCCGCCCGGGGAGCTTGACCCGCACCCGGCGGCCTGTGGCGGGATCGATGCCGACGTCGATCTGGACGCGCCAGCCCTTCTCGCCGGGCAGTTGGTAGAGGTGGCCGGCCATCGTCGGGAGGCTACGCGTTGGCTGTAACAGCGAGCACTGCCAATAGCTCCCCGGCCGGGATACGCACGATTCGGCCGAGGCGGATGACATGGGTGGGCCAGGCCATGAGGTCCCCAGCCTCGTAACGGGCGATGCGCCGGCGCACGGTCCGGGCCGACACCCGCAGGAGGCGGGCCGCCTCCTCGACCGTCAGCGCGTCCGGGATACGGGTGGGGCGCTGGAAAGGAACAGCAACGTCGATTGTCATGCCGCCACCTCCTCGCGCTCGGCCTCCCGGGCCAGGTAGCGATGCCGGGCGCGTATCTCGGCGTGCCAGCGGGCCAACAAGGCGTCGCCCTCACTGACGTGCCCGACCCCGACGAAGCGCCATGAGCCGATCTCGATCCGGTCGGCGTCGGCTTGTTCCCCAGAGAGGCGCAGCGCTTCGGTCTTGCGGAACTCGTGGCGGGCCCGGCGGAGCACGCCGAAGGTCGTTGAGTAGACCCGGCTCTTGGTCAACCAATGGCCTCGAAAGCCGAGGCAGTGCGCCCATGGACGCAACCTGAGATGCGCGAGTGCCTCCGTGCCCCCCATCCGCCAGGCGGCCCGCACCATCTTCTCGAGATGGTCCGGCAACCCGAGTCCCGCTATGTCCGCCTCGGTGATGCGATGGTCGAGGGCACCGCTGTCATCAGCGGACTTGGTGGCGTACTTGGCCAAATAGTTGGCCACTCGGCGCCGTTCGAAGGCACCGACCACCGCCACGTCCACCTGACGCCCCCACCGCACCGCTGCGCCCACCGGCCAGGGACTAGGAGCTCGAACACGCATCGCGGCGACACGCACCGCATCGGCCAGCCGGCCCGCGTCCAGGTCGATTGGCCCGCCGCTACGGGCGTCCACTCGCAGGACGGCATGGACATGCACGGAGCCCCGACGCTGGTATTCGACCACCTTCACGTAGCTGATCCGATAGGCAGCGGCGAAGGACCGGACCGTCATACGTATCGTCGCGGCCATGGCCCGGCCCGTGGCGATCACCGTGCGCCGCCACAGCTCGGTCACCCGAGCGTTCCAGATGACGGCGCTCTCGTAGTCGTAGCAGTCGACACACAAGGGGGTGCCGACCTGGTGATCATCTCCGCCATGTCGCCCCCAGCACGCCAGACGACGGCCGTGAGCACAGCGTCCTGTCGGGCCGGGGTGGCAGGCCCGATTGTCGCTCTGTCGGTGCACGGCGCCGAAGCTAGGGGCGGTGAAGGTGGCGAACACCGTCGGACGCTCGGGCACCGACTCGTCGGTTCCCTTGCCTCCGGCCAGGCCGGCGGCCACCAACATCCGGGCATCGCCCTTGTACACCGCTGAGCATGGTCGGCATCGGGTGGCCCGGCGGGACCCGCAGGCCTTGAGCAACACCCCGTCGGGCTGGCCGGCGGTGGTGAAATGAGTGGTCATTTCACCCGTGGCGGGGTCGACGGCATTGACCTTGCCGACCAGGCGTACGGGCCGGGCACAGCCCCCCGTGGAGGAAAGCTGGGCTTCGAAGGCGGGCCACGACGGGGAGGCGATCCGTTCCACCGCCTCGGAGACGGAGTAGTCACCCATCGCGGTTGACCTCACGGATCCCGATGCCGCGGGCCGCCAGGTCAGCGACACAAGCATCGTCGAGCCAGTGGGTGCGCAGCAGATGGGGCACGCCAGATTCGTGGAGCAGGTAGCCCACGCCCCGGGTGGCGGGATCGATGGCCGCGGCCGAGTAACCCTCGGTGGCCCAGCCCGACCCGAGGATGGTGTCTGACGCCGCCGCCGTGGAGCAGCGCATGGCCAGGCGGTATCCGAAGAGATCCCGGAGGCTGGTCGGCACGACGTCAGAACCGGGCTTCTGGGTGGCGGCCACCACGACGATGCCGGCGGCACGACCACGTGACACCAAATCGCGCAGCGCCTCGGTGAAGGCGTCACGAGCCTTCTTGTCGGAGGCCGTCAAGTAGTGGGCCAGCTCATCCACCACCACCAGGTGCAGCCCGGTGCCCGGTGCCACCTTGCGCCGGCCGGCGTGCAGCAGCTCGGCGTAACGCTCGTCCATGACGACCTGGATGCGCTGTAGCAGCTCGACCGCCGCCCATACGTCGACGCCGGCCCATCCGGTGGCGGCTTGGCGCCAGGCGGCCAGCTCCACGAGCTTCCCGTCGAGGAGCCACAGTGACGCGGCCGGGTCCAGCACCCCCGCCGCCACCAGGAGGTTGATGGCTCCGGACTTGCCGGCACCCGGCTCTCCCCCGAGGAGCAGGTTGTGCTCGGCCAGGCTGATGACCGTGGGCGCTCCGCTCTCGCTCACGCCGAGTGGGACCGGCTCCCACAACGACGTCGCCGGCCGAGCCAGCCAAGGCCAAGCAGGGGCCGGGTCGGCCAGCGGGTCGGCCATGAGCACCGAGACCAGCGCAACTCCGGCATGGTCAGGGTGGCGCCCGATCCGTACGGCCTTGGCACCGAAACAGGCGGCCAAGGCCTCCGAGGACCGGGCCAACTCGGTGACCGTCGCCCCCCCGGCCACGCGGAGGGCGCCGCGCTCTCCGAAGCGGTCGGATCCGACCTCAAGGATCTCCGGGGTGCGGTCCGGAGCGACGAGTCCGAGGTTGTGGTGCCAGCGCCGCCGCCGCCGTGAGTCGCCCAGCAGCTCGTAGAGCTTGTCGCGGACCGGGGGGACCAGGGCGGCCACGGCGACGATGGCCAGGCTGCCGACCAGCATGAGACTCGGGCCGCCCAGGCCGGCGAGCACCATGCGAGCTACGACGAAGCCCGCCGCCAGGTAGAGCTCGGTTCGCCACCGGCGGCTGAAGCCCCGCCAGCGGGGCAGACGGTTAGCGGTGGCCATGGCGGGCCTCCGCTCTCTTGGCCAGGACGGCCAGAAGCCAGACCGTGGTGAGGAAGCAGGTCATTGCGTCGGAGGTGACCGCCACCGCCAGGAGCACGAAGCTCCCGGCGGCAGCGGCCATCCGC
>DASRBO010000148.1:0-5250 GCA_035653595.1 Acidimicrobiales bacterium | reverse complement strand
GAGGGTCTCCGGCGTCGGGGTCCAGGTCGGGGGGCGGGCTCTGGGCCAGGAAGTGGCCCTGGCAGGCGGCGAAGAGCTGGGCGGGGTCGGGGAAGGCCTTGTAGACGGTGAGGCGCTGGACGCCGGCCCGGCGGGCGATGTCGGCGATCGTGGTCCGGGCCGGCCCCACCTCCTCGTGCAGGGCGGCCGTGGCGGCCACGATCCGTTCTCGCGTCCGCCGCTGACGCTCGGCCCGGGCCTTGAGCTGGTACCTGCGCTTTTGAGTTGACACCTCGTTCACCCATCAGAGTATGATGCAGGTGGATTGATGAACGTCGCGTTCATTCATTGAGGAGGGACGGCGATGGAAACGCGGAAGACGGTGGTCCTGGCCGCCGGCCAGGGCCGGATGGGCTGGCTCGGAGGGCTCGGGGTGCGGTTCATGATCCCGGGGACGGCGACGGAAGAGGGCTTTGCCCTGGTCGAGCACCCGCTGAGGCCGCGGGCGCTGGCCGCGCCCCTGCACCGCCACAGTCGGGAGGACGAGTACAGCTTCGTCCTGCGCGGGCGGGTCGGAGCCCAGCTGGGCGAGGAGGTGGTCTACGGGGAGCCCGGCGATGTGATCTTCAAGCCCCGGGGCCAGTGGCACACCTTCTGGAACGCCGGCGACGCCGAGGCCAGCCTGCTGGAGCTGATCGCGCCGGCCGGGTTCGAGCGCTACTTCGAGAAGCTGCTGGAGGTCTTCGCCGACGGCCGCCCGGAACCGGAGGCGATCGCCCGGGTGGCAGCGGACTACGGCCTGGAGCTCGACTTCACCAGCCTCCCCGGGCTGGTCGCCGAGCACGGCGTCCGCTTCGGCTGACGCCGTCGGTCGGGATGCGGCCCCGGCCGCCGGCCCGTGCTGCCGGCGGCGCCGAGGTCGGCCCGATGGGCCGGCGACGCCGACCGCCGGGTGCTACCCGGCGGCCGGCGCCTCCCCTCCGGCCCGCGGCTGCTCAGACGAAGTGGGCGGTCTTGAAGTAGGTGACGAACACGATGTCGGTGGCCACCACCCCGGCCACCCGCTTGGAGGTGATCCCGACCACGACGTTGTAGTAGAGGGGCATGGAAGGGGCGAGGTCGAAAAGCACCTTGTTGAGCTGGTCGTAGACGGCCTTCTGCTCGGCCCGGGTGTAGCTGGCGGCGGCCTTGTCGAGCAGGGCGTCGACTTGGGGGTTGGGGCCCAGGTTCCCCAGTGGGCCGAACATGGTGGCGTAGGTCTGGTAGGGATCGGCCAGGCCGGCCCAGCCGATCTGGACCATGGGGATGGTCCCCTGCTGCATCTTGGAGACGCAGCTGTTCACCGGCTCGTCCTGGATGACCAGGTTGAAGCCGGCCTTGGCCATCTCCTGCTGCTCGATCTCGGGGATGGTGTGGGGGTTGCCGGCGATGTTGCAGAGCTGCACGGTGACGCCGTTGGGGTATCCGGCCTCGGCCAGCAGCCGCTTGGCCTGGGCGGGGTCGTAGGGGTAGCCCTTGAGGTCCTTGCTGTAGGGCCAGTAGTCGGGCGGCACGTACTGCCAGGCGGGGCCGCCGATCCCCTTGTCGACCAGCTTCTTGGTGTTGGCCGCGACCGCCAGCTGGTAGCGGTCGATGGACATGTTGGCGGCGCGCCGCACCAGCTGGTTGTTGAAGGGAGCGCCCTTGTTGTTCAAGGTCACGATCGAGAGCGCGGTGCTGTTGCGGATGCTGAGATTGAGGTTGGGAGCGTTCTGGGCCGAGGCCAGGTTGCTGAGGTCGGCCAGGCCGCCGACGTCGATCTGACCGGCGCGGAGCGCGGACAGCTCGGCGATGGGGCTGGTGATGATGTGGAAATCGATCCCCTTGAGCTTGACCTGGCCCGCCTGCCAGAAACCGGCGAACCTGGTCAGCTTGATGGTGTCGCCCGGCGCCCAGGACTGGAAGCTGAAGGGGCCTGCCCCCACCGGATGCTTGCCGAAGTCCTTTCCGTACTTCTCGAGCGCGGTCGGTGACACGATCATGCCGCCGCGCCAGGTGAGCAGGGCGGGCAGGGGCGCGTAGGGTCGGTCGACGTGGAGGGCGACGGTGTCGGCGTCGACCACGGTCACGCTGGTGACCGGCTGCAGGTCGGGCCAGTTCTGGAAGCTGCGGGCGTGGTCGAGGCTCTTCTTGACCGCCTCCGCGTCGAGCGGGGTGCCGTCCTGGAATTTGACGCCGTGGCGCAGCTTCAGCTCGAGGGTTCGCTTGTCGGCGCTCCAGGACCAGCTGGTGGCGAGGCCGGGCTGGAGCTGGTCGGTCCTGGGGTCGAGGTGGATCAGGGTGTCGTAGATCTGGTACAGGTAGGTGACGTCGAAGCCGCTGATCCCCGCCATCGGGTCGAGCGAGTCCGGGTCCCCGGGGGCGGCCACCTGGAGCACGTTGCCGTGGGGAGGCCCCCCGGCAGCGGAGCCACCGCCGCAGGCCACGACCAGCAGGGCCGCGGCGATCCCGAGCGCAGCTTCACGCCAGCGTCGCATGCCTCCTTCCTCCTCTCCTCTCCCAGGGCGGGTCGCCGCTGGTATGCCGATCCCGGCGACGCGGCGACCCCGTGGGGCCGGGTGAGAGTATAGCCGTTGGAGGCAAAATTGTTAACAATCTGTTCGACAAATGGCCGCTTCGGGCCGCTTCGGGTCGACGCCAGCCGGAGGGCTGAGGCTCCCGGCGCGGCCGGCCGGCCCGTCTGCGGCCTGCCGGCGTGCTACCTGCCGCCGGACAGCCGGGAGAGCGTCGAGACCGCCTCCACCACCCGCGCGAGGTGCTCGGTCATGGCCTCCGCCGCCCCCGCCTGATCGTGGGTGACGATCGCGCTCACGATCGCCTGGTGCTCGCGCAACGATGACTCGGGCCGACCCGGCACCAGGATGGTGCGGTACTGGAAACGCACGATCTGCGAGTTGAGCATCGACACCAGCCGCGACACGGTGGCGCTGCCGGCGATCTCGACGATCCTGGCGTGTAGCTCGGAGTTCAGCTCCGACATCAAGAAGAGGTCGGTGTCGGCGAAGGCGGCGCGCATCCGGTCCATGATCCCGGTGAGCGCCCGCCGGCCCGCCTCGTCGACCCTCGCCGCCGCCCGCCTGGCCGCCACCGCCTCCAGCGCCGCCCTGGCCTCCAGGATCTCGATCGCCTCCTGCTCCGTGACCAGGCGGACCTTCGCCCCGCGGTAGCGCTCGTGCTCGATCAGGCCCTCCTGCTCCAGGCGGACCAGCGCCGTCCGCACCACCGCTCGGGGGATGCCGAAGGCCTCGCTGAGGTCGGCCTCGACCAGACGCTCGTTGGGCTGGAAGCGTCCGGCGATGATCGCCTCCCGCAGCCGGCGGTACCCATCCGCGGGGGAGATGACGCCGGGTGCGGACCCGTTGTGTACGCGAGCCACACCTGGGATCTTAGTGGTCCGCGGTGGACCTCCGTGGAGCGTCACCGGGACCTCGGCCGAGCCCGGCACGAGCCTCGACAACCCCGCCGCGAACATCTGGCACCGGTCCCGGGGCGGGACGAGGTGGGTGGGCGGGCGAGTCCGCGTGAGCGGCCGAGGCCGTGACGCGGCCCTGCCGGAGGCTGCCCTCCCGCCCGTGCCGCCGTCCTTGCCCGCCGCCCGGCCCCTGGCCGGACCGTCGCGCGGGCGCGGTCGAGGCGGTGGTCGGATGGCCGGCTCGACCGGGCCTGCCACCAGGCGACAGGGAGCTGGCCCATCTGGCGCCACCTTCGGGCCGTGAGCGCCGCCCGGATCTCGCGGCGTCCATCCACCTTCACGCCCCCGACGGTGGCCGTGGCCACCTACCCGGTCCCCTCCCGGCGGCTCTGGACCAGGGGATCGATCGCGACTGGGGTCACGACCGACGTCCGGTGGCCGGGGATGATGACCGCCACCATCCGGTCCAGCTCCTCCGCCCAGCGCCCGCTCACCTTACCTCGACCCGGGTCACC
The DNA here is from genome assembly GCA_035653595.1 of Acidimicrobiales bacterium. GTDB lineage: Bacteria > Actinomycetota > Acidimicrobiia > Acidimicrobiales > JAJPHE01 > DASRBO01. The sequence continues at coordinate 1,305 of DASRBO010000148.1, read as the reverse complement.
ATCTGACCATCGCCCGCTCACCGGCCGGGCTCGAGCCGCGCGGGAAGGACGCGCCCCGACTCAGGCGGGGGACGGCCAGCTCTACCGTGCCCCGTGTCCCGGTCTCGGAGCCGGTCGTCGTCCCGGCTCCTCCCCCGCTCCGGGCGGCGCCCGCCGTGGTCGGCTCCGTAGCGGGTGCCGACCTCGGCCTCCACCAGCCGACCGCGCCCCCTCGCCGGCCGTGAGGTCGCTGAGGGGGTGCCCGGAGGGATTCACCAAGCGGGCGGAGCCAGACCGGGCGTGGCCATGGTGTCGTTCCTCCCCGGTGAAGCCCCCGAGGGATGCCACGATGGCTATCGTCCTCTCGGCGGGCCGGGCCGCTCTGGCTTCCTCCTCCAGAGTTCGTGGACGCGAACCTGGAGGAAGGGCTGCGGAGGACCGTCCTCTTGACGGTCGTCGATCTTGGCGATCGCCTGCGTCGGGTCCCAGGGGAGGAAGGGCTGCGGAGGACCGTCCTCTTGACGGCCTCCCGTGCTCAACGCCTTCCGACATCCGAGGTTGTAGCACCCGAATCGTGGGCTGTCGCGCATTCGCGCGATAGCGTGCTCAACGCCTTCCGACATCCGAGGTTGTAGCACTGGCTCCGGGATGCCGGTGATGTACGTCACCGGGGGCGGGCTGTGCTCAACGCCTTCCGACATCCGAGGTTGTAGCACGAAATGAAGGCGGCCGCCACGAGGCGGCCACAGCCGTGCTCAACGCCTTCCGACATCCGAGGTTGTAGCACGCACGCGGAGGTCCGGCGAAGGCTGGGCTGATGCCCGAGAGTGCTCAACGCCTTCCGACATCCGAGGTTGTAGCACCAGTGGTGGTTGGCCGACGACGGGCTCCAGTACCCGGTGCTCAACGCCTTCCGACATCCGAGGTTGTAGCACAAGGTGACTGGGTCCTGGTCTTGGACGAGGCCCGGGCGTGCTCAACGCCTTCCGACATCCGAGGTTGTAGCACTGTCCTGCCACCCGGAGACGCAGAAGAAAATGTCTGGTGCTCAACGCCTTCCGACATCCGAGGTTGTAGCACCCAGCGGCGGCAACGGCTCCACCACGGCCGCGGTGTGCTCAACGCCTTCCGACATCCGAGGTTGTAGCACTCTACCCCAGCCGGCGAATACGGATCGAGGGGCGAGATTCAAGCACCTGCTCCCCGGGGGCCTCCCGCCCGCCTGGTCCGAGTTCGGCCACCGTCGCCACGCGGAGGTGCTTGAACCACGGCTCAGACCACGAGGTGGGGGTCCGGGTCACGCCACCAGTCCCGCCGGGAGCCGCG
>DASRBO010000147.1:0-5602 GCA_035653595.1 Acidimicrobiales bacterium | reverse complement strand
AATGGGACGTCGAGCACCAGTTCCCCGACTCCCGCCTCCGCACCATCGACGCCGAACTCGCCGACCACGGCCACGCCGCCGAGCACCGCCTCCCCTCCGACGGAACCCTCCTCCGACGCCCCGGCGTCGACCAGCCAGCCTGGCTCGATCACCTCGCTGAAATCCGCCCGCCCCTCCCCGGCCGAGACACCGGAATCGACCTCGGCCTCTGAGCCGGCGCGGCGCATAACCCCAGATACCGGGCGCTTCCGGCCCTACGAGCCGCCCCACCGCCCCCAGCGCGGGTCTAGGGGAGTGAGGTAGGGCGCTGACTGCGTACCGCTGCCGCACCAAGTGCAATGGCGGCCGTCGGTCAGCGCCCCCCTTTCAAACCGTGCATGCGGTTCTCCCGCACACGGCTTTCCGACACCGTTCACCGCCAGGCATGCGCAGTTCCGCGGCGGACCGCACCTGCTGTGCTGAGCCGAAACACCCCGAGGGACTGGAACCACGCGTAGTTGAAGCGGCTGCGCGAGCCCCAGTTCCGTCCGGGGAGCGAGTACTTGCGGCTGGCCAGGATGGCGAGGCGTTCGTGGACGTAGCTGTCGATGGTGGCGAACTTCCGCGCCGAGTTGCCGTAGCGGAAGTAGGCGTGCCATCCCCGCAAGGTGCGGTTCAGGCGGGTGACCACCGTCCCGATCAGCGCGCCGGTGAAGCGCCGGTCCGTGACCTCGCGGATCTTGGTCCGGACCGAGCGCATCGCCCGCGTCGAAGGCCATCGTTGCAAGAACCACCGACCTCGCCACTTCCAGGATTCCACCTTGTGATGGTGGAACCCCAAGAAGTCGAAGCCCTCTTTGCCCCGGGTGAGGCAGACGGTGCGGGTCTTGTCCGGGTTCAGCTGAAGCCCCAGACGGGCCAGCACCGCCTCCACCCGCCGGCGGGCCTCGAGGACCCGTGGCCGGCTGGCGCAGAGGACGACCAGGTCGTCGGCGTAACGCACCAGGACACCCAAGCTCTGGCCTGACCGGGCCCACTCCTGGTCGAGCAGGTTGAGGGCCACGTTGCTGAGCAGGGGCGAGATCGGTGAGCCCTGCGGCGTGCCCGACACGGGGTCGGTCACGACGCCATCCTCCAAGACCCCAGCTCGAAGCCAACTCCGGAGCAGCTTGAGCAGGTCCCGGTCCGAGACGCGCCGCTCGATGAGCGACATCAACGCCTCGTGCGAGATTTGCCCAAAGCAGTCGGAGATATCAGCGTCGAGTACCCAGTCCGCGCCCCGATTGGCCTCGACCCGGATGGCCTCACAGGCCTGGTGGGCCGAACGGCGGGGTCGGAAACCGAAGCTGCAGGGAGAGAAATCGGCCTCGAAGACCGGCTCCAACACCCGGCGGGCTGCGGCCATGACCACGCGATCGCGCACGGTAGGGATGCCGAGCGGCCGGGTCTTGCCCGGCTGCCCGGCCTTGGGTATACGAACCCGCCGCAGCGGCGCCGGCCGGTACGTCTTGGTCCGGAGCGCAGCAGCGATCTCGTCGAGGAACAGACCCACCCCGGACTGCTCCACGGCGTCGATGGTCATCCCATCGACCCCGGGAGCGCCCCGGTTCACACGGACGTCGATCCACGCCTCCCACAAGATGTCGCTGCGGGCGACGTGGCAGTACAAGGCGTGGAAACGACGGCTCGGGTCCTGCTTGGCACTGCGGTAAAGCACACGCTGGAGGGCTCGAGGCGCGTCCACACCCTCGGTGTGGCGGATGGCACTAGCCGACAGGGCACTCACCCGGTCTCCTCCCTACCATCGTTGTGCATCGGTGAAGTAGGGGCCCTTTGCTCAGGCGGGTTGTGTTGTCCATCGCCGTCCACGCTCCTATGGCCCCCTCCGACTGCCTCTCGGCTGGCCGCCACTTCCCGGGGTCGCCGGTTATAGACGGCCGCGCTCCCGATCCCACAGATCGGGGCCGAGGAGGCTCTCTCCAGTTCCCAGGACGCCCTTCTGACCATTCCACGCCCATTACGCCGGGAGGTTCTTGAGCACCCGCTCCAGGATCCCAGGTGCCGTCCATGGCCTTCACCGCCGTTAAGCCGGCTCGGCTCCCCCTTGGCCCGCTCACGCGGGGACTTACTGACGACGCTGCAGGCTTCGCTTCATGCTGCGGACTGGTCAGTTGCACTCCCTTCCAGGAGGTTGTCGCTCCGCTTCGACGGCGGCCTCTCAGCCGACGCCGGGAGCCAGCTATCGGGGATCCTGGCATCTCCCCGGGCGGGACTTGCACCCGCTGGCCATCCTGAGCTTGTCACCCGGTTACATCACGGCATGGTCAACCTCCCATGTCCGAGCGCCCGGGTTGCTGGACGCACTTAACGGTGTAAGCAGCCTGGCTCATTGAGCTATTCAGTGGCTACTTCGTTGCTGGAATTATACGTCCAGGGAATGCGATTGCAAAGGCATTGAGTGCTGGCTTCCAGCGGTTGGTCCAGCGCTGGCGCCCTGCGCCGGTTGGGTCGAGGCTGATGATGGTGAGGAAGAGACACTTGAGTGCCGCTTGCTCGTTGGGGAAATGACCCCGGGCTCGGACCGCTCGCCGGAACCGGGCGTTGAGGCTCTCTATGGAATTGGTGGTGTACAAAATCGTCCGAATTTCCGGGTCGAAGCGCAGGAAGGGGGTGAACTCCTCCCAGGCGTTTTCCCACAGCTTGATGATGGCCGGGTAACGGTGCTCCCAGACCGCGGCGAACTCCCCGAAGCGTTCCAGTGCCGCCGCTTCGGTGGCTGCCGTGTAGATCGGCTTGAGGTCCTTGGCCAGGGCCGGCCAGTGCTTCCGGCTGGCATAGCGGAACGAGTTGCGGAGCAGATGGAGGACACAGGTTTGGGTGAGGGCCTGGGGCCAGGTGGCCCCAATGGCGTCGGGCAGGCCGGTCAGGCCGTCGCAGACCACGATGCACACGTCGGCCACGCCCCGGTTCTTGATCTCGGTCAGGACGTGAAGCCAAAACTTCGCTCCTTCGCCGCCCGTGCCGGCCCAGAGCCCGAGGATGTCGCGTTCGCCGTCGACGGTCACGCCCACCGCGGTGTAGATCGGCCGGTTGCCCACCGCTCCGCCGTCGCGGATCTTGACATGCAGGGCGTCAATGAAGAGCACGGGGTACACGGCGTCGAGCGGCCTGCTCTGCCATTCGGCCAGGCCCTCGAGGACCCGATCCGTGATACGCGACACCATGTCCTTGGGCACGTTCGCCCCATAGACCTCGGCCATGTGGGCCGAGACCTCGCCGGTGGTCAGCCCCTTGGCCACCAGCGAGATGATCAGGTCGTCGATCCCGGTCATGCGCCGTTGCCGTTTGCCGACGATCTTCGGTTCGAACGTCCCGTTGCGATCCCGGGGCACGTCGATCTCCACCGGGCCGACCTCGGTCAGGACCGTCTTGGACCGGGTGCCGTTGCGGGAGTTCCCGCTGTTGCGGCCGGCCGGGTCGTGCGGCTCATAGCCCAGGTCCTCGGTGAGCTCGGCCTCGAGGGCTGTCTCGATCACGGTCTTCGTCAAGCCGGACAGCAAGCCGCCCGGGCCGACCAGGTTCACGCCCTCGGCCTTGGCCCGCTCCATCAGCTCCCGGGCGATCTCCTTCTCCTTCGGGCTCGTGCCCGGCACCACCGTCGCCGTCGAATCGGTCACCGCCTGTCCTTCCCGGCCAGACCCCACCCGGGGTCAAGCCTGTCAGGCCAGGCCAGTTACACCGTTGATCCCCTAGACCCGACCGGTTCGACTGCCGCTGTGGTCCGCGAAACTGCGGGGGTGACGAGGTCGACGCGGACGGCGACGGTGTTGAGGGCGGCCGTCTGGGAGAGCGGGTCCATGTCGATGCCGTTGACGAGAGCGTTGCGGTTGACGCCGAAGGCGAGGGGTTCGCCGCCACCTCTGGGGTCGAACACTCTCGAACCCCAGCCGTGGCTGATGACGATGACGCCGGGCCGGGTGGCGTCGGTGACGAGGGCGTCGAGTTCGACGGCGTCGACGGTGGACGACACCCGGACCCGGTCGCCGGTGGTGATGCCGGCCGCGTCGGCGTCGAGGGGGTTGATCTCGACCTCGCTGGTGCGTCGGTGGCGGTGGAGGCCGGGGAGGTCGTTCAGCCAGGAGTTCATGGAGTCGTGGTGGCGGCGGTTCGAGAGCACGAACGGATAGTCGACGGGAACCGCCGGCGGCGGGGCGGCCAGCTGGCGGCGGGCTTCGGCCAGCAGCTCGGGCGAGCCGAAGCAGATCCGCTTGTCCCTGGTCCGCAGCCCCTTCGTCTTCAGTTGGCCGAACTCCCGCCGGCCGTAGACGATGCCGTGGGGGGCGGCCTTGAGCCGCTTGAAGCGCACCGTGCGGCCGGTGGTGACCAGCAGGGCGTCGATCCATTCGGCGTGGAAGGCGAGCCGGGGACGGCCGGTCAACCGGGCCGCGAGACGGGTGGCCCGGATGAAGGTGTTCACGCCCCGGTAGCCGAACAGCGGCACGCCCATGGCGAGGCAGAGTTCGGTGAAGAACTCCCACTCCTCCCGAACGCCGGGTGGCGGCGCCACCGCCCGCCGGCCGTACTGGGCGAAGGGCTGGTCCTGGAGCTGGGACACGAGCGGCATGAGGTCGTTGCGTTCGAGCCAGTGGGCGGCGGGGATGAGCCAGTGGGCATGGCGGTGGCTCTCCCGCTGGACGAGGTCAACGGCCACCAGCAGTTCCAGAGTTCCGAGCGCCCGGTCGAGTTCGGCACCGTTGGGTCCCGAGACCACCGGATTGCCGGCGTCGATGATCATGGCCCGGATCCGGCCGGGCCCCGGGGTGAGGATTTCGTCGGGCAGTTCCGACAGGGCGTGGTTGCCGGCCACGGCCGGGAGGTTGCGGACCCTGGTCCGGCCCTCGAGCGGCTTGGCCAGCAGCTCGAAGATCTTGACCGTGTCGACGTAGCCGGGCTCGAAGTAGCGCCCGCCGGGGCGGTCGACCCGACCGGTCACCACGTTCAACAGATTGGCGAACCACTCGCCGATCGTGCCCGTGCGGTTCTGGGCGACGCCGGTGTGGCTCAGGCACATCGCCGTACGGGCGGTGGCGAAGCGCCGCGCCACATCGACGATCTGCTCCACCGGGACATCGCATTTCTCCGCCAGGTCGTCGAGGTCGGCTTCGGCGGCCAGGGCCCGGATGTGGTCGAAGCCGGTCACGGCGGCGCAGGCCGCCCGGTCCTCCCAGCGCTGCTCGAGGATGACCTTGATGAGGCCGAGGAGGAAGGCCCAGTCGCCGCCAGGGCGGATGGCGAGGTGGGTGTCGGCCTGTTCCGCCGTCGGCGTCCGCAGCGGGTCCACGACGATGAGCTCGGCCCCAGCCCGGCGGCGGGCCAGCACCCGGCGCCATCCGTTGGGGACGCTCTCCAGCCAGTTCATGGCGCTGACCGCCGGGTTCATCCCGACCATCAGGAAGCAGTCGCAGTCGTCGACGTCGGGCACGAGCACCAGCAGCTGGCTGCCGTACAGTGCCGAGGCCACGATGTGGTAGGCGTTCTGGTCCACGGAACCGACGTAGTACCGGCTGTGCGTCTTGATGGCTTCGAGGAACCCGGCCATGAAGATGACGTTCGACGACGAGAA
>DASRBO010000146.1:0-3856 GCA_035653595.1 Acidimicrobiales bacterium | reverse complement strand
GGAGGGCTTCGGGATAGCGAGCCGAGGGCGCGAGCGTCACAGCGCAGGGCATACAAATGCCAACGACACTCGCGAGCTCGCTCTCGCCGCGTAAGTAGCGAGGGTGTGAGCCCCGGGACCTGATCCCGGGCGTCGCTCCCGAGTCTCGCCGGCGGACCGGGAAGGCGGCGTCACCACAGCTGGCTGGCCCGAGCGGGGGCGCCACGGCCCCGCCCGGGGACCACCCACCGGGGCTGGCCGAAGGGGATCCCGTCGGGAGGAGCCCCGAGGCGAGATCAGAATCCCGAATACGCTCGTAGAGGTCCCGGGGAACTCTGTTCCGGACGCGGGTTCGACTCCCGCCGCCTCCACCATCACGCTCTCTCCCCCGTGCCCGAGCCACGCTGCGCCCGGGGCATGGGCGCGGTCGTCGACTCCCGTCTCCGTCCGGCACCGCTCGGGGCCGCTGGACTGGTCCGGAGGGTCCTGACCGCGCGTGAGGACGTCCTTGGGCGTCTTCCCGATCGAAGGGCGTCCGGGACGTCCTGCACGTGCAGACGTTGGGCCGGGCCAGCCCGTTGCGTGGTCGAGACGACGATCTCTCTTCGGTCGAGGGCGCCCGACCCACCGGGCCAGGCGGCCACGTCCGACCAGGCGGCCTTGCCTCTCCTCGCCGTTCTGTCCGGCGCGGCTCGCAGACGATCCGCTCGCGGCTCCGCGCCGGAGGCGACGGAGCGGTCGGCGGTACTGGCCGTGGACCCGGTCAGCCCCGATCGAGGCGCAGCGCGTTGGTCCCCCGTACCAGCCGCCAGGCGGCCTCGAACGCGTGGCCGGCCAGGGCGACGAGCAGGAAGGCGACCCACTCGCCGCCGCGCAGATCGTGACCGGTCAACACGCCGCCGAGGCCGACGAGGGCGAGCGCGGACCAGCCCAGGCCAGTGACGATGCAGTGGGCCTCTCGGCAGCGGACGAAGTTGGCCAGGCAGTAGGCCCCGGCGGTGAGGAAGAAGGCGGCTTCCAGGAGCAGGCCGCCGGTCGGTCCGAGAGCGAAGGTCACGACGGCCGCGACGGCGACGGTGAGGAAGGCCGAGCAGCCACGGATGAACGGCGCGGTGGCGTCCACGTACCCGTCCAGCAGGCGCTCGAAGCGGTTGCGCGGTGGGGAGGCCGGCGGCGCGCAGGTACCGCCCACGCACGTCCACTGCTGCCACCAGGTGTCGGTCCGTCGCTGCCTCATCGGTCTTGCTCCTCCGCTCGGTCGGTCATCGACCGGCCGCCCGCCAGCAGTCGTGCCATCTCCGCCCAGGAGAAGGAGCCCGGGCGCAGGTGCCACTCGGCCATGAGCCCGTGGATGGCGGCCAGGATCAGCCGCGCCTGGTTCTCCGGGTCGGTGTCGGGCGGCCACTCGCCGCAGGCCACCCCCGCCTCGACCAGCCGTGCCATCCGGGACAGCGCCCCCGTCCAGGAGGCGCGGACCACCTCGGCCACGGTCCCCACGTAGGCGGCCTGGGTGCGGGCCTCGATCAGCACCCGGCAGAGGTCGGCCTGCTCGGCGACGTGGGCGCCGACGGCGGTGACGACCGCCATCAGCACCCGTCGGGGCGAGCGGCGCTCCCCCTCCTCGAGGCGGGCGAGCGCGGCCTCCAGTCGGTCGGACAGGCCACACTCCCAGGTCTCGTACAGCGCCCGGAACAGCGCCTCCTTGCTCTCGAAGTACACGTAGGGCGCGCCTTTGGAGACGCCGGCCTCGGCGGCGATGTCGTCGACGGTGGTGGCGTGGTAGCCGCGCCGCGCGAAGCAGCGCAGCGCCGCCCTCAGGATGCGCTCGCGCCGGGCCGCTCTGACCGTGGCCGCCAGTCGGGGCATGGGGACCGTTCCGGTGAAATCAAGGTGACCGGTCAGTCATTATAGGCCCTCGGGTGCGACTCCGAAATCGGTCGCATCCTCTCTCGGCCCCGGGGCGGGAGCGCTAGGCGACGTCGTAGCGATCGGTGGCCTCGACCCTCTCGATCCGCCCGGCCGCGTCGCCGAGGGCCACCCAGGTGGTGACGTCGTTCGTGCTCTGGCCCTGGCGGGCGATGCGGCCGCCGAGGCTCTGGCCGGGGACGGGGGGCGCGGTCGGAGGCAGGCTGCCGGAGAAGGCGATGGGGACGTGCACCGTGGACCGGACCACCGCCGAGCGCACGCCGTGGACCGTCTCGTCGTGGGCGAGGGTGCTCGTCACCTGGAGACGGTCGGGCTGGGCGAAGAAGCCCAGCCGGTCGGTGAAGCTGCTCCGCCAGCTGTCGCCGACCCCCACCGGGTGATCGGGGAGGATGGCCAGGAACTGGCTGACCCCCGGGGCGTCGTTGGAGAGGGGCGACAGCACCGGGGTGTTCGGGTAGCTACCGATGGCCTCCAGGCCCTCGCCGGTGGTGCTGGTGACGACCCGTCCGTCGTCGTCGATCAACCGCTGCAGCTTCAGGGGGCCGGGGCTGGAGCCGAGCGATGGCTGCAAGCCAGCCAGCGTGATCACCCAGCGGAGGTTGGTGAAGGTCAGCTCGACCGACCAGGTCCCCGGGCGGGGTGAGGCGGCCGGGGACTCCCGGACGCCCCGTGGCCGCCGGCGTCGCTCGCCGTCAGGCTCGCATCGGCGTTCATGGCCGTCTGGTTGACGGTGCCGTTCGGCCCCGGCGTCTTGAACGCGCCCTGGTAGCGATAGCGCAGGACCTCGCCGGGCCGGAACACGATGTGCAGCACCTGCCGCCCCGGTGGGGCGCCCGACGTACGGTTGCCGCCCATGGTCGGTCCGCACCCGGCCGCGAGCAACAGGATGCCGGCCACCCCGGCCGTGGCCACGCCGCTCCGCCCACGACACGGCGAAAGTGTAGCATCGTCTGCTCGACGTCGAGTATGAACGGGCTGGGCGGCCGTGGTGCCCACCGCCGGGCGCGGCGGCGACCCCTTCCGCCCCCCGGGGAGGGCCGGATCGACGGCCGGTGGTTGGCGGTCAACGCGGGTCGGCCGGGGGAAGGGAGGGGGGCGGAACCGCCAGCCATCGAGCGCCGGCGACGGCGGCCGCCACCGCCAGGGCACCGGCCAGGACGGGGACGGAGAAGGCCAGGTGGGGACCCAGCCGGTCCACCGCCAGACCTCCGGCCGCGTTGCCGGCGGCGGCGCCCAGGGTGAGCGCGGTGGTGGTCCAGGCGATGCCCTCGGTCAGCCCGCCGGGCGGGGCCGCGGCCTGGACCAGGCCCACCTGGGTGATGAGGGTGGGGGCGATGGAGAGCCCACAGACGAACAGGGCCAGGGTCAGGCCCGCCACCGAGGTGGGGAGGAGGAGCAGGAAGGAGACGAGCCAGGCCGCGGTGACGCAGGCCAGGAAGCGACGGCGGAGCGAGCCCCGCACCGGCGTCGCCCCGTAGCCGAGGCCGGCGAGGGCGCTGCCCAGCGCCCAGCAGGCCAGCACCAGCCCCGCCAGCTCGCGACGGCCCGCCCGGGACACGAAGCCCACCGTGATCACCTCGGTCGAGGCGAGGGCCACGCCCAGGGCCACCATGACCGGCACCAGCACCCCGATGGTGGGCAGACGCAGGAGCGAGCCGGGCCGTCCATCGGCGTCCCCGCCCGGCTCGGGCTGGGTGGCGCGCAGGACGGCCAGCCAGAGCAGGCCGGTCACGGCCACGGCCAGCACCACCAGCAGGCCCGCCACGGGGTCGACCCGGGTGACGAGCAGGGTGACGGCGATGGGGCCGGTGATGAAGACCAGCTCGTCGATCACGGCCTCGAGCGAGTAGGCGGTGTGGAGCAGGGGGTCGCCCCGGTAGAGCCGGGTCCAGCGTGCCCGTACCAGCGAGCCGGCGGAGGCGTTGCCGCTGCCGGCGACGACGGCGGCGAG
>DASRBO010000145.1:0-5159 GCA_035653595.1 Acidimicrobiales bacterium | reverse complement strand
TCGGTGGCTGCCGGGCCGCCCTTGGCAGAAGGGGCTCGTGGATGACGAGATCGCCGAGGCCCACCGGCTGGCCGACTTCCTCCACGTTCTGCAGGCCCTCCCGACCGAGGGCGCTCCGCCAGCTTGGTTCGCCGCTCCTGGCAAGGCACTTCGGACATCGGCCCCGGCGGTGGAGGCGGCGCTCCTGGCGTCCTATGGGCTGGCGCCGGTCGACGCCATCCGGGCCGCCTGGCTGAAGGCGCTAGAGCTTCACGACTGGGAAGGGGCCGGAGTATGGCTGCATGGAGACCTTCTTCCGGGGAACTTCCTGGTCCACGGCGGGCGGATCGCCGCTGTAATCGACTGGGGTACGCCGGGACTCGGTGATCCGGCCCGCGACCTCATGCCCGCCTGGACACTGCTGGCTCCGGCTGGCCGCGCGGCCTTCCGATCCTGCTTCTCCTACGACTCCGACGTCTGGAGGCGGGCCCGAGCCATGGTCTTCACCCGGATAAGCAACGTGCCGTACTACTGGGAGACCAATCGTGGTTTCGCCGATGAAGCGCTGGAGAACATCGGCGCTGCCCTCGACGACGACCCTGATACGTGGGAGGAGTGAGATAAGAGCCAGCGAACCTTAGGTCGGGCACCCGACTCGCGATGGACCGTGCCGGGCTGCGTCGATGACCACGCCACCCGCCGCCCGGCGAAGTTCGTTGAGCCGCTCGGGTCGACTAGACCTCCGGAGACTGGGTCGGGTGACCACCTAGTCGAGAAGCTGAGCGAGCGCCGATTCGTCTATCGCCAGCAAACCTGGGCGGGGCAACCGTCGAAGCAACTCACGCCAGTTGTCGCTCACGGCGAATGCATGACCCAGGGCGCGCCGGGCCTCGGCCAGCTTCCCCTGATTGGCCAGCTCGATGCCCATCCAGAACCATCCTTCGGGGTTGCCCCGACCCAGGGAGGCGGCCCGGGCGGGACCGTCGGGCTGGGAGGGGTTCCTCGAGGCATGCAGTTCCACAAGACGTCGCAGTTCCATCAAGGGGTCGGTGTGATCGTCGACCCGAAGATCGATGAGCCAACCGCCGTTGAAAGCAGGAAGGACGCCGGCCATCACCTTCAGTGCGGCGGACTGGCGCCCCCGAATGTCGCCACCAAGCTCCTCGGCAGCATCCAGGGCGGCCAACAGTCGTACTGCCAGGGTGCCATCGGCCGACACGAAGGCGGCGGCCATGGTCTCCGGCACGCCCGGGTTCAGCATCATGTTCGCCTGCGTGCTGTATCCGTCGCCTGTGACCAGCCCGGTCTCGATTATGCAGCTGGCACCCTGGTGGGAGGCGGAGGTGCCGTCCGAGCCGATCACGGCAACCTGACGGGTGCTGGCCATGGGATCTGCGCCCACCAAGTCGGCCAGAGAAGGTCCTGCCGGTTGGCCTGAGCGAAGGGCCGCAAGCATCCTCGGCCCATAGCTGATCTCGAGGAAAGCCTGGGTCGCCACCACCCCTACACCTGGCTCCGCCCAAGGGACGGCCGCTCCCACTCCTAACACGTGGGACGCGACAGCCACGCCGATCTGGCCACTGTCCGCATCGCGGGCGACGATGGAGTAAGTCACGGCCTGCTCCCCATAGGAGCAGCGACGTTACGACTCTCACCTGGGGCAAACCGGGAATTTTGCGGTCGCATGTCCAAAACGCCAGCTCTCAGGGCGGGGGTTCCGATCCCCAACACGCTCCCATTCACGAGACTGACCAGCCTCTTGCCGTGGGGCACCCGCCGAGAAGGCGCCACCACCGAAGGGGTACCGAGATCCACAAGCTTCAGGACGAGCGCGGGGACTGGACCCGCCGTGCCGCGAAAGGGCGGCCGTCGCCCGCCTACGACGGGGCTTAGTTCGCCGTCCGGAGTCCGCTATCACTCGGACGGACTCACTTGCGATCGGTAGTTGATCCTCACGGTCCGCGCGCGACAACTTTAGGGTATCGGGCTATGGGATCCAGGCAACGGGCTCAGGTCGGCTTCGGGACCCCCGCGACGGCCCTCACCCGAAGATCGTTCCTGGCGCTGTCGGCGGCCTCGTTGGCGGCATGCGCATCGCCCCCGAGGCGGAGCGGCGGGCCGGTGACGGGCGAGGCCGCCATGGACGTCCTGTCGGCCACGCCCTGCGTGCCGTTGCGGTTCTCCGGCCCCCGTGGTTCGGCGACGGCTCTCACCTGGGTCGACACCGGAGGCGGCGCCGGCTTCCTCTCCGCCGACCTGGCCCGCCGGCTGGGCGTCGCCCGGACCGGCACCCTGTCAGGTCAGGATCCAGGTCAGAGCCCTGAGTCCTACGCCCGGTTCTCCGAGCCGGAAGTGACCGTGGCCGGGTTCGCCCTTGACCCGTCTCCCGTGTCCTGGCTCGAGGCGCCGCCCGGCTACTTCGCCCGAACCGGCGCCGAGGCCTTCCTTCCGGCCCGGGTCTTGGCCAACTACGACGTCCTCTTCGATTATCCGGCCAGGCGCTTCTCGATCGGGCAGCCAGGCTCGCTATCGCCGATCGGAGCCAGGGTTCCTGCTCCGGTCTCTGATCACGGCTTCTGTCGCCTGGAGGTGGTCATCGACGGCGTCGGCTACGGGATGCTCTTGGACACGGGCGCCTCCCACACGATGGTCTCGGCGGCGCTGTTCGATCACCTACACCGGCGCCACCCGGCCTGGCCTGTGGTTCCCCTGGCTCTGGGGACGGCCAACATGGCCAACGCCGGCGCCGACCGCGGCCAACGGATGATGCGCATTCCCTCGATCCGGATAGGCCCGGTCCGGGTCGAGGGGGTCTCGGTTGTAACCCGCGCCGCGGGGGCTTTCGAGGGCTACATGTCGCAGCTGACGAGCGCACCGATCATCGGAGCCCTGGCCGGCAACGTCCTACAGGTCCTGCGGGTGGCCATCGAGTACCGCCGGGGCGAGGTGTGGATATCCCCCGACAGCGCTTCTCTTCCCGTCATCTACCGCGCACCACTCAACGTCGAGCCCGACGGCGACGGCTTCGTGGTCCTCGAGAGCCAGGTGGCATCGCCAAGACCTGGCGACCGCCTGGCCAGCATCGCAAACATGTCAGTGGCCGGAGCCAGCTTCGCTCAGGTCCTCGACCGGTTGAGCTCGACTGGTCCCGGACAGCTCGACATTGGCTTCACTCGGGGCGCTCAGCTCCAGGTAGCGTCGGTCCGGTTGCTGGCCACATGACAACCGCGAATCGACGCGGCGAGCGAGCAACGGTGCCTCTCCGACGAGGCGCGGAGATGCTAGGAGCACGCCGATCCGCCCAGGTGCTCGATTCCCTTGAGGTGCTGAGCGAGTACTCACCTAGCAGCTTCCACGCCCGGCTCGCGGTAATGGCGCTAGCGGGACGTCATCCCGCAGTGGAGCCTGGCTCGGATCAACTGTTGGGGATCACGCTCAACAGCTGATCGTCGCCGGTGCCGTCGGCGACGTAGGTCCAAACGGAACCCACGGGCGCCTGGCGGGACAGTACGGCAACTGCTGGCTTCCCCATCCTGGGAAAGGGCAGGGCGGCGAGCCGACGGAGAGCCTCGGAGCGGGGAACCCACGCCGCTTCCTCGACCAGTGCGTCGGGGTCCTGTCCCCCAGGAAGGGCGGCGTACTCGCAGTGGACGCTGAACACGAAAGTCACGGACTGACCGAAGGCAACGATCCATAGAAGCCGACCCGGGCGCTCGACTTGCAGTCCCGTCTCTTCGAGGAGCTCGCGCTTGAGCGCTTGCTCCAGGGTCTCGCCCGTCTCTACGACGCCCCCTGGGATGACCCAGAACCCGCCCTCAGGGTCGCCCGGGCCCTGCTGCCTGACCATCAAGAGCGAGTCGTCCCGCTCGACCACGCCGCCCACCACACAGAGGCGGCGACGGTCCGATCGTGATTCGGCGGTCACCGTCCAAACCTGACCCAGAGTCACGACAGATCGCAAATCTGCGCCCCAGACGCCCATGAAGGTCGGGGGCCGACGCGGTGCCAACCCGAGGGTGCCCGTTCAGCTCCAGCGTTCTCGTGCCGGAGGACCTGGTCGATTTTCACGGCGATCGTCGGGGTCGGCCGACCATCACGATGGTCTCGGTGACGAGGCTTAGTCCGCTCGGCCATGCCATGACCCTGAACGCGTCGCGGAGGGCCGGCAAGAGGGGCTCCACCGGTAGACGCATCCGGGCACGCGTCCCCTTGCGTGCGGGTGCCCTAGTCGTTCACGGATAGCTCGGTGGAGGTGGGAGAGGCAGCATCCGGCGATAGGCCCGGGCCATCATGTCTGGGCCCACCCATCGATCCGAAGCCGGATCTCTCAGGAAGCCGAGCCTTCCATAGAGCCGGTGAGCCGGCCGAAGATCGTCGTCACAGTGGAGGGCCATCTCCTCCAGGCCCAACCGCTGCGCGAGACCGGCGCCGGCTCTCATCAGGGCCTCGCCGGTCCCCCGCCCCTGGCGCGAGGGCACCACAGCCAGCATCCTCACTTCGGCGGTGCATGGACCGAGTCCGCTGGCCAGGCGCGACGTCGGTGGGACGATGGTCACCGTCCCCACGACCAGGGCTCCAGACTCGGCCACCAGTACAATGGAGTCCCTCATCCTGCTGGCGGTATCACCGACTTCCACGCGGTAGTCCTCCCAGCCGCTCGGGCCCCAGGCGGCTTCGTACGCCTCCAGAAGGACGCGGGCGACCTCGCGGCCGTCGGCAGGCAGGGCCGGCCGGATTGCCGTCTCGGGGACCGCTCCCCAAGGCGACTCTTGATTCGCCGTCGGAGAAGTATCGGGCGTGGTCAAGGTGTCGCCACGTTCACGACCACCGCACTGAATACGCGCCATCCCCCATCCGATCCCGAGGGCCATGCCCCGCAGGCGTCAGCCCGGCCCGCCGGCTTCAAGATGTTCGACCGCAGAACTCGAGCACCTTGGCCGCCAGCGCATCGGTCAGCTCGGCGCTGATCCAGTGCCCGCTTTCGAACCAGGCGGCTTCCAGGTCGACGCTGCGAGCCAGGCCATCGACCTCGGCCTGGCGGGCCGGTAGGTTGTCAACGGCCAAGTCGCGGTCCACGCTGATGGCCAAGTAAAAGTCCTCACCCCCGGTGGAGTAGTCAGGTCTTCCTGGGGCGGGGACCACCTCCCTTCTGTCGGGCCTGGCGCATCCGGTAGCTCTCC
>DASRBO010000144.1:0-23585 GCA_035653595.1 Acidimicrobiales bacterium | reverse complement strand
CTGGCTGACGAAGAGCCGGGCCTACTCCACGACTTTCGGGGTGCTCCGGGCCGCCCGACACGAGTTCCGCAAGGCAGAGGCCTTGCGTATCGCGGGCGAGGAGATCGGTCTCAACAAGGTCGAGGTCGGCTCATGGAGCTTCGCCGGGGTGGGCCACGCGACCGAGGGTGACGCCCTGCTGGCCCAATGGCATGCCGAGATGCGGGCCCGGCACCGGCAGCTCGCCCGGCAGGAGGAGGGGCCATGGGCCGCGTGACCCCGATGCGAGCGTCACTGGCTGCGGCTGGCTCCGCCCGACCAGACGACCAAGCGGATAACGGGGAGTCGAGGTGCTGAGGCTGCTTCTGACACCGGCCGAGGCGGCGGCCGCTCTGGGCATTAGCCGGTCCAAGCTCTACCGCCTGATCCGGGCTGGTCGGCTGCAATCAGTGCTGCTCGACGGGAGCCGCCGGGTTCCGCTGAGCGCCCTACAGCGGCTCGTCGACGAACTCTCCGGCGTCACAGGGGTCGAGCAGGATGGGGTCCCGAGCGAGCTCGGCGATGGGCATCCCGCTAACTCTTGCGGAGCGCTAGGTTTCGACCTATGTTCGAGGTCGAGGGCGCTCTAGTGAGCCTGACCGAAATCGGGCGCATGCTCGGGGTGAGCCGGCAGCGGGCCGCCCAGCTCGCCGCCGAGTACGACGACTTCCCCCAACCGGCCGCCATGGTGGGCTCCCGGCGCATCTGGTCGGAGGCCGCAGTCACGGAATGGGCTAAGCGCCACCCTGACCGCCGCCCCGGACGGCCGATCCAAGGCAAAGGTCCCAGCGGGACCGATCGAGACGAACGGGCGGTCAAGCGCCCACCCCGGAAGGGCGATTAGATGGCGATCAGCAAGCGACTGACGAAGGGTGGCACGGTCTACGACGTCCGCCTGCGTGACCCGGGCGGGAGGCAGTACAGCCGGACCTTCCGCACCCGCAAAGAGGCCGAACGCTTCGAGGCAGACCAGGTGTCCGCTCGCTCGCATGGAACTTGGATCGACCCCCGCCGGGAGTCTGACCGGTTCGCTGACGTGGCGGCGGAGTGGCTGGCTTCAAACCCGACCAAGAAGAGCTCCTCCCGGGCCCGGGACGAATCGATCCTGGCCAGCCACATCCTGCCTGCCCTTGGTCCGTACCCGGTGGGCAAGGTCACACCGGCGGACGTCCAGAGACTCGTCAATGAGTGGGCCTCGAAGCTGGCCCCCCGCACCGTCCGCAGGCAGTACGCCGTGCTGAGCGCAGTACTGACATTCGCTGTTGACACGGACCGGATCGCCCGCAGTCCCTGCCGGCGCATCAAATTCCCCGACGCCGACCCGGTGGAGCACAAGATCGTGACTCCTGCTCAGCTCACGGCTCTGGCCCGAGCGGTGGGGCCGGACACCTCGGCCATGGTTTACCTGGGGGCAGTACTCGGCTTGCGCTGGGGGGAGTGTGCCGGCCTGCGTGTCGGAGGCATTGACTTCCTCAACCGGACCGTGACCGTAGAAACGCAGCTCACCCGGGGGGAGCACGGCCGCATGGTGACAAGGGCCCCAAAGTGGAACAGCCGCCGAACCATGGCCGCTCCGGTTGCATTGGTCGACCTGCTGGCGGTCCACCTTCAGCGTCGGAGGGTGACCGGCGCAGCACCGGAAGCGTTCGTCTTCGCCTCACCCGACGGCCGTCCCCTTCACTACGGCAATTGGAGGCGGAGGGTCTGGATCCCAGCGTGCCGGAGAGTCGGTGTGCCTGGCCTGCAGTTCAAGATACTCCGGACGGCGAACACCACCGCCATGGTGGCGCTGTCGGTCGACATCAAGACGGCCCAGACGCGAGTCGGCCACCGGCGGGCCAGCACCACGCTCGATATCTACGCCCAGCCCACCAAAGCAGCCGACCAAGCGGCGGCCGAAGCTCTCGGGGTCTACTTCCTGGGGACCAGCGGAGCGACCGCCGGCACCTCCGCCTCAGCCCCGGATGCTCCGGCGACGGCCGACCGTCCCCCGGAGTCCCGTGCGATGGATGTGCGATGGAGCCCCTCAAAGGCTCATCCACAAGACGCGACCGGAACCCCCCTCACCCTCGCTGAGCAGGGTGAGGAGAGCCGTGGGGCTACTTGGAGTCGAACCAAGGACCTCAGCATTATCAGTGCTGCGCTCTAACCAGCTGAGCTATAGCCCCGCGGAAGGCCAGAAGCTACACCACGTGGGTCCGGCTCAGTCCCCTCAGATCACCGGCCGGCGCACCGCAGGCGCCACCGGTAGCGGCGCCTCCGCCCCCCCCAGGCTGACCTCGATGCCCCCCCAGGTCCGGGCCACGAAGTTGTAGGCCAGCGCCGCCACCACGTTCACCAGGGTGCCCAGGGCGCTCAGCACCACGGCGGTGACCATCGCCCCTAGGAACAGCCGCAGGCTGGCGAAGTGGAAGGAGCTGAAGCCGAACAGGCTCTTGATGAACCGCTCCATCCCCCCCACCAGCCCGGCGACACTGGCGGCCGCCCAGGCGACCACGGCCAGGCCGAGCAGGATGGCGGACACGCAGAGGTAGAACAGCCCGGACACCCGGGCCACGCTGGCCACGTCGACCCGCCGGATGACGGTCCTCCCCCGCCGGTCAGCGAGGGTGAGGCCCACCGGTTACTCGGCCTCGTCGACCGACAGGATCGGCGCCACCGAGGAGACCTCCTGGTCGTCGCTCAGCTGCATAACCCGCACGCCGGTGGCGTCGCGCCCCTGGGAGGAGATCTCCCTCACCGCCGTGCGGATCATGACCCCGGCCGAGGAGATCAGGAAGATCTCGTCGTCGAGGCCGACCATGAAGGCCGCCACCACCGTGCCCCGGCGGGCGGTGAGGCGGATGCCCCGGACGCCCTGGCCGCCGCGGGCCTGGCGGTTGAACCGCTCCAGCTTGGTGCGCTTGCCGTAGCCGGCGTTGGTGACCAGGAGGATGTCGCGGTCGTCGGCGGCCACGTCGACCGACACCACCTCGTCGCCATCGCGCAGCTTCATGCCCCTGACGCCGGCGGCGTCGCGGCCCATCGCCCGCACCTCGTTCTCGGCGAAGCGGATCGTCATCCCCTGGCGGCTGACCATGAAGATGTCGTCCTCGCCGCCGGTCTGGACCACCCTCACCAGCTCGTCCCCGTCGCGCAGGCTGATGGCGATGAAGCCCTCCCGCCTCGACTTGTCGTACTCGGAGAAGGAGGTCTTCTTCACCTGGCCCTGGCGGGTGGCGAAGAACATGTACCGGTCCTCGGGATAGTCGCGGGTGGCGATGACGGCCTGGATTCTCTCGCCCGGCGACAGCGGGAGCAGGTTGACGATCGCCGTGCCCCGGGCGGTGCGCTCCTTGAGGGGGACCTCGTGGGCCTTGAGCCGGTACACCCGCCCGGTGTTGGAGAAGAACAGGAGGAAGCTGTGCGCCGTGGTGTGCACGATCTGGGAGACGATGTCCTCTTCCTTGAGCCTGGTCCCCTGCACCCCCCGCCCGCCGCGGCCCTGGGTCCTGAACGCCCCCGCCTGGACCGACTTGATGTAGCCGGCCCGGCTCATGGTGACGACGAGCTCCTCGTCCTCGATCAGGTCCTCCACCCCGAGCTCGCCCGGATCGAAGATGATCTGGGACATCCGGGGGGTGGCGTACTGCTGGCGTATCTCGCCGAGCTCGTCCTTGATGACCCCCCGCAGCTTGACCGGGTCGGCCAGGATGGCCTCCAGCTCGGCGATGGTCGCCCGCAGCTCGGTCAGCTCCTCCTCCAGCTCGGACCGGCCCAGCCTGGTCAACTTGCCCAGAGTCGTGTCGAGGATGTGGTTGGCCTGTATCTCGCTGAACTCGAACGGGGCGGCCATGAGCCCGGCCCTGGCGGCGGGGCGGTCCTCCGAGGCGCGGATCAGGGCGATGATGGCGTCGATCATGTCGAGCGCCTTGAGCAGGCCCTCGACGATGTGGGCCCGGTCGCGGGCCCTGCCGAGGCGGTACTCGGACCTGCGCCTGATCACCTCGATCTGGTGCTCGACGTAGGCCGTCAGGGCCTGGGCCAGGTTGAGGGTGCGGGGCACCCCGTCGACCAGGGCGACCATGTTCACCCCGAAGCTGGTCTGCAGGGGGGTGTGCTTGTAGAGGTTGTTCAGCAGGACGTTGGCGTTCACGTCCCGCTTGAGCTCGATGACCAGCCTGGTGCGGCCCTGGGCCGACTCGTCGTTGACGTCCCTGACCCCGTCCAGCTCCCGCGAGTCGACCAGGTCGCGGATACGGGCGGCGATGCTTCCCGCACTGGTCTGGTAGGGCAGCTCGGTCACCACGATGGAGACGCCCCGCCGGCCCTCCTCGATCTCCGCCTTGGCCCTCATCCGGATCGAGCCCCGCCCGGTCCGGTAGGCGTCCATGATGCCGGCGCGGCCGAGGATCTGGGCCGCGGTGGGGAAGTCGGGACCCTTGACGAAGGTCATCAGCTCGTCGGGGGTGGCCTCGGGGTGGTCGATCAGATGCACGGTGGCGTCGATGACCTCGCCGAGGTTGTGGGGCGGGATGTTCGTCGCCATGCCCACGGCGATGCCCTGGCTGCCGTTGACCAGCAGGTTGGGGAACCGCGACGGCAGGACGGCGGGCTCCTGGATCTCGCCCGAGTAGTTGTCGTTGAAGTCGACGGTGTCCTCGTCGATGCCGGCCAGCATGTGCATGGCCAGCGGCGCCAGACGGCACTCCGTGTATCTGCTGGCAGCCGGGGGATCGTCGGGCGATCCGAAGTTGCCGTGCCCGTCGATCAGGGGGTGGCGCAGGGAGAAGTCCTGGGCCATGCGGGCCAGGGCGTCGTAGATGGCCTGGTCCCCATGGGGATGGAACCGGCCCATGACGTCGCCGCTGACCCGGGCGCATTTCATGTGGGCGCGGTTCGGCCCGACGCCCATGTCGTACATGCCGTAGAGGATCCGGCGCTGCACCGGCTTGAGGCCGTCGCGGGCATCCGGCAGGGCCCGGATGGTGATGACCGACATGGCGTACTCCAGGAAGGAGCGCTCCATCTCCTCCTGGATCTCGATCGGCTCTATGGAGCCGAAGGAGGTGCCCTCGTCGTCCCCGCCGCCACCGGTCGTGGTCACGTCGCTCATATGTCGAGGAACCTGACGTCCTTGGCGTTGGTCTGGATGAAGTGCTTGCGCACCTCGACGTCGTCACCCATCAGCACCGAGCACACCGTGTCGGCGATGGCCGCCTCCTCCACCGACACCTGCAGCAGGGTGCGCCGCGAGGGATCCATGGTCGTCTCACCGAGCTCGTCGAAGTCCATCTCGCCCAGGCCCTTCAAGCGCTGGAACTCGAACTTGCGGGGGGCGTGCTCGGCCAGGAACCGGTCCTTGGCGGTGTCGTCCTTCAGGTAGACCTTCTCCCGCGCCACGACCGTCGAGTAGAGGGGGGGCTGGGCGATGTACACGTGGCCCAGCTCGACGAGCGGGCGCATCTGGCGGAAGAAGAAGGTGAGCAGCAGGGTGCGGATGTGGCTCCCGTCGACGTCGGCGTCGCAGAGGATGATGACCTTGTCGTAGCGGATCTTCTCGACGTCGAACTCTTCGCCCACCCCGGCCCCGATGGCGCCGATGAGGGACTGGATTTCGGTGTTCTTGAGCATCTTGTCGAGCCGGGCCCGCTCGACGTTGAGGATCTTGCCCCGGATGGAGAGAATGGCCTGGATCTCCGGATCGCGGGCCTTGACCGCCGAACCACCGGCCGAGTCGCCCTCGACGATGAACAGCTCGGCCCGGCGCCGGTCGCGGGTTGAGCAGTCCCGCAGCTTCTCCGGCATCCCCGCCCCCTCGAGGGAGGACTTGCGCCGGATGAGGTCGCGGGCCTGGCGGGCGGCGCTGCGGGCCCGGGCGGCCTGGACCGACTTCTGCACGATCTGGCGCCCCTCGGCGGGGTGCTCCTCCAGCCATTCGGACAGCTTCTCGTTGGTGGCCCGCTCCACCAGCGAGCGCATCGAGACGTTGCCCAGCTTGGTCTTGGTCTGACCTTCGAACTGAGGCTCGGACAGCCTGACCGAGATGATGCTGGTCAGGCCCTCGCGGATGTCCTCGCCGGCCAGGTTCTCGTCCTTCTCCTTGAGGTGACCCTTGGCCCGGGCGTATTTGTTCACCGCGTTGGTGAGCGCCTTCTTGAACCCCTCCTCGTGCATGCCCCCCTCGGTGGTGGCGATGCCGTTGGCGAAGCTGTGGATGCCCTCGTTGTAGCCGGTGTTCCACTGGAAGGCGATCTCGACCTCCTGGCCGTCCTCGCCCTGGTCGAAGTAGCCCGGCTTCTTGAACAGGGCCTCCTTGGCGGTGTTGAGATGACGGACGAAGTCGATGATCCCGCCGGCGTACTTGTAGGTGGTCTCCGTGGGAGGCGCCACCCGCTCGTCGCGGAAGCGGATCTCGAGGTTGCGGTTCAGGAAGGCGTACATCTGCAGCTTCTCGAGGATGGTCTGGGCCCGGAACTCCACCTCCTCGAAGATCGACTCGTCGGGCCAGAACGTCACCGTCGTGCCGGTGCGGCCCCGTGGTGCCTTGCCGGTGACGGTGAGCTTGCCCTTGGGCTTGCCTCCCCCGCTGAACTCCATCACGTGGTGGTCGCCGTTCTGGTCGACCTCCACGATCAGGCGGGTGGAGAGGGCGTTCACCACCGACACGCCCACACCGTGCAGGCCGCCGGAAACCTTGTAGCCGGCCCCGCCGAACTTGCCCCCGGCGTGGAGCATCGTGAGGGCGATCTCGACGCCGGACTTGTTCTTGTACTGGGGGTGCGGGTCGGTGGGGATGCCACGGCCGTCGTCGGAGACGCGGCACCCTCCGTCGGCGAGCAGCGTCACGTCGATGCGGGTGCAGTAGCCCGCCATCGCCTCGTCGACCGAGTTGTCGACCACTTCCCACACCAGATGGTGCAGACCGGAGGGACCGGTGGAGCCGATGTACATGCCCGGGCGCTTGCGGACCGGATCCAGCCCCTCGAGGATCGTGATGTCCTTGGATGTGTACGACGAGGGCTTGGAAGGACGAGGAACGCCCTCATCCGCTGCGTGCAACGCCACAGGCGCGACCTTTCAATAGTGCTTAGGAGCCGGCCTCTCTCGTAGGCTCGAGGCTGGGACGAAACCGGTGATTTATCCGGTGTCCAATGCCAACAATTCTACCAGTTGGGTGTAACACCCAGGCTCATGGCCGGGCGTTCCGGGCCCCCTTCGGCGGGCCTCCGGCGGGGTTCGCACACCCCACCCCGGACGGCCCTCAGCGACGCCTCACCCGCACCTCCAGCCGCTCGGCCACCGGGGCTCCGGCCGCCTCGCCCAATCGGCGGAGGATGTCCGACTCGAGCAGCTTGAGCTGGGTGGCCCACGCCGGCTGGTCGACGGCGACCACCAGCACGGCGTCGGACAGGTTGAGGGGCCGGGCATGGGCCGCCACCACCGGGCCGACCGCCTCCTCCCAGTGGCCGAAGACCACCTCGAGCACCTTGGAAGCCGGCCCACCCAGGGACCGGGTCAGACGCTCGAGACCGTCCCGCAGACGCCGGGGGCCGCCGTCCCCGTCGGAGAACGGCCGCCAGGTGCTCACCTGGTCACCAGGGTGCCGGCGCTGACGGCCACCACCTTGGCCGGCTCGGCCCGGGCGGGGAGGGCGCCGGCCGTGGTCAGCACCGCCTGGCCCGGCGGCAGGAGGTCGAGCAGACAGGACGACCGGCGGGGATCGAGCTCGGAGAACACGTCGTCGAGGAGCAGGACCGGGGGGGAGCCGGCCCGCTCGGCCACCAGGGCGTGCTCGGCCAACCGGAGGGCCAGGGCCAGGCAGCGCTGCTCGCCCTGGGAGGCGTGCGTGCGGGCCGGCATCCCCCCCAGCCGGACGTCGAGGTCGTCGCGATGGGGCCCGACGGTGGTGATGCCCCGGCGGAGGTCCTCGCCGCGGGCCTTCTCCACCGCCGAGGCCAGGTCGCCGTCCCACGACCGCCGGTAGGAGAGCTCGACCGGTGCCGGCTGACCGGCCAGCATCTCGTAGAAGCGGGCCACCGCCGGCCCCAGCGACGAGACCAGGACCTGTCGGGCCTCGAGGACCTCGTTTCCGGTGGCGACCAGCTTGGCGTCCCACACGTCGAGGGTCGACTCGATGTCCGGGGTGGCCCGCCCGCCGGACTGGCGCAGCAGGGCGGCGCGCTGGCGCAGGATGCGCTCCAGCTCGAGGCGCAGGGCGTCGTGGCGCAGGGCCAGGCCGACCAGGGTGGAGTCGAGGAACCGGCGCCGCCCCGACGGGCCGCCCCGGACCAGCTCGAGGTCGTCGGGGGAGAACACGGTGGTGCGCAGGACGCCGAGCAGGTCCCGCACCCGGCGCAGGGGCTGGCGGTTGACCAGGACCCGCTCCCGCCCGCTCACCGGTATGTCGGCCTCTATGAGCAGGCGCCGCTCGCCCTGGGCCGCCTCGGCCCGCAGGACTGTGCGCTCGGCGCCCTGCCTCACCAGCGCCTCGCGGGGGGCACCCCGGAACGACTCCAGGTTGGCCAGGTAGGCCAGGGCCTCGATCAGGTTCGACTTGCCCTGGCCGTTGTCTCCCAGGACCACGGTGAGCCCGTCGGTGGCCGGCTCCAGCTCGGCCGAGGCGTAGTTACGGAAGTCGGTGATCCACAGATGGGAGACGTTCATCCGCGACGGTCGCCCAGCCGCGCTAGGGCACCCGGACCGGCATGAGCAGGTAGAGGTAGTCGGCCCCCTCGGCGGGGCGGATGGTGGCCGGCTTGAGAGCGTCCAGCACCTGGATCATCACCTCGTCGCCCCCCGCCGCCTCCAGCCCGTCGATGAGGTAGGCGGGGTTGAAGGCGATGGTCATGTCCGTGCCCTCGTACTTGGCGTCGATCTCCTCCACCGCCTGGCCCCGCTCGGCGTCGGACACGCTGAGCTCGATGGTCCCCGACCGCAGGGCCATGCGCACCGGGGTGGTGGCGTCCTTGACGAGCAGCCTGACCCGCTTGACGGCGTCGACCAGGGTGTCTCGCGAGACGTCCAGCCGGTTGGGGTAGGAGGCCGGTATGAGCTGGCCGTAGTTGGGGAAGTCCCCCTCGATCAGCCTGGTGGTGAGCACGACCGGGCCGACCTCGAAGCCGGCGTCGGTCTCCCCCAGCCGGACGGTGAGCTCCGAGGCCGACGACAGCAGTCGCTGGAGCTCGGACAGGGCCCGGGCCGGCACCAGCACCCGCTGGCCCTCGGCCAGCACGGTCGCCCCGGCCAGCTCCCGCTTGGCCAGCCGGTAGGAGTCGGTGGCCACCAGGCGCAACCCGGTGCCCGACTCCGAGGTCAGGAGCACCCCGGTCAGCATCGGCCTCGTCTCGTCGTTGGCCGCCGCCGGCACCACCTGACGCAGGGCCTCGGCAAAGTCGGCCGCCGGCAGCGAGAGGGCCTGGCCCTGGTGGCCGGGCAGGCGGGGGAAGTCGTCGGCCGGGAAGATCCGCACGGCGAACTGGGCCCGGCCGGAGGCCACCCGCAGCTCCTCCTCGTCGGCCTCCACCGCCACCGCCCCCGGCTCCAGCGACCGCACGATGTCGACCAGCAGCCGGCCGGGCACCACCGCCACGCCGTCGGCGGCGCCCAGGACCCCCACGGTGGTCTCGATGGTCAGGTCCAGGTCGGACCCCGCCACGTGCAGCTCGCCGCCCCGGACCTCGAGACGGACCCCGGACAGAACCGGTAGGGCCCCGCTCCGGCTGGCGGTGGCGCGGCTGGCGGTGGCCAGCGCCTCGACCAGTGAGTCCCTCTCGCAACGAAGCTTCACGGTGTGCCTCTCATTGTCTTTGTAATAGATAGAGATCTTGGCAGCAGTAGTAGTAGGGGCTGTGGATTGTGGAGGACCGGCCGAAACCGCAGGTCAGCACGGTTGGCGATGTCCCCATGCCCCCTCAGGATCCCACAGGCCCCTGACAGTGGCGGCGACCGGCCGGTGCATGAAGGCGTGCCCGCCCACAGGCCGGACCCCCTCCGCCCACAGCGGCGGCCACAGCCCTGACCAGGTCACTCCACAGGCCCAGGCCCCTCACCCTCCGCCGCGGATCTGGTGGATGAGCTCGGTGACCTGGTTGTAGATCTGGCGCCTCTCCTTCATGAGGGCGGCGATCTTCTCCACGGCGTGGATGACCGTGGTGTGGTCCCGTCCGCCGAACTCGCGGGCGATGGCCGGGTAGCTGAAGTCGGTCAGCTCCCGAAAGACGTACATGCCCACCTGACGGGCCGTCACCAGGGGGCGGCGGCGGCTGGTCCCGCAGAGCTCCTCCACCGAGAAGCTGAAGGCGGAGGCGGTGGCCTCGAGGATCAGCTGGGGGGTGATCTGGCGGGGCTGGCTGGCCGACACGATGTCGGACAGGACCTTCTCCGCCAGGCTGCGGGTAAGGGGCTCGCGGTTGAGGCTGGCGAAGGCCGACACCCGGATCAGAGCGCCTTCCAGCTCGCGGATGTTGTCCTTGACGTGGGTGGCGATGAACTCCAGCACCTCGTCGGGGACCTCGGTGCGCTCGGTTCCGGCCTTCTTGCGCAGGATGGCCAGGCGGGTCTCCAGCTCGGGGGGCTGGACGTCGGTGATGAGTCCCATGAGGAACCGGCTGCGGAGGCGGTCCTCCAGGGTGGCCAGGGACTTGGGGGGCCGATCGGAGGTGATGACGATCTGCTTGGACGCCTCGTGCAGGGAGTTGAAGGTATGGAAGAACTCCTCCTGGAGGCTCTCCTTGTTCTCCATGAACTGGATGTCGTCGACCAGCAGCACGTCGCACTGCCGGTACCGGCGCTTGAAGGCGGTTCCGGTGTTGGTCCGGATGGCGTCGACGAACTCGTTCATGAACGTCTCGGTGGAGACGTAGCGCACGTGGCGGGCGGGGAAGTTCTCCCGCACGTAGTTGCCGATGGCGTGCAGCAGGTGGGTCTTGCCCAGCCCGGCGCTGCCGTGGATGAAGAGGGGGTTGTAGGACTTGGCCGGGGTTTCGGCCACCGACAGAGCGGCGGCGTGGGCGAAGCGGTTGGACGCCCCGATGACGAAGCGGTCGAAGGTGTACTGGGGATTTATGGGAGCGTCGTCGGGGTGCAGGGCCGCCGGCGGCGGTGGTGGGGTTGGGTCGAGGGGGTGGCTCCAGTCCGCCCCCGACAGCAGGGTGGTGCCGGCGGCGGGGTCGTCCAGCACGGCCGCCGAGGTCCGCACTTCCAGGCGAATGGGGACATCGCGCCCGGCGGTGTCCACCATGGCGTTGCGGACCAGCTCGAGGAACCGTCCCTCTATCCGCTCCTTGGCGAGGGAGTTGGGAACGGCCAGCACCAGGCTGTCGCCGTCGCTCGACACCGGGCGGATGCCGTCGAAGCAGGTCCTCCACACGCCGTCGGAGACCTGCCTGCGGAGCAGCTCCGAGCACTCTGTCCACAGCGACTCAGCGTCACTCACCAGCATCTCCGCCGCGCCACCCGCGCTGCATCCACAGGCCGGTCCACACACTGTGGACAACGATCGCACCAGGCAATTGCCCCACCGACGCACCAACCCTCTGAGCTCCCTGGGGCGCCTCAAGAACCCCGGGGAAGTGGGGGGCCCTCCGGTCGCCAGACCCCAACGGGTCGTGGAGGCACCGTACCACCGGTGATCCACAGACGGCGCCTGGGCAAAGGGTGGATTTGGGCCGGTCATTTGGCCGTCCCGCCCCCCTCCATCTAGCCTTTCCTCTCCGGCCGAGGAGACGTCCCAGACCTTGAAGCGCACCTTCCAGCCCAACAACCGCAAGCGGGCCAAGAACCACGGCTTCCGCCACCGCATGTCGACCCGCGCCGGGCGGGCCATCCTCAAGGCTCGCCGGCTCAAGGGCCGCCACCGCCTCTCCGCCAAGGCCCCCCATGGTGTGGCGGGTCCGCGATCGGACCACCTTCTCCGCCCTTCGGCGCGCCGGGGCGAGAGTGCGGCGCGGCCCGGTGACGGTAACCTTTGTGAGCAGCGGCCAGTCCGAGCCGCCCAAGGTTGCCTACGCCGTCGGGCGCAAGGTCGGGACCGCCGTCCGGCGGAACCGGCTGCGGCGCCGACTGCGTGCCGTTGTCGCCGACCTGGCGCCCGAGATGCGCCCGGGGGCCTATCTGCTGAGCGCCGCCCCCGAGGCGGCCGAAGTCCCGTTCCGAGAGTTGAGGGCGGCTGTGGCCGAAGCCGTTAGAGCGGTGGGAGAGAAGTGACCAGGGCCCTCATCGGCGCGGTCCGCCTCTACCGCCTCCTCGGCTCGGCCCGCCCCTCTCCCTGCCGCTTCCAGCCGACCTGCTCCGCCTACGCCCTCGAGGCCCTCGAGCGCCACGGCGCCGCCCGGGGGGCGTGGCTGACGGCCCGCCGCCTGGGCCGCTGCCGTCCCTGGGGCGGGCGCGGCTACGACCCCGTCCCTGACTGAGGACCGCCCATGCCCACCTTCATCGCCACCGGTTCCGTATTCGATCCCCTCTACCACGCCCTGGCGTGGCTGCTGGCTCTCTTCTACTCGGTGGTGCCCAACTACGGCATCGCCATCGCCCTGCTGACGCTGGTGGTCATGGTGGTCGTGTCACCACTCACCGTGAAGGGCACCCGCTCCATGCTCGCCATGCAGCGCATCCAGCCGGAGATGAAGAAGCTGCAGGCCAAGTACAAGGACGACCGCCAGCGCCTCAACGAGGAGATGATGGCTCTGTACAAGGAGCACGGGGTCAACCCGGTCAGCGGCTGCCTGCCGATGTTCTTGCAGATGCCGGTGTTCCTCGTCCTGTACCGGACCATATCGGAGCTGACCCACAAGGCGGTCAAGGCCGACGTGGTCGCCCACCGGGCCACCGCTATCGGCCAGTGCATTCCCCAGCACGTGGCCTCGAACAGCCTTATCTACCAACATCTGACAGCCGCCAACTGCCAGATGAAGTCCTTCGGTATCGACCTGGCCAAATCGGTACACACCGTCCACGGGGCCTCGGCGGTGGCCTACTGGATCCTCGTGGTGCTGGTGGTAGCGGTCCAGTACGTCCAGACCAGGCAGCTCAACGGGCGCAACCCGGCCGCCGCCGCCAACCCCCAGGCGAAGACCATGCAGCGGATCATGCCGGTCTTCTTCGGGTTCATCTCGATATCGATACAGGCCGGGGTCAACATCTACTTCCTGGTTTCGGGCCTGTTCCGGATCGCCCAGCAGGAGCTCATGTGGAGGTATGACCCGGTGCTGCGGACCCACACGCCGCTGCCGACAACCATCGAGGTCCCCTCGAGGGATGCCGGGGCCCCGTCATCCCGCCCGGGCGGCCTGGCCCGCTGGTTGGGGGCGATCTCCAATCCCCCGCCGGCCGCCGGTCCGCTCAACGGCTCGGCGTCCGGCAACGGGCGGCCGGCCCGGACTCCTCCGGTCAACGGGACAGGGCCCCACCGGCGACCGTCCAACCGGTCGAAGTCGAAGCGCAGCCGTCGGGGCCGGTAGTCGATGGAGTGGGTTGAGACCACCGGTCGAACGGTGGACGAGGCGAAGGAGGCCGCCCTCGATCAGCTGGGCGTGGCCGACGAGGACGCCGAGTTCCAGGTGCTGGAGGAGCCCAAGCCCGGCCTGTTCGGACGGGTGAGGGGCGAGGCCAGGGTCCGGGCCCGGGTGCGGCCCACCCAGCCCCGGCCCAAGGAGGACCGCCGCGACCGCCGCCGCCGCCAGCGCGCCGGCGAGACCGCGGCCCGGTCGTCGGAGGGACGTCCCCAGGACGAGCCCGACGAGAGCCTGCCCCCCGAGCCGACCGAGCGGCCCCGGCGGGTCGACGCCGGCTCCGCCCGACCCGCCACCGCCGCCCGGGCCGCCCTGGTGGTGGAAGACGCCGAAGACGATGACGATGCAGAGGAGCCGAAAGGGATGGAGATGGAGCGGGAAGTCAGCCTCGAGGAGCAGGCCAGCGAAGCGAGCGGCTTCGTCAAGGGACTGGTCGACCAACTCCAGCTGGAGGCCCAGGTGGACTTCGAGATCCTCGACGAGGAGAACGTCGAGATCCGGGTCAACGGCCCTGACCTGGGCTTCCTGATCGGTCCCCGAGGCACCACCCTGGCCGCGGTGCAGGAGCTGACCCGCACCGTGGTCCAGCGCCACACCGGCGCCCGCCACGGTCGGATCCTGGTCGATGTGGCCGGCTACCGCCAGAAGCGCAAGGCGGCCCTGGAGCGGTTCACCGCCGAGGTGGCGGCCCAGGTCAAGGCCAGCGGGGAGCGACGGGTGCTCGAGCCCATGTCGCCGGCCGACCGCAAGATCGTGCACGACACGGCCAACGGCATCGACGGCGTGTCCACCACCTCGGAGGGCGAGGAGCCCCGCCGCCGGGTGGTCATCCTTCCCCAGTCCTGACCGGACCGGGCGTCGACGGGCAGGCCGGGCAGGAGGGGGACGCCCGCCCGCTCGCCGTGCTGGAGGAGGCCCGCCGACTCGGGTTCCTGGGCCCGGGCCCGGCCCTCGACCATCTGCGACATGCCCGGGCCTTCGCCTCCGCCGCCCTTGAGCGCCTCGGGACGACCCCTGGGCGTTTCGCCGACCTGGGGACCGGCGGAGGAGTCCCCGGTCTGGTGCTGGCCTGCGCCTGGCCGGAGTCGGTGGCCTTCCTCGTCGAGGCCAAGGCCCGGCGGGCCCAGTTCCTTCGAGCGGCAGTCGAGAGTTTGGGGCTGGCCCGGGCCGAGGTCCTTGAGGAACGGGCCGAGGTCATCGCCCGGCGACCCGATCTGCGGGCCAGCTTCGACCTGGTAACCGCCCGCTCCTTCGCCCGGCCGGCGGTGGTGTCCGAGTGCGGGGCCCCCCTCCTGCGGGTGGGCGGGTGGCTGTTGGTCTCCGAGCCGCCCGCCGGCGCCGCCGGCCCTGTTGGGCGGGAGCGCTGGCCCGGTACAGCCCTGTCCGAGCTGGGCCTGGGATCGGTCCGTCAAATCGACGGCCCGCCGGCGCTGGTGGCGGTTCAGGCGCTGGAGCCGTGCTCGGATCGCTACCCCCGCCGAGTGGGCATTCCCAGCAAGCGTCCACTGTTCTGATCCCGGTCCCGCTCTGATGCCGATCCCGCAATGTAACTCGTGAAACATTGCCGACAACCGCATCGGCGAGAGTGGGAGCGGACCGACGGGGGAGTGCGAGCTCAGGCGGTGCGAGGTGAAAAGCACGAGGTACATCGTGAAACACTCGGCGCACCGCCACGGCGGCGCCGTCATTGGACGTAACTCGTGAAACATCGACGCCATCGGCGGAATGCTTGACTAGCCCGTCCCCGCGGAACAGGATGGCCGGGTGACCGAGTGGGAGGCGCACTCCAATCCGGAGGCGCCCGAACCGGGTTCCGGCTGGGCTCCACCAGATTCACCCGATCAGCCTGAGGCCCATGCCCAGCCAGACGAACCGGGGCCGGGTCCCGATGACGGCGGAGCCGACGCTCCCCTCACGAGCCGGGCCGACCCGCCCCGCACGGAGGGCCCGCCGCCGGTGCCTTCCTGGGGCGAGGAACAGGTGGTCGGGAGACCGTCTCCCGAGCCAGAGGTGCAGGTCAGCGGCCCTCCGGCGGCGACAGGCGGGTCGTCCGACGCCGGGGACGAGCGGCCGCCTCCCCTCCCCCGCACCCTGGCCATCGCCAACCAGAAGGGCGGCGTCGGTAAGACCACCACCGCCGTCAACCTGGGTGCCGCCCTGGCCGAAATGGGCTTCCGGGTGCTGGTGGTCGACCTCGATCCCCAGGGCA
Source organism: Acidimicrobiales bacterium (assembly GCA_035653595.1). Taxonomy (GTDB): domain Bacteria; phylum Actinomycetota; class Acidimicrobiia; order Acidimicrobiales; family JAJPHE01; genus DASRBO01. Next base: position 7,868 of record DASRBO010000144.1, on the reverse strand, counting down.
ACGCCACCACTGGGCTGGGCATCAACGCCCGCAACCTCGAGAGCTCGGTTTACGACGTCCTCATGCGAGAGGTGCCCATCGAGGACTGCATCGAACCGACCGGGGTCCGCAACCTGCTGGTGTGTCCCGCCACCATCGATCTGGCCGGGGCGGAGATCGAGCTGGTACCCGTGTTCAGCCGCGAGCTGCGGCTGCGCAAGGCTCTCGACCGGGTCAAGGACGATTTCGACTACATCCTGATCGACTGCCCGCCGTCGCTCGGTCTCATCACCGTCAACGGCCTGGCCGCCGCCAACGAGGTCGTCGTCCCCATCCAGTGCGAGTACTACGCCCTCGAGGGCCTGGGCCAACTGCTGCGCAACGTCAACCTTGTGCAGGGGGCTCTCAACCCCGGTCTGGAGCTGGGAGCGATCATCCTGACCATGTTCGATGCCCGGACCAAGCTGGCCGAGCAGGTGGCCGACGAGGTCAGGGCCCATTTCGGGGCCAAGGTCTGCCGTAACATCGTGCCCCGGACCGTGCGGTTGTCCGAGGCGCCGTCGTTCGGCCAGCCGATCACGGTTTTCGATCCGACGTCTCGCGGGGCCATCGCCTATCGCGAGCTGGCCAAGGAGGTCGCCGGTGGCGCGTCGCAGCGGGTTGGGTAGGGGGCTGGGGGCGCTCATCCCCCCCGAGGTCAGGAACGATCCCAACTCGGTTCTGCAGGAGCTGCCGGTCTCCAGCATCGAGCCCAACCCCCACCAGCCTCGGAGCCATTTCGACGACGAGGCCCTGGCCTCCCTCACCGACTCCATCCGCTCCCTGGGCGTACTTCAGCCGGTGCTGGTGCGGCCCCTGGGGGAGGACCGCTACGAGCTGATAGCCGGTGAGCGCCGCTGGCGGGCGGCCCGCCGGGCCGGTCTCCAGACCATCCCCGCCCTGGTCAGGACGGTCGAGAACCGCACCAGCCTCGAGCATGCCCTGGTCGAGAACCTCCACCGCCAGGACCTCAACCCCCTCGAGGAGGCCGGCGCCTACCAGCAGCTGATCGAGGATTTCAACCTCACCCACGAGGAGATCGGGGTCCGGGTCGGCAAGTCCCGGGTGGCCATCAGCAACTCCCTCCGTCTGCTGCAGCTGCCGGCGTCGATCCAACGGATGGTGGTCGACGGACAGCTCACCGCCGGGCACGCCCGGGCCATCCTGGGCACCCCCGACCGTGCCTACCAGGAGTGGGCGGCCCGCAGGGTGGTGGCCGAGGCCCTGTCGGTCCGGGCCGCCGAGGAGATGATTCGTCAGCGCAACGAGAGAGCCGAGCCGGCCAGCGATCCGGCCGCCGTGGCCGCCCGGCGGGTGCGCAGCCGTCTGCCGGAGCCGGGCGTGCCCGAGCTCGAGCGCCTCTTGGCCGACCACCTGGGGACCCGGGTCAAGGTCCAGCTCGGGCCCCGTCGGGGGAGGGTGACCATCGAGTTCGCCGACCTCGAGGACCTGGAGCGCATCTACCGCCTGATGGTGCCGGGCAGCTAGGCCCGCCCGCTTCCGGCCGGGGCCCCGGCCGGGGCCGTTTTGGGTGGCAGCGCTCGAGAGGCGGGCCGCCCGCCGCTCAAGATTTCTCCTTCTGGCGGCAGGAGCATGGCCGCTCTACGCGGAAATTTGATGAACCGTCCGACCACTCACCGTGTTGGGAGGAACTTCCCGAATCGGCCCGGATTTAGGGCCAAAATCCCCCGCAACCTGGCTCTATTCGAGTTTAGAAACCTCTTTGCCGCATTGCGGACGCTCGGCGTGTATCACCACGCAGAGCGTTGACAACCGCTGAGCGCGCGTGGGACCGTCCGTGCTTGTCCGTACCGGGACACATGGAGCCTTCGAGGGTTTCGGCACTACCGCCGAGCCCCTTGAGAAGAAAGTTGGTCCCCCGTGGAACGAGAGCCATGGATCGAGGAGACGGCGCCACTTCGGCTGGCGCACCGTCTGTCGTCCTTCAAGCGCCGAGCCCCCAGTGCCCCGCCGGCACCGGCTGAGGCCCCGCCCGTCGGGGCCCACCGGCGCGCCCCGCGACTGAGCGGCCGGCGCCTGGCCGGGGCGGCGGGAGCGGCGACAGTGATCGCCGGCGCCTTCCAGCTCGCCGGGGTGGGGGCAGCGGCTGCCGCCGGGGTCAACCCGTTCAGCGCCACCGGCAACCCGGCCGACACCGCCGCCCCCGGCGTCGTCGGTCCCGTCGGGAGCACCGGCCTGGGCTACATGGGCGGCATCCACGAGGACACCGTGTGCCCGGACGCTCCCCAGGTCCCGGTCCACGCCAACCCGCCCAAGGATCAGATCACGGCGGAGTGGACGGGCTCCTCGGGGTCCTACCTCTACCTCGCCTGGCAGCGGGCCACCGCCGCCGGCGACACCGCTATCGAGTTCGAGCTCAACCAGCTCGGCCCGTCGGCCGACTGCAACGGGGTCCAGCCGCCCCGGACCGCCGGCGACGTGCTGATCACCTGGCAGTTCATCGGCAACGCCAGCTTCCAGGGAGTGGTCGAGTACATCTGGAACGGCACCGCCTGGGGTCCCCAGATCCCGCTGGGGCCGGCCGCCACCGCTGCCGTCAGCGGCGACGGGCTCTTCGGTGACGCCGTCATCAACCTGGCCCAGCTGCCCCAGCTGGCGGGGGGCAACTCCTGCATCGGCTTCGGGACCGCCTTCGTCAAGAGCCGGGCCGGCAACGGCAACAGCGGCACCGGCTTCACCAGCGAGCTCAAGGCGGTGCTGCCGGGCCAGCCGGTGGGAGCCACCACCTGCAACCCGTCGGTGAACGTGGTCAAGTCCGGCCCCGCCACCGGCAGCCCCAACGGCAACGGCACCTACACCATGGTGGCCACCAACTCCGGCAACGCCGCCGCCCCCGGGGTGGTCATCACCGACACCCTGCCGGCGGGGGAGACCTACCAGTCCTCCACTGACGCCAACGGCACCTGCACCGCCGCCGGCCCGGTGGTCAGCTGCCCCGTGGGCACCCTGACCCCCAACGGCGGGTCCGCCTCGGTGACGGTGACGGTCAGCTACGGGCCCAACACCGCCGGTCAGACCCTGACCGACTGCGCCACCGTGGCCGGCCAGGCCAACCCCTCCTGCGTGCCGACGACCATGCCGGGGGCCATCACCGTCGGGATAACCAAGGCCAACAACGCCGCCGATCCCGCCGGCAGCAACTTCCAGCAGGTGGAGACGGCCCAGAGCCTGGGCGAGACCTTCACCTACCAGGCCGTGATCACCAACAACACGGCGGTGGACGAGGTCATCGACTCGCTCACCGACGCCCTGCCCAGCCAGGGTCCGGCCTCGGTCTGCTCCGCCCTGGTGGGCACCCCCTTGCCTGCCGGCCAGTCGGTGACCTGCCAGTTCAGCGGAGTCGCTCCCGCCGGGCCCGGGGACAGCCAGACCGACACCGTCCGGGTGGACGTCCACCAGTCGGGCAACACCGCCCGGACGGCCACCGCCTTCGCCAACTCGACCGTGCTGACCAGCCCGACCGTCGGGATAACCAAGGCCAACAACGCCGCCGGCACCGGGTACGGGCAGTCGGAGATCGCCGCCGCCGGGGCCACCTCGGTCCCCTACCGGGTGGTGGTCACCAACACCAACGAGACCCCGGCCACCATCACGGTCCTGACCGACACGGTGAACGGGACGACCATCGACATCTGCCCCAGCCTGCTCGGGCAGGTCCTGGCCCCCGGAGCCTCGGTCACCTGCGACTTCACCGGCCCGGTGCCGGCGGTGGAGACCACCGACACCGCCGGGGTGACCCTCAGCGTGAACGGAGCCCTGGTCAGCGGGACGGCGACCTCCACCGTCTTCCCGCCGGTCCTGGGCACGACCATCACCCCACCCCCCACCCCCACTCCGAGCACCCCGCCGGCCGTCGCGCCGACCACGGTGGCGCCCACCCAGCTGGCCTTCACCGGCCTGCCGACCGGCCGCCTGCTGGCCATGGCCATGGGCATGGTGCTCGGGGGCCTGGCCCTCCTGGGGGCGGCGGGTCTCATCGGCCGCCGCCGCCGGACCCTGGCCGGGGCCGGTCTAGCCGGACTCGGGCTGGCGACGGCCTCTCCGGCCGGGACCCCGACCGCCTCCACCCACCACGTCGGGCCGCAGTGGCAGCCGGGCAGCGGGGGCGGCCTCGACCCCACCGGCACCCCCACCCGGAGGGGGCGGGGGCGCCCGATGATCGGCCGAGCCCCCAACAGGGAGGCCCAGCCGCCCCCGGCCGGCGGGTAGGCCCCCCGGTCGCCTCCAATCGAGGCCACCCCCACCCCGACTCGGTGGGGGTGGCTCCGGGGAGGGGGCGCCCGGCCCTGAGGGGGGTCCGGCCAGCCGGTTGGGACGTCAAAATTGCGGCTCTCACCGTTGGCTCGGCCACACACAGCGTTGACATTGGCCGGGCGCCATGAAATGGTCGTCAGGTGGACCGATTTCGCCGGGTCGCTGGCCTCAGCGCGGCCTTGGCCACCGCCGGCCTGGTAGCGGGGGCGTTGTCGGTGGCCGGCGCGGCTCCGGCGGCGGCCGCTCCCGCAGCGGGATCGGCCGGTCCGCTCGGGGGCGCCCAGGCGGCCAGCACCCCCACCGGGCTCAGCCTCGCCCTGGCGGCTCCGGCCACGGTGGACCCCGGCGGCCAGGTCACCTACGAGCTGGCGGTGACCAACGGCTCCGCCACCACGGCCACCGCGGTCGGTCTCGCCGCCGACCTGGATCCCATCGAGTCGTTCCAGGCCAGCGGCTCCTCCCCCGGCTGCGGGCCGGCCGCTACCGGCCCGGCGGGGGCGGGCCCGGTGGTGACCTGCACCGTTGCCGACATCAGCCCGGGGGCGACCCAGACTCTGACGCTCGTGGCCACCGTCGGGGCCGGCGATGCCGGCCGGGTCGCCCTCACCTGCGCAGGTGCCGAAGGGACCACTCCTTCGTCATGCGGGGCCACGGTGGTCACCGGACCGCTGGCCCTTACGGCGGTAGCGGCCAACAACGCAGCCGACCCGGCCGGCGAGCAGTTCCTTCCGACGGCAGCGGCGCAGGCACCCGGCGTCTCCGTCACCTACCTGGTGACCATCACCAACCCCTCCGCCGGCCCCGAGGTGCTGGACTCGGTCAGCCAGGCCAGCGCGGGCCAGCCGGTCACCCCGGTCTGCACCGGCCTCACCGGGGGCTCCCTCCCCCCGGGCGGCTCCGCCTACTGCCAGTTCCCGGGCACGGCTCCCGCCGCCGCCGGCGCCAGCCAGAACGTGTTCGTCCTGGTCAGCGCCCATGATCCGACTGATCCCGGGCGGATCGGGTCGGCGGTGGCCACCTCCGGGCTCACCACCCCCGGCACCTCAATGGCGGCCGACATCTACCTGTGCAGCGCCACCGGCGCCTCCACGGCCGAGGTCACCGGAGGCGGGCTAAGCCTGGCCGGCCCGACGACCCTGGCGTCCTCGGCCAACCCGCTGGCCCCCACCCCCGTGGCCGCCGGCACCTACCTCATCTCGGCCACCGCTCCCGCCGGCTACCAGTTCGTGACCACCTGCCCGGGGGCCGCAGCGGCTACACCCCCGGTGACCCTGACCGGCGCCACCGCCACCGGCGCCACCGCCACCGCCACGGTGCCCGCCGGAGCAGCCGCAACGGCTGTCTTCTACGTCGTGCCGACCGCCCCCGGCCTGGGACTGAGCGTGCTCGCGGGCAGCGACGCCGCCGATCCCGGGGGCGCCAGCGTCGCTCCCACCGCCACTGCCGCCCGGCCGGGCGAGGCCTTCACCGAGCAGGTCACGATCTCCAACACGGATAGCCAGGCCGTGCGGATCGCCTCGGTGACGGCCGTCGCCAACGGTGGCACGCCGGCAGCGGTTTGCCAGCAGCTGGTGGGGACGACCCTGGTCCCGGGCCAGTCCCTGCGCTGCCAGTTCCCCGATCAGGCGCCGGCCGGCCCGGGTGCCTCCCACACCTCGACGGTCACGGTCAGCGCCACCAATGTCCCTCCTGACCAGGCCGGCGGCAGTGTGAGCGCCACCGCCTCGTCGGTGGTCCTGACCGGGCCCGGGGCCGGACTGGCCGCCACCAGCGACGCCTCCGGCACCGGCTACGGCGTATCCGAGGCGGCGGCGCCCGGAGCCACCTCGGTGCCCTATCGGCTGGTGGTACTCAACCCCAACGCCTCTCCGGCCACGGTCATCGGTCTGAGCGATAGCCGGGCCACCACGACAACGGCGGTCTGTTCCAGCCTGGTCGGTCGGACGGTGGCCCCGGGGCAGTCGGTCACCTGTGACTTCACCGGGCCGGTCCCCACCACCGCCACCACCGACACCGGCCGGGTGGTGCTAGCGGTCGACGGGCTGGTGGCCACCGCCAGCGCCGGGGCCACCGTGGCGCCGGCCCCGGCCGTCCCCAGCCCGGCCAGGCCCGTTCCGGCCGGAACGACCCCCAACCCGGTCGCTACCGCCCCGCTGGCGCCGACCGCCGCCCCCACGGTGGTGGCGCCGACCGCGTCCGGGTCGACGGCGTCGGCCCCCACCATCGTGCAGCCCACCATCGTCGGGCCCACCATCGTGGCCCCGACCGCCGCCGGTGGCCCGGGGTCGAGCCTGCCCAACACCGGCCTGCCCACCGCCCCGCTGGTCGGGATGGCCCTGACCATGGTGGCGATCGGCGCTCTGCTGGTCATGGCCGCCGACCGGACCGCCGCCGGGGCGGCCCTCGCCACCCGCCCCCTGCCCATCCCCGCCCGCCCGCAGCCGATCCTGCGCCGGGCGACCGGCTGCCCGGCCACCGAGCATCCCTACCGGATCGACCCCGGTCCCGGCCGGGCCGTCATCCACCGACTCGGCCCGGTCGACCTCGCCCCGCTTTCCCGGACTGGGCTAGAGGCTTCTAATCACCCTGAGTGGTGTCCCGGTCGGATTGAGAGCCTTGGTCACCGGCGGAAAGGGATGGAACGCCCGGATCGTCACCCAGTGACCACAATCGGTGCCGAAATCTATGGGTGGCCGCTCAAGGGCCCTCCGCCCTAGGCCGACACTCACTCCGACAACCCAAACCCACGATAAAGGCAACCCCGGGGAAACCCGGGAGACGCAAAGCCACGGGTCTAAGGGGAGCCTCGCTCCCTAGGACGGCCGGGTTGCCGAATGGGGCGGTCATCGCCTCCGTGGGCTCATTCATGGAGGAAAATAGATGGCCGGAAGGTTCCGCTGGGCGCTTCCCCTGGCAGTAGGCGCCGCTTCGACCCTCGGGGTGCTCACCCAGACCACCCCCGCCTTCGCCGACAGCTCGCCGTCGGCTGCATCCCAGTTCGTGGCCGACATCAACGCCCTGAGGGCGTCCCACGGCCTGTCCCGGCTGGTGGTCAACTCCACCCTCACCTCGGTGGCCTGGAACTGGTCCCAGCAGATGGCCGGGGCCGGAACCCTGAGCCACAACCCCAGCCTGGCCGCCGACCTGCCCTCGGGCTGGCAGAAGGGGGGCGAGAACGTGGGCGTCGGGCCCGACGTGGCCAGCCTGCAGCAGGCGTTCGTCAACAGCCCCGAGCACTACGCCAACATGGTCGACCCCGCCTTCAACCAGATCGGCGTCGCCGTCGACGTCACCTCCTCCGGCACCATGTGGGTGACCGAGGACTACATGGAGGCCCCGCTGGCGGCCGCCCCGGCCCCGGCCCCGGTCGCTCCGGCCCCGGCCCCCAGCGTGGCCCCGGCCCGCCCGGTGGTCACCTCCGGTCCGGCCCCGACCATCCCCGCTCCCGCCCCGGTGGCCGCCTCCGCCCGCCCGGCTCCCGCCCCGGTGGCCCCCGCCCCGGTGGCGACCCCCGTCGCCCACCCGGCCCCGGTGGCCACCCCGGCCCCGGTAGCTACGCCGGCCGCCTCCGCCCC
>DASRBO010000143.1:0-10813 GCA_035653595.1 Acidimicrobiales bacterium | reverse complement strand
GCCACAATTAGATGTTACATGTAACACCCGATGCGGGTCAACGGATCGCCAGCGTGCGACATGACAGCGCTATCCGCCGGTCGGCGGGGAGTATCGCAATATGCCAAGGCCCTCGGCACTGCACGGCGCCCCTACCGCCGGCAGGGGCCCCCTCCAACTCCAACGGCACGGAGCTGCGAGACTGGCGACCCGTGACCACTCTGTCTTTTCCGGTTGGCGAAATCGTGGGGACCTTGGGCTGGGTCGGCGCCTGGGACCCAAACCGCGGCCCTATCCTGGCCACCTCTCAGGTAGAGGTACCAGCCGGCGCTGCGGTCTCGCTCACGGTTACCCGGGTGGTCAATACGGAGCCGATGGCCGATGGCTGGAAGGTGGTTGGTGGACCGGAACCGGTTGATCTGGGTTTTCTGGTCGGCCTGCCGCCAGATTCGCTGCAGTCAGTTCAGCTGCGAGACGTCGTCTCAACTTCTGTGCGGCACCTGACCCACCTGGCGCCCGGCGTACGGCGGCTCTACCTGGCGGCGGCGGGCCTGGATGACAGCGCCATTGAGCATGTTGCCGCGTTGACCGGTCTAACGTATCTACAGTCCTGGGGGAACGCCTTCACGGATGCCGGCGTCCAAGAGCTCGCTTCCCTCCAGGAGTTGGAGGACCTCCACCTTGAAGAGGAGACGCTAACGGTCGCGGCGCTGGACTTCGTTCGGCGCCTTCCTAGGTTGCGGCGTCTCGGATTGCAGGACATGACGCTGGCGGCCAAAGAGCTTGATGATCTGCGCGCGCGTCTGCCAGGAGTCCAGATCACGAACTGACGACCGCCCCCTAATAGCGGGCCGCCGGTGCTACCTGAACGTCCCCGACCGCCGGCTGGAGGTGACCGCAGGAATTCCGGCTAGCCACTCTGGAGCAATCCGGGCCCGGGTGGGCGCTGATCGAGTTCGGGACCGACATTGGCGACAAGCCGATCGAACAAGCCCTGCAGCCCCTCGATCTCCTTTTCGGTGACGCCGCGGCGCAGACGACGGTCAAAGGCGACGGCCGCGGCCCGTAGCGCCATGAATGATGCATCGCCGGACTCGGTGAGCTCGAGCACGTGGACCCGCCGGTTCCCGGGGTCCCGGCGACGGGTGATCAGCCCGTCGGTCTCCATGGCGTTGAGGTGGTGGGTCAGAGTGGCCTCGCTCACCCCGATCGCCTCGGCGATCTCGCGCTGGGAGCCTCGGGGATTGGCCTTCAAGTTGAGCAGCACCAGCCATACGGGCAGGGACCCGCCGGCCTCGGCCAGGGCGTCGTCGAAGGCCCGCCCGACGGTCCGGGCAGCTTGGCTGAGGTGCAGGCCGACGGGCGGACGGACGGATCGCATGCCATGAGTCTAGGAGCCAAGGGATCGACTTCCAACCCTTTGACATCGAAGCCTTAGAGATCTAGTCTTCTCGCCATGACTACGTACCTGCAGGAGAGAACCGGGGCGATCGGGCCCCAGGCAGGGGCATCCGGTCGGCGTTGGGCGGCCCTGGTGTGCATATCCGTGGCCCAGCTGATGGTGGCCCTCGACGCCACCGTCATCAACATCGCCCTGCCCTCGGCGCAGCGGGGCCTGCACATCTCGGTCGCCGACCGCTCCTGGGTCGTGACCGCCTACACCCTCGCCTTTGGGGGGTTGCTCCTGCTCGGCGGACGGCTGGCCGACACCCTCGGACGCCGGCGGACCTTCCTCATCGGCCTGGCCGGCTTCGCCGCAGCCTCGGCAGCGGGCGGTGCGGCGCAGAGCTTCGGATGGCTCCTGGTCGCCCGGGGCGCCCAGGGCGCCTTCGCCGCGCTCCTGGCCCCCACGGCCCTGTCGCTTCTCGCCATCACCTTCGTCGAGGCGCGCGAGCGGGCCAAGGCCTTCGCCGTCTTCGGGGCCATTGCCGGCACCGGCGGGGCGCTCGGCCTGCTGCTGGGCGGGCTTCTCACCGAGTACGTCCAGTGGCGGTGGTGCCTGCTCATCAACGTGCCCATCGCCCTGGGGGCCTTCGTGGCCGGAGCCCGCGTGCTCCCGGTCGTGCCGGGCCGAAAGGGCGCCCGGCTCGATGTACCCGGAGCGCTCCTGGTCACCGCCGGGCTGGTCTCGGTCGTCTACGGCCTGGCCGAGGCGGCGACCAGGAGTTGGTCATCGTCCACGACGCTGGCCGCCCTGTCGCTCGGCGCCATCCTCCTGGTCGGCTTCGTTGCCGTCGAGGCCACAGTTGCCGAGCCCCTCCTGCCCCTGCGCATCTCCGGGGAACGCAGCCGCGGCGGGGCCAGTGTCGCTGTCGGACTGGCCGTCATCGCCCTCTACGGCCTGTTCCTCCTTCTAACCTACGAGTTCCAAGTTGTGCTGGGCTACTCGCCGGCCAAAGCGGGCCTGGCCTTCCTGCCCATGTCGGCGGCGGTGATGACCAGCTCGACGACGATCTCTCGAGCTCTGCTGGCCCGGGTGGCGCCCCGAATGCTCATGGTTCCGGGACTGCTGCTGGGCGCCGTCGGCATGGCCATCCTCACCCGGCTCCAGCCCGACTCCGCCTACGCGGCTTACGCCTTGCCGGCTGAGATCCTCCTCGGGCTGGGGATGGGAGCGGTATTCGTCCCCGCCTTCTCCACCGCCACGGCCGGCGTCAACCCGCAAGAAGCCGGAGTGGCCTCCGCCGTGGCCAACACCGCCCAGCAGATGGGCGCATCGGTCGGTACTGCTCTGCTCAACACCATCGCTGCGACCGCTACCGCCACCTATCTGGCAGCCCACGTCCTCGGGTCAAGCCCCCGATCGGCCGACCTCGTGAGGGCGGGACTCGTGCACGGGTACGCCACCGCCGCTGGCTGGGCGGCAGTCGTCCTGACAGCTGCCGCCGTGATTGTCGGCGTCCTGGTTGCGGCGCCACGTCCCGCAGCATCGGCGGCTGCCTCCGAGGGCAGCCGGGATGGAACCGAACCTGGCTTTGTCACGGCCACCAGCCCCTAGCAGTCGGGGCTCATGCGTCCCCTAACCCCGCAATGTCGTCATCCCGGGAATGCCCTCTAACGCCGGGTGCCGGTCACAGCAGGACGGGACGCGGGTGGTCAGGTTAGGGCTTTGTCCAATTCAGTGATCTCAGTCCGATACTCGAAGAGCGACCCGTCGGGAGACTCTGCCTCCCACGACACAACCCTGCGCTGCACGGCGCGGTAGCCGAGCCTCTCATACAGAACTCGAGCCCGGGGATTGTCGTCTTCGACGCCCAGGCGGGCCACGGTCACGCCGCGCCCACGAATCCGCTCCTCCGCCACCGCGATCAATGCCGATCCAAGGCCGAGACTCTGGAGCTCAGTATGGGTTGCCATTTGCATTATGGTCCCTACGCCAGGCGCCTCGACGTAGTCGATGGCGGCCTTGGCAACCGGCGTGCCATCCAGAGCACGCACGACGAGGTACTCCGCCTCTCCCCGTTCCACCTGTGCGAGGACATGAGCGACGGCTCGGACATGGGCCGCCGTGCCCGACCAAGCGAGCTTGTCCAGATCCCTCCAGATCAGGTCGTCGATGACGAGACAGCTGGGGCCGCCTGCTTCAACTGCCCGCCGGGTCTCCTCCAGGCCATTCATCTCGGAAGCGAGCGTGTCGAAACGCCGGCGTCGCCGGCAAGCCAACTGGTCGGATGGACGACTCGAACCCGACCATGGCCTTTACAGCCCGGACCGCCTCGATAACGCGGCGCGCCCCCTTGCCATAGACGTATTCCGGAACGCCGGTGGAGGGTCACCTTGTGGGCGCTCAGCTACTTCCAGGCAGCCTCGAAGAGATTCGATATTTCGTGGAGGTAGAACCAGCAGGACCCCTATAACGCGAACCGCCTTCCGACGCAGGGCGGTTCAGCAGGGGCCACCTTGATCAAGTCTCGAGTGTGCGGACCCGTGCCTCGGCGGCGCCGGCCAGACCGGCCGCCTCCTGCTCCAAAAAACGGCGGATCCGCCGTCCGTACACCGCCCGGACGACCGGGGCGAGCGGGCCGCTCTGGCGCAAGCGCAGCACGAGCTCCGAACCACCGGGCGTCGATCGGATCTCGTGCTCGGCGACCGTGCGCACGCCCGGCGCCGACGAGACCCACGTGAAGATCCGAGGGGGGTCGACCACGGTGACCTCCCATTGGGCCGGCGCAAAGCCCGGCTGCCGGATGCGAGCCTTGCTGCCGGGTCGAAGTTCGCCGTCGTCCAGGCGGCGAACTTCCGTCATGCTCGGGGTGACTTCCGGCCACCGCTCGACGTCCACCACCACCGCCCAGATCGCGTCGGTCGGCGCCTGCACGGCCACTGCCGCCTCTTTTTCCATGAACACTGATGTACCATCTGGTACATGCCTCTGGCAAGCCCGCGGCAACGGCTGCTGGATGCCGTGGTCGAGCATGCCTTGGTAGCGGGCATCGGCGATCAGAGCCTGCGTGCCATCGCCGGGGCCGTGGGCACGAGCCATCGCATGCTGATCCATCACTTCGGGTCACGAGAAGGGCTGCTGGTCGAGGTCACGCGTTCTGTGGAGGCCCGACAGCGGGAGCTCCTGGCCGAGCTGATGGCGAGCTCCGACGATCCCTTGCACGCCGCCAGGCGGCTCTGGGCCGGTCTAGTCGACCCAGGACTGGCCCCACACGAACGCCTGTTCTTCGAGCTTTACGGCCAGGCCCTGCAGGGTCGGCCATCGGCCCGGACGCTCCTCGACGGAATCATCGACGCCTGGACCGTTCCCGTCGCCGAGTTGCTCACACGCACCGGAGTCGGCATGCAGGCGGCGCTGATAGACGCCCGGCTCATGGTGGCAGTGACCCGCGGCCTGTTGCTCGATCTTCTCGCCACCGGCGACCGTCCCGCTGTCGAGGCCGCCATGGAACGGTTCGGCGAGCTCTACGAGCGCGCCCAGGCGACGGCACCTTGACTCGCCGGCCGGGCCCAGCGCCCGGGCCGCCGCGGCACGGCGGCCCCGCATTGCGACAAGCACGGATCCCGGATCTGTGCCGTATCGACAGCGCCCCACCGCTAGGGCGGGTCAATTCGATCCGGCAGTAGCACAATCCCAGCTGCCGTCCGAGACACCGTTGTAAGAAACAGCTCCCAGGAGCAGGCTGCCCCATAAGGTCCGTTCCGGTGGCGGCCAGAGTGCCCCACTCCGCCGGCAGAGGGACACTCCGTCGTTCAGTCCTGTACAGGTACGTCGGTAGAGACGATGGCCGTCACGGTCTTCCGCCCGAGGCCGGAGACGTCGGCCAGTTGGCGGATAGATGCCCCGGCACGATGGGCAACTCGAATGAGGTCATCGCGAATCCGAGTTTCTTTCGCGGCCCGCTCCGCGCTGAGACCAACCACGACCAGTGCGGCCCCGGTCTCCCCCTCTTGGCCACCCCTGTACTTCTCCATGGCAGCGGTTGCGGCCAACACTTCATCGTCTGTGTATCTCATGTCTCCTCCCGCAAGGCGAGAGCCAACTTGTCCCGGATGGCCATCAGCAACGGGAGTCGAGGTGATAGGTCCGCCCGCGCTTCAGCGATGTTGAGGTGAGCCAGCGTCATTCCAAGAAGTTCGAGCGCCTCGACCCGTTCCAGCTCGACCCTGACCACTGGCCCTATTGTAGCCACCTGTGGTCCGGTATGGACCACTCGGCCTTGTAACCTGGTTCTCTCAGGCAAGAAGGGCCTCGTCCGGAGCGTGTCCCCTACCACTCGACGCTTATCCCGACCCCGCCCGCCCCGAACGCCGGGTCGCGGTGACGACGCCGACACCTGCTGGTCATCGATCAGCGGAGGGGCTCGGCCCCATCGGGTCGAGACCGGAATGAGGTCCCCTCAGTGATGGCCGGTGGCGAGCACTTCGCCGATCTCCCGCTCGAAAGCGAGCGATCCCCGATCGGACGTAGCTTCTAAGACCATGACGCAGCTCGACTGGGGAGCGGGTCGCTACGAGACCACCGCGGAGCAGCTCCTGCCCGCCGCCCGAGCTGCGGTGGCCCATGCCGGCCTCCAAGCTGGTGAGCGGGTCCTGGACCTCGGCTGCGGCACCGGCAACGCCGCCCTGCTGATGGCGGCGCCTGGCCACCAGGTGACCGGGGTCGACCCCGCGCCCCGTCTCCTCGACGTGGCCCGCGCCAGGGCGGCGGAGGCGGGCCGCGGCATAAGGTTCCTGCCGGGAGACGCGGCCGCCATCCCTCTCGGGGACAGCGAGATCGACGTGATCGTGTCAGTCTTCGCTCTGATCTTTGCTCCGGACCCTCAAGCGGCAGCGGGGGAAATGGCTCGGGTCCTCGATTCCTCCGGACGGATCGTGCTGACGGCCTGGATCCCCGCCGGTGCCATCTACGAGATGAACTCGGCCGCCCAGGGAGCGGTGATACAGGCACTCGGGGCTCCGACGCCACCGCCAGGCTTCGCATGGCACAAGAGCGACGCCCTCCAGAGCTTGTTCGGCCCGCACGGGTTCGCCGTTGCGCTGGAGGAGCACTCCCTCGCCTTTACAGCACCGTCGGTCGAGGCCTTCCTCGAGTCAGAGTCGAGCAACCACCCGATGGCGGTGACCGGCATGGCGGTACTCGAACAGCGGGGCGGAGCCGATGCTCTCCGGGTACGCCTACGCGAGATACTCGAGGCGGGAAACGAGGACCCCAGAGGCTTCCGAGCCACCAGCCGCTACGTAGTCGCCACCGCGCAGCGTTGACACCGTCCGGGACTACAGCAGTCACCGCGATGGGCGCATAGCAACAAGTACGGGCGGCCGCGGGCGAGAGCAGTGAGCTCTGATGCCCACCCTGCAGCGACAGTTCTGGCTTTCGGGCTGTCCCAGTCCCCGGCCACAGAAGCGCCCATAATCCCCAAGCATTGTCAGATGATGACCTGTCCCGGGACCGCCGGGTAGACGTGACACTCCAGGGCCGGACGGCCAGACTGGGCCAGTGATAACTGGTCGAGCGGTCACAGTGGACGGCGCCGGAGTGCCTATCGAACCCGTGCTGTATGGCGACCCAGGGGCGAACGCGGGGATCGTGTTGGTGCACGGCTGGGGCGGGAGTGCTGCGACGATGGCTGTTCCCTCGGCAACGCTCGCGGACGCCGGCTATCTAGCGGTGGCCATCTCGATGCGGGGCTGGGGCGCTTCGGGGGGAATCGATGACTGCGGGCTGCACCAGCCCGACGATGTGTCGGTAATCGTCGACTGGGTCCACGGCCAGCTGGCGGCCGTCACCGGCTCGGTGGGCCTTCTCGGGATCTCCCAAGGGGGCCAAGTCGCCCTCCTGGCCGCGGCCCGTGGTGCCTCCGTCAGCGCGGTCGCCGCCTGGGCGGCCGTCACCGACGTCCGGGCCTGGCGCGCCGAGACGCAGCATCCCGGCATCCCGGGCTACATCGACGAGACCTGTGCCGACGGGGATCTCGAGGCCCGGTCGCCCATCATCGTCGCCGAGCGACTCGCCCACCTACCCGTACTGCTGGTCCATGGCGACAGCGACACCCGGGTGCCCACCGAGCAGAGCCGCCGCTTGCACGCAGCCATCGTTAGGGCCGGCGGGCGGGCTTCGCTCGTGGTGTTAGAGGGAATCGGGCATCAGCGCGGCCCGGCTGGGAACCGGGCGGCACTCGACGCCACCCTCCGGTTCTTCGCCACCGAACTCCTGAGTGGCGCCGACACCAGCGTGGCTCGCATGGGCGGCGGTGACAGGCCCGAGGAGTGACCTTTGGGTAAGCACGGGGTGTCCCCTACCGTTCCGGTGGCATTGCTACCCGACTGTCCTCTACCGCCGGGCGCGGGCGCACTCATTTGTGGGCTCGGAGCCACAGGCGCTTCGCGGTCACGCGGATCGGGTCACCGTGAAGCCTTATGTTGCCTCGAGGGCAGCGAGGATCTGGGCCAGTGCTGAGCATTGGGCTGGCCACCAAGGCGGCCACGGAGCTCCGCCGGCGAACTCACCAGCCATAGCCCAACAAACAAAGACGGCCGCGTACAACAGCAACTTGGCCAGTCTGGCACCGTCTAGTGCAGACCGGTCGACCCTCAGCAGCGGCGCCGCGCCGGACACGGCCCGTTCCAGGCCGCCCGCGAGGAAGCCTGCGTGCTATACACGGGCCAGGTCGTAGTCGGGGTCACCAACGCTGGCGTCGCCCCAGTCGATGACCGCCTTGATCGTGGCCCCGGAGGCATAGACGTGGCGAGGATGGAAGTCGCCATGGAGAAACTGGCCAACCTGCATCTCAAGCGATCGACCCATCCGCTCGAGCGCGAGGGCAACTCGTTCCACAAATTCTGCGGGAACGAGACCGGCCGCCGCGACTGACCCGGCCGCCCTTACCTTGCGGTCCAGGGCATCGGGCCAAGAATCATTCTCGCCGCGCAGCCGACCTCCCTGATCAGGGGTGGCCAGGCCGAAGCCCTCGAGGCGGACCGCGTGCCACCGGTCCATCAAGGCGCCCACCTGGTCGAGGATCGGCTCGGAACCGTCAAGGGGACGGCCAGGGACCTGGGCCAGGATGATCAGGGGATAAGGCGACACCTCCCCGCTGAGGTCAACGGCTTCCACCCGGGGAACTGGCACTCCAGCACCGGAGGCAAGCGCCAAGGCGGCGCACTCCCGGCCGATGTCGGCGGCGGAGCCGAATTTCAAAAACAGATGATCCTCTCTCACCAGGGCGCGAAAGACCCGGTTGCCGGCAAATGAAGGCTGTCGTTCGACCGCGGCGGGGACTTCGCCCAAGACGGCCTCCACCACCGGCCTAACCTCGGAGGCGTCCTCTGGCAGCCGGTCAGTCACCCACGTCTCCGAAGGCCGCCTGAAGCCACCGCATCGCCAGGGTCAACATCACCCAATGATGATGCGGCGACGTCTGCCGCGCGGAAACCTAGCCGGCACTCGCTTTTGGCCCGATAGGTTGCTCTCGCTGGGCCTGACGGGCTGCCCCCGAAGGTCACCTGCCTCCGCCGCGGAGGGTGTCCGCAAACGCCGGCATGGTGATCCACATTCGATGGATTGGGCCGGATCAGCGCAGCAGACGGATCGTGCACCGCGGCCCCGGGGCCTTCTCCAGCTTCTCGTCCCCGGTCAGCAGCTCGCATCCGAGGAGTTCAGCTAGCGCCACATACGTCGCGTCGTAGGCGGTCAGGTTGTTCCGCAGCTCGTAGGCCCGTCGAACGAAGGCGAGCGTGGGATAGCGATCTAGATCAAGGGCTTCCAGATCGTCGATGGCCACTGAGAATCGCCGGGCGGTAACGGTCCCTGCTATCCAACGCTTGCGCAAGACAGCCACGGTCTCGACATCGACCAGGTCGGGGGCAGAGATGCCGTCAGCGGCTGCGAGCTCGGCTCTGGCGTGCTCACCATCGGCTCCGTCGTCGCCCACGGCGTTGGCCAAAACGCAGGCATCGATCACGATCATCCGCGGCTTCTCTCCTCGGCCAGGTCCTCGGCCGCCTGGCGGAGACCTACCCGCCCGCCCTTGCGTCGACCTATCCGGTCAAGCACCTCGTCCAGACTGGGGCGCTCGACTAGGCGTGTCAGCTCGCTGGCCAGGTACTGCTGCAGCGACTGGCCCCTGCGCTCGGCCCGGCGCTGCAGCGAGGAGTGCACGTCCTCAGGAATGTCCCGTATGAGCACGTTCGGCATGCTTTCATTATGCTAGCATTAGGTCGCTCACGCAAGGACCTCTGGCCCACCAAGACCTGCCCAAATAAGACAAGCCCGATCGCCGCCTCCGCCCGTCACATACCGCCGGCCGGGGGATCCACTACCTCACCCTTCCTTTGGGCGGGGCCGCTCGACCGCCTCTTGGTGCAGGCCGAAACTCCTTTGCGCCCCGTACCCCCTGGGTGGGATTGTCCCCCTCGTGGAGCACGCCGATATCTGGGACGAGGAGGCCGCCCGCCACTACGACACCCCAGGCACCGGAATGTTCGCACCTGAGGTGCTTGGGCCGACGATCGAACGACTACGTGCCCTTGCCGACGGCGGTCGTGCTCTCGAGATGGCGGTTGGGACCGGTCGCGTGGCGGTGCCACTGGCCGAAGCCGGCGTACCTGTCGCAGGGATCGAACTCTGCCAACCAATGATCGATCAGCTGCGGACGAAGGCCGACGACGAGCTGGTACCCGTGGTGTTGGGCGACATGGCCTCCGCGAGGGTGGACGGGACGTTCAGTCTCGTCTTCCTCGTATTCAACGGCATCAGCAATGTGCTCACTCAGGAGCGCCAGATCGCTGTGTTCAAGAATGCGGCGCGCCACCTTGTCCCCGGGGGCCGCTTCGTCATCGAGTTGTGGGTTCCCGATCTACGGACCTTGCCCCCCGGACGCACCGGCTCCGTCTTCGCCACCCAGCCCGGCTACCTCGGGGCTGACATCTTCGATCCCGTTGCTCAACACGTCGTGTCCCATCACGTCAGATTCGATCCTGAGGGCGGTTCGGCAGCACGGATCTTCCGGAGCCCCCATCGCTACATTTGGCCCGCCGAACTTGACCTCATGGCTCGCATCGCCGGGTTCGTCCTCGAAAGCCGCCATGGTGGCTGGTCCGATGAACCATTTACTGCCGAGTCCTCGGACCACGTCTCGATCTACCGTCTGGCTTGAGAGCCGGGACAGTCGCGATTGACTGGCGGGGCGGCCCCGGCTTGGGGTGCCCCCAAATCGCACCGAGTGCTACCGGCGCTACCGTCACCTACCGCCGGGTGGGCGGGACACCGACCCGCTCAGGCACCGGCCAGGCCGAGGAACACGACGATCGCCCGGCCGAGGCGGACCATGTCCTCGTCGTTCAGGCGCCCGATGCGCTCCCCGAGCCTGGTTCGGGGGACCGTCGTGAT
>DASRBO010000142.1:0-2673 GCA_035653595.1 Acidimicrobiales bacterium | reverse complement strand
CT
The DNA here is from genome assembly GCA_035653595.1 of Acidimicrobiales bacterium. Taxonomy (GTDB): domain Bacteria; phylum Actinomycetota; class Acidimicrobiia; order Acidimicrobiales; family JAJPHE01; genus DASRBO01. The sequence continues at coordinate 2,671 of DASRBO010000142.1, read as the reverse complement.
TCCGCCTCAGCAACCGTTGACCGCGCTCCGTGGCAAAGAACGGGAATAACGACCGCGCTGCGTTGATTTTGCGGCTCTTGATGCCGTTCCGGCCGGTTTCGCCGTAATCGGAGCAGCCCTGCGCCGTTGATGAGGACGTTGGGCACGCGGCCCCAACAATCCTCTGTGGCGGAGGTGTCGTGATGACGGTGTCCCCCGGTGGTGCCCCCGGAGATTCGGTGTCGGGGAAGGTCGATCGGGCCATGCGCCTGCTGCGACGGCGGCTGGCGCGTTCGAAGGCGCTGCGGCTCGCCGCCGTGCATCCGCACGACTGCGAATGGGACGGGCTGCCCGGCCAGTGCGCCGGCCAGCACCGCCCGGCCGCCTAGCGCCCGACCGGTCGACGGGAGGTCGAACGATGCATGACGGAGTCCCCATCCTGCGGCCAGGCGAGGCCGCGCAGCTCCTCGGTCTGCGGCTCAGCCAGCTGCGCCATCTGGAAGCGTCCGGGCGGCTGGTGACCGTCCGGACGCTCGGTGGTCACCGCCGCTACCGCCAGGACGACGTGCTCGCCCTGCAGCGGTGGCTGCAGCGCCGCAGCCGGGCCGCCTGAGCGGCCTCAGCCGTGGCGGGTCCGGAAGTGGTCGCGGATGTCGCGGGCGGCGGTCACCGCCTCCTGGAGCTGACCGGTGAAGGCCTGGCGCTTCTCGTCCAGCGTCTCCCGCACGGTCGCCTTGATGTCGGCCTTGCGGGCCAGCGTCTCGACGGTCTCCCCGAGCTTGGCCCGGGTGACGTCGATCTCCTGGCGGAGCCGCTCGGTGTTCGACGGTCCGGTGCCGTTGGTGTCTGACTGGGTCATCGGGCTGCCGCCTCCTTGATCTCGGCCACGTCGGTGCGGAGGCTGTCGATGGCCTCCTCCGGCGTGGGCGGAACGGCGGACTTCATCTTGTCCCGGCCGGTCAGGCCGATGATCCCGGCCACCAGCAGCAGCCCGGCCGTCACGATGAAGGCTGACAGCCACATGGGCAGGCCCTGGCCGATGGCCATGATGACACCGGCGACGAAGGCCCCGAAGGCCCCGAGCGCGGCGACCCCGGCCGCGGTCAGGAGACCGGCCCCGGCTTTCGCCTGCTCCGCCTTCTCCTCCATCTCGGCCTGGATGAGCCGCATCTCCTGGCGCAGCAGGGTCGTGCTCTGATCGGACATCCGGTGGATGAGTTCGGCCACGGACACGTCCCGCACGTCGACATCGGTCATGCGGGTCACCTCCTCCGTCATGCTTGGACAGGAGGAGGCGTACCCGGAACCGTGCCCCGCTACTCGAAGCGCAGGGCCTCGATCGGGGTCAGGTTGGCCGCGCGGTTGGCCGGATAGGCGCCGAAGAACACGCCGACGAGCGCCGAGACGACGAACGAGACGAGGATCGAGGCGGGCGACACCACCGGGCGGAGGGGGCCGACGTGGAGGTGGGCGAAGCCGACGCCGATGGCCACGCCGAGCCCGCCGCCGATCAGGGCGAGCAGCACCGCTTCGACCAGGAACTGGCCGAGGATGTCGACCTTGTGGGCGCCGAGCGCCTTGCGGATGCCGATCTCCCGGGTCCGCTCCGTCACCGTGACCAGCATGATGTTCATCACCCCGATCCCGCCGACGAAGAGCGAGATGGCGGCCACCGCGGCCAGCAGCAGGCTGAAGACCAGCGCGGCGGCCTTGCCGGTGTTGAGCAGGCTGGCCTGGTTGAAGATCTGGAAGTCGAGCGGCTGGCCGAGACGGAGATTGTGCGTCTCCCGTAGAACCGACATGGCTTCGGCCTGGGCGGCGTCGGTCTGCTGCCGGGAGGCGGCCTGGACGGCGATCAGCGAGTAGCTGTCGATGTTGCCGACGAGGGAGTCCTTCACCGTGGTGAGCGGGGCGATGACGACGTCGTCCTGGTCGCCGATGCCGCTCGACCCCTTCTTGTCCAGCATCCCGATGATCCGGAACCGGATGCCGTTGAAGTCGACCCATTGCCCGACGGCGTTGAACCCGCTGCTCCACAGGTGTTCCACCACCGTCTGGCCGATCACCGCCACCTTGGCGTGGTTAGCCTCGTCGCTGTCGTCGAAGAAGCGGCCGGCCGACAGCGTGGCGTTGCGGATCTGGGCGTAGACCGGCGTCGTGCCGGTGAAGTTCGACAGGGCGTACGTCGTGCCGTCGGCCACGGTCGTGGCCCGGACCTGGAGCACGGGCGACACGGCCAGCACGTCGGGGGCGCGGTCCTTGTTGGACAGGGCCTTCAGGTCGGCGTCGGTCAGCTTGGCCTGGCGGATGGCCGTCCCGCCCTTGTCGTTCCCGCCCGGGTTCTGCTCCGGCCAGACGTAGACGGCGTTCGAGCCCATCGTCTCGATCTGGTGCTGGACGGCGTTGGAGATGCCCGTCCCGACCGCCACCAGCAGGATGACGGCCGCCGTCCCGATGAGGATCCCGAGCATGGTGAGCAGCGATCGCATGCGGTTGGCCAGAAGGCCCTTGAGCGCGACGCGCAAGCTGTCAATGGTCATGCGTTCGTAGTCCCCGCCGCTCGTGCGGGGCGAGCGTAGCCCAGCTGCGACGAACTGTCTCAGGCCGTCTCAGCTTCCTTCAAGGTGTGCACGGTCGCGCTACGGCGTCTCGGCGTACTCGTCGACGAGCGGGCCGGCGACCTTCCGGAACT
>DASRBO010000141.1:0-7136 GCA_035653595.1 Acidimicrobiales bacterium | reverse complement strand
ATGCTGCTCGACGACATCGTCAACGACAGCCGCTGGGACATGACCTACCTCGGCATGCAGATCATGGTGGAGGGCCTGGCCCTGGCGGCCTTCGGCTTCATCCACCAGCTCACCACCGAGCCGCTGCTCAAGCAGCTGCTGCGCTACGTAATGAGCGACGAGGCCCGCCACGTCGCCTTCGGCGTGCTGTCGCTCAAGGAGTACTACGCCGATCTGTCCGCCGGCGAGCTGCGCGAGCGGCAGGAGTTCGCCTTCGAGGCGGCGGTGCGGCTGCGCGACCGGTTCCTGCAGCAGGAGGTCTGGGACCGGATGGGGGTCAACCCCCGCGACGTCCTGCCCGTGGTGATGCAGTCGCCCGAGCGGGCCGGCTTCCAGGCCATGCTCTTCTCCAAGATCGTGCCCAACTGCAAGAAGCTCGGACTGCTCGACGCCGCCGACGGCTGGCTGCGCCAGAAGTTCACCGACATCGGGGTCATCGCCTTCGAGACCTGGGCGGACACCGAGGAGGAGTACGCCGCCTTCCAGCTGGCCGAGGGCGACAAGAAGAGCGCCTGACAGAGGGCCGCCGCCCCCGGGCCCGATCCGAACACGGCGGCGGCGCTGGTAGCGTTCCCCGGCGGTGACGCATCCCTCCCCGGCCCGCGTGCTGGTGCTGCACGGCCTGCGCCTCAAGGGCTTCGCCGACGCCGACGCCCTGTCGGCGGTGGTCGGCGTGCCCTCCGACGAGGTCCGTCGGCATCTCGACGAGCTGGCGGCCGACGAGCTGGTGCTCCGCCGCGACGGGCGCCTGTCGGGCTGGGCTCTCACCCCGGGCGGGCGCAAGACCCACGCCGAGCTGGTGGCCATCGAGCTGGACGAGTCGGGCCGGCGGAGCGAGGTGGAGCGGGCCTACCGCGACTTCCTCGCCCTCAACCGCGACCTGCTGGAGGCCTGCACCCGCTGGCAGCTGCGCCCGGTCGAGGACCGGCAGGTTCCCAACGACCACTCCGACCCGGAGTACGACTCCGCCGTCGTCGAGCGCCTGCGCGGCATCGACGACGCCGTGCAGCCGGTGTGCGCCCGCCTCGGGGCCGCCCTGGCCCGCTTCGGCGCCTACGGCGGTCGGCTGGCCCGGGCCCGTCGCAAGGTCGAGGAGGGCGAGGGCGAGTGGTTCACCCGGCCGGTCATCGATTCGTACCACACCGTCTGGTTCGAGCTGCACGAGGACCTGCTGGTGACCCTGGGCATCGAGCGCTCGCACGAGGGCAGCGCCACCGGCGCCCCGTCGCGGTGAGAGGGGCATGAGCATGCCCGTCGGGCGCTTCGGTGGGGTCGCCACCGCCATGGTCACCCCCTTCGACGACACCGGAGCCCTCGACCTCGACGGGGCCGCCACCCTGGCCCGCTGGCTGGCCGACAACGGCAGCGACGCCCTCATCGTGGCCGGCAGCACCGGGGAGGCCACCGCCTTGTCCGACGACGAGAAGATCGACCTGTGGCGGTGCGTGGCGGAAGCGGTCACCGTGCCAGTGGTGGCCGGGGCAGGTACGGCCGACACCAGGCACTCGATCGAGCTCACCCGGGCGGCCAGCGCCGCCGGGGCGGCCGGCATCCTGGCGGTGACTCCCTACTACAGCCGGCCGGCCCAGGCCGGCCTCGAGGCCCACTTCCGGGCGGTGGCCGCCGCCACCGATCTGCCGGTCGTCCTCTACGACATACCCGTGCGCACGGGCCGGCGCATCGCCGCCGAGGTGATCCTGCGCCTGGCGGCCGAGGTCCCGAACATCGTTGCGGTCAAGGACGCCACCGGCGACCCGGCCGGCGCCGCCCGCCTGGTGGCCGATGCGCCGGCGGGCTTCGAGCTCTACAGCGGCGACGACGGGCTCACCCTGCCCCTGCTGGCGGTGGGCGCCTGCGGGGTGATCAGCGTCGCCTCCCACTGGTGCGGGCGGGCCATGCGGGCGGTGGTCGACGCCTTCATGTCCGGCGACGTCGACGGGGCCCGCCGGATCAACGCCACCCTGCTGGCCTCGTTCCGGTACGAGAGCGGTGACGCCGCTCCCAACCCGGTTCCCACCAAGGCGATGATGCGGGTCCTCGGCCTGCCGGCGGGCCAGTGCCGCCTGCCGCTGGGCGGGGCGCCCCCCGGTCTGGAGGAGGAGGCCCGCTCGCTCCTGGCCGCCCTGGGCGAGCGGGCCCCGGCCGGGGTGGGGGCAGCCCGACACGGTGGCTGAGCCGGTAACCATCACGTTCCTGGGCGGCCTGGGGGAGATCGGCCGCAACTGCGCCGCCATCGAGCAGGCGGGCCGGGTGGTGCTGCTGGACTGCGGGCTGATGTTCCCCGACGCCGTTGACATGCCCGGCGTCGACCTGGTGCTGCCCGACTTCACCTGGCTGCGGGAGAACGCCGAGCGGATCGAGGCGTGCGTGCTGACCCACGGCCACGAGGACCACACCGGGGCGCTGTCGTTCCTCCTGCGCGAGCTCTCCTTCCCGCTCTACGGATCGGCCCTGACCCTGGGCCTGGCCGGCAGCCGCATCGAGGAGGCCGGGGTGGCCGAGCGCACCTCCATGGTGGAGGTGGCCGACGGCGAGCGCCGCCCCATCGGCCCCTTCGAGGTCGAGTTCATACCGGTGGCCCACTCGGTGCCCAACGGCTTCGCCGTGGCCTTCCACACCGCCCAGGGGGTGGTGCTGCACTCCGGGGACTTCAAGCTGGACATGACGCCGGTGGACGGCCGGCGCACCGACCTCAGCCGCATCGGCCAGCTGGCCGCCTCGGCTGGCATCCGCCTGCTGCTCGCCGACTCGACCAACGCCGAGGAGCCCGGCCACACCGTCAGCGAGACCGAGGTGGGCGCCGTGCTGCGCGCCCTGGTCCGCCAGCACGAGGGCAGGCGCATCGTGGTGGCCTGCTTCGCCAGCCACATCCATCGCGTCCAGCAGGTGATCGAGGCCGCCCTGGCGGCGGGGCGGATCGTGGCCACCCTGGGCCGCTCCATGGCCAAAAACGTGGCCCTGGCCCGCCAGCTCGGGCTGCTGTCCATACCGGACGACGCCCTGGTCGACATCGACAAGGTGGCCGACCTCGACCCGGGCCGGGTGTGCGTGGTCTCCACCGGATCCCAGGGCGAGCCCATGTCGGCCCTCGCCCTCATGGCGGCGGGGGAGAACAAGCGGCTCCAGATCGGTCCCGAGGACGTGGTGATCATCAGCGCGCACGCCATACCGGGCAACGAGGCGGCGGTCAGCCGGGTCATCGACGGCCTCCACCGGCGGGGGGCCGAGGTGGTGCACTCCGGCCTGGCCCCGGTGCACGTGAGCGGCCACGCCATGCGGGGCGAGCTCCAGACCCTGTTGAGCGTGGCCCACCCCGAGCACTTCATCCCCGTCCACGGGGAGTTCCGCCACCTGTTCCACCACGCCGAGCTGGCCCGCCAGATGGGTGTGGCCCCCGACAAGGTGCTGCTGTGCGAGGACGGCGACGTCGTGCGGCTGACCGACGACGGGGTCGACTTCGCCGGTCAGGTCCCCTCCGGCTACCTCTACGTGGACGGCATCGTCGGCGACGTGGGCCACGGGGTGCTGCGGGACCGGCGGGTGCTGGCCGAGGAGGGGGTCATCGTGGTGGTGGTCGCCCTCGACGTGGCCACCGGCGAGGTCCTCACCGGCCCCGAGATCATCACCCGGGGCTGGGTGCATGCCACCGAGGCCGAGCCCCTGCTGGACGAGGCCCGCAAGGTGGTGGCCGAGGCGGTGGCCGAGGTGGTGGCCGACGGCTCGGTTGACCCCGAGGCGCTCAAGCGGCGGATCCGCTCGGCCATCGGCCGGCTGGTCAACGAGCGCACCCGCCGCCGGCCCATGATCGTGCCGGTGGTCATGGAGGCCTGACTGGCTCGGTTCCCGCTGGGGCTGATGTTACCGTTGTTGCTGTTGTGACTACCCGGCGCTCCAGCCCGACCGCCCGCCGGTCGCCTTCGACGCGCCGCAAGGGCGCGGGTCGGGGCCGGTCCCCCGCCCGCGGCGGCCCGCCCCGGCTGCTGGCCACCCTGGGCTCGGAGGTCCGGGCCCACCTGCAGGACCACCGCGACGACCTGTGGGGGCTGGGCCTGATCGGGCTGGCGGTGGTCGCCGGCCTCGGCATCTACCTCGACCTGAGCGGGCCGGTGGGCCGGGCCCTGGACCGGGCCGGGGCCGACGCCTTCGGGGTGGTGCGCCTGGCCCTGCCGGTGGTGCTGGGCTGGGTGGGGGCCGCCTTCCTGCGCCGCCAGAACGACCCCTCGGCCGCCGGGCGGGCCGCCGTCGGCTCCGGGCTGATGGTGGTCGGGGTCTCCGGCCTGGCCCACCTGGCCCAGGGCGCCCCCCGGTGGGCCAGCCCGGCCGCCGTGCTGCGGCGGGCCGGCGGCTTCACCGGCCTCGCCGTGGGCGGCTCTCTCCACGCCGTGCTGGCCACCGTGGGCGCCACCGTGGTGCTCCTGCTGCTGGCCGTGCTCGGCGCCCTGATCCTCACCTCGACCAGCCTGAGCACTGCCGGGGGCGTGGTGGCCTCGGCCGCCCGCCTGCTCGGCCGGGCCGCCGCCGCCGCCGTAAGGGCCACGGCGGCGGCGGTGGCCGGCATCCTCCACCGCCATCCCCCCGCCGACGAGGAGGCGCCCGCCCCGGCGGCCCCCGAGCCCCGGGTGGCGCCCAGCCTGGCCACCTTCGCCGAGCCCGAGCCCGGGCCGGAGGACGAGGCCGCCGAGGTGGCGGAGGACGAGCCCGAGGACGAGCCCGAGCCGCCGGCACCGTCGGTGCACCTGCCGGCGGGCGACGGCCCGCCCGGCGAGCAGCTGCGCATCGAGCTGGGCCGGGCGGCGGCGGTGGCCTGGAAGCTGCCCCCACCCGGCCTGCTCAAGACGTCGCGGGCCCAGGAGCTGGACCGACGCCAGATCGAGGCCGCCGGCCGCGCCCTCGAGCAGGCCCTGGCCACCCACGGGGTGGAGACGCGCCTGGTGGGCATGACGGTCGGCCCGACCGTCACCCGCTACGAGCTGGAGCTGGCCCCCGGGGTGAAGGTGGCCCGGGTGACCAGCCTGTCCCGCGACATCGCCTACGCCATGGCCTCGCCGGACGTGCGCATCCTCGCCCCCATACCCGGCCGCTCCGCCATCGGGGTCGAGGTGCCCAACCGCCAGCGCCAGCTGGTGGCCCTGGCCGACATCCTCGGCTCCGACGAGGCCAGGCGGGCGGTGCACCCGATGGAGGTCGCCCTGGGGCGCGACATCGCCGGCCGCCCGGTCATGGTGAACCTGGCCGACATGCCCCATGTGCTGATCGCCGGCGCCACCGGGGCGGGCAAGTCGTCCTGCATCAACTCCATCGTCACCTCGGTTCTCATGCGCTGCACCCCGGAGCAGGTGCGCATGATCCTGGTCGACCCCAAGAGGGTGGAGCTCGGCCAGTACAACGGCCTGCCCCACCTGCTCACCCAGGTGGTGGTCAACCCCAAGCGGGCGGCCAACGCGCTGGCGTGGGCGGTGAGGGAGATGGAGCGCCGCTACGACCTGCTGGCCGAGGTGGGCGTGCGGGACATCACTGGTTACAACCAGGCCTTCGACGCCGGCGAGCTCAAGGCCGGCCCGGGCGAGGAGGAGCGCTTCGAACGGCTCCCGTTCATCCTGGTGGTGGTCGACGAGCTCAACGACCTGATGATGGTCGCCGCCCGCGACGTCGAGGAGTCCATCTGCCGCATCGCCCAGATGGCCCGGGCGGTGGGCATCCATCTGGTCATCGCCACCCAGCGGCCGTCGGTGGACGTGATCACCGGGGTCATCAAGGCCAACATCCCGTCGCGGCTGGCCTTCTCGGTTTCGTCGCTGGCCGACAGCCGCGTCATCCTGGACCAGGCCGGGGCCGAGCGACTCATAGGCAAGGGCGACCTCCTGCTCCTGACCGCCTCCTCCAGCGTCCCCCGCCGCATCCAGGCCCCGTGGGTGAGCGAGCCCGAGGTGCGCGGGGTGGTGCAGTACTGGCGCCGCCAGTCCCATCCCATGTACGTCGAGGGGGTCGAGGGCGACGACGGCGCCGAGGCCGGCGCCGCCCCGCTGGAGGAAGGCGACGACGACGACCTGCTGGAGGCGGCCATGGACCTGGTGGTGCGCTCCCAGCTGGGCTCGACCAGCATGCTGCAGCGCAAGCTGCGGGTGGGCTTCGCCCGCGCCGGGCGGCTGATGGATCTGCTCGAGCGCCGGGGCGTGGTCGGCCCGTCGGAGGGCTCCAAGGCCAGGGCGGTCCTCATGACCGTCGAGGAGCTCGACCAGCTGGAGTCCAGCCGGGCCTGAGGGCCCGATACCTTCCCCGGATGCGAGCGCGGGCGCCGGCCTCGTCGGCCAACCTGGGGCCGGGCTTCGACACCCTCGCCCTGGCCCTCGACCTGCGGGTGGAGGTGGAGGTCGCCCCGTCCGACAAGCTCGTGGTCCGCTCGGAGGGCGAGGGTTCGGACCTGCCCGCCGACGCCGACCATCTCGCCGCCCGGGTGGCCGTCGAGGTGGTCGGCCACGACCGGCTGGCGGTGACCGTGCGCTCGCAGATACCGGTGGGCCGGGGGCTGGGATCCTCGGCCTCCCTCGCCCTGGCCGCCGCTGCCGCCGCCGGGGCGGAGGACCCCCTGGCGGTGGCGGTGCGGTTGGACGGCCACGCCGAGAACGCGGCGGCCTCCCTGCGGGGCGGCCTGGTGGCGGCGGCCACGGTCGAGGGGCGCCCGGTCGTCGTGCCCCTCCGGCTCGACCCCGACTACCGCTTCGTGGTCCTGGTGCCCGACCGGCGCCTCCCGACGGCCGAGGCCAGGGCCGTCCTTCCGGCTCTGGTGGCGCACGGGGACGCCGCCTTCAACCTCGGCCGCCTCGCCCTGCTCATCACCGGCCTGTCCGATCACCGGCTGCTGGTGGCCCAGGCCACCGAGGACCGCCTGCACCAGACCCAGCGGACGCAGCTGTTTCCGGAGAGCGAGGCGCTCATGGCCGGGCTGCGGGACGCCGGCGCCCTGGCCTCGTGCTGGTCGGGGGCGGGGCCGACCGTGCTCGGGATCTGCCTCGCCGCCGACGTCGAGCGGGTGAGGGACCGGGGCCAGGAGCTGATGGCCGAGGTCGGGGTGGCGGGGCGGGCGCTCGCCCTCGACG
>DASRBO010000140.1:0-3518 GCA_035653595.1 Acidimicrobiales bacterium | reverse complement strand
CAGCTGGACGACGGCCGGCGTGGCGTCGAGGCGGTCGCGGATCATGTCCACGGCCCGGTGGTAGTCGGCGCCGATCCGGTCCATCTTGTTGATGAAGCAGATCCGGGGCACTGAGTACTTGTTGGCCTGGCGCCAGACCGTCTCGGTCTGGGGCTCCACCCCGGCCACGGCGTCGAATACGGCCACCGCCCCGTCGAGCACCCGCAGGGAGCGCTCCACCTCCACGGTGAAGTCCACGTGGCCAGGGGTGTCGATGATGTTGATCCAGGTGTCCTTCCACTTGCAGGTGGTGGCGGCGGAGGTGATGGTGATGCCGCGCTCCTGCTCCTGGACCATCCAGTCCATGGTGGCGGCGCCCTCGTGGACCTCGCCGATCTTGTAGTTCTTGCCGGTGTAGTAGAGGATCCGCTCCGTCGTCGTGGTCTTGCCCGCGTCGATGTGCGCCATGATCCCGATGTTGCGGGTCCGGGCGAGCGGGAACTCCCTGATGTTGGGGGCTTCAGCCATCACAACTCACTTCTCGTAGGGGGGCGTCTTTTTGCTTCGTTGGCACCGCGGCGCCGCCGACCGCTCCGTCGGCATCCGGGTTGGGCACCCACCGCTCGACCGGGGCCGGCCGGCGGTGGGGGGGCTACCAGCGGTAGTGGGCGAAGGCGCGGTTGGACTCGGCCATCTTGTGCATGTCCTCGCGGCGCTTGACGGCGGAACCGATCCCGTTGGAGGCGTCCATGATCTCGTTGGCCAGCCGCAGGGTCATGGTCTTCTCCCGCCGCTGGCGCGAGTAGCCCACCAGCCACCGGATGGCCAGAGTGGTCGCCCGGCGGGGCTTCACCTCGACCGGCACCTGGTAGGTGGCGCCGCCGACCCGACGGCTCTTGACCTCCAGGGTGGGCCGGACGTTGTCCACCGCCCGCTTGAGGGTGGTGATCGGCTCGCTGGAGGTGCGCTCCTTGACCACCTCGAGGGCGTCGTAGACGATGCGCTCGGCCAGGGTGCGCTTTCCCCTGGAGAGGATCTTGTTCACGATCTGGGTGACCAGCACGGACCGGAACACCGGGTCGGGCATCAGATCGCGCCGGGGGGCCGGGCCCTTGCGGGGCATCTCAGCCCTCCTTCTTGGCGCCGTAGCGGCTGCGGGCCTGCTTGCGGTCCCTGACCCCGGAGGCGTCGAGGGCGCCCCGGACGATCTTGTAGCGGACCCCGGGCAGGTCTTTGACCCGGCCGCCCCTGACCAGGACGATCGAGTGCTCCTGGAGGTTGTGGCCGACGCCGGGGATGTAGGCGGTGATCTCCACCCCGCTGGTCAGGCGGACGCGGGCCACCTTGCGCAGGGCCGAGTTCGGCTTCTTGGGGGTGTTGGTGTACACCCGGGTGCAGACCCCCCGGCGCTGGGGGGCACCCCGTAGGGCCGGGGTCTTGGTCTTGGTCTGCTTGGACTCACGGCCCTTGCGGACCAGCTGCGAGATCGTGGGCACGGCGAACCTCTGGGACGAGCTTTCTGTGTGGGGATGGCGTGGGCCCGTCCGGGGGGACGGCTCGCCGGCCTGGCCGCAAAGCGCGGTTCGGCCAAGGATCAATGCTACGACAGCGCCGGTAATACGGCAAACGGCGCGCCCCCGGAGGGGCGCGCCGTCGGCACTCGTTCGAGCCGGCACCGGGGGCACCGGGCCGGCGGGGGCGGTCAGAGGGCGGGCTCGGCCGCCCCCTCGCCCCCGTCCCAGGCCTCCGGCTCGGTGCGGGCCTCAGGCTCTGACCAGGCCGGCTGGGCGGCCGGCTGACTGCCGGAGCCGTCGCCCTCGCCGATATTGGCCAGCCAGGCCGCCAGGTCCTCGGTGGCCACCTCGGACTCGGAGGACCAGAAGGTCATGTGCTCGGCTTCGGGGGCCTCCAGCTCCACCGAGCGGTACCGGGTCATGCCCGTGCCGGCCGGTATGAGCTTGCCGATGATGATGTTCTCCTTCAGCCCGAACAGCTGGTCGGACTTGCCCTCGATGGCGGCCTCGGTGAGCACCCTGGTCGTCTCCTGGAAGGAGGCGGCCGACAGCCACGAGTCGGTGGCCAGGGAAGCCTTGGTGATGCCCATGAGCTCGGGACGGCCCTCGGCCGGCCGCTTGCCCTCGGTCACCAGACCCCGGTTGGCCTCGGCGTAGAGGCGGGAGTCGACCCGCTCGCCGGGGAGGAAGGAGGAGTCGCCGGGCTCGGCGACCGAGACCCGCCGCAGCATCTGGCGCACGATCAGCTCGATGTGCTTGTCGTGGATGGACACGCCCTGGTCGCGGTAGACCTTCTGGACCTCCTCGACCAGGTACTGCTGGGTCTCGCGGATGCCCTTGATCTCCAGCAGCTCCTTGGGGTCCTTGGGCCCCTCCACCAGGGCATCGCCGGCCTGGACGTCCTGACCCTCGCTGACCTCGAGGTGGGCCCGGGGGGACACGTTGTAGGAGTCCTCCGAGCCGTCGTCGCCCACGATGGTGATGCGCCGGCCGTTCTCCTCCTCGGTGATGCGGACCACGCCCGACGTGCGGGCGAGCACCGCCGCCCCCTTGGGGGTGCGGGCCTCGAACAGCTCGACCACCCGGGGGAGGCCGTGGGTGATGTCCTCACCGGCGATGCCGCCAGTGTGGAAGGTCCGCATGGTCAGCTGGGTGCCGGGCTCACCGATGGACTGGGCGGCGATGACCCCCACCGCCTCGCCGAGCTCGATGGCCCGGTTGGAGGCGAGGGACTGGCCGTAGCAGAGCCCGCAGACCCCGTGGGGGGCCTCGCAGGTCAGCACCGAGCGGACCCGGACCCGGTCCAGACCGGTGTCGGCCCCCAGGGCGGCCAGCTCGTCCTCACCGACGGTGGTGCCCCTCTCGAGGGTGGTCCCGTCGGCCAGGGTGACGTCGTCGGCCAGGACCCGCCCGTAGAGGCGGGTCTCGAGGTAGCTGCGCCGGCCGGTCTGGTCCGGGATGACGGCCTCGATCCAGATGCCGCGGGTGGTGCCGCAGTCCTCGTCGCGGATGATCAGCTCCTGGGCCACGTCGACCAGCCGGCGGGTCAGGTAGCCCGAGTCGGCCGTGCGCAGGGCGGTGTCAGCGAGTCCCTTGCGGGCGCCGTGGGTGGAGATGAAGTACTCCAGCACCGACAGGCCCTCACGGAAGGAGGACTTGATGGGGCGGGGGATCATCTCTCCGCGGGGGTTGGACACCAGGCCTTTCATGCCCGCGATCTGGCGGACCTGCTGGGGGTTACCGCGGGCGCCGGAGTCGACCATCATGTCGAGGGGGTTGAAGTCCATGGTCGCCAGGGTGCGCTCCATGGCCCGGCCGACCTCGGAGTTGGCCGAGGTCCAGACCTCGATCTCCTTCTGGCGGCGCTCGTCGTCGGTGATGATGCCCCGCTTGAACTGGCTCTCGGCCTTCTGGGCCTCGTTCTCGTGACGGCGGATGATGTCGCCCTTGTCGGCCGGCGTCTTCACGTCGTCGATGGAGATGGTCAGCCCCGACTGGGACGCGTACCGGTAGCAGAGGTCCTTG
>DASRBO010000139.1:0-4357 GCA_035653595.1 Acidimicrobiales bacterium | reverse complement strand
AGAGCTACCGGATGCGCCAGGCCCGACAGAAGGGAGGTGGTCCCCGCCCCAGGAAGACCTGACTACTCCACCGGGGGTGAGGACTTTTACTTGGCCATCAGCGTGGACCGCGACTTGGCCGTTGACACCCGCCATCGGTTTCCGAAGTCCCGCGGACTTTCCTTCCGCGGAGACCAGATTGGGCCACAAGCGGGACCGTCGCCATCCGGCCGGCGCGGTGTAGCGCATGGCGTCCGATTTGCCCAGAGGTCGCGTGCGCCTCGGAGCGCCCCCGTACGGCACGTTGGTGGCATGCCCCACTTGATTATCGGCATTCTCTAAAGGGGTGTATTGGGGCAGTCCGGCCGCCTGACCGCGGAGGCCCGGGCGCATCAGAGGCATCCGCTGAGCTCAGGCCGGGGTGCCGCAGACATTCCGGGTTGCCGGGTCCCCGGGTCTGATCCCGCCGCCGCCAACTTGGACGCAGACGCCGAAAACGGCAGCCACGCTTGACCCGCCATTCGATTGCACTGCGTGCACCCACGTGGTGCCCGGCGCAACGCCCCGGAAGATCGTGGTCGTCCCCTGCGAGGTATCTCTGGTGGCTTTGGCCACACAAATGATCCCCTCGACGGAGGGTCGAGGATCCTCCGAATGAGATAAGACCTGCGGCCCGTGGACCACCAACTCCTGCCCTACCAGGATCCGCACATGGGGGGTCTGATTCTCCCGCCCACTGAGAGCGATAGATGCTGCAGGACCGTCCGCCGATCGCCCTGTACCCGGCGGGCACCGCAACCCAAAGGGCAAGCTCGGAATTAACGGCGAAAGGGCCACCGCTCCAGGTTCCCGGCGGATGGGCCACGAGTTGCCCGCTCCGCAAGCGGTGAGCGTCTGCGCTGCTATCAGGAACAGGAGCCACGTTGTCCTTGCTAGGGACCCTAGATGGAGTACCGCTCGCTCATCATGGGAGACATCCGCGGGACAGCCCGCGGCAGCGGGATAGCCCACTCCATGCTCCCTAGGCGGCACGAGCCTTAGGGTACGTCCGGTCTACGGGAGTACGGCGGGCAACTCAACACATCAGAGTGGCTGTGAAGCCGCCACGTCGTGGGCCGCCCTCTGGCCGGGTGAGGTTCACACAACGGTGGGGGGAGCTGAAGCATTGGCGAGCGGGCTCCCACGAGAAACCCTCCCCCCCCATTCGGAGGATCCTCCAGCGCCCCAGCCTTGGCGGGACTGGCGGAGTGGATGACCCACTCGTCCCGGTCGGGCCAAGAGATCGGCGGTCCGGGACCGGGATGATCGCACTTTCGAGGGCCCCGGCGAGTCGGGGTCCGGCCCCGGGATCGATCTCTTCATCGACCTCCCCCATGGAGCACCGTCAGAGTCCCCGTGGCGGATCCTGACCGCCGGGATCGGCACTGTCCCCAAACCCCGGTATCCCCTCACGCACGCAGGCGCCCCTACCCGCCGGGTCGAAGTCGACGTCAGGACCCGTACAGAGCACGAATGCGATTCACCCGCTCGGGATATTGGAGAAGGTCGGTCGCGTCCGCCACTTGGTCGATGGAGCCAACCAAGGGGAGGCGGTTGAGCTCAGGTGACGTCACACGCGCCAGGCAGGCTTCCACGAAGCGATCCGCCATCAGGACGCGGTATGGCCGGCCGTAGTAGAGGCGGACTTCGGGGTCGACGGCGTCAGCCACCCCGAGTTCATTGTGACGGCGGGCGACGATCCTGTACGCCTCGACGAGGGCGGCCTCACGCGACTGGTAGTCGTCGGCTTGAAGAGCGCTCCGGAGTGCTCGGCCCAGGCTGGCGGCTCCGGGCAGGCGGCCGAAGGCTGAACCGAACCACTTGGTGTACGGCCAGTAGGTTCGGCAAACAAGGAACCACAGCCTCATCAGCTCCCGGCCAAGACGTGCAGTAACGAGGCGGGAGCCCAGGTCGTCGCCGACCTCCGCCGTACGCCCGACGAAGGCCTCCTCTTGGGCGATCCGACGCCATTGGGCGGCCAACATCCACACCCAGACGTCGTCGGGGTACCAGGCGAGAGCAGCTCGGAGCCGGTCCATGACGGCACCGTCATCGTGGTAAACCGCGCCTGCCGTCACCTCTAGAAGCTTCTGCTGTGGCAGGACCAGCCAGTCAGTGGCGCTGAGGTCTGCTGTTACGTCGACACCCAGCTGTTCGACCAGCCAGGACCCGATCG
Organism: Acidimicrobiales bacterium; assembly: GCA_035653595.1. Lineage (GTDB taxonomy): Bacteria > Actinomycetota > Acidimicrobiia > Acidimicrobiales > JAJPHE01 > DASRBO01. The sequence goes on along the minus strand of DASRBO010000139.1, from coordinate 2,163 downwards.
TCGTGACCGTGACGTGATGGGTGACCGGAATGTCGTCCCAGCCGTAGCGAACCGGGAAGCCCTCGAAGTCCTCGGGAAGCGCGGCCTCCACCTTCGCCAGGGCGCCGTCAACGTGTTGCTCGCCAACGAGGACCAACAGGCGTGGGCCCCAGCCATGGTCAGTCGAGCGCTCGGTATCGAAGCCGAGCACCTCGGAGCCGGACCCCAGCCGGGCGGCGGCATGGTCTATGCCTGCCAAGGCAGGCCCGATGACCTTCTCGTAGAAGAGGGCGTTGAGCTCGAGGCCGGAGCGGAAAGCGCCCATGTCCTCCATCCTGCTGGATCCGTCCTCGGCCTGACCGACCATTCCGATCGGGCCGGACCGGGACTGCGGCGGAGTGTGGCGAGCAATGCCGGTTGACTCGGGTGGCCTTCACCTTCGACTGTCCCCGAACGACATGTCGGACGGGCCACCCCGGTCGCCCCCAACGCCGGGTCGGAGCCGCTGTACGGTTCCAACCAGGGCGGCCTTCAGCCATTCATTCGCAGGTCCAAGGCGTCAACCCGCGATTCGTCGCTCGATCTCCTCAACTACCTTGGGACGATCCCGAGCTAGTACGCGGCACGCCAGCGCTCCGTTGATCGCAGCGATTGTCCGCATTCGATCCTCGGGGACCACCTCGTCTCCTTCGTGGGCTTCGAACCATGCGGCAACGTCTGCCCAATGCCACAGCGGGCTACGCACGTTCCCCGCAACGGGCAACGGGAAGTTGCCTTCGCCTCTCTGACCACTTACGAGCATCGAAACGGACTGTCTGGTCCTGCCAACCCGCTCTGCGATGTCGGCCATGGAGACCAGCTCGTCTTCGATCGCCAATGGCTCGAAGTCTAGGTTGATCAGCTCGGCGATGGCGTCTAGCACGGTATCGAGGAAGGACTCTCCCTCTCGCTCGAAGCCGACAAAGTGGCCCTTGGGACCATCTTCAACGGCTACCTCGCCATCGAGCCCTTCATAAAGACGATCGGCCGCGTCGTCGTCAAGAGTGTCCTGCACACGGATGCGGAAGACGTAAGTGTCCATCTCAGCCCCTCTGGTTGTTCCTGGCGAAGCGCCTGATGATGCGCGCGGCGATGTCGGCGTCCTTGGGCGTGCTCCAGACTCGGAGCCGCTGACCATTCGGCGCCACGACGTGGCCCCATACGTGGCCGGAGTGGCGGACCTCGACAACGCAGCCAGCTTTCTCGGCCGCTCTCAAGGCATCCTCGACCTGCTTCTTGGCGTGGCGTTCACGTGCCACCGTGGACAATGGTAACGGACTGTGATGACAATGTCAACGGCGCCGGTGTGGGAGCCCGTTAGCCCTCCTGAACGGTCTGCCCCAGAACGACGAGGGCGCGCGCGTCTCCGAGTAGCCCACAACGCCGGCTCGAGGGCACCCCCAGGGTCAGCGCTCGATGACTCGATAGCTCACCAGATTGGCCTTTGCGCAGTCCCTGATCGCGGGCCCATCGTCGCCAGCCCAGACACACAGAGGACCACCGAGTGACTTAGCTGCTGCTATCGCCTCGGCCCCGAGGTTGGACACCCGATGGGCGACCGCCAGTTGAGCCATGGCGAAAGCGAGACCCCGCATGGGTAGGACCTCGATGTCCTCGGGCAGCTCAAGCAGGGACTGGGCCAGAGCGGCACGGCGCTCCGGCGGCCATTGGCCGGTGAGTTGACCCCCCGGGGCAGCCACGACGCTTCGGCACAAGCGCAACAGGTACAGGTTGGTGGTAGCCGGTTCGTGAGTGCGCAGGATCCTCCGTAGGCCTGGAGCGATCTCATTGCCCAGGACATCTCGCAGCAGATGGTCGTCGAGGAGGGCCTTGGTCATCTAGTAGCGAGGTCCTCGTCGTCGGCCAGAGATCGAACGAACGCGGCATGATCGTCTCGGCTGAGTAGGTCGTTGAGGAGCCGCCTGGCCTGTCCGGCGGGGACGGTCAGTACACCGAAGCCCAGATCCACGACATCTACCGGGCCACCCTTGTCGAGGGCCCATCGGTGCCGAGCCCCCGCTGGGAGAGACATCTGCCCGGAGGCGGAGACCACGTATTGCTGGATCGCTGGCATGAGCCCATCATACTTGGTACAGATACCTTGCGCACCAAGTATCCCATACCAGCCACGCAATCGACCAGGGC
>DASRBO010000138.1:0-9847 GCA_035653595.1 Acidimicrobiales bacterium | reverse complement strand
AAGGCCGGGCCGTGCTGGGTCTGGCCACTCGAAAGAACCGAATCGGTGCTGAGGACCTGCGTCCCGCCGTCAGTGAATTCGAGGCCCTGCACGACCAGCTGGACATCGTCGAAGTCACCGAGGCCCTGGTCAGGGAGCTGGGGAACTGGCGGAGCAGTTGAGTCTCCGAGGTGACGACGCCATGCACCTGGCGTCAGCCAGGGCGGTGGCCGATCCTGAGTTGGTGCTCGCCGCCGCGACCGGCCCCCGCTCGATGCCGCCCGGGCCCTCGGGCTGGCTACCGCAGAACTCAGCGCGAAGCCCTGACTGTCCTATGGGCTGCCGGCCGCGGCTGCGGCCAGCCATCCTGGTCAATGGCGGAAGCGGAGTCCGATGACCGAAGAAACGGGCTTTGAAATCGTTTCCAAACCGGCTTACACTGGCGGCGCCGGGAAGCGGGGATCGGGGAGCTTGGTCAGTGACGAGCGGGTCAGCGCCGTGGCACGCTCCGTCGGCGTAAGACCACGAGTGCCGGTCCCATCCGGCCAGCTACGGCCCGCGCCGGGCGGGCGACCCGTACTTCGCGCCGGCGGACACCGCATCGAGCACATGAACAGAGGCCTCCATGTCTGACCTGCTCAATCCCGCCCTCATCGACACGTCCTATGAGAGCCGGGCCATCACCTTCGAGAACCTCACGGGGGGCCGCGGTGCCGGTGGTACGGCGCATGGTGGCAGGAAGGGAGCGCCCAGCCGACAGATCAGGGCGGGGCAGCGCCTAGTCCTGGCGGACATCGAGGGCCCCGGCATGGTGCGCCACATCTGGATGACCTTCCCTCCTGCTCCGCCCGAACTGATGCGCAGCCTTTGGATGGAGGTCTTCTACGACGGGTCGGACCAGCCCAGCGTGTCGGTTCCGTGCCTCGACTTCTTCGGGCTGCCCATGGGACGGCCCGTCGCCTACGCCTCGGCTCTGACGACGGCTCAGGAGGGGCGCGGGTTCAACTCCTATATCCCCATGCCGTTCCGCCGGTCGCTGCGCCTCGAGGTCGTCAATGGCGCCGATAGGCCCATCAACCTCTACTTCCAGGTCGACTACACCCTCGAGGCCGAGCTGCCGGACAGCGCCGGCTATCTCCACGTCGCCTTCCGACGCCAGAACCCGACGGTCATGAGGGAGGACTTCGTCATCGCCGAGGGTCTGCGGGGCCCCGGCCGCTTCCTGGGCTGCAACGTCGGGATCCGGGTGGTCGACCCGTGCGACTGGTACGGAGAGGGAGAGGTCAAGTTCTTCCTCGACGGCGACTCGGACCTTCCGACGATCTGCGGGACCGGTCTGGAGGACTATGTCGGCAGCGCCTGGGGTCTGGGCCCCCATGCCGCTCCGTATGCCGGGGCTCCGCTCAGCATCGGCCCGCCCGACGACCAGCCGCCCCTGCACCCTCGGTTCGCCAACCGCATGGAGTGGATCGGCTTCTACCGCTGGCACGTGCCCGACCCGATCATGTTCCGGTCCGAGCTGAAGGTCACCATCCAGCAGATCGGCGCCGCCTTCTTCGCCGCCGGCCAGGAGGAGAGATGGGAGGCCTACGGCCGGACCAACCCGGTGGCGGGCGCCGGATGGCTACGGCCGTCGCATCCCGCCATCCTGGCCTGGGGCATCTGTGAACGGGTGGACGACTACTGCGCCACCGCCTACGTCTACTGCGCCGAGCCGCAGCCGGTGCCCCCGCTCGACCTCGCTGCGGCGGTCGCCGACATCGGCCGACGGTCCTATGAGCGGGCCAACCCGATGGAGGAGATGTCGGGCGTCGTCGCCCCGGACTGATTAGTCGCGTGGGCCAGGCCGGCGGTAGATGCCCGCTTTCCGCTCCAGTAGGGCTTCGCCGACCAACTCACGCCGGAGGAGGGCGACGTCGTCGTAGATGGCGCCCAGGATGGAGTTGACCTCGGCCTCCCGATACTCCCGATCGGCTTCGAAGCGCTCGGCGATGCGGACCAGCACCGCTCTGCGCTTGGCCCGCTGAGCCGGCCACGACCGGAGCCGACCCGCCCGGTCGAACCACCGCTCGGACAGGGGTCGCTCCCGCCGGTTGGAGAACTGCTCGAGCCACTCGAGGAACTGGTTCCGCTCGATGCGCCACTCGCGGCCGATGCGGTAGGCGGGGATCTCGCCGGCCTGGAGCTTGCGCTGGACGACTTGGAGGTTCATCCGCAGGAGATCGGCGACCTCGGCCGCCGTGTAGAAGACCAGGTCCTCCTGCATCGCCCCCACGCTACGAACCACCCGCTACTAGAGGCGCCAAGGCGCAGGGGACAGCCGGCCGCCGCCCGCCGATGCCCAGGGGCCTGCTGTCGGGCTGTGCCCGATATCACTTGAAGGCGGCAGCGAAAAAACATACGCTCAAATACGTTCTCGTACACACGCCGAGTCAGGGGGATCGGGATGGCACAGCTGGCCCACCGCGCGCCAGCGCCGGAAGAGCTGGTGGGACTGCTGGCCGACCCCAGACGGCTACGACTGGTGGCCGCCCTGATAGACGGGCCCAAGACTGCGGCGGTGTTGGCTGGGGCATCCGGCGCCAGCGCCAGGGAGGCCGCCGAGCACCTCGGCCGTCTGGTCCGAGCCGGGCTGGTGGTCGAGGTCGAGGGCGCCTTCGAACTGGTCGAGGAGGTCTTCGCCCGCTCGGTGCAGGACGCCGCCGCCAACCGGGTCGGGCCCCTCAACGACCGCGACACCCAGATCATCCGTCGGTACTTCTTCCGCAACCGCCTGCTGCAGATCCCATCCGAGCCGTGGGCGCGAAAGGTGGTCCTGGACCTAATCGCCGAGGACTTCCAGCCCGGGGAGGTCTACGACGAACGGGAGGTCAACACCACCCTCTACGCCTGGAACGGCGACTGGGCCGCCCTCCGCCGCCTGCTGGTCGACGGCGGCTACCTGGTCCGAGACCACGGCCGGTACTGGCGTCCGGAGCCGGCTGAGCGGGATGGGGAGAACTGAAGGGCCGTCCCGCCCGCCAGTTGCCCAGACAGCGGCGCCGGGGGTGTCGAGGCCTCCGAAGGCTCATGTGCGTCGGTGGTCCACACCTCCGGCGCTTGCCGATCGCGCCTATGCCAGGCTGTTCGCCGGCATGGCCGCCTCCAACACCGGCGGGTGGATGCAGGCCACCGCTGTGCCCTTCGTCATCTACCGGATGACGGGGCGAGCCAGCTGGCTGGGGGCCTCGGCCCTGGCCACCAGCCTGCCCGCCGGCCTGTTGACGCCGCTCGCCGGTCACTTGGCCGACCGCTACCGGCGACGTCAGCTGTTGATGGTCGGCCAGGCGATCCAGCTGAGCGTCGCCGTGGGTCTGTACGCCGTCTGGGTCACCGGATGGCGCCAGCCCGGGGTGCTGGTGGGCCTGGTGGGCATCGACGGTCTCGCCGCCGGGACCCAGTACGCCGCCTGGACCGCCTTCACCGCGGACGTGGTGGAGCCCGGGTCCCTGCAGTCCGCCTACGCCCTGGGCGGAGTGCAGTACAACCTGGCCCGGGTGCTAGGGGCCGGCGTGGCCGGGCTCACTCTGGCCAGCCTCGGGCCGGCGCCGACCTTCGCCCTGAACGCCGTCTCGTTCCTGCCGCTGCTGGGCGCCCTGGCCGTGACCAGAGGAAGGAGCGCCGGGGCGCCGGGCGAGGCGGGGACCCCTCTCCGCATGGGAGCCGGTTGGCGGGCAGCGGCCAAAGCCGTGCGTGGCGACCCCGTCCTCAGGCGAGCCCTCGGGCTGGTATGGGTCATGGCCGCCATCAGCCTCCAGCTGCTGGTACTGGCGCCCGTCCTCGTCCTGCACCACCTCCATGGCGGCGCCCGGGCTTACGGCCTCGTCGTGGCTGCGTACGCGGCCGGCTCGGCGACGTCGGCGGCAGTCATCTCGACCCGCCCGGGTGTCTCGCGGGGCGGGCGGCTGGGCGTCTTGGTCTGCGCCTCGGCCACGGCGACAGCGGCCCTCACCCACAGCGTGACCGTCGCCGCCGTGGCGGCGGCGGCAGCGGGGGGTGCCTACATGGTTGCGGTCACGCCGGCGGGCACCCGGGCGCAACTGCGGGCTCCGGAGGCACTGAAGGGTCGGGTGGCCGCCCTGCGCCAGGCGGCCTTCACCGGTGGCTATCCGCTGGTGGCCGCTGGTGCCACCCGTATGGCCGACGCCGTCGGCGTCCTGATCACGCTGCTGGTCGTGGCCGGTGTCGTGGCTTCGATCGGGACGCCCCTGGCGGCCGCCACCGACGCCGGCGCGGGCGCCGGGTGAGACCCGGCCGTCAGCCCAGCTGGAAGTCGTCGGCTACGGCGGCGGCGAAGCGCTGCTGCCATGCCCCTCCGAGGGCGCCGTCGCCCCGACGGGCGGCGGCTCGGTCCAGGCGCAGGCCGCCGAGGATGATGGCGACGCTCAACCCGGTGCGAGGCTCGGTCCAGACCTGAACCGTTGAACCCCCTCCATGAGCGAGAGCCTCCTCCAGCCCGGGCACGCCGGGGAACGGATCGACCTGGACCCCGAGCCCCCACGACACCGGCCGGCCCAGGGTGCGGTCGACGGCACCGGCCTGGCTGTGGTTGGTCGTGGCCTGGGCGTAGGTCTCCTCCGAGTACGCCCGTATCGACCCGAAGCGGCCCTTGCCGGCGTGGAAGCAGGCCAGCGCGGCGGCCGCCTCGGCGGTGGCGACGGCCGTGCCCCAGGCGAGGGGGAGTCGCACGATCGGGAAGGCGTTGAACATGTTCTCCCCGTCGATGGCGACCCGGAACTCGCCCTGTTCGACCGGCTGCGCGCCCTCCGGCCCCCCGAGGAACTCGGTGCGGACGAAGCGGGAGTCGTAGGCGGCCCGACCGATGCCGAGCGTGAAGTCCCCGACCCCGGCGGGCCCGCATAGCTCGTCCTGCAGGAGCTGGTCCACGCCCCGTCCGGTCAGCCGATGGGCCAGACAGTCGAGTATGAACCCGTAGGTGCGGTTGTGGTAGCCGTTGGCCTCGCCGGGCTTCCACTTGAGGGTGGAGCGCTCCATGGCTCGGGCGACCTCGGCCCGGTCGCCCCACCAGGTCCAGCTCGTCGCCGGCGGCTCCACGGCGATGCCCGCCTGATGGGTCAGGACGTGGCGGATGGTGACCGCCTCCTTGCCTCCCTCCGCGAACTCCGGCCAGTGCAGGCACACCGGGTCGTCCCAGTCGAAGTAGGCCCGGTCATGGAGGAGGTAAAAGGCGAGGGCGGTGTAGAGCTTGGTGGACGAGTACAACAGGAACAGCGAGCTCCGTCGGATCTGTCCGTCCCGCCGGCTGTGGCCGGCGGCTATGGAGAGAACCAAGGCCTCCTTCTGGAAGACGGCCAGCTGGAGGGAGGGCGCCAGCTCGTCGAGGGTGGTCTCCACCCAGGAGTCGATGGTCGGCGTTCTCAGGCCCCTCGCCCGAAGCGCCTCGAGGTAGTCAGCACCCTGCCGCGCCCAGTCCATTTGTCGTCCCTCCATTGTGCTCACCCAGAGCCCTCGGGTCGCTCACCGGATCGAAGCCCTCGTCGACGCCGGCGGTCCAGCCGCGACCAGAAGGGGCAACTGTCACTGGGCCCCATAGGGGACCGTTGTCACACAGTCCTTGGCATTGAACAGCTGGGAGGTGTCCGTCGTGAACTGGCCGAGCTGGAACCTCTGGCCTCCGTAGTCGTAGCAGTAGGCACCACCGGGGTTGCCCGTCTTGGGGTCCACGGCGTTGGGGTTCCACCAGATTTCGGCGACGTACTTGGCCCAGCTGTAGATGCCCGGGCCGAAGCCGCCACCCATGGACCAGGCCGGGCTCGGCTCCTTGAACCCCATCTTGTACAGACCCTGGCGGAACGCCGCCGAGGTGAGGTGAGGGCCGGCCATCTGGATGCCGTTGGCTATTTCGAGCAAGGTCGGCCAGGTGTACTGGCCGCAGACGTTGGCATCGGGGTTGAACCCGGGGTCGACCGAGGCAACTGCCTTGTAGCACTCGTTCGAGGCTTGGGGCTCGGGAATCTCCCACGCCGAGAAGCCGAAGGCGTGACGCCACTGCGCAGGGTCCTCGTCCTGGGCGTCGGCGTTGATGTCGGTCAGGCCGACCCCCGGGGTGAACCACTCGGGGAAGTACCCCTGCGAGCTGGCGCTGTTGGTGAAGGCCGCCAGGCTGACGTACTCCCCGAGGTAGGCGACGGTCGTGACGCCGCCGGCCCGGAGCTTGGCAATGGCGGTCGAGATGTTGCTGGCCCCCTGGGACTGTCCCGCGCCGGGCTGGATGTCGTATCCGACCGTAACCTTGAACTCAGCGCCACAGTCGGCCTTGAGGGCCGACTCGATGGTTGTGGGCGGGTCCGTCCACCCGTCGGTGTCGTAGTAGATCAGTCCCAGGATCCGCGGCTTCGAATAGTTGAAGTTGGGATCCTGGTGCTCGTTGTACTGCGGGGGCTTCCCGACGATCTTCTTGCAGAGGAACTCTGCTGCCAGCTTCTGCTTCAGCAGGCCGTCCATGTTCCACATGTACGCCTCCGAGCCGGCCAGCCAGCTGTAGGCCATGTCGAAGCTGGCCCAGGCCGCCAGCCCCCTCCGGGCCAGCTCCCTAACCCCGCTGGGGTCGTGGGCGAAGCCGGCGAAGGCGTGGTAGGTGTCGGCGGCGGCATCGGCAGCGGTGATCTGGCCGTTCTCGCTGTTGGCCGCCCGGGTCTCGTAGAGCTGCATGGAGCGGCCGTAGAACTGGAAGTTCCGGTTGAAGTAGGCCTGCAGGTCCACATAGGTCCGCGTGGCGGCGGTCATGGTCGGCGAGGGCTGGGAGGGGATGGGTCCGGCGCTCTGGGCCTGGCCCTCGGCCGACTCGCCGAGGAGGGCCACGCCCACGGTCGAAGCGGTGACTCCCGGCGCGGTAGCGCCGCCGTTGTTGCCCGACCATGCGGTGGCGCACGGCGCGGCGTAGACGGATGCGACCTGACGGGGCGGGTTTCCGTAGCCGTTCGGGCACGCCCGAGGCGCCTGCTTCGGGAGACTCACCGCCTCCACCGGAGCGCCGTTGCCGGGGGCGCTTCCTGGCCCGGTGCCCACCCCGGCGCCTTGGGTGCCGGAGTTGGCCACCGACAGGGCCGAGATTATGGACTGGGTCTGTTGCTTCGGGGCGTTGGGCGAGAGCTCGGCGCTCTGGTTCGACTGCTGCGCCGGCGGTCGCAACGCACTGGGCAGCACCAGCGCCACGACCAGGATGGCCAGGGCGAAGTAGGCCAGAGGCAGGTACCGCTCGGACGCCCGAGCCCGGGGCCTGCTCCGTCCTGCCATCAGAGCGAGGCCTCCTGCCGATGGGACACCAGAGAGCGAAGCACGCCCACCGAGTGATCGGGCGGGGGCGGGTCGAACACGTCGCCGATGAACTGCAGGGCTGCCAACGTCCTGGCCGCCAGGCTCTCGCCGACGTGGTCCGCTCCGTGGATCAGGTGGTACTCGTGGTCGATGCCGGAGTCGAACAGGCACCGGTGCAGGAGCTCGGCCCCTCGGTGGAGCCCGAAGCTGTCGGCGTCCCCGCACTCGAGGAAGATGCGGAGCCCGCTGCCTCGGATCTCCTCGGCGTGACGGGTCACGATCGACGCCGGGTTGTTGGCGGCCCAGTACTCCTCGTCGGGCGGGCTCCCGTACACCGACGAGAATTCCTGTTCCTCGGCCCAGGTTCCGGATGCCGGCTCGAGGTCGGTCAGCCGGAGGGCGGCTTCGATGCGGGGGGCCAGGGCGGCGACGGCAGCGAAGGCGGTCGGCTGCTTGAGTGCCATGCGCAGAGCGGCCGCCCCGCCGGTCGACAGGCCGGCCAGGGCGCAGCGGGAGTAGAGGGCGGAGGCGCCGTAGGCCCGGCCGACCTGATCGAACAGCGGCCCCAGGAAGGCATCCTCCCAACGCTCCGATCCGTCGCGGTGGTTTATGGGCAGCGACTGCCCGGTGCTGGGTGTCACCACCACGCACGGCGGCAGCATGCCCTTGGCCCAGGCGTCCTCGATCAGGGCCCGGTTGTTGATCAGCGTCTGGGTCGTCCCCCCGGCCCCGTGGAACAGGTAGATCAGGGGAAGACCGTCCTCGTCGGTCGCAGGACGGACCACGGCGAACTCGAGCGGGCCGGAAAGGAGATCGGTGTCCAGGCGCCCGCGCTCGAAGAAAGACGATCCCGTCGGTGCCATCCATCCCCTCTCCGGCTGCCGGCGCCCCCCAGGAGACCAGACCGACGCCGATGCCCGAAGCAGGGAAGGCCCTAATCTTTGCGGCCGGGTGGCGACTTGTCCCTTGGGAGGGTCCCACGGATACTTGAGGGGTGCCGACTGTGGCTGGGGGGGCCCGCCGGGGAGACCGGAGCGGGGATTGGGCGACTACGGCCTCGGGGCCAGGTCGCTGGCCCCTCGTCGGTCGCCAGGGTGAGCTCAACCGGCTGACCGAGGAGGTGCGCCAGGCCCTGGACGGCCACGGCCGGGCCGTCATGATCCGGGGAGACGCCGGCACCGGGAAGACCAGGATGGCCTCCGAGCTGGCAGCGGTGGCCGAGGAGCTCGGCTTCAACGTGATTTCGGCCAGCGGGCACGAGTTCGAGCAGTCAGTGCCCTACGGGACCCTGTCCAGGGCACTCGAGCCCAGCCTGAGGAAGATGCCGCTGGAGCTGATTGCCGAGCTGGCCGGTCCCAGCTGGCAGCAGCTCGGCCACTTCTTCCCCGGATGGGCCCCGGCGGCGGTGGAGGTCGAGAGCCCGGCCCAGGCTCATCCGGTCCTGGCCCGGTTCCTCCGGTCCTGGGGCGAGCGCCAGCCCTGGTGCCTGATACTCGACGACTGCCACTGGAGCGATCCGGCCACCCTCGACCTCGTCCCCCTGCTCTGCAGCCGCCTCGAAGGCGCTCGGGGGGTCCTGGTCTTCGCCTGCCGTCCCCACCCCCCGGAGATGAACGAGACCGCAGCGGCCGTCTTCGACCGGTTGGCGGCGGTGGACCAGGTCAGGATCGTGGACCTGGCGCCCTTAGGGCCCGACGAGGTCGGCGATCTGGCCGGCCACCTCCTCGAGGCGCGTCCCCAGGCTTCCCTGGTTGAGGCGATCTACGCGGCAACGGCCGGCGTCCCCTTCTTCGTGGTCGAGCTGGCCCGCCACCTCAGGTTGGAGGAGAACCTCGAGACGAGCGGCGAGGAGGTGTCCGTATCTTCGGCGAAGGACCTGTCGGCCATCGTGACCACTGGGACCCAGAGCCTGGTACTCAACCGGATCCGCTCGCTCGGAGGCCCATCAGCCGACCTGGCCGGCTACTTCGCCGTGTGCGGGACGGTCGATGTGCGGGGTCCGGCGTTCCACGCCCTCCCCACCATCTTGGGCCTGGACCCCATGGCGGCCGCAGGAGCCGTGGACGAACTGGTGCGATCGGACCTCCTTCGCCTCGATGGTCAGCACGCCCTCGGGTTCTCGCACCCGATTCTCCGCTCGGCGGTGTACGACGCCATGGGGTTCGGTCGTCGTCGGGAGCTCCACGCCGCCGTCGCCGACCACCTCATGAGCGCCCGCCGGTCCGGTCGCTCGGTCGCATTGACCGAGGTCGCCCATCACGTGGCGGCGTCGGCCCACGTCGGTGACGGCGAGGCGATCGACATCGTCGTCGGCGCTGGCGACGAGGTGCTCAAGCGGGCCCCGGCGGTGGCGGCGGTCTGGTACGAGCGGGCGCTAGCCCTGGTCGGTCCGGCTGACGCCGAGCTCCACGGCGAGCTGGCGGCCCGGCTGGCGCGGGCCCGTTTCCTCTCCGATCAGCTGGACGGCACCATCACCGCCGTCATGGAGGCGCTCGAGCACCTGGGCCCCGGACAGCGCCGGGCCGCCGTCACCTGTGTAGCCGCCTCGGCG
>DASRBO010000137.1:0-29125 GCA_035653595.1 Acidimicrobiales bacterium | reverse complement strand
GGTGGCGGTGGTGGCAGCAGCGGTGGTGGCCAGGCGCACGAAGGCCTCGGCCCGGTCCACGCCGACACTGCGTACGCCGCGGGCGGCCAGGGCGAGGCTGTGCCGACCCGGCCCGCAACCGACGTCGAGCACCCGGCATCCTGGGACCAGGCCCAGGGTGTCGACGAGGAAGGCGACCTCCTGCTCGGTGCCCTTGGTGAAGGAGTAGTTGAGGTAGGCCTCGCCGACGAAGTCGGCCACCGCTCCGTACCAACCGTCAGGCGGCGGCGGTCGGGAGCCGGCGTCGGCAGGGGGCTGGGTCAGGACTTGGCCTCGGCCCAGTTGGAGCCCCAGGCCAGGTTGACCTCGAGGGGCACGGACAGGTCGCAGGCCCCACGCATGGCGTCGAGGGTCAGCTTGGCTGCCCGCTCCTCCTCGTCCGGAGGCACCTCGAGGATCACCTCGTCGTGCACCTGGAGGATCAGACGGCTGACCATGCCCTCCTCCTCGAGGGCCCGGTCGATGCGCACCAGGGCCACCTTGAAGATGTCGGCGGCCAGGCCCTGGATGCCGGCGTTCATGGCCTGGCGCTCGCCGGCCTGGCGCATCCGGTAGTTCGACGAGGCCAGCTCCGGGATCTGGCGGCGGCGCCCGAACATCGTCTCGGTGTAGCCCTTGCGGCGGGCGGCGGCGACCGTGTCCTCCATGTAGCTGCGCACCCGGGGGAAGCCCCGGAAGTAGGCGTCCAGGATTTCGGCCGCCTCCTCGACGGGCACGCTCAGGCGCTGGGCCAGCCCGTAGGCCTCCATCCCGTAGGCGAGTCCGTAGGAGACCATCTTCGCCTTGGAGCGCTGGCCCGGATCGACCTTGGTGGCGTCGACGCCGAAGATCCGGGCGGCGGTCACGTTGTGGATGTCGATCCCCTTGGCGAAGGCGTCCACCAGGCCCGGGTCCTCGGAGAGATGGGCGATGACCCGGAGCTCGATCTGGTTGTAGTCCGCCACCAGCAGCCGGCAGCCGGCAGCCGGTATGAACGCCCGCCGGAACTGACGCCCCTCCTCGCTCCGCACCGGGATGTTGTGGAGGTTGGGCTGGTCCGAGGACAGTCGCCCGGTGCGGGCCACCGTCTGGTTGAAGGTGGCGTGGATGCGACCGTCGGCCGCCACCTCGGCCAGCAGGCTCTCCCCGTAGGTGGAGCGCAGCTTCTCCACCTCGCGGTAGCGCAGGAGGGCGTCGATGATCGGGTGCTGACCGCGCAGCTTCTCCAGCGACTGGGCGTCGGTGGAGAACCCGGTCTTGGTGCGCTTCTGGGGCACCAGCCCGAGCTTGTCGTAGAGCACGGTGCGCAGCTGGGGCGTCGAGTTGACGTTGAAGGTCTCCCCCGCCAGCTCCTGAATCTCCGCCTCCAGCCGGCGCGCCGACTCGGTCAGGGTGGCGACCACCGAGGTGAGGTAGTCGACGTCGACCCGGACGCCGACCTCCTCCATGCGGGCCAGGACCCGCACCAGCGGTCGTTCGACGTCGTCGTGCAGCCGGCGCAGGCCCTGAGCGTCCAGGGCGGCCTGCAGGCGGGGCACCACCGTCGCCACCGCCAGGGCCCGCACGCCGGCTGCCTCCGCCGGATCGGACTCCTCGCCCTCCAGGTCGAGCTGGCCTGGGGGCGGGCCACCGGGCATCTCCAGGTCCACCTGGGCGTACCGGGCGCACACCTCCTCCAACAGGTACTGGTTGTCGGCGGGGTCGAGCAGGTAGGCGGCGACGGCCGTGTCCATGGACAGCGATCGGACGTCCACGCCGACAACGGACAGTCCGCGCATCAGCTCCTTGGCTCCGTGGGCGGCCACCGGGGTGGCCTCGACCATCCGGGCCAGAGCCTCGAGAACCGGGGCATCGCCCAGCAAGGCGGCGCCGATCCAGATGACGCCGGTGCCCTCCTGGTCGGCGCCGTCACCCCGCACCGGGCAGAGCGCCACCCCGACGATTGACGAGCGTCCGGCCTGGGCGGCCCACCCCGCCTCCATGGCCACCCCGGCGCGGGAGGCGGCCAGGCCCGTCATCGCCGCCGCTGCGGCGGCTACGTCGGCCGGGCGGTCCAGCACCGCCTGGAGCCTCGGCATCGGCCCCGAGGCGGCGGTGCTCTCACCCAGAGCCTCGACCAGGCGGTCCCACAACGTGCGGAACTCGAGGAACCCGAAGAGCTGGCGGGCGGCGTCGCGGTCCCACTCCCCCAGCCTCAGATCCTCCAGGTCGACCTCGACCGGAACGTCCCGCAGGAGGGGGGTCATTTCGGCGTTCCGCCTGACCTGGTCCTCGTGCTCGCTCAGGTTCTGGCGCAGCTTCGGTGAGCAGGCCTCGAGGTTGGCGAAGACCCCGTCGAGGTCGCCGTAGTCGTTGATCAGCTTGGCCGCCGTCTTCTCCCCGACCCCCGGCACCCCGGGCAGGTTGTCGGACGGGTCGCCCCGCAGAGCGGCGTACTGGGGGTAGTCGGCCGGCCTTACCCCGGTGCGCTCCTTGATCCCCGCCTCGTCGTAGAGGACGTAGTCGCTCACTCCCCGACGGTTGTAGAGCACCTTGACCAGCGGATCCTCTACGAGCTGGTAGGTGTCGCGGTCACCGGTCACGATGATCACCTCGATGCCGGCGTCGCGGGCCCGGGTGGCCAGGGTGGCGATGATGTCGTCCGCCTCGTAGCCGGACAGCTCGATGGTCGGGATCGAGAGCACGTCGACCACCTGGCGCACGAGTCCCATCTGCTGACGGAGGATGTCGGGTGCCTCGGCCCGGCCCGCCTTGTAGGTCGGGGTCAGCTCGTGCCTGAAGGTGGGCTCGGGACGGTCGAAGGCCACCGCGATCAGGTCGGGCTGGTGGTCACGCAGCAGGTTGACCAGCATCGAGGTGAAGCCGAACACGGCGTTGGTGACCTGGCCCGACGCAGTGGCCATATCGGTCGGGAGGGCGAAGAACGCCCGGTAGGCGAGGGAGTTGCCGTCGAGGAGGAGTAGGCGCACCGGGTCCATTCTGCCCCGCCGGCCGGACCAAGCGACCCCTTGTTTTCCGGCCCGGGACCCGGCGGCCGGTCGGGAGGAGCCGGCTCAGTCCCCCGGGACGAGGGAGCCGTCGATGACCTGTTGGGCCGCCTCCCGCAGGGTGACGCGCTGGCGCATGGCGGCGGAGCGGATGAACGTGAAGGCCTCGTTCTCGCTCATGCGGTGTTCGTCCATCAGCTTTCCCTTGGCCCGGTCCAGCCACTTGCGGGTCTCGAGCTGTTCGGCCAGCGAGCGGTTCTCCTCCTCGAGGGCCTTGATTTCGGCGTGCCGGGCCAGGGCCACCTCGAGGGCCGGAAGGAGCTCAGCCTTCTGGAACGGCTTGACCAGGTAGGCGAGGGCGCCGGCGTCGCGGGCGTCCTCGATCAGGTTGCGCTGGGAGAAGGCGGTGAGGATGAGGACCGCCGCCAGCCGGTCGGCCGAAATCTCGCGGGCGGCCTCCAGCCCGTCCTTGCCCGGCATCTTGATGTCGAGGATGGCCAGGTCGGGCCGGTGCTGGCGCACCAGCTCGACGGCTTCGTCGCCGCGGCCGGTCTCCCCGACCACCTCGTAGCCCTCCTCCTCGAGGATCTCCTTGAGATCCATCCGGATGATGGCCTCGTCCTCGGCCAGAACGACCCGCACGCCCAACTCTCTGGTCTCCTCGGTCCGGTTACTGGTGCTCGGGCACCAGCTGATCGAGCAAGCTGTCCTGCGCCTTCTCCAGCTCCCCGATCGAGGCCAGGACGGCGGCCCGGCTCCTCGCCATGGCGTCGGCGTGCTTTCGGGCCTCGAGATGCTCGCGGTCGGCCACGGGCGTCTCCGACACCAGTGCCCGGAGACGGGCGTCGTCGGCCGCGTCCGCCAGCACCGCCAGTTGCTCGTCGACGACGGCCAGCTCCTCGCGGGCCTTGCGCAACCTGGCGTTCACCTCGAGCAGTCGCCGCTCGATCAGGGACCGGGACATGGGCGGCCAAGTGTAGGCCGGGGCCGTGCCGCCCGACGGGAACCACGGTCGACCGGAGGTATCGTCACCCGGTGCGCATAGAGGGCATCCCCTTGTGGTTGGCGGAGACGAACTGCTGGATCGTGGCGCCCACCGGCTCCGGGGGGGAGTGCGTGATCATCGACGCCCCACCCGACCCGGCGACCATCCTGTCCCGCCTGGCCGAACAGGAGCTGCGCCTCGTGGCCCTGCTTTCCACCCACGGCCACGTGGACCACGTCGGTGGGGTCGCCCCGGTGGTCAGGGCCCAGCCCGAGCCGGTGCCGGTGCGCATCCACGATCACGACCGCCACATGCTCCTCGACCCCGTGGGCACCAGCGGAGCGTTCGGCCGGATGCTGGCGGCCGAGGGGCTCGACCTGCGCCCCCCGGAGCTGGTCCAGGGCCTCGACGACGGGGAGAGGGTCTCCGGCGCCGGCCTGACCTTTACGGCCATCCACACCCCGGGCCACACCCAGGGCTCCACCTGCTTCCTCCTGGAGGTCGAGGGCGAGGCGCCCATCCTGTTCTCCGGCGACCACCTGTTCGCCGGGTCGATCGGACGGACCGACCTGCCTGGCGGAAGCTACGACCAGCTGATGGACTCGATGGCATCGAAGATCCTCCCCCTCTCCGACGACATCCAGGTCCTGCCCGGCCACGGTCCGACCACGACCATCGGCCGCGAGCGCACGACCAACCCGTTCATCATCGAGCTCCTCTACGACCGCCGGTAGAGGGGACGGGCCCTTGACCTCCCTGCGGGAACGGGTCGCCATCGTCTTCATGACCCTGAGCGCCGTGCTCACCCTGGTGCTTGGCGGCGCCGTGGTGCACGAGCTGGGCACCAAGCCCTCCTCAACCGTGGTCGGCGCCGGCGCCGGTGGGGGTTCGGGGCTGTCGGCGCCCGGCTCGGGCGGAGCCGCCCCGGGCGGGCCCGGCTCGTCGGGGGCGGTGGGCTCGGCGTCGTCGGGCTCCTCCGGCGGCGCGGCCGCCGCCTCGTCCGGGTCGACCAGCCCGGGCGGCTCCTCCGGCGTCGGCACCACGGCCGCCGGCTCGCTGTCGGGCGCCAGCGTTGGCGTCACCAACAGCGCGATCACCGTCGGGGGCATCTACGACGAGACCGGGCCCTTCGACGCCACCGTCGAGCGGGACACGGTGCGGGCCTACTTCGACACCGTCAACGCCGCCGGCGGGGTGAACGGACGCAAGCTCCAGCTTCTCGACTGCGACTCGGGTTACGACCCGTCGCGGGCCCACCAGTGCTCCCAGCAGCTCCTGGGCCAGAACATCCTGGCGATGGTCGGCTGGCTGTCGGTCAGCGGCGAGGAGGCGGAGACGCAGTACCTAAGCCAGCAGGGTGTGCCGGTCATCGGCGGCCTGGGGGTGCCGACGGAGTTCTCTTCCTCGATCTCCTGGCCGGTCACCGACGGTCTGGTCACCTACGGCACGGCCATGGGCGATCACGCCAAGGACCTGGGCATCCACGCTCCGGGCATAGTCATCCTCAACGTCAACTTCATCGCCCCGGTCGAGCAGTCGCTGGTGACGTCCCTGCACAAGAACGGGATCAAGGAGAAGAGCGTCGACCAGGTCGACGCCACCAAGCCGGACTACACCGACATCGCCCTCAAGCTGCAGAGCGAGGGGGTGGATTCGGTCATCGCCGCCCTCGACCCGTTCTCCTACTCGCGCATGCTGCAGGCCTTCGACCGCCAGAACTTCCATCCCAAGCTGTTCGGGCTGGGACTCGACAAGCCGTCGGCCAACCAGCAGTACGGGTCGGCGGTCTACAACGCCCAGTCGCTGACGCCCCTGCTCGAGCCGGCCGACCACATGTCCCAGGCCGGGGTGGCCGCCTACTACGGCGCCGTGCGCAAGTACTTCCCCAACCAGGTCGCCGCCCTCGACGTCTACTCGGAGGGCGACTGGGTCGCGGCCGAGGTCTTCGTGGACGCCCTGCGCCAGATCGGCACCGGAGCGGTCACCCGGCAGTCGCTGGCCACGGCCCTCAACTCGCTCAAGAACGTGGACACCCAGGGACTCACCGAACCGATCAGCTACTCGGCCGGCAACTCGCACGACCCCAACCGCTGCTTCCAGTGGATCCAGAACAAGTCGGGCACGTGGACGACCTACTCCGGCTGGAACTGCTTCTGACGGGGCCGAGGCCATGATCCTCGCCGTCAGCTGGGGGCTCATCCCCTCCTACACGGTGATCGGGCTGGTCCTCGGGGGCGTGTACGCCATGGCTGCCATCGGGCTGGTCCTGATCTTCCGGGTGTCGGGCGTCCTCAACTTCGCCCACGGGGCGGTGGCCATGTTCGCCACGTTCGTGGCCTACCAGGTGTCCATCCTCTGGGGACTGCCCGGCTGGATCGGCCTTATCGCCGCCATGCTGGCCGGCAGCGGCATCGGCCTGGTGATCGAGACCGGCACCATGAGACCGCTGACCGGGCGGCCTCCGCTCACCAAGGTGGTCGTGACGATCGGTTGGCTGCTGGGCTTGCAGACCCTTGCCGGGCTGGTGTGGGGCGCCAACGCCTACCACCGCCCGGTGCAACTGGTCAGCCGCAGCGGCTTCCGGGTGCCGCTGGTGCACGTGGTGGTCGGCTACGACCAGCTCACGACCTTCGTCGTCGCCCTGGTGCTGGCGCTGGCCACCGCCGCCCTGCTCCGGTTCACCACCCTGGGCACGGCCATGCGGGCGGTGGCCGACAGCCCGGCGACCGCCCGCCTGTGGGGGATCAACGTCAACCGGGTGACGGCGGCGTCGTGGATGGCCGGCTCGGCCATGGCGGCCATCGCCGGTGTTCTCATCACCCCGCTCATCAGCTTCGACACCTATTCCCTCACCCTGATCGTCATCGACGCCTTCACCGCCGCCCTGATCGGCCGGCTCAGCAGCCTGCCGCTCACCGTCCTGGGCGGGATCGGGCTGGGGCTGGCCCAGACCTACCCGCGGGCCTTCATCAGCAGCGCCGGGGTGAGCGAGCTGGTGACGTTCATCCTGGTCCTGGCGACGCTTGGCCTGCTGTTCAGGCCGGGCTCCAGCCGGGTGAGGCTGGCCTGAGCCGATGACCGGCGACCGCCTGCGCCGGGCCGTGGTCGCCCTTCTGGTCGTGGTGGCCGTCGCCGCTCCGGCCGCCACCTCCGACTACGTCCGGGCCCTGTCGGCCGACGCCATGTGGTCCGGCCTGCTGGTGCTGTCCATGGTCGTCCTCACCGGCTTCGTCGGCCAGATCTCGTTCTGCCAGTACTCCTTCGCTGCCATCGGCGCCTTCACCGTCGGATCCCTGGTTAGCGGCCACCACTGGAGCTTCTGGTTGGCCATGCCGCTGGGCGTCGCCTTCGCCGGCCTGGTTGGCGTGCTGGTGGGCATCCCCGCCCTCCGCCTCTCCGGGCTCTTCCTCGCCATCCTCACCGTGGCGGTCGCCCTCTTCTTCGACAACTACCTGCTCGCCCCGGGCACGTGGAACTCCTTCTCGGGAGGGCTCAGTCCGTGGCAGCCGGGGCGGCCGGCGTTCCTCGGACTGGGGCTGTCCGGTGAGTACGCCTTCTACCTCTTCAGCCTGGCTGTCTTCCTGGTCTGCACCCTGCTGGTGTGGGACCTGCGCACGGGCAAGGTCGGCCGGGTCCTGCGAGCCATCCGGGGCTCCGAGCTGGCGGCATCGACCATGGGGCTCAACCTCACCGCCTGGAAGCTCACCGCCTTCGGCCTGTCTGCCGCCATCGCCGGCCTGGCCGGAGCGCTTTCCGCTGTGCGGATCGGCTCGGTCAGCGCCCCCTCGTATGACTTCGTCCACTCGATCTCGCTGGCGGCGGTGGCGATCGTGATGGGCGCGGGCTCCGTCGGCTCGGCTGCGGCCGGAGGCGTGTTCCTGGTCTTCGGCCGCTACGTCCTCCAGCAGCTGTCGATCTCCTCCCAGTACTTCAATCTGATCGTCGGCGCCGGGCTGGTGCTGCAGCTGGTCCTGACCCCCCAGGGCCTCATCCCTTCCATGACCCAGCGCCTCTCGACCCGCTTCGCCCGGCGCACGGATGGCCTGGCCGCACCGGTGCCGGCGGAAGGGGTGAACGCCTGATGGCGCTGCTTGAGGTCCGGTCGATCGGTGTCCGCTTCGGCGGGGTGCACGCGGTCGACGGCGTGTCCTTCTCGCTCCACCAGGGCGAGATCCTGGGCCTGATCGGGCCCAACGGCGCAGGCAAGACCACGGTGTTCAACACCATCAGCGGGGTGAGGCGCCCGGACGCCGGCACCATCACCTTCGACGGGCGCCAGATCGACCAGCTCCGACCCCACCAGAGGGCCCGCCTGGGGATCGCCCGGACCTTCCAGAACCTCCTCCTGTTCTCCGACATGACCGTGCTGGAGAACCTGATGGTTCCCGTCGACGCCTTCTCGAGACGGGGGGTCATATCGGACGCCCTCCGACTGCCGTCCTCCCGCTACGAGGAGGAGCGGGCCGTGGAGCGGGCCCGGGCGGTCCTGCACTTCCTCGGCATCTCCGGTGCCGCCACCACCCGGGCCGGCGACCTGTCGGTGGGCCTCCAGCGCCGGGTGGAGCTGGGGCGGGCGCTGTGCCTGCGGCCGACCCTGCTCCTGCTGGACGAGCCCGCCGCCGGCCTCGACGCCCGCGAGACGGCCGAGCTCGCCGCCCTCCTGCCGCGGATACGGGAGCGCTTCGACCTCAGCATGCTGCTGGTCGACCACGACATGGCCCTGGTCATGCGGGTGTGCGACCACATCTATGTCCTCGACTTCGGCCGGATCATCTCCGAGGGCGCGCCCCAGACCGTGCGGGACGACCCGGCCGTCATCCGGGCCTACCTCGGCGAGCAGGTGGCGTAGTGACTCTTCTCGAGGTGCGGGGCCTGCGGGCGGGCTACGAAGGCATTCCGGTGGTGTTCGGGATCGACCTGGAGGTGAGCCAGGGAGAGGTGGTCGCCCTGCTCGGCCCGAACGGCGCCGGCAAGACGACCACCTTGCGGGCCCTGTCGGGCATGGTCTGGGTGAGCGAGGGCTCGATCGAATTCGACGGGGCCCCCCTGGTCGGCCGGCCGGCGGAGGCGATCGCCCGCTCCGGCCTGGTCCACATACCGGAGGGACGGGGGATCTTCCCCAGCCTGGCGATCGAGGAGACGCTGCGGCTGGCGGCCGCCCTCTCCGGGGTGGGCCGGGCCGGCGTCGCCGGGGCCCTCGACGAGGTCTACGAGACCTTCCCCCGCCTGGCCGAGCGCCGCACCCAGGCGGCCGGCACCCTGTCGGGCGGGGAGCAGCAGATGCTGGCCCTGGCCCGCGGCCTCATCTCCAAGCCCAAGCTGCTCCTAATCGACGAGATGTCCCAGGGGCTGGCCCCGACCATCGTGGCCAACCTGTTCGAGATCGTCGCCAGCTTCCCCGAGCGCGGGGTGTCGGTCCTGCTGGTCGAGCAGTTCGTGGGCCAGGCCCTGGCCGTAGCCTCGCGGGCCTACGTGCTGGACAAGGGAGAGGTGGGCTACGCCGGGGACGCCGCCACCCTGGCGGCCGACGAGAGCTTCGTCCAGGGCTCCTACCTCGGCGACATCGAAGGAGAGCCGGCGGCGGTCGGCGCTTCCCGCCCGGACCGTCGGGCCAGCGGGGTGGGCCGGAACGCGTCCTCCTCCGAGGCGGTGCGGGTCTCCCTCCCCCCGGCCCTCCTGCGGGCCATCGAGGAACAGGCCCGCAGTGCCGGGGTCAACCCGGAGGACCTGGTGCAGCAGCTGATCGAGACCCGCCTGGCCGAGGACGGCGGTGGCGCCCGCCCCGCACCCGCCCGGGCGGCCAAGGCGCCGCAACGGACCGGCCCGGCCCGGTCGCGCACCAGGCGTCGGAGCACCGATGGCTGACCGCCCTCGTCCCCAGCGGCGCCAGCGGCTGCTGGCCACCGGCACCGGAGTGGTCCTGAGCGGCGCCGCCATCGTCGGGCTCGCATCGGGCCCGGCCCGGGGGGACCCGCAGTTCGCCGTCATCAACGGCACCGTCAACGCCGCCGCCGACCACGAGCTCGGGGCGTCCAACGCCTTCCCCAACTTCCGCACCGGGGCGGTCGACAACTACTACCCCCTCTCCCACGCCCATGTGGACTCCTCCCCATTCGCCGAGGGCACGGCGAGCCCCGCCGACACCGGCCCGGTGGGCCAGACCGGCGCCTCCCAGGCGTCGGTGACCCAGCCCCAGTACGCCGACGTGCGCTACCCCCCGGGCGGACCCCAGGCCTCCGTCGGCTCGCCCTCGGGCCCTTACGCCACCGCCACCGCCCAGGCCAACGCCGCGGCCGCCTCGGCCACCGCCGGGGGCGAGGTGCCGGCCAGGCAGCAGTCCACCCGGTGGTCGTCGCTGTTCCGCTCCCTCGACTCGTGGCGGCACGAGTTCCTCACCGCCGACGACGCCGCCCGCTTCCCGCCCGCCCGCCAGGCGGCCACCCCCGACGGCAGCGACGGGGACACCTCGCTGGCCCAGGTGAGTTTCAACCCCACGGCCGGGGTCCTCACCGAGTTGGGCGACGGCCGGGTGCAGCGAGCCAGCTACGGAGGCGGCGCCCTCGTCATCCACAACGTGCATGTGCGGGTGGAGATGCCGAACGACGGCACCCCGACCGCCACCATCGTCATCGACGCCGGCAACGTCAGCGTTGACGGCGTACCCGTGGTGGTCGGCCAGAACGGCGTCAGCGTGGCCAACCAGAAGGTCCCCGGCATAGGTCAGGACCTCCAGAGCGCCGATGCCGCCCTCAACTCGGCCTTGGCGGCGGCGGGGGTGTCGGTGCACACGGTGGCTCCGGCGGTGACCAAGACCCCGAACCAGGAGACCGTCGACGCCGAGGGCATGGAGGTCGACATCAACCAGCCCTCGACGCTGCCCGGAGTGCCCCAGCAGCAGATCCGTCACGTCCTCGGCGAGGTGTTCGCCGACTCGCTGGCCGCCCCGGGGACCCCGCCAGGCACGGTCGCCGCCACGACCGGCGGGTCCGGCACCCCGGCGGCGGCGCCCACCCCGGCGGCGGCGCCCACGGTGAGCTCGAGCGGCTCGGTCACCTCCTACGTCGTGCCCGGCACCAGCTCGTCGGCACCGCCCGCCGCCACCAGCTCGGCGCCGACCCCGTCGTTCCTCCGGGTGGTGGCCCGCAAGCCACTCTGGCTCCTGTTGCTGTACTTCTGCTGGCAGTTCGCCCTGATCGGCACCATCAGCGCCCTGTGGTGGTGGCGCTCGGCCCCGTCGGAGCCGACCTAGCCGTGGCCGCCCCCGCCGAGGACCGCTCCGACGCCGACCCCCGCTCGGCCTGGCTCGAGAGGCTCAGGTCGGTGGTTGCGTCCTCCGGACTGGCACCGGACCCCCAGGCCAACCTCGTCGTGCACTGCCCGGTCGACGACTGGGGCTTCCGCCCCTACTACAGCGACGGCCGCTGCCCCCTCTGCGGCTACATCCCCGAAGGCGAGATCCGCACCCTCACCAGGCAGGCCGTCGACTGGTTCTGGCCGGCGGTCGGCCTGACAGCCCTCATGTCGGTGATCATGGGCGTGCTGGTGGTGCTGGCGTACCTGCGGGCCTGACGACGGGGAGGCGTCAGGCCGGCCGCTCCCCCACCACGCTCACCCTCAGGCCGTGGCGGACCGAGGGGTAGTAGTCCCATACGGCGAGGTGCTGGGCGCAGCGGTTGTCCCAGATGGCGACGGAGCTGGGCGCCCACCGGAACCGGCACTGGTAGTGCGGGTTCTCCTGGTGGGCGAACAGGAAGTCGAGCACCGCCCGGCTCTCCGAGGGCCGGAGACCCCGGATGCGGGTGGTGAAGGCCCGGTTCACATACAGGGCCTTGCGGCCAGTCACCGGGTGGGTGCGGACCACCGGATGCGACGAGCTCGGGAACTTCCCATCCCGCGAATTGGCCTCGGCCGAGCCGTAGCGGCCGCCGTAGACGTGGGTCGACTCGTGCATAGCCTCCAGCGGGTCGAGGAACGCCTTCATCGGCTCCGACAGGGCGTCGTAGGCGGCGTACATGGAGGAGAACAGGGTGTCGCCCCCGGCCGGCGGAACGGTCTCCATGCGCAGGATGGTCACCATCGGCGGTTGCTCGTCACAGCTGACGTCGGTGTGCCAGCCGTTGCCCGCCACCAGCTTGGACCGCTCGTCGGCGTGGATGATCATCACCTCGGGGTGCCCAGGCAGGGTCGGGGCGGCCGGGTGCACATGCAGGGGCCCGAAGCGCGAGCCCAGCGCCTTCTGGGCCTCGGGGGACAGGTCCTGGTCGCGGAAGAAGAGCACCAGATGGCGGGCGAAGGCCGCCTTCAGCTCCTCCCAGGTCCCGTCGTCCAGCGACCCGAGGTCGACACCGGACACCTCGGCGCCGATGGTGGGGGTCAGCGGGTCAACCGCGATCCGGCGATATGACGGTGCCTCGCTCTTCTCTACCCCGGTATCTATGGCCATGACGGCTCCTCCCCCAGTGCTGTGCGCCTCGGCTGCCCGGGCCGGTCCATCGGGCCGGCATCGGCCCCCGGGCGGCCTCCCCCGGTGCTGCCGGACCAGGTTACCCAGGTGACCCGAGCGCAGTGGCCCTTCGGGCGGCCACCCGGCTATCCCAGCGAGACGTGACCCGGCCCCGGCTGGCGGCTGCGCCCGGGCCCCAGTCTCGAGCTGGCGGCCCCTATGGCGGCGCCGTAGAGCGCGGTGGTCACCCTCACCGGCGGCCGCCAGTGGCGACCCATCCGGGCGGCGGCGCCGTACCACTCGAACCACGGCAGCGACGCCACCCGGACGACCGCCGCCGCTCGCCGGCGGCGCCGGCGCTGGTACTCGGCCAGAGCCGCATCGACCCGCCGGTGCGCCAGCGCCTCTGCGAGCACCCGGGCGTCGTCGAGGGTCTGGTTCGCCCCCTGGGCCAGGGCCGGAGGCATGGCATGGGCGGCGTCGCCTATCAGCACGACCCGCCCCCGGTGGAGCAGGACCGGTACCGAGGAGGTCACATGGGGGAACAGCTCGAGGTCCTCCTCGGATATGGAGGCCAGCAGATCGGCGACGGGCGATCCCCAGGAGCTGAAGCAGGCCCGCAGCCAGCCGAGGACCGATGCCGGCTCCGCCTCGGTCGGCCAGCGCACATCGAACCACCACTGCAGGAGGCCCTCGCCGGCCGGCATCAGCCCCACCGCCGCCTCCGGCCCGACCGCGTACAGCGAGTCGGTCCCTCCGGTGACGGCCAGTTCGACGGGGGTGAGGCCCTGCCACGAGGCCCAGCCGGTGGGCCGGGGGCCAGGCAGGGACGTCACCGCTGGTCTGACGCGCGACCTCTGCCCGTCGGCGCCGACGACGAGGTCGGCACCGATCGTCTCGCCGCCGTCAAGCTCGACCGTGGCCTGGTCCTGGCCCGGCCGCACCGAGCGGACCGAGGCGGCGAACCTGACGGTCTGTGGGTCGAGCCGCCCGGCGAGGAGCTCGATCAGGTCCCGCCTGGCGATCGTGCGGGCCTCGACACCGAAGCGCGATGCCAGCCGAGCGGCGTCGATCTCCGACCAGACGGCGCCGTCGGGCCGGAGCATGCGCAGCCGGTCGATACGGCGCCCATGCCCAGAGAGGCCTACTTCCAGCATCGACAAGGCGGCGGCTCCGTTGAACCAGATCGACACCGCCGCTCCGGAAGAGCGCAGGGCGGATGCCTCCTCGAGCACGACAACGTCGTTGCCGGCCCGCTGCAGGCCGATCGCCACAGCCAGCCCGCCGATGCCGGCGCCGACGACAACGACCCTCATCCGGTCATTCCCGCAGGGCGAGGGGTGCCCGGGGCGGGATTCGAACCCGCACGCCCTTTCGGACAATGGATTTTGAGTCCATCACGGCTGCCTGTTACGTCACCCGGGCGAAGGTTCACCGACCGGTCACAAGATAGAGCAGCCTCTAGCTGGCGCCGCCGGGGTGGGGGGCGCGTCCCCCACCGTGGCCTCACTGTCGGGCCCGCCGCCGCCTCCCACCAAGGGGACCGGGGCGAGGCTGGGCCACTAGCCTCGGGCGGGGACGGCCAGGACCACGCCGTCCCGAGGGACCAGAGCCACAGCCAGACCGAGCGGGACCCGGAGGACCATTGCTCATCTTCACCTTCCCCGGTCAGGGGTCGCAGCGCCCGGGCATGGGCCGCGACTGGGTGGACCATCCCTCCTGGGAGCTGGTGGCCGACGCGTCGGAGGCGGCCGGGCGCGACGTCGGCCAGCTGCTCCTCGACGCCGACAAGGACGAGCTGACCCACACCCGCAACTCGCAGCTGGCGACCTTCACCCTCAGCCTGGTCGTCCTGGACGCCATCGAGCGCCTGGGCCTCGTCCCGCTGGCCTGCGCCGGGCACTCCCTGGGCGAGTACTCGGCCCTGGTGGCCAGCGGGGCGGTCGCCTTCGAGGACGGCGTCCGGCTGGTCACCGAGCGGGGCGAAGCCATGCAGGCCGCCGCCGAGGAGAACCCGGGCACCATGGCGGCCATCCTGGGGCTGGACGACGACGGGGTCGAGGCCGCCTGTCAGCGGGCCGAGGCCGAGGCCTGGGTGGCCAACTACAACGCGCCCGGCCAGGTGGTGATCGCCGGGTCCCACGAGGCCGTCGAGTCCGCCGGAGCGCTCGCCAAGGAGCTGGGGGCCAGGCGGGTCATGCCGCTCCAGGTCGGTGGGGCGTTCCACACGCCCTTCATGGCTCCCGCCCGGGCCCACCTCCGCAAGGCCCTCTCCGAGGTCACGTTCCACCCGCTGGAGGTGCCGGTGACGGCCAACGTCGACGCCCGGGTCCACCCGGAGGAGACGGAGTGGGCCGGCCTGCTTTCGGCCCAGCTGTGCAGCCCGGTGCGCTGGCGCCAGACCATCGACGCCCTGGCCGCCTCGGCCACGGCCGGGGGGAACCCCAAGGCGGTGGCTTCCTTCGTCGAGATCGGCCCCGGCGGGGTCCTTACCGCCCTGGCCAAGCGGATCGCCCCCGACGCCCGGGCGGTGTCGGTGGCGACCCCAGACGACCTGGATTCCCTGGTCGAGAGCCTGGCCGCCGACAGCCCGCTGCAGGCCTACCACGCCGCCCACCAGGGCGAGCACCTCTACGTGTCGGAACGGGTGGTCGTCAGCCCGATGACGGGCGTGTTCGAACCCGCCCTGTCCGGCGGTGGCGCGGCGATCGTGGTCGGGGACCTGGTGGGCACGGTGAACGACACCGAGGTCCGCAGCCCGTTCGCCGGCGAGGTGATGGGCCTGCTGGCCGTGTCGGGCGAAAGGGTGACCGAAGGCCAGCCGGTGGCCTGGCTGCGAGCAACGGAAGGACCAGGACTCTGATGGGCATCCGCATCGTGGGCTGGGGCGGGGCCCTGCCGGACAAGGTCATAACCAACGCCGACTTCGAGGCCCGCCTCGACACCAGCGACGCTTGGATCACCGAGCGGACGGGCATCCGCGAGCGTCGCCAGGGTGGGACCACGGCCGGGCTGGCCATCGCCGCCGGGCGCGCCGCCCTGGCCAAGGCCGGCCTCACCCCGGCCGACGTCGACCTCCTCGTTCTGGCCACCACCACCCCCGACCAGGCGGTGCCGGCCACCTCGGCCCACGTGTCCTACGAGCTCGGCCTGCGCTGCGGCGGCTTCGACCTCAACGCCGCCTGCGCCGGCTTCGTCTACTCCCTGGTGGCGGCGGCCGGACTAAGCGGCGGGCACATCCAGACGATCCTGCTGATCGGGTCGGAGACCCTGTCCCGCATCACCGACCACGAGGACCGCAGCACCGCCGTGCTGTTCGCCGACGGCGCCGCCGGCGTCGTGATCAAGGCGGTGGACGGACCGGGCGACCTGCTCGGCTGGGAGCTCGGCGTGGACGGTTCGGCCCGGCCCATCCTCTACTGCGACACGGGCGGTTTCATCACCATGGAGGGCCGCGAGGTCTTCCGGCGGGCCGTGCGCCTGACGGTGGAGTCGGCCACTCTGGCCATGGAGCGGGCCGGGGTCACCTCCGACCAGATCAAGCTCTTCGTGCCCCATCAGGCCAATCTCCGGATCATCGAGGCCGTCAACCAGCGCATCGGCATCGACCTCGACCACACCGCCGTGGTCCTGGACCGGACCGGCAACACCTCGTCGGCGTCGATCCCCCTGGCCCTGGCCGAGGCGGCCGACTCCGGACGCCTGTCCACCGGCGACCTGGTGCTCCTGTCGGGCTTCGGCGCCGGCATGACCAGGGCCAGCGCCGTCGTCCGGTGGAACCCGTGACCGCCCGGGGCGCCCGGGGGCCGGCAGCCCCATGAGCCGCAGCGAGGCGTCCGAGCCCTGGTCCAACCGCGTTGTCATGGTGACCGGTGGCACCCGGGGCATCGGCCGCGCCTGCGCCGAGCGGTTCGTCGACGGGGGTGACCGGGTGGTCGCCACCGGTCGCACGGTGGACGGTCCATCCGAGCCGTCGGAGGACGACCGCCTCTGGAACATCGCCTGCGACATCCGCTCCCCCGAGCAGATCGAGACCACGTTCAAGGCGGTCGAGGAGCGCTGGGGGCCGGTGGAGGTCCTGGTGGCCAACGCCGGCGTCACCCGCGACCAGCTCCTCCTGCGCATGGGCGAGGAGGCCTGGGACGAGGTCATCGACACCAACCTGACCGGCACCTACCGGGTGGTGCGCAGGGCGATCGGGCCGATGGTGCGGGCCCACCGGGGCCGGATCGTGGTGGTCTCCTCGGTTTCCGGCCTCGCCGGCCAGGCCGGGCAGGCCAACTACGCCGCCGCCAAGGCCGGCGTCATCGGGTTCGCCCGGTCCGTGGCCCGCGAGCTCGCCAGCCGCCAGGTCCTGGTCAACGTGGTGGCCCCAGGGGCGGTGGAGACCGACATGCTGGCGGCGCTGGGCGAGAAGCAGATGGCCGAAATCACGTCCCGCGTCCCCCTCGGGCGGGTGGCTGATCCCGCCGAGGTCGCCGCCGCCGTAGCCTTTCTGGCCGCGCCGGAGGCGTCCTACATCACCGGGGCCGTCCTCGCCGTCGACGGCGGCCTCGCCATGGGTCACTAGAGCTGTGGGCTAAGGGACCCTCGGTCATCCGGACCGTGGGTCACCGGAGCCATGAGTCGCTAGAACAGGGTCACCAAGAAAAAGGAGCAGTCGGTTGGACCGCGATGCCGCGTTCGAGAAGTTCAGGGCCTCGGCCGTCGAGGTGCTTCAGGTGCAGGCCGATCAGGTGGTGCCCGAAGCTCGCTTCGGGGACGACCTCGACGCCGACAGCCTCGACCTGGTCGAGCTGGTGATGGCGCTCGAGGAGCAGTTCGACATAACCGTCGACGAGTCCGAGCTCGAGGGCGTCGAGACCGTAGGCCAGGCCTTCGACCTGGTCATGTCCAAGGTCGAATGAAGACCACCTACGGCCCCAACGCCACCGGGGCCGACGGCCGCCGGGTCGTCGTCACCGGCATCGGCGTCGTGGCGTCGTGCGGGATCGGCAAGGAGGCGTTCTGGGACGGCCTGTGCCGACCCGGACCGGTGGGCGAGCGCCGGGTGCAGGGCTTCGACGCCGAGCAGTGGTTCGGGCCCAAGGAGGTGCGCCGGGTGGACCGGTTCGCCCAGTTCGCCGTGGCCGCCGCCGAAATGGCCCTGGAGGACGCAGGCAGCCCCGAGGTCGACCCCGACCGGGCCGGGGTCATCATCGGCACCGGGGTGGGCGGGCTCAACACCCTCGAGGAGCAGATCCTCGTGCACCACGAGAAGGGCGCTCGCCGGGTCTCGCCCTTCCTGGTCCCGATGATGATGGCCAATGCCGGCGCCGCCACCGTGTCCATGCGGCGGGGCTACAAGGGCCCGTGCGAGACGACGGTGACGGCCTGCGCCGCCGGCACCCACTCGGTGGGCAACGCCGGCCGCCTGGTGGCCACCGGCCGCTGCGATCTGATGATCGCCGGAGGAAGCGAGGCGTCGATCACCCCGGTGGCGGTGGCCGGCTTCGGCAACATGACCGCCCTGTCGACCAGCGGCATCTCGAGGCCGTTCGACGCCGAGCGGGACGGCTTCGTCATTGCCGAGGGTTCGGCCGTACTGGTGCTCGAGGAGCTGGAGCGGGCCCTGGCCCGGGGCGCCCACATCTACGCCGAGCTGGCCGGGTCGGCCAGCAACGCCGACGCCCACCACATCACCGCCCCCGCCCCCGGCGGTGCCGGCGCCGCCACCTGCATGGAGCTGGCCCTGGCCGACGCCGGCATCAGCCCGTCCGAGGTCAGGCACATCAACGCCCACGGCACCTCGACACCGCTCAACGACGCCGCCGAGGCGGAGGCCATCCTGAAGGTCTTCGGGACACCGGGCCCTCCGGTGACCTCGACCAAGGGGGTGACCGGCCACGCCCTGGGGGCGGCCGGCGCCCTGGAGGCCGCCGCCCTGGCCCTGTCGATCGAGAAGGCCCTGATCCCCCCGACCTCGGGATACGAGCACCCCGATCCGGCCATCAGCCTCGACGTGGTGCACGGCCAGCCCCGCTCCTGGGAGCCCGGACCGGCCCTCTCCAACTCCTTCGGCTTCGGCGGTCACAACGGCTGCCTGGTGATGCGGCCCCTGTAGGAGAGCCCGACAACCCCGGACCGACACGGATCTGCCGCCCGGACCGGCGCACCGGTTCACGAGCGTCCCGGTGCCGCCGCACCGGGGTCTAGGCGTCGGCGATGACGAAGAGGAGGTCGGCCTCACAGGCCGTCTGGCCGCCGACCGAGGCCCGGCCCGAGCCCCGGCCGGCCCGGGCCGACAGCCGGCCCATCTCGACCTCCAGGTCCAGCACGTCGCCGGGCCCGACCTGGCGGCGGAAGCGGGCCGAGTCGATGCCTCCGAAGAGCGGGAGCTTGCCGGCGTAGCGCGGGTCCATGAGCACGGCCACGGCCCCGAGTTGGGCGATTGACTCGACCATGAGAACCCCGGGCAGCACCGGTCGACCGGGGAAGTGACCGGCGAAGAAGTCCTCGTCGCCGCTCAGGCGCCACCGGCCTCTGGCCGCCTTGCCCGGCTCGACCTCGACGATCTCGCTCAGGAGCAGGAAGGGGGGGCGATGGGGAAGGACCTCGTCGGGCCGGATCAATGCTCCCGAACCCACTTCACCAGCCGGGCCGGCGTGTCCTTGGGCGAGATCTTGTACCAGGCCTCCGCCACCTTCCCCTTCCCGTCGATCAGGAAGGCGGAGCGGACGATCCCCATGAACTTGCGCCCGTAGAGGCTGCGCTCCCCCCACACCCCGTACGCCTCGGCGACGGCGTGGTCCTGGTCCGACAGGAGGGGAAAGCCCAGGCCGTACTTGTGGTCGAAAATCTTCTGCCTGTCGGGGGCGTCGGGACTGATGCCGACGACCACGGCGTCGCCGATGTCGCCGCTGACGTCGCGCAACCCGCACGCCTGGGCGGTGCAACCCGGGGTGTCCGCCTTGGGATAGAAGTAGACGAGGTGGGCGCTCTTGCCGGCCTTCAGGGACTCCGCCAGCCGGAACGGCTTGCCCTCCTGGTCGAGCAGCTTGAAGTCGGGGGCCCGGTCGCCGGGGCTGAGCTTGCTCATGGGACCGGACGGTAGCGGCTGGTGGCGCCGGGGCGACCGGTAGCCGGCGGGCCACTTCCAAATCCCCCGCCGCCGGCGCCGAGGCTCGTCATCATGGGCGGGTGGCCGATCTGACCCAGACCCAGCGGACCCGTCTGCGCCGCCGCCCCGACCGGGGCAGCTTCGACCGCCGGACCGTGCGGTCGATCCTCGACGCCGGCCTCATCTGTCACGTCGGCTTCGCCGTCGAGGGCCGCCCGTGGGTCTTCCCCACCACCTATGCCCGGGTCGACGACGACCTCTACCTCCACGGCGCCAACGCCAACTTCGGGCTGCGCAGCCTGGCGTCCGGTGTCGAGGCGTGCGTGACCGTGACGATCCTGGACGGCCTGGTCCTCGCCCGGTCCGCCTTCCACCACTCCATGAACTACCGCTCGGTGATGGTCTTCGGCACCGCCACGGCCGTCGAGGACGCCGGGCAGAAGCGGTCGGCCATGACCGCCATCGTCGAGCACATGGCCCCCGGTAGGTCCCACGACACCCGGCCGCCCTCGGAGAGCGAGCTGCGCTCGACCCTGGTCCTGCGGCTTCCGGTGGACGAGGCCTCGGCCAAGGTCAGGGTGGGGGGCCCGGTGGAGGACGACGCCGACATCGGCATGGGCCACTGGGCCGGGCAGCTCCCCCTCCGGCTGGTGGCCGGCGTGCCCGTCCCCGACCGGCAGGCGCCCTCCGACGATGGGCTGGCCGTGCCCGGTTACCTGCGGGCCTGGTCCGAGCGCCGGAGCGCGCCGCCCCCGCCTGACCCGGCGGCCCCCCACCTGGCGGGCGCCCGGGCCCGGCGCGATACCGTCCCTTACGTGACGGCCACCCCCTCACCCATGGCGCCCGCCGACCTGGGCATCGGCGCCTTCAGTGAGGATCCGCCCTGGACGGTGGACCTCGACGCCCTGGTCTGGCACCGGGGCATCGACTCCCTCCGGGCCCGCACCCACGCCGAGGTCCCCCGGCTCACCCGGCGCCGGCTGCTGCCGCCTGGGGCCAGGGTGGTCAGGGTGGGGGCCCTGCTCGGCCAGGCCATCGGCAGCTGGTACCTGGTCGAGCGCCGGCGGCCCCAGCCCGAGTCCCGCCGGGGCGTGTCGCGCCGGCTGCGACGGGCCTTCGAGCGGCTGGGCCCCACCTACATCAAGCTGGGCCAGATCCTGTCCTCGGGCGAGGGCATCTTCCCCGAGGAGCTGGTCGGCGAGTTCAAGCTCCTGCGCGACCGGGTGCCGGCCGAGCCCTACCAGGCCGTGCGCCAGATCATCGAGGAGGACCTGGGGCGCCCGCTCGAGTCGGTGTTCACCGACTTCGCCACCACCCCTCTGGCGGCGGCATCCATCGCCCAGGTCCACACCGCCCGCCTGCGCCCGGAGATCGCCGTCGGAGGCGGGCGCGAGGTCGTGGTCAAGGTTCAGCGCCCCACGGTGGCGTCGCTGGTGAGGATGGATCTGGCCGCCATGAGCTGGATCGCCCCGGCCCTGGTCGGGCGCATCCCGGTCACCGCCCTGGCCAATCCCCCCGCCCTGGTGGAGCTGTTCGCCGAGACGATCGTCGAGGAGCTCGACTTCCGCCTCGAGGCGGCCAACATGCTCGACGTGGCCCGCATCCTGGCCGAGACCCAGCAACGCTCGCTGGTGGTGCCCCGCCCCCACCCCGAGCTGGTCACCCGCCGGGTCCTGGTCATGGAGCGCCTCGACGGCTTCGCCTTCGACGACGTCGCCGGCATGAAGGCGGCCGGCATCGACACCTCGGCGGTGGTGCGGGCGGGCATGGTCGCCTTCCTCGAGGGGGCCATGATCTTCGGTGTCTTCCACGGGGATCTCCACGGGGGCAACCTGTTCGTGCAGGAGGGCGGCCGGGTGGCCCTGCTGGACTACGGCATAACCGGCCGCCTCGACGAGCGCCGGCGGCTGGCCTTCCTGCGGCTGCTCATGGGAGGCACCACCAACGACGTGCACGCCCAGATGGAGGCGCTGCGCGACCTGGGGGCCCTCCCGTCCGACTGCGACCTCGACGCCGTCATCCGCGACCTCGGCCTCGACCGGC
Organism: Acidimicrobiales bacterium; assembly: GCA_035653595.1. GTDB lineage: Bacteria > Actinomycetota > Acidimicrobiia > Acidimicrobiales > JAJPHE01 > DASRBO01. Next base: position 7,550 of record DASRBO010000137.1, on the reverse strand, counting down.
CGCCCAAGGACCCCACGCTGATGACGGCCGACGAGCTGACCGCCGAAATCCGCGAGCTGACCAAGGCGCTTCTCAGCTACGGCGCCCGCATGCCCAAGGAGCTGATGCTCTTCGTCAAGGACATGCTCTTCCTCGACAACGCCCTGGCCACCCTGGCCCCCGACGTCAACATCTTCGAGGAGATCGCCCAGATCGCCACCTACTTCGCCACCCGCCACGGCGAGCGGATCGCCGCCGACGTCGGCATCGATCCCCGCTCTGTTCCCATGGACCTTTCCGGCATGAAGGCGTCCTTCGGGCTGACCGAGGATGTCGAGTCCCTGACCTACCGCGACCTGCAGAAGCGGCGCCAGATCATCCAGCGCCGGATGGAAGAGCGCCGGCGGCGCTGAGCGCCGTGCAATCCGCGCCGGCGCCGAGGGGCAAGGATCCCACCGTGGCCGCCGGACCCACTCCGCCCGAAACGGAGACCGCCGAGCCGCCCCGGGTGAGCCGGGCGGTCCGGGCGGCCCAGGAGGCCCTCGGCCGCCACCCCCGCGACCTGGCGCGCCTGGCCCTGGCCACGGCCGTGGTGGCGGTCGGCTTCCTCAGCGCCAACCGCCACGGGGTGGACCCCCTCGAGGCCGCCATCTACCGCGACATATCGCGCCTGCCGGCGGGCCTGGCCCCGGTCTCCCGCTACCTGTCCGACGCCGGCTCGGTGGCCGCCATCGCCGTGGTGGCCGGGGTCGCCCTGTTCCTCCGCCGGCTGCGGGCGGGGACCAAGCTGGTGCTGGCCGGCACCGGCGGGTGGGCGGCCGGCCACCTGCTACGGGTCTTCGCCCCGATGCGGGACGTGGCCACCGGCCGGCTGGTGCCGGGGACCAACCACCAGCTGGTCGTGCACTCGGTCTTCCCGTCCGACCACATGGCGGTGGCGGCGGCCATGGCCACCGTGGCCACCCCCTACCTGCCCCGGACCCTTCGTCCGCTGATCCTGCCGCTGATCGCCCTGGTGGCCCTGTCCCTTGACTTCACCGGCCAGCAGCTGGCCCTCAACATCGTCACCGGCGCCTTCATCGGCTGGTGGGTGGGGACGGCGACCCACTTCGCTGCCGGGGCCCCCGGCCGGGCCACCTCGACCAGGGTGGTGGAGCAGGCTCTCCACGTCGCCGGCATGGAGCCGCTCAAGGTGGTCGAGCTGCGCAGCCGCCCGTTCGGGCCCATGCACTTCGAGGCCCAGACCAGGTCGGGCTGCTGTCTGGCGGTGGAGGTGGTCAGGCGGGGCCAGCGCCGGGCCGGCTGGTCATACCGCCTGCGGCGCCTGCTGGCCTCCCTGGAGGTCGACGACGAGCCCGGCCTCTCCTCCCCCGGCCACGAGGTCGACCACGAGGCGTTCGTGACCCTGCTGGCCGACCGGGCCGGGGTGCGCACGCCGCCGGTGATGATGGCCGGTGACCTGGGTCACGGCCCGGCCCTGATCGTCCGCCAGAAGGTGGAGGGTCACCGCCTCTCCCAACTCCACGCCGGCGACTGCCACGACGCCATGCTGGACGAGATCTGGCGCCAGGTCAGCCAACTGGGCGAGGCCCGCATCGCCCACCACGACCTGCGCGCCGACAACGTCCTCATCGACGCCAAGGGCGAGCCGTGGATCCTCGACTTCGCCTTCGCCCGGGCGGGGGCGGCCGACGGACCCCTGGCCCAGGACCTGGCCGAGACCCTGGTCTCCCTCGCCTCGGTCGTGGGCATCCCACGGGCGGTCCAGTCGGCCCGCCGCAGCCTCCCCGACGCCCGCCTGCGCTCCGCCCTCACCTACCTCCAGCCCCTGGCCCTGCCGGCGCGCATCCGGGCCCAGCTCGGCGGACAGCGCTCGCTGCTCGCCGACCTGTCCACCGAGGTGGCCAAGACTGTGGGCGAACCCCGGCCCTCCTTCCGGCCCCGCATCCGGGCCAGCACCGTCCTGGCCCTGGCCGTCGGGGGTGGCGCCGTCTACCTGCTGCTGCCCCAGATCGGCACCGTGCCGAGGCTGCTCGACGCCGTCCGCCACGCCGACTACTGGTGGCTGGTGGCCGCCTTCGTGGCCGGCGCCATCACCTTCCCCATGGCCACCGCCTCCTACATCGGCGCGGTGAAGCGGCCGCTCCCGTTCTGGCGCACCACCCTGGTCCAGCTGGCCTCCGCCTTCACCAGCCGGCTGACCCCCGGGGGGGTCGGGGGCATGGGCCTCAACATGATCTACCTGCAGGGCATCTCCACCCCCCGCAGCGAGGCCATCGGCTCAATCGCCGTCAACCAGTCCGCCGGCGTGGTCGTCCACGCCAGCCTGTTCTTCATATCGGTGGCGGTCATCGGCGCCAGCGGGGTGATCGGCAAGGTCCCCCTCCCGACCGGCTGGCCGGTCCTGGCGGCGGTCGTCGGGGTGCTGGTCGGCACCGGCGCCTTCCTCGGCTCGCCGCTGGGGCGGCGGCGGGTGCTCAAGCCGACCATCCGGGTGGGGCGCGACCTGTTCGGGGTGCTGCGCCAGCCCGCCCGGGCCCTGGCCCTCTTCGGCGGCTCGGCCGGGGTGACCCTGGGCAATGCCGCTGCCCTCGCCGCCACCCTGGCCGCCTTCGACAGCCACTTCTCGGTGGTGTCGGTGATGGCCGTTTACGTCGGTGGCGCCGCCATCGCCTCGCCGGCGCCCACCCCGGGCAATCTGGGGGCGGTCGAGGCGGCCCTGGTGGCCGGCCTCACCAGCATCGGCATCCACTCCGAGCCGGCGGTGGCCTCCGTCCTGTCGTTCCGGCTGTTGACCTTCTGGCTCCCGATCCTGCCCGGACTGGCGGCCTTCCGTTACCTGCAGCACCGCCGGCGGGTCTGAGCCGGCCGGTCTGAGCCGGCGCTCAGCCGGCCGGGTTGCGCTTCGGCCTCACCCCGCTCTGGTGCAGCCGCTCGATCAGCCAGGAGACCGAGTCGGGCTTGCTCATCTCCTCCTGCCAGCCGGCCAGCGCCTCGTCGAGCTGCCGACGGTCCGGCACCACCCCGAGGAGCCCGACCGTCACCGAGCTGGTGGGCATCGGCATGGTGAACACGCCGTCGAAGAAGTCCACCAGCTGCTCGCTGGGCTCGCGCATGACGTACAGCTCGCCCGTGTCGACCACCCAGGACAGCTCGTAGCGGACCCCGGCGGCGTCGTGCCAGTCCTGCCCGTACTCGAACTCCTCGGAGGACCGGCGTCTCTCGTCGGCGGCGTAGAACTCCTCTATGTCCACGGCCGGGACCATAACGTGATAGGGAGGGCCGGGCAGGGAACAACCGCAGGATGCGACCGGAGGCCACCTTGAGCGAGCGCCAGCCGACCACCGCCGACCACGATGTCTGGCACGAGCTGGCCCAGCAGCTGCGGGTCGACTCCATCCGGGCCAGCGCCGCCGCCGGCTCCGGCCATCCCACCTCATCCATGTCGGCGGCCGAGCTGATGGCCGTGCTGCTGGCGGGCCACCTCCGCTACGACTTCGACGACCCGGCCAACCCGGCCAACGACCACCTGATCTTCTCCAAGGGTCACGCCTCGCCGCTGCTGTACTCCATGTACAAGGCGGCCGGGGCCATCAGCGACGAGGAGCTGCTCAGCTTCCGCAAGTTCGGCAGCCCCATCGAGGGCCATCCCACCCCGATCCTGCCCTGGGTCGACGTGGCCACCGGCTCGCTCGGCTTCGGCCTGCCCGTCGGGGTCGGGGTGGCCCTGGCCGGCAAGCGCCTCGACCGCCTCGACTACCGCGTCTGGGTGCTCTGCGGCGACAGCGAGATGGCCGAGGGTTCCATCTGGGAGGCCTTCGAGCACGCCGGCTTCGAGAACCTCGACAACCTGACCGTCATCGTGGACGTCAACCGCCTGGGCCAGCGGGGCCCCACCATGCACGGGTGGGAGCTGTCCTCCTACTCCCGCCGGGCCGAGGCCCAGGGCTGGAACGCCATCGAGATCGACGGCCACGACGTCGCTGCCGTCGACGCCGCCTACCGCCAGGCGGTGGCCACCGAGGGCCGCCCCACCGTCATCGTGGCCCGCACCCACAAGGGCAAGGGGGTCAAGGCGGTGGACAACCAGGAGAACGCCCACGGCAAGCCCCTCGACCACCCCGAGGAGGCCATCGCCGAGCTGGGGGGCGAGCGCCACATCGCCGTGCGGGTACAGGCGCCGGCGGCCGACGGCAAGCCCCACCAGTTCCCGACCGGCGGCGGTCAGCTCCCCCGCTACCAGCTCGGGGGCAAGATCTCCACCCGGAAGGCATATGGCGAGGCCCTGGCCGCCGTCGGCAACGTCCGCTCCGATGTGGTCTGCCTCGACGGCGAGGTGAGCAACTCCACCTACGCCGACATCTTCCACTCCGCCCACCCCGAGCGCTTCTTCGAGATGTACATCGCCGAGCAGCAGATGGTCGCCGCCGCCGTGGGCATGCAGGTCCGGGGCTGGGTCCCCTTCGCCTCCACCTTCGCCGCCTTCCTCACCAGGGCCTACGACTTCGTGCGCATGGCCGCCGTCAGCCGGGCCCGACTCAACCTGGTTGGCTCCCACGCCGGGGTCTCGATCGGTCAGGACGGACCGTCGCAGATGGGTCTCGAGGATCTGGCCGCCTTCCGGGCCGTGCACGGCTCGACCGTGCTTTACCCGTCGGACGGCAACCAGACCGCCAAGCTCGTCGAGGCCATGGCCGACGCCCCCGGCATCGCCTACCTGCGCACGACCCGGGCCGACACCCCGGTGATCTACGGACCGGAGGAGACCTTCGCCATCGGCGGGTCAAAGGTCCTGCGCTCGTCCGGCTCGGACGCGGTGACACTGGTGGCGGCCGGCATAACCCTGTTCGAGGTGCTCGAGGCCGCCGAGCGCCTGGCCGGCGAGGGGATCTCCGCCCGGGTGATCGACCTGTACTCGCTCAAGCCGGTCGACACCGCCACCCTGGTCGAGGCGGCCCGAGCCACCGGGGGCAGGATCATCACGGTGGAAGATCACTGGGCCGAGGGCGGGTTGGGCGCCGCCGTCGTCGACGCCCTCGCCGGCGAGGGGCTCAGCCTGACGGTCGTCCGCCTGGCAGTGCGGGAGATGCCCACCTCGGGCACGCCGCAGCAGCTGCTGGCGTCCGCCGGCATCGACGCCGACCACGTGGTGGAGGCGGTCCGCCGGCTGGTCTCGTAGCCGGCACCTCAAGGGTTCCGGCCCAGGCACAGCCCGGCGCCTGACGGCGCCAGCCATGGCGGTTGTCGGATACGAGGTGGGGTACGGTGACCACGCATGCCTCCCCCCAGCCGCGAATGGGCCGAGTTCCGTCGTCAGGTCGACGACGCCGTCCTGGTCTGCTTCGCGATGGTGCGGGAGAGCATGTCGCGGGCCACCGCCGCCCTCCTCGACCAGGATGCGGGCCGGGCCAGGTCGGTAATCGCCGAGGATCGGCAGGTGGACGAGCACTGCGCCGCCCTGACCGGCCTCATCAAGGAGCGGCTGGGCGACGTGGCCGGCCGGCCGGCCGAGCTGGAGGAGCTCGTGGCGATCCTCCAGATGATCCCCGAGCTGGAGCGCAGCGCCGATCTGGCCGAGCACGTCGCCCGCCGGGCCCTCGATGGCCTCGGAGCGGGAATCACACCCAGGTCGCGGGGCCTGATCCAGTCGATGGGCGAGACCGCCGTCGACATGTGGCGCACCGCCTCCAACGGCTACCAGGAGCGCTCCCGCGACGCTGGCTTCACCCTCGCCGAGGCGGACGACGAGCTGGACAACCTGGCCGCCGCCCTGGTGGAAGAGGCAATCGGCTCCCACATGGACCCCGGCCTCGCCGCCCAGCTGACCCTCCTGGCCCGCTTCTACGAGCGCTTCGGTGACCACGCCGTCAACCTCGGACGGCGGGTGGAGGCGATGGTGGCCCCCCGGCGCATCGCCACCGCCGCCCTGCTGGTCAACCGGACACGGTCGGAGTCAACCGGGGCCCCGAAGGGATGGCGGCGGCTCGTGCGCTCCCTGACCCAGCTGCGCATCATCCCCCACGACGACGCCTTCTTCGACCTGTTCAGGGCCGCCGCCGGCAACGCCCGTGAGTGTGCCGACGAGCTGCGCAAGATGGTTGCCTCGTTCGACGACGTCGACATCCACTACCAGAACATCAAGCGCTTCGAGCGTCGGGGGGACCAGATCACCATCGACCTGTTGCGCAGGCTCGACTCCAGCTTCGTCACCCCCTACGACCGCGAGGACATCCACGCCCTGACCGAGGAGCTCGACGACGTGGTCGACGACATCTTCGCCGTGGCCGAGCTGATCGAGCTGGTTCAGGTCGACAGGCCCCTGTCCGACTTCCCGGAGCTGGCCGATGTGCTGGTGGCCATGGCCGGCGAGCTGGAGGAGCTGATCGGCTGCCTGCAGACCAAGACGGGCACCCGCTACCGCCTCGAACGGATCGAGGCACTGGAACGGGAGGGCGACGCCATCTACCGCCGACTGATGGCCCGGCTCTTCAGCGGCGAGTACGAGGCCCTCGACGTCCTGCGGTGGAAGGACATCGTCCAAGCCCTCGAGAACTCGCTCAACACCATCGAGGACGTCTCCGACGTCATCGAGTCGATCCTGGTCAAGAGCTCCTGAGCCCTCAGCGCCCGGTGGCGGCGTGAACCAGGTGGTAGACGACCCAGGCAGTGGCCCCCGCCCCCGGAATAGTCAGGATCCACGCCAGCACCACCTCACGGGCGACGCCCCAGCGCACGGCCAGCAGCCTCCTGGTGCTGCCTGCCCCCATGACCGTCGAGGTGATGACGTGGGTGGACGACACGGGCATGGCGTAGGCGTAGGCCGAGAACAGCAGCACAGCCGACGCCGAGGTCTGGGCGGCGAAGCCCCGGGGCGGGTCGAGCGCGGTGATGCGGCTCCCGAGCGTGCGGATGATCCTCCATCCACCCGCGAGGGTGCCCAGGCCCATCGCCAGCGCCGCCGCCAGGATCACCCATATGGGCACTCGGAAGCCCACCAGGTGACCGGTGGTCACCAGCGCCAGGGTGATCACCCCCATCGTCTTCTGGGCGTCCTGGGTTCCATGGCTCCACGACATCGCCGCCGTGGAGAAGGTCTGGGCCGCCCGGAACCCCCGGTTGACCCCGGCCGGGCGGGCCCGCCGGAAAGCCCACAGGATCCCGACCATCAGGACGAAGCCGAGGACGAATCCGATCAGCGGAGAGGCGGCCATCGGTATCACCACCTTGCTCACCAGACCGTGCCATTTGACGCCGGTGCCGGCGCCCAGCGCCGCACCGGTCAGGCCTCCGATCAGTGAGTGGGTCGACGAGGAGGGAAGCCCGAGGGCCCAGGTGATGAGGTTCCAGGCGATCCCGCCGATCAGGGCCGAGAAGACGATCACCAGGCCATGGCTGCCGGCCGGTGAGTTGATGATCCCCTTGCCCACGGTGGCCGCCACCTTGGTGGACACCAGGGCGCCCACCACGTTGAGGGCGGCCGCCATGCCGAGGGCGGTGAGCGGACGCAGGGCGCGGGTGGATATCGACGTCGCTACGGCGTTGGCTGCGTCGTGGAAGCCGTTGGTGAAGTC